>NZ_JABJVV010000029.1 GCF_013155545.1 Caenimonas soli | reverse complement strand
CTTCAAGTGGATCAAACAGAACCTGCGCATCAAGGCATTTGTGGGCAACAGCGCCAACGCCGTGAAGACGCAAATCTGGATCGCAATCGCTACCTATGTGCTGGTGGCGATCGTGAAGAAGCGGCTCCAACTCACCGCCACGCTACACACCATCCTGCAGGTACTGAGCCTGTCACTTTTTGATCGGGTACCGATCGATGTGCTCCTGCTCAAAGCCGTCGATCTCGACGACGAAATCGAGGCTTCTCAGCAGTTTTCACTATTTGAAAATATCTCCGGACAGTAGTGGGTCAAGCCCGGCTTGACAACTTCTTCTTGCTTCGCGCGCCAATAGCGCCCGCCTCTGCGGCCCGCAGGATGCGGCGGAAGGTGGGGCATTCCATGTGGCTTGGCGCGCGGCAGGCGGCGGCGTGCCGCAGGCCATCGCGCATGGCGGTCAGTTTGCGGATCGTCCCGTCCAGCTCCTCCGCCTTGGCCAAGAGCATCTTCCGGTCGATGCGCGGCTGGCCTTCCGGCGCGAACATCAGCGCAATTTCATCGAGCGAGAAGCCGGCGGAGCGGCCCACCGCGATCAGCGCCAGCCGTTCCAGCACGCCAGCATCGAACACGCGTCGCAGCCCCTGCCTGCCGGTAGACGCGATCAAGCCCTTTTCCTCGTAGAAACGCAGCGCCGATGCCGGAACGCCCGATCGCTGCGCCACTTCGGCTATGTCCATGCTCTTGCCCCTTCACTTCAAGTTGACTTGAAGTGGCACAGTTTAACTTCCGCTCCTGGCAGCCGGCACCTCGGGCGGAATGCCCGCCACCGCCGTGACGGCCGTGCCCGTCATCGCCTTGGCGGCCGACAGCGAGCCTTGCTCGTCGGCATACACCTTGGTGAACTCGGCCCCCAGCAGGAAGATCTGCGCCGCGTAGTACACCCACGCCAGCAGCACCACCAGCGAGCCCGCCGCCGCGAACGATTCGGTGATGGTGCTCTTGCCCAGGTACAGGCTGATCAGAAGTTTGCCTACCTCGAAGAGAGCGGCCGTCACGAATGCGCCCACCCAGACGTCGCGCCAGGCGATGGGCGTGGTGGGCATCAGCTTGAAGATCATGGCAAAGAGCAGGGTGGTGAAGCCCATCGAGATCGCGATGTTCAGCACGTACATCGTCGCTTCCCATGCCGGGAATTGCCCGCCCATCCAGGTACCCAATGCCGCAGTCGCGGTACTCACGGCCAGCGACACCATCAACAGGAACACCAGGCCCAGGATCAGCCCGAAAGACAGCAGCCGGGCCCGCAGGATGGCCACGATGCCCTGCGGCTTCTCCGCCTCCGGCACATGCCAGATGCGATCGAGCGCGCTTTGCAGCTCGGCAAACACCGTGGTGGCGCCGATGATCAACACGCCCAGGCTGATCAGCCCGGCCACCAGACCCTTGTCGCTGTCACTGGCGGCAGCCACGATGCCCTGGACCAAGTCGGCGCCCTGCGGCCCGATCAGGCCCGACATCTGGGCCGCGATCTGCCCCTGCACGGCCTCGCGGCCGAACACGGCGCCGGCCATGGCGATCACGATCACCAGCAGCGGCGCCATCGAAAACACGGTGTAGTACGAGATGGCCGCCCCCATGCTGGGAGCGAGGTCATCGGACCAGGCCTTGCCGGCCTTGACGAAGAGCTTGAAGAGGTGTTTGGGGGTGAGCATTTGGTTCTCCCGATTTCCCTTTTTGTAGCCCGGCGTTGCCCCAAACCATGTCAGCCGAGGGAGGGAAATCGGGTCGGATTCCAATTCAGCACGCGGCTCATCCGGCTACGATTTTCGGGATCCACGCTTTTTCTTCATCCGCTCCCGGTGCGTGCCTGCCGGCCTGGCCGCCTTCACCTCGGGCGGAATGCCGGCCACGGCCGTTACCGCCGTCCCCGTCATCGCTTTGGCCGCCACGAGCGAGCCATGTTCATCGGCGTAGACCTTGGTGAACTCCGCCCCCAACAGGAAGACCTGCGCCGCGTAGTACACCCACGCCAGCAGCACCACCAGCGAGCCCGCGGCGGCGAACCCACGCGATGCGCGCGGTGGGCATCAGCTTGTAGATCATCGCGAACAGCAGGGTGCTGATGGTCAACGTCACCACCATGTTGATCACCTGCACCGTAGCCTCCCAGCCCGGCAGTTGCCCGCCGGCCCAGGAGCCCAGCGCGGCCGTGCCCGCGCTCACGGCGAGGGACACCATCAACAGGAACACCAGGCCGAGGATCAGGCCGAAAGACAGCAGCCGCGCCTGCAGGATGGCCCAGACGCCCTTTGGCTTCTGCGACTCGGGCACGTGCCAGATGCGATCCAGCGCGCTTTGCAACTCGGCGAACACCGTGGTGGCACCGACGATCAGCACGAACAGGCTGATCAGCCCGGCCACCAGGCCCTTGCTGGTGTCGCTGGCGCTGACGACCAGGTTCTGAACCAGCCGCGCGCCGTCCTTCCCGATCAAGCCGCTCAACTCGGCCACGATCAGCCCCTGCACCGCCTCGCGCCCGAACATCGCGCCCGCCATGGCAATCACGATCACCAGCAGCGGCGCCACCGAAAACACCGTGTAGTAGGAGATGGCGGCCCCCATGCTCGGGGCGTAATCGTCGGCCCAGGCCTTGCCGGCCTTGACGAAGAGGTGAAGGACGCGCTTGGGGCTGATCATGGCGCTTTCAGCGCAACACCGCACCGTCCCGCAGAAGCGTCGCCCGCAGCTCACCCACCGGCACGCCGCGCACGCTGGCCGCCGAAGCGACCGCCCGGGCCGCCATTGCCGCAGCCGTACCGGCCGCCTGACCCACGGCCATGGAGATCGTCATCACCCTGATCGCCGCCAGCGCCGTGTGCGTCGCCGAGATCCCGCGGCCCGCCACCAGCGCGTTGTTGAAACTCACGGGGATGAGGCTGTGATAGGGGATCTGGTAGGCGTGATCCTCGCCCAACCCTCGGTAATCCAGGCCGCCACCAGCGGCGGGATGGATATCGATCGGGTACGCGCCTGCCGCGATCGCATCGTCTAACTGCACCGGCTGCAAGAGGTCTTCCGCGCTCAGCACATGGTCGCCTTCGATGCGACGGGTCTCGCGCACGCCGACCTGGGTGGCAAAGGAGCGCAGCTGCCCCCGCTCGCATCCCGGCACGTGGGCCTTCAGGTAGCCGGCCGCCCGCCAAGCCTGGCGCCGGCCTTCGATCTCGGCCCGGCCCAGCGCCATCGCATCCGTGGCGTCGATGGCGAGCCGGCTGATGTTGAACCAGCCATCGTCGGAGAACGGGTCGCGCGACGCGTGCAGCGCGGCGCGGGCCAGCTCTCCGCTCTCGAACCCCTTGCGAGCCAGTGCGGCCAGTTCGGCGGGCGCGAGCGCGTGGAAGCGGTCGAAGTCTATGGGGCCGAAGCGAAACATCATCGTGGCGGGCTGCAATGACTCGTTCTCCTCGAGTTCGAGAAAGCGGGCGCCGGCGCGGTGCAGCGCATCCAGGTCGCCGGAACTGTCGATCAGCACGCGCGGGTTGATGGTCATCACGCCGCTCTTGGTCAGCACCTCCACGGCCTCGATCCGGCGGTTGGCACTCGATACCCGCAGCAAGTTGGCGTGCAGCAGCGGGCGCACGCCGGCCTCGGTGATCATGTCGTCCAGCACCAGCTTGAGGATCTCGGGCGCGTATTCGACCCGGTCCATCTTGTGGCCGGTGGACATGACGAAAGTCTGGTGCTCGCCCGCGGCGCCGTAGCGGCCCAGCCGCTCAACGACTTCGCTCGCGAGCCCGGCGATCACAGGGCGCCCGTTGGCGGTCTGCCAGCTGTTGAACTGCGCTACCGCGCCGGCCGTGGCGTTGCCGCCCAAGAAGCCGTAACGCTCGACCAGCAGCACGTTCGCGCCATGCCGCGCGGCGGCCACGGCCGCCATGGTGCCGGCCAGGCCGCCGCCGCACACCAGCACATCGGCGTTGAGGATTGCGCCGTTGGACATGGCTCAATCGGCCTTGATGCCGCGGGCCTTGATGATGCCGCCGTAGCGTGCGGCCTCGGCTTTGAGGAACTGGTCCGTCGCCGTGCGGTTCATGACCACCGGCGCCACGGCCAGCGTCGTGAAACGCTGCTTCACCGTGTCGGAGGCGAGGGCCGCAGCCAGCAGGGTTTCCAACCGCGCCAGGCCCTCAGCCGGTATCGTCCCCTTGGGCGCCACCAGCGCGGCCCAGCCTTGTACCTCGAGCGAGGGGTAGTTGAGCGAACGAAATGTCGGCACACCCGGCAGGTCGGCCACTGGCTGGGGCGACGACACGGCCAGTGCGCGCAGCCGCCCGGACTTGATGTGCGCGATCACGCTGGGCAGGTTCAAGAAACCCAGCGACACCAGGCCGCCCAGCAGGTCGGGCATCAAGGCGCTTTCGCCCTTGTAGGGCACGGGCGTGAGCGCGATGCCGGTTTGCGCCCCGAACAATTCCGAGGCCAGGTGCGCGAGCGTGCCGTTGCCGCTGTTGCCCGCCGTCAGCTGCCCGGGGTTGGCCTTGGCCTGCGCCACCACGTCGGCGACGGACTGGATCTTGGAGGCCGCAGGCACCACCAGCACCAGGGGCTGCGCGGACACCATGCCCACGGCGTCGAAATCGCGCGCCACGTCGTAACCGATCGCGGGATTGAGCGAGGGGTTGATCACCATGCTGTTGCTTCCCATCAGCAGCGTGTGGCCGTCCTTGCTCTGGGCCGCCGCCGTGACGCCGATGGCGCTGCCGGCACCTGGCTTGTTCTCGACAATGACGGGTTGCCCGAGCTGCGGCGCCAGCACTTCAGCCAGCACCCGCGCCGAGCTGTCGGCCCCGCCGCCCGGCGCAAACGGCACGATGATGCGCACGGTCTTGGCGGGCCAGGCATCGGCGGCACGGGCCGCCTGCCACCGGGGCGCAGCCAAGCCCAAGGCAATGGCGGAAAGCACGGGCCGCCGCCGGATGCCGGGGCGGGCCAACTGGACAGGGTGAGCTTTCATAGCGAAGTCTCCTGGGCCCATTGTGCCGCCGCCAGGGCCGCTGTGGATGCCGGATCAGGTCCGGCATGACAACACCCTCCTTCAGCGGCCCGTGAAGCGTGCAGGCCGCCGTTCCTGGAAATGAGCCACGCCTTCCTTGAAGTCTTCGCTTTGCAAGCTGGTGAACATTTCGGCGTTGGCCAGTGTCACCGCTTCGCCCAGCGACTGGAATGGCGCTTCCCACAACTGGCGTTTCATCACCCGCACCGAGCGCGGCGACACATCGGCAGTGAGTGTGGCGGCCAACGCCATCGCCTGTGGCACCAGTTCGTCGGCGCTCACCACTTTGTGCACCAGCCCCATCGCCAGCGCCTCGCCCGCCAGGACCTTGCGCGAAGTCAGCAGCAGGTCGGTGGCATTCGCATGGCCGACGACTCGCGGCAGCATCCAGGCGATGCCATGCTCGGCGATCAGGCCGCGCTTGGCGAAGGCCGTGGCGAACACGGCTTGCTCCGAGGCGATGCGAAAGTCGCTGTACAGCGCCATCACCAGGCCCAGCCCGGCGGCCGCACCGTTAATGGCACAGATGATGGGCTTGGGCGCTGCGGGGAAATAGGAGTACCGGGTCTGATAGTCCGCGCGCCGGTTCATGTCGTAGGGCCGCATCCACTGCGCCGCCTGGATGTCGTCCGGCGGGAGCACTTCGAGCTCGTCCATGTCCATCCCGGCGCAGAAAGCCCGGCCGGCACCGGTAAGCACGATGGCGCGGACCTCCTTGTCGCGGCCGGCCTGTTCGATGGCGTCGCGCAACTCCGCTTCCAGAACCTTGGTCAGCGCGTTCATGCGCTCGGGCCGATTGAGGGTGATGACGGCGGTTGCGCCGTCGAGGGTGTAGAGAATCTGCTGGTAGTTCATGATGCTTCGAAGTAGTTGATGGGCAGCTGGATGGAAACGGGTTCGAGGAATTCCTCCAGGCCAAAGCGCCCGTTCTCGCGGCCCAGGCCCGAACGCTTGAAGCCGCCGAAGGGAGCGGCGGGGTTGAAAGGGGCGCCATTGACGTCGACCTGCCCGGCGCGAAGCCGGCGCGCTATCGCGAGCGCTTCGGCCGTCGGGCCCCAGACGGTGGCCGCCAGGCCGTAGTCGGTGCCGTTGGCAATGGCGATTCCATCGGCAACGCCGTCATAGGCCATCAGCACCAGCACCGGCCCGAAGACCTCTTCCTGCGCGATGGCCATCTCGGGCGTGACGTCGCGCAGCACCGTGGGGGCGACGAAGAAGCCCTGAGCCGGCAACGCCACGTCCGCGCCGAGCCGCCGTGCGCCCGAGGCCAACGCCGCATCGATCATGCCGCGCACCTTCTGCCGCTGCGCGCGCGAGACCAGCGGGCCAAGACGCGTGGCGGCGTCGGCGGGATCACCCATGCGCCAGGACGACATCAACTCACCCGCGAGATGCGCCGCCTGTTCGTAGTTCTCGCGCGGCACCAACAGGCGGGTGGTGGCCGAACAGGTCTGGCCGGAATTGAGGAAGCAGCTTCCCAGGGTGGCTTTGACGGCGGCCGCGAGGTCGGCGCCCGGCAGCACCAATGCTGCCGACTTGCCGCCCAGTTCCAGCGCCACTCGTTTTACGCCCAGCGCGGCCATCGTGCCGATTCGCTTGCCGGCTTGCGTCGAGCCGGTGAAAGAGATCATGTCCACGCCGAGGTGGGACACCAGCGCTTCGCCGATCTCGCTGCCCGACCCATGGACCAGGTTGAATACGCCCGGCGGCAGGCCGGCTTGCGAAACGGCCTCGGCCAGCAGATAAGCACTGGAAGGCGCCAGCTCCGAGGGCTTCAGCACAACGGTGCAACCGGCCAGCAAGGCCGGTGCGGCCTTGCCGGTGATCTGATGCAGCGGATAGTTCCAGGGTGTGATGCAAGCGACAACGCCCACGGGCACCTGCTGAACCAGGGAGTGGCCCACACGCGTCTCCGTCTCCAGCGCGGCGGCCAGGTCGGCGTACATTTCCCATGCCGCAACCGGTGCGCCGGCCTGGATCCGTGCGGACAGCTTGGCGGGCATCCCCACCTCGCGCGAGATCACCCGGCCAATCGCCTCGGTTCGCTCCCGCAGCGCCGCTGCCACGCGGCGCACCGCCGCCACGCGCTCGCTCATCGGCGTGGCCGACCAGCCGGGCAAGGCCTCGCCGGCGGCCTGCACCGCGGCATCGACATCGGCACGTGAAGCGCTGCGATAGCGCGCAAAAACTTCCTCGGTGTAGCTGTCGGTCACCGGCAGGTCCGCCGTGCCGGTCGCGGGGCGCCATGCGCCATTGATGTAGAGGTCGGTAGATAGCGTAGTCATCGATTCATTCCTTGCGGGTCTTGCCGCGTGCAGCCAGGAAGGCCTGCATCACGCGGGTGGGTTCGCCGGTGGCATAGCACTCCAGTTGATAGCGGATGCCCGCGTTGCAGGCCTCCTCGAAGCCTGCCTGCGTGCGCTCGCGAAAGCGCTGCTTGGTCAGGCGTAGCGCCACGCCCGGCAGCGCCGCGAGCTCGCGTGCGCGCTGGACTGCGCGGGCCAGCACCTCCGGCTGGGGTACCAGGTCATTGACCAGGCCCAGCGCGTGGGCGCGGGTGCCGTCCACCAGTTCACCCGTCAGCGAGAACTGCTGGTTGAGCGAATGCCCGATCTGCAGCGACATCAGGTAAGAACCCACGATGCTCGCCAGGCCGGCGCGCACTTCGGGTTGGCCCATCTTCACGCCCGGGTGCGCCACCCGCAGGTCGCACATCAGCGCCATCTGGAAGCCGGCGCCCGCGGCCGTGCCGTTGATCGCCGCGATCAACGGCTTGGTCACGTCGCGTACCGCCTGGTACATCGCATGCTGGCGGTTCAGCCATCCGGCCAGCGTGACGGTGTCCACAGCGGCGGATTCCTCCAGGTCCTGCCCGGCACAGAAAGCGCGTTCACCCGCGCCGGTCAGCACGATCGCCGCGGCATCGTCGCCCGCGTCGAGCCGGCGCAGTGCGCGAGTCAAGCCCTGTCGCACTTCATCGTTCACGGCATTCATCACGGCGGGCCGGTTCAAGCGCACGATCGCAACGCGATCGGCCATCTCCACCGTCACGGCTTCACGTTCATTGGTCATGATTTGCTCCAGCGCGTTCGATGACGGCGTCCACGGCCCAGCTGGCTTCGCCTCGGGCGCCGGCAATGAGCGGATTCACGTCGATCGAAGCAATCGACAAAATATTGGCAGCCGCAAAGCGGCCCAGCGCCACGGCGGCACGGGCCACGGCCTGAAGATCCACGGGCGGCTCGCCCCGCACCCCGGCCAGCACCGGCGCAATGCGCAGGCTGGCCAGTTTGTTCAGCACGTCCTCTTCGGAGAAAGGGTAGAGCAGGACCGCGAAATCACGCAGCGCCTCCACATACTTGCCGCCGTCGCTGACCATGACCACGGTTCCGAACAGCGGGTCTTGCCGCACGCCCAGCGCAAATTCATGCTGGCCGCGCACGCGGCGAGCCACCAGCACGCCTTCCAGCGGCTGCTTCATCGCCCGCACCCGCGCAACGCATTCCTCATAAGCCTGCGCCACCTCGTCGGCAGTGCGCCGGCCGACAAAGACCAGCCCGTGCTCCGACTTGTGGGCAATGGCGCCCGAGCAGGCCTTGACCACCGTGTCCGGCCCCAGGTCTTGCCACGCATCCATCGCTTCGCGCACGCTGCCGCAAAGACGGTACGGCGCTACCGGCAAACCGGCGCGGCCGAGCAGCTCCAGGCTGGCCGCTTCACTGAGCAGGGGGCCGCTGCCGGCGGGAAACGTCACCGGCTCGGCCGGCGGAAGGCTGTCGCGGCGCGACACCCGATCTCGCAGCAGCGCATGGCGGCTGACCTGGTGCAGCGCGGCCAACGCATCGGTTTCATGCGCGAACACCGGCACACCTGCCGCGCGGAAGGCTTCGCGCACCGAGGCCTGCGGCGCCGAAACCGCCACCGGCTTGCCGGTGGCGATCAGGAAGCGCGCCGTGTCGGCCGCCATGCCGGCCACGTCGTAGCCTTCACCGGCTACGGGCACGCCGATCATGAACATGTCGCCCTGCGGATCGGCGGCCAACGCGTCCAGGGTGCGGGCGAACATGCTGCCGTCGCTCAGCAGCGAGGCCGTGAGATCCACCGGGTTCTGCGCGGTGGCAAAGCCCGGCATGACGCGCGTGAGCGACTGCACGGTGGCGCCGTGCAGCTCCGCCAGCGGCAGGCCCAGGCGCTCGGCCGTGTCGGCGCAGAGCACACCCACGGCGCCGCTGTGGCTCATCACCACCAGCCGCTCTGCGGGTCGCAGGCCACAGGCGAGGTACAGCTCCACCGCGTTGACCAGCCCGTGCACGTCGGCGACGCGCCAGATGCCGTGGCTTTCGAAGAAGGCATCGACCACGGTGTCGTCGTTGACCAGCGCGCCCGTGTGCGAGGCCGCCGCCTTGGCGCCGTGCGCGCTGCGGCCGGACTTCAGGGCCACCACCACCGCGCCGCGCGCATGGGCAACGCGCGCCGCCTCGGCGAGCACGGCCGGATCGGCCAGCGATTCGATGTACAGCAGCAGTACCCGCACCTCTGGGTCGGCCGCCGCCGCCAGCGCCAGTTCGCACACGGACACGTCGGCGTCGTTGCCGGAGGCGACCACATAGCGCACGCCGACGCCGCGCTCGCGCAGCATGGCGTAAGGCATGACGCTGGCCGCGCCACTCTGGCTGACGATGGCCACGGGCCCGTCCTTGGGCGCCACTTCCATGAACATGGTGCTGAAGTTCAGCACTGCCCCGGTCTGAAAATTGGCAATGCCCTGGGCGTTGGGGCCGACGAGGCGCACCCCCAGCGAACGGGCCTGCGCGACCAGTTCACGCTGGCGCTGCATGCCCTCGGGCCCGGTCTCACCAAAGCCCGAGCTCATGACCACGGCGCTTCGCACGCCGCGAGCGGCGCACTGGCGCACCACGTCCAGCACATGGTCGCCGCCCACCGCCACCACGGCCACGTCAGGCGTTTCGGGCAGGGCTTCGAGCGACGCATAGGCCTTGTAGCCCTGCACCGTGTCGCGCTTGGGGTTGACGGGGTAGACAGCGCCGGCAAAGCCGAAGCTGCGCAGGTAGTGCAGGGGGCGGCCGCCCACGCGGTTGCGGTCTTCCGTGGCGCCGATGACGGCCACATGGCGCGGTCGCAGGGCGGCGGCCAGGCGCGGATCGAGTTGGTTCACGTCAGGGCCCTTCAGTCCACCGTGGCGCCCGAGGCCTTGACCACGGGCGTCCACTTGGCCAGGTCGCCGCGGATCAGTGCGGAGAATTCGGCCGGCGTGGTCGGCTTGGCCTCGGCGCCGTCGGCCTGCATCTTCTTTTTCATTTCATCGCTGGACATCACGGCCACGATCTCGCGATTGAGCCGCTCGATCACGGGCGCCGGCGTGCCGGCCGGTGCCAGCACGCCGAACCAGATGGTCACGTCGAAGTCCTTCAGACCCGCCTCCTGCGCGGTGGGCACCTGGGGCAGCAGCGGTGAGCGCTTGGGGCCAGTCACGGCAAGCGCGCGCACCTTGCCGGTGGCAATGTTCTGCGTCTGCTGGGCGACGGTGTCGAACATCATGGTGAGGCGCCCGCCCAGCAAGTCCACCAGCGCGGGCGACGAGCCCTTGTACGGCACGTGATTGATCTGGATGCCGGCGCTGCTGCGGAACAACTCGCCCGAGAGGTGGTTGGAACTGCCGTTGCCCGCCGAGCCGAAGGTGAGTTCGACCGGCTTGGCTTTGGCCAGCTTGATGAGGTCGGCCAGGTTGTTCGCGGGCACCTGCGGATTGACCACCAGCACGTTCATGGTCGTGGCCATCAGGCTCACGGGCGCGAAATCCTTGATGGGGTCGTAACGCAGCTTGCTGTACAGGCTGGGGTTGATCGCCATCGTGCCGGTGGTGCCGAAAAACAGCGTGTAGCCGTCGGGCTGGGCCTTGGCGACGTACTCGGCGGCGATGCTCCCGCCCGCGCCGCCCTTGTTGTCCACCACCACCTGCTGGCCCAGGCGCTCGCCCAGCTTCAGTGCCAGCACGCGCGCCATGGCATCGGTGGGACCGCCGGCCGTGAAGGGCACCACCAGGGTCAGCGGCTGCTTGGGAAAGGCCGCGGGGGCTGGTGCCTGCGCGAACGCAGCGGTGGTCAGGGTGAGCGTGGCGGCCAGCACGGCCGAGAGCTTGGAAAAACGCATGGACTTGTCTCCTACGGGTGGAATGCCGCCAGCTTAGGGCGGCCAGGCGCTTGCGGAAAGATCAAGACCTGCAATTCAGAATTGCATTAAAGTGAAGGCGTGAACCTCAAGCAGCTGCAATCGTTCGTGTGGGTGGCCGAGCAGGGATCGCTGGCGCGCGCCTCGGCGGCCACAGACGCCGCCGAGTCCCTGATCAGCAGGCATATCGCCGCGCTGGAGACCGAGTGGGGGGATCGCCTGTTCGAGCGCACCGGCCGGGGAATGGCCCTGTCCGACTTTGGCCGGCGCATGCTGCCCCAGGTGCGCGCCGCGCTGGAGCACGTGGGGCGGTTGAATAGCCTGGCGCACGAATCGGCGGGCGTGCCCACCGGTACCGTGCACATCGGCGTGCTGCCTTCGCTGGCGCGCCAGTTGTTGCCGCTGCTTTTTGCCGACCTGCGGGCCAGCGCCCCGGCCGTGACATTGCATGCGGCGGAGGGCTTCAGCGGCAACCTGGACGAGCAGTTGGCCTCGGGCCGGCTGGACTTGGCGGTGATCAACCGCTACGGCGCTTCGGCCCTGCGCGGCGAGGAGGTGCTGGGCACAGCGGACACTTATCTGATTGGCAAGGCCGGCAGCGCGCTACTGGCCGAAGGCAGCGTGCCCTTCAAGGCTCTGGCCGGCGTGCCGCTAGTGCTGCCTTCGGTTCCCAATGGCTTGCGCGCGACGCTGGACCAGCTATCGCGCCGCCACGCCGTTCACCTGGACGTGGTGATGGAAGTGGATAGCTCGGGCAGCATGAAAGACGTGGCCCTGAGCGGCCATGCGTACACCTTGCTGCCGCTGATGGCGGTAAAGGAAGAACTGGAGCGCAAGACGCTCGGTGCCGCCAAAGTGGTCAAGCCCACGATCCGCCGCACCATCGCCCTGGCCCTGACCACGCAGCGGCCCTTATCTCGCGCGGCCCGCCACGTGGCTTCGCGCATACGGCATCTGGCGCCCGGGCTGGTAGGCTGAAAGGTTGTCATGCCGGGCGCGACCCGGCATCCACGCCTCGCACTCGAACCCGCCACAATACGGCTACGAAATTCGCCGACGAGACAAAAATGCCCCTCCAATTCGCCACCCGCCTCAACAACGTAGAAACCTCCGCCATCCGCGAGCTCTTCAAGCTGCTGGGCAAGCCCGGCATCATCAGCTTTGCCGGCGGCTTCCCGGACAGCGCCATGTTCGACGTGGAAGGCCTCAAGGAAGCCAGCAACAAGGCCCTGACCGAAGAACCCGGCGGCGCCCTGCAATACGGCGCCACCGAAGGCTACAACCCCCTGCGCGAGCAGCTGGCCGCCTTCATGCAGACCAAGGGCGTGAAAGACATCAGCCCCGAAGGCCTGATCGTCACCACCGGCAGCCAGCAGGCGCTGGACCTGCTGGGCAAGACCATGATCAGCCCCGGCGACAAGGTGATCGTGGAGGCGCCCACCTTCCTGGCCACCATCCAGTGCTTCCGCCTCTATGGCGCCGACCTGATCTCCGCGCCCATCGACGCCGACGGCGTGCAGACCGACAAGCTGGAGCAGCTGATCGCCGAACACAAGCCGAAGTTCGTGTACCTGATCCCCACCTTCGGCAACCCCAGCGGCGCCATGCTGTCCCGCGAGCGCCGCAAGCGCGTGCTGGAGCTGGCCGTGAAGTACCAGACGCTGGTGGTGGAGGACGACCCGTACGGCGATCTGTACTTCGGTGAGCCGCCGCCGCCCAGCATCCTGGCGATGACGCCCGAAGTGCCCGGTAGCCGCGAATGGATCGCGCACTGCGGCTCCATGAGCAAGGTCTTGAGCCCCGGCCTGCGCGTGGGCTGGCTGATCGCCCAGCCCGAGCTGCTGGCCAAGGCCACCATGTGCAAGCAATTCAGCGACGCCCACACCAGCACCTTCGCCCAGGCCACCGCCGCCCAGTACCTGAAGGCAGGGCGCATGCCGGCAACATTGGCCAACGTGCGCAAGGTCTATGGCGAGCGGGCGAGGGTGATGGGCGAGAGCCTGAAGCGCGAACTGGGCGACGCCATCGCCTTCACGCAGCCGCAAGGCGGATTGTTTTTCTGGGCCAGGCTGACCGGGGCGGGCGGCAAGATCAAGGACGCCAATGAATTCGCGAAGCGGGCGATCGAGAAGGGCGTGGCATTCGTGCCCGGCGTGCCGTTCTATGCGAAGGATCCGGATGTGAGCACGCTAAGGCTTAGCTTTGCTACGGCGGATGTGGGGAAGATTGAGGAGGGGGTGGGGAGGTTGGGGAAGGCGATATGACGGATGCGGGAGATCGCATCATGTATTTTGCGTATGGCTCGAACATGGCCCAAGAGCGGCTGCGTGCGAGAGTGCCTTCGGCAGAAACAGTCGGAGTCGGAATTCTTAAGGGGTATGAGCTCAAGTTCCACAAAATCGGGAAGGATAAGAGCGGAAAGTGCGACGCTAGTAAGGTTAACAATAAGCAAGGCGAGGTTTACGGGGTGCTCTATTCGGTGCTGCGAAAGGAACTCACCTTGCTAGATCGTTACGAGGGTGCGGGATACGGATACGAACGTCAAACGGTCGTGGTTCAGCGTCCACCCGACGAGGAGGTAGCGGCGGAGACGTACTTGGCAACTCGCGTCGACGCTGCTTTTCGTCCTTTTGACTGGTATCGGGAGCACGTACTGCGTGGAGCTCGCGCGGCGAATCTTCCGGATTCTTACATTCAAGCCATCGCGGCAACGCCGACAGTGGATGATCCGGATACGTCAAGGCGTACTCGAGAGATGGCGATTTACCCGGAATGGAATGTGTCGCCAACGTCCGAGTGCTGAGAAGGGTCTCGCGACGCATCTCCATTACCTTGAAGACTTCATAAGCGGATCCCTCTTGCGGATTCAACAGTGCACGGCATAGACTGCCACTGCTGAACTCAACAAAGTGATCCCAGCGCTGTAGCGGCGTCCACGTAACGGGGTGACCCACTTGGTGCTGCAAAAAAAGGGACTAGGAGGAAAAATCATGACCGAAGCGACGATCACCTGCACAAACTGCGGTACAGCAATCAAATTAACCGAATCTCTGGCAGCGCCGTTGCTACAGGCCACACGCCAGCAGTATGAAAACCTGCTCGCTGAGAAGGACGCAAATATCGCTCAGCGCGAAACAGCAACGCGCGAGAAGGAGAAAGCGCTAACTGAAGCTAGACACCGCCTCGACGAGCAGGTTTCCGAGCAAGTAGAAGGTCAGCTCAAGGTAGAACGGTCTCGGGTCGCCGCCGATGAGGCAAGGAAGGCCAGACAAGCTACTGCGGCGGAGCTGGAGGGTAAGGCGCGCGAGATTGCTGAAATGCAGGACGTGCTGAAACAGCGGGACTTGAAGCTGGCAGAGGCGCAACAGGCGCAGGCGGAATTGATCAAAAAGCAGCGAGAGCTCGACGATGCGAAGCGCGAACTAGACCTGACTGTCGAAAAACGTGTGCAGGCAGGCCTTACGGACGTACGAACCCAGGCAAAGCGCGAAGCCGAAGACGGCATGAGGCTCAAGGTGGCCGAGAAGGACCAGGCTATTGCTTCTATGCAACAGAAGATAGAGGAATTGAAGCAAAAGGCCGAGCAAGGATCACAACAACTTCAAGGCGAAGTGCTGGAACTCGAGCTGGAACAGCTTCTTCGCGCCAAATTCCCTTTCGATCTTATAGAGCCGGTTCCGAAGGGCGAGTTTGGCGGAGACGCCCTTCACCGCATCAATAGTCCCAGTGGTACGGCGTGCGGAACTATTTTGTGGGAGTCCAAGCGAACTAGGAATTGGAGCGATGCTTGGCTGGTCAAGCTACGTGAGGACCAGCGCAGTGCCAAGGCGGAAGTCTGCGTCTTGGTCAGTCAAACACTCCCGAAGGGCATCGAAACTTTTGATCTTATGGACGGAGTGTGGATTACGTCGCCGCGCACGGCGATTCCCGTGGCCATGATGCTGCGGCAAGGACTGGTTGACATCACGCAGACACGCGCGCTATCTGTCGGTCAGCTAACCAAGGCTGAAATGGTCTATCAGTATCTTACTGGACCTCGCTTCAAGCAACGTATTGAAGCTATCGTCGAGGCCTTCTCGGTCATGCAGGAAGACTTAGACAGAGAGCGCAAAGTGATTATGAAGCAGTGGGCAAAGCGGCAAGAGCAAATTGAGCGGGTGATGGGGGCGACGGTGGGAATGTATGGCGATTTGCAAGGAATAGCAGGCAAGTCTCTGCACGAGATCGAAGGGTTGGAGTTAAAAGCGCTTGAACTATAAAAGGCCTGGGAGGGCACATGCTGGAACGTATTGCGGATATTCAGGGAATTGGGCTCTTCCATCAAGCGAATGGGAAGCCCTATAGCTGCCAAAGGGCCACCTTGATTTACGCCGACAACGGCCGGGGAAAATCGACGCTTGCGACCATCCTGCGGTCGGTCGCTACCGCTGACCCTTCGCTGATCTCGGCGAGTAAGACCATTGACGGCACTATGCCGCCCAAAGTGGTTCTGCAATTCGGTAGCGGACACAAAGTCACGTTTGACGCGGGCACTTGGTCTGAAAAACGTCCCGAGCTCTTGGTGTTTGATGCGGAGTTCATCGGGCGCAACGTGCACTCCGGTGGGGCGGTTAGCACGGATCACCGAAAAAATTTGCTCGAATTTGCTCTTGGCGAGGCAGCGGTTTCGGCGCGGACAGCGGTTGATTCGGCCGCACTTGCGGCCAAGGCAGCATCGGACCAAGTGAACAGTTTAGTCGGCCAGCTTTCTGGGCACCATACAGGAATGATGTTGGCGCAGTTCGAGCAGCTCCCGGCAGAAACTGAGATTGATGCAAAGCTTGTCGACTGGTCCAAGCGTGCAGTCGCGGCGACTAATGTTGCTGCAATTCAAGCAAAGCAAATTCCAGCAACTATTGCTGAACCAACATTCGATTTAGATTTGTTGTTCGATTCATTAGCGCGGTCTCTAAAAGACGTACATGCGGATGCCGAGCGGATCGTAAAGGAGCACATCTTCAAACTAGGTGAAAAAGAGGCCGAAGGGTGGCTTAGTCAGGGTCGCCAGTTCACTAACGGACGCTCTTGCCCATTTTGCGATCAGGACATCTCAAGAAACGAGCTTGTGAGCGCGTACCAGACTCACTTTAATGCCGCGTACGCAGCGCTAAAGACCACCGTGGCTGCCTTGCAGGAGGAGATAAAAACTGGGTTAACTGGCCTTGCGGATGGCGTTTCAAAGAGCACCGATGTGGCTGCAGCCCAAGCACTGGCATGGGCAGAGCATGTTGAAACCGGGGTGATCACTTTCGAATTGATCAAGGCTGAGACCTCCTTGAAGGAACTTGCAGACTTATTGTTGGATTTGGCTTTGCGCAAAGAGAATGCGCCGCTCGACGCTATTGGCGATGCGAAAGATAGGGCAAAGGCCTCAGATTTGTGGCTTCAGTTCCTGGCTCCGGTCCGGGCGACGAACGTCTCGATTACATTGACCGCCAAACGAATTCAGGAATACAAGACTCAACTTGTTGGTGAAAACGCGATCCAACTCCAACAACAGATCGCAAGGCTTCACGCGATCAAACGAAGATACGCCCCTGATGTTGTCAATCTGCTGGCGCAACTGGCGACAGGGCGAACGGCGGCCAGTAACGCGGAGACCGCCAAAAAGGCTGCCCGGGCCACGTTGGATAGTCTGATGACTGCAACGCTGGGTAAATACCAGGTTTCAATTAATGGGTTGTTGAAGAAGTTTGGCGCGTCCTTCAGTATCAGGGGAATGAGTGCAAACTTCAGAGGAAATGCGCCGCGATCAGAATACGGCCTGCTGCTGCGTGGGAAAGAGATCCCCCTAGAGGGCGGGCCGCCCTCATTTGCCACGGCACTAAGTGAGGGCGATAAGCGAACGCTTGCGTTCGCGTTCTTCATTGCGAGCAGTTTAGAGGATCCAAAGCTGAATAGCCGAATAGTGGTTATCGATGATCCCATGTGCAGTCTGGATTTGAATCGCAGGCACCATACGCGCACCGTTCTTAGGCAGATTCACTCGAAGGCTGCGCAGCTCATCGTGCTTGCTCATGACCCATTTTTCCTTCGTGATCTTCGAGATGCTCTAAAGAAGGAGGATAACTCCGCTGCCGTTTCAGTATTTCAGCTCACCGCAGCGCCTCATAACTACACAGACTTTGCAGCCTTGGATATTGATCGAGAATGTGAGTCGGACTATGCAAGGCACCACAGGCTTTTGAATGATTTCTCTATGGGGACCGGCGGTGACGCCCGCGTCGTGGCGAAGGCGATACGGCCGATGCTCGAAGGCTACTTGCATCGCAGATTTCCAGGGCTCTTGCCTAAGGATTTGATGTTCGGTGGCGTTGTTATTCGCATTCGTGATTCTGTTGCGCCGAGTCCTCTCGCACACGCTGTGAATTTGATTGATGCGCTGAATGAGGTCAACGAATATGCTGGGCAATTTCATCACGATACGAATCCGGATGCAGATACCGTGGTGATATCAGCGTCTGAGCTTAAGGGGTTCGTGGATGATGCCCTTTGCATAGTGCACAAAGGTGCCCCTGCCTAAGCGAATGCGAGCGTCTCCAACTTCAAGCGCCACCGCGAGATGCGGCCGCTTGCGGATATAGCGGCCGCCTCCAGGGACCAACAGCCTAGCACTGGACAATCGACGCACAGAAGAAGCGCTGCTGCCTAGAATCTTTCAATGATAAAACTCCACTACCACCCCTCACCCAACCCCCTCAAAGTAGCCCTCTACCTCGAAGAGGCCGGCCTTCCCTACGAGGTGATCCCGGTGGACACCCGCAAGGGCGAGCAGCACGCGCCTTCCTTCCGCGCCATCAACCCCAACGGCAAGACGCCGGCGCTGGTGGATGGCGATGCCACGGTGTTCGACAGCAACGCCATCCTGCTGTACCTGGCCGAGAAGACGGGCCAGTTCCTGCCGCCCGACACGCCGGCCGCGCGGGCGCAGATGTATTCGTGGCTGATGTTCGTGGCCACCGGCATCGGGCCCTATTGCGGGCAGGCGGTGCACTTCAAGTTCTTCGCGCCCGAGCCCAAGGCGTACGCCGTCAATCGCTACACCTTCGAGGCCGAGCGGCACTGGGGCATCGTCAACGACCATCTGGCCGGCAAGCAGTGGATGCTGGGTGACACCTACACGCTGGTCGACATGGCCGTGTGGGGCTGGGCCCGGATGATCCCGCGCGTGATGGGCGAAGCCGGCCTGGCCGCCATGCCTAACGTCAAGCGCCACCTCGAAGCGATCAACGCCCGCCCCGCCGCGCAGCGGGCCGAGGCGCTGAAGGAGCGCTTTTCATTCAAGCAGGAGATGGACGACGAGGCGAAAAGGGCGATGTTCCCGCAGAACGCGCGGCTGGCGCCGACCGCGTACTGAACAACGCGTACCGCTACTGATCCGGCGGCACTGCTGAGTAACGCCGCGCTGCCCTTGTGCAGTGCGGCATGCCAGGCGGCTCGAAAACAGTTCCAATGCGACCATGAGCGACGTGATCGAGACGGATTACCTGGTGGTGGGGGCCGGCGCGGCCGGCATGGCGTTCACCGACTCACTGCTCACGCATTCGGATGCCACCGTCACCATCGTCGACCGACGCCAAGCACCCGGCGGGCACTGGATCGACGCCTATCCCTTCGTGCGCCTGCACCAGCCGTCCGCCTTCTACGGCGTAGCGTCGGTGCCCCTGGGGAATGATGCCGTCGACCGGTCCGGCCTCAACGCCGGGTTCTACGAACTCGCCAACGCCGACGAACTGCGCGCTTATTACGCGCAGGTGATGCAACAGCATTTCATCCCCAGCGGGCGTGTGCGCTACTTCCCCGGCAGTGACTACGTGGCCGGCCCTGCGGGCGGGCACCGGTTTACCTCGCGTCTCACCGGCGCGACCCACGAGGTGCGCGTGAGGCGCAAGCTCGTGGACGCGACTTACCTGGAAGGCAGCATTCCCGCCACAAGCGCGCCGCCATTCGAGGTGGCCGATGGTGTTCGCTGCGTGGCGGCCGGCGACATTACGCGCCTGACCCACCGGCCAGAGCGATTTGTCGTCATCGGCGCAGGCAAGACTGCGCTGGACGCCTGCGTGTGGTTGATCTCCCAGGGCGTGCGGCCGGCAGCCATCCGTTGGATCAAGCCGCGGGAAGGGTGGTGGTTGAACCGCAGCTACCACCAGCCGCACACCTACCTGCCAGACTTCTACGGCGGCGTGGGCCTGCAACTGCAAGCCATGGCCCATGCCACGTCGGTCGACGACGTGTTTGCGCGACTTGAATCCAACGGGTTCTTCTTGCGGGTGGACACCGCGGTGACGCCCACCATGTGCCATGGCGCCATCGTCAGCGAGGTCGAACTGGGCCTGCTGCGCCAGATCGAGGACGTGGTGCGTCTGGGCCGGGTTCGGCGCATCGAGCGCGATCGCATCGTGCTGGACGAAGGGGCGGTGCCCACCGATGAGAATACCGTTCACGTGCATTGCGCCGCACGCGGGTTGCCGCATCCCCCGCTGCGGCCGATCTTCGAGAGCGCTCGAGTGACCGTGCAGCCTTGCTTCTGGGGGTTCGCGTGCTACCTGTTCGCCCTGCTGGGTGTGGTCGAGGCCACCATCGAGCGCGATGAAGACAAGAACCGCCTGTGCCCACCCATCGCGTACTGGGACAAGAACGCGGACTATCTGTCGGCTTTCTTGGCGAGCTTGGCTGGCGAGCAGGCGCGTGCCGCTTATCCGGCGCTGGCAGCCTGGGCAAAAAGTACGCGGCTCAATCCGCTGGGCGCGATCGGGCAGTACCGCGACCACCCCACCGTGGTCGAGACGCGCGAGCGCATCAAGCGATTCGGTTCGGCGGCCGCCAGCAACATTGTGAAGCTGCTTTCAGTGAGCGCCTGAGATAACAGGGATGGCGTTCCCTTGGCCTCACCAACTCGAAAGCGCCTGGATCAGTCTTGCCTTGACGTCGGTATTGGCGAAGCTCGCATCGATCGAAGTGCGCGCCAGCGCACGAAGGTCGTCATCCGACCAGCCGAACGCCTTGCTGCACAACGCGTACTCGCTTACCAGGCTGGCCCCCAGCAAGACCGGATCATCGGTGTTGATGGACACGGCGACGCCTGCACGGCGCAGGCGATCGATGGGGTGATCCTCAATGGAGGGGTAGACGCCCAACGTCAGATTGGAAGTCGGGCAGATGCCCAGCGGTATCTGCCGATCGACCAACAGTTCGACCAGCCCGGGGTCTTCGATCGCTCGCACGCCATGATCGATGCG
>NZ_JABJVV010000028.1 GCF_013155545.1 Caenimonas soli | reverse complement strand
CTCAGAGCGGATCCCAAAGCAATAGCCAATGACCAACATCCGGATCATCAGCTCGGGGTCGATCGATGGCCGGCCCGTGTGACTGTAGAAGGGCGCCAGGTGGCGGCGCAGATCGCTCAAGTCCAAGAAGCGCCCTATACCCCGCAGCAAATGATCCCGCGGTACATGGTCTTCCAGATTGAACGCGTAGAACAACGGCGCTTGGCTCGCGCCTTGGTTTCCCATCATGGCCCACTCCACCCCTCGAGTTGGTCGTGGCCTAAATCTAGAAGGTCAGCAGGAGTTTTTCAACACAATAGACCGAGGCTGTGTGGAAACGCATTTGGCACGAGCGGTTGGCGCGACATTCAAGGTGACGAGCCCCTGAGCACATCCAGTGGTCGTTGCGGCCCGCTTATATCGAATCTGGCCGCTCTGTGCCGCTTTCCAGCGTGGTAAAGCATGTAGAAGGCCTCAACCGGCCACCAAACTCATCGCCTTCATCGTCTTTGGCATACCGAGGATGCTGATCACGCGCTTCAGGTTGTATGCGAGCACGTAGAGGCTCATCTCGGTGCTCACGTTCTCCAATCGCCGAGTCAGGAAGTGCGTTGAGCCCATCCAGTGCTTCAGCGTTCCGAACACGTGTTCGACGGTGCGCCTTCGCACCGTCATCTTCTCTGGCCGGCGGTCAAGGCGTGCTTGCAAGCGTTCGAGCACGTCTTCGTGCTCCCAGCGGCGCACGCGTCTTTCCTTGCCTACCGTGCACTTCGTCTTCAACGTGCACTGCGAACAGGCATCGCTCCAGTATTGGTGCGTGTTGATGCCCTTCTCGAAGGTTGTCTGGCGCCATCGCAGCCGCTCGCCTGCGGGGCATTGGTATTCATCGTTTCGGTGGATGTAGATGAAGTCCGCTTTGCTGAAGCGTCCGTTCGCCTTGCTATTGGACGTCATCGGTTTGGGCAAGTACGTCGTAATACCGACCTCCTCACAGGTCTTGATCTGAGGGCCACTGAAGTAACCTCGATCGGCGATCGCTTCGAGCTTGGGCTTGCCCATGGCGCTGCGTGCCTTGTCCGCCATGAGCGCCAATTGGCCTCGATCGCTGCCTGTGTTGGTGACCTCGTGCGCCACGATCAAGTGATGCTTGGTCTCCACTGCCGCCTGGACGTTGTAGCCCACGACACCGCTGCCCTTGCCGTGCGTGGCCATCGAGCGGGCGTCGGGGTCGGTCACGGACATCTGCGGGTCTTCCTGAACGTGCAGCCGCTGCTTGAGCTCTCCGAGCTGACGCACCTGGCTGCGAAGCCGCTTAATCTTCTCGCGCAATCTCGTGGTCTTTGCCTGCAGGTCGGCGGGCTGTGTGCGGTCGGCGGTCTCCATCGCCTCGAGATATCGCTGAATGCTCTCTTCAATCTGCTCGACGCGCTTGTCGATCTTCGTCGGAGTGAAGTTCCTGTCGCGGCTGTTAACAGCCTTGAACTTGCTGCCGTCGATGGCCACGACGCGCTGCGTGAACAGCTTCAGGCGGCGGCACAGGACGATGAACTGGCCGCACACCCGCCGAATCGCCGGACCATTGTCGCGGCGGAAGTCCGCGATCGTCTTGAAGTCGGGCGCGAGTCGGCCGGTGAGCCACATCAGCTCCACGTTTCGCTGGCACTCGCGCTCCAGTCGCCGGCTCGAAGCGACCCGGTTCAAATAACCGTAGATGTAGATCTTCAGAAGAGTTGCCGGGTGGTAAGCCGGCCGTCCCGTGGCCGAAGGCGCTGCTCGGGCAAAGCCCAGCACCTCCACGTCCAACTCTTCGACGAAGGCGTCGACCACCCGCACCGGGTTGTCTTCGGCGACGTAGTCATCCAGGCACTCCGGCAGCAGCGTCACCTGGGTGCGGTCACTGCCCTCTACGTATCGGCCCATAAGCGCCTCCGGCACGAGTTGCCGGAGTTTACGGGCTCAGGACGTTTTCACACAGCCTCGGCCCAAAGCAGACGTTGGCTCCATTCTGGAAAGGCGACCTGTCGGACACCCCCTGAATACCGATGGCGCCATCGAGAAAAAGTGGGCAGCGAGCCATGTCCACCCGTAGATACTTCGGCGAGCCGGGGAGCCCTGCACCCTGGAGCATCTCGATCATGAGGAGACAACCATGAAGCGTAGAGCAGTGCTCGCAGCAACGCGCCAGGGGCAGCATTACCGCGAATACCTCCTCCTCCTGAGAACCCGCGAGTCAGCCGTCCAGGCGAATGCCTGCCTGGCGGATGATGCGCGCACTCTTCTCGACGTCACTCGTCACTAGCGCACGGAACTCGTCAACGCTCATTTGCGGTGCCACCTGGCCGAACTCCGTATAGCGCTGGACAATGTCGGGGGCGCGCAGCGCCGCACGCACATCCTCGGAAATCTGCTGAATGACTGGTGCAGCTACCCCCGCAGGCGCAAACATGCCGATCCAAGCCGGGCTTTCGAAGCCTGTGACGCCCGACTGGCTCAAAGTCGGAACATCGGGCAGGAAGGAGGAGCGACGAGAGCCGGTCACCGCGATGGGCCGCAGCTTTCCGGAAGCAATGTGCGGTTTGGCGGTTCCGTAGTTCACCAAGGTGAGCCCGATCTCGCCACCCAGCATCGCCTGCACCACCGGTGCCGAGCCACGATAAGGCACGTGTATCAGCTCGACCCGCAGCTGCCGGCTGATCTCGGCCTGGACCAGGTTCGAGGTAGATCCGTTGCCCAACGAGCCGAAGGCAAAGCGCTTTGATTCGGCCCGTGCCGCCGCCACCGCATCCTTCAAGCTGCGTATGGTGCTGTTGGCCGGCGTCAGAACCACCAGCTGCTCCAGGGTGATGGGGGAGATCGGCGACAGGTCCGCACCCGGGTTCAGCGGCATCTTCTGCAGCAGGTATGGCAGCTGGAACGTGAGAGAGGTGGTCACAAGCAGCGTGTGTCCATCGGGCGGTGCGCTCAGTGCGGCTTGCGCCGCAATCATGGTGTTGGCCCCTGGCCGGTTGTCCACCACGACCGGGACGCCCCAGGTGGTGCGCAGCTGCTCCGCGAGAAGTCGCATTGGCACGTCGGCGCCCCCGCCAGGGGCAAAAGGCACCACGACCTTGACGGCGTGCTTGGGGAAGCTGCGCTCCTGTGAGCGCACGGGCACGGTTGCGGCGCCACCGAGCATGCCCAGGATCATGGCGTTGACCGCGCGTCGCGTGTAAGTCATGTGAGTCTCCAGTTTGAAGTTTTGTCTTGTGCGCAGGCGCGACGACCCTAGTAAGGCTGCAAGATGCGTAGCGGCGTCCCGGCAGCGTAGGCGAGGATGTCCTCCACGACCGCCTCGTACCAGGCTTGGTACACCTCCCTGGTGACGTAGCCGATGTGCGGACTGAGGACGGTGTTGGGCGCCTTCAGCAGGGGGTGCTCCAGTGGAATCGGCTCTTGGCTGAACACGTCCACGCCGGCACCTGCCAGTCTCCCTGCGCGGAGTGCCTCCGCGAGGGCCGGTTCATCCACCAGAGGGCCGCGAGAGGTGTTGACGAGAAAGGCCGAGCGCTTCATCAGTGACAACTCGCGCGCACCCACAATCCCTCGCGTGCTGTCCGCCAGAATGAGGTGGACCGAGAGAACGTCGGAGCGCTCGAAGAGCGCGTCCTTTGAAACGCACTCGGCGCCCGCGGCGGCAGCGCGCTCCGCGGTGAGGTTGGGACTGTAGGCCAACGTCTTCATGCCGAACCCCTGTCCGATGGCCGCCACCTTGGAGCCGATGGTCCCCAGGCCGAGCAAACCAAGAACCTTGCCTTTCAGCGAGGTGCCCAGCGCCGATTGCCAGGCTCCACGCCGCAGGGACGCGTCTTCATCGACGAGACGGTGCGCGAGCGCCAAGATGTGGGCCCATGTGACCTCCACCGTCGCGTCCTCCGCCCAGGGGGTTCCGCAGACCAGCACGCCTTGTGCAGAGGCAGCGGCCACATCGATGGAACGGTTGATCATTCCGGTGGTGACGAGCAAGCGAAGGCGCGGCAGGCGCCGCAGCACCTCGCGCGGGAACTTCGTCCGCTCCCGCATGGCGACGACGACGTCATAGCCCGATAACGTCTCGACCACCTCATCCTCCGACGTCATCCATCGATGCAGGAATGTGACCTCTGCGCCGTCAATCAGGTGCCACGGAGCAAGTCCCGAAGCGACCTTCTGATAGTCGTCGAGCACAGCGATCTGCATTGGAATCCGACTTTCCTTTATTCAACCACGTTGAATGCGTATTTCTTTGTTGAAAGAATAACCGGATGAATCCCCGGTGTCAAGCCAGCGGCAATCGCGCAACTTACCCAACCGCCATGTGGGGCAGCTGCGGGGACTTCGATGTGATGGTGGAGCGTTGCGCCAGGCAACGCGATCCGGGCAGACGCCGACGCCAGTGCGTCAGGACGCGGCGCCGCCGAGCGCCGCGGTGGCGCGCTTGCTGCTTTCCAGGAGGGCCTTTACCGTCGCGCTTGAAGGCTTCACCTCGAGTGTCGCCCGCGATCCCACCAGGCTCAGTGCGAACTTGACCTCCCCGCTCCAGTCACGCACCGGAGCTGCCAGCGACGCATAGCCGCTGCCGTCGGCGCGCTCCATGCTCACATAACCTTGGGCCGCCAGTTCGCGTTCCGCCTCGGCGCGAAACTCCTGGGCATCCATCCCGGCCGCCCGCGCTTCTTGTTGCAGCAGTCGGCGGGTATCCGTGGCCGGGAGACTCGCCACAAAGATCTTGCCCGCCGCGGTGGACAGGATCCCGATGAATCCCGTGCGCATCTCGAACGCGCCGCGGATCTCCCCATCCTGCTTGAACAGACTCACCGGGCCATCAGAGGTCCACACGGACATCGCGGCGTTGTGCCGAGTGGCGTCGCGCAGCCAAGTGACCTCACGGCGCACCAGGTCGAAGCCATCAAGCTGGGCCACGGCCGACATTCCCAGGCGCAAAGCGGCAGGGCCCAACCTGTAATGGCCGGGCTTGTCGTCAGCGGTAGCCAAGCCCGTTCGAACCAGGCTGACCAAGTAGTTGTTGGTCGCGCTGCTGGTCAGGTCCGAGCGTTGCGCGATTTCTTTGAGGGGCAGCGGCTGTCGGCTCGACTGCAGTGCGCTCAAGACCCGGAAGGCCACCTCCACCGACTGAATGCCTCGTCGCTCGCTTTTGTCTTCCACGTCCTTGTTCCCCTTACCCATGAAGTCTACGCGGGTTCATTGACAGTCCTTTGTTCGCGCCCTCATAATACAACAATGCACCACGCGTTCAATCATATTGAAGGAGAAAAAGTGAAGATTCAGCACATCAGCGCAAGGAATTGCATGTGGGGGAATAACTGGCGTTCGGCCCTTACCGGCGCTGCCCTCGGCCTCCTGTGCACAGCGGGTTTCGCACAAGTCGACCGCCCGGCCGACTTTCCACAACGAGCGGTCACCCTCGTCCTTCCGGGCCCGGCCGGCGGGGGTACCGACCTGGTTGCACGTTCCCTCGGCGAGCTGCTCGCCACGAAATGGGGTCAGCCGGTTGTGGTGGACAACAAGCCCGGCGCCACTGGAATGATCGGAGCCGAATCGGTCGCGCGCGGGGATCCTTCCGGCCATCGCCTGCTCTTCGCCTTCACGGCACTGGTGCAGGCGCCCGCGGTGTTCGCCAAGGTTCCCTATGACCTCGAACGGGATTTCGCGCCCGTGATGCAGGTCGCCAACGCGCCCGTCTTCCTCGCCGTCCGGGCTGATTCCCCGATCCGAAACCTCGCGGACTACCTGGCGGCGGCGAAGAACCGGGCCAAACCCCTCTCCTTCGGCTCCTTCGGCACGGGGTCGAGCTACCACATCTACGGCGAAGCCCTCAAGCGCGCCAAGCATCTCGAACTGCTGCACGTCCCCTACAAGGGCGAAGCACTTGCGATGCAGGACCTACTCGGAGGCGCGATCGATTCGACCTTTGTCTCGGTCGGAACCGGCGGACCCCAGGTTCGTGCAGGAAAGATCCGCGCGCTGGCGATGGTCGGCACCACCCGCAGTTCGGTTCTGCCGGACGTCCCCACCTTCCAGGAGTCCGGGGTGCAAGGCCTCGACGCTGTCGGCTGGTTCGGAGTTCTGGCCCCTTCGGGCACGCCCGCGGCGGTGGTGCAGAAGATTGCGCGAGATTTCAAGGCGGCCATCCAGGACAAGACGGTCTCCAACCGCCTGCGGGATCTCGGCTTCGAGCCTGTCGCCGATAGCGATCCCACCCGGTTCAAGGCGTTCCTCCAGGCAGAAGCCGCGAACTGGAAAAAGCTGATCGCGGAAACCGGCGTGAAGCCGGAATAAGGGCGAACCAAGATGAGCGTGCAAAAGATCCAGAGCGTCTACACGGTCGTCAATGACATGGAAGTGCTCCAGGCCTTCTACAGCCAGGTCCTTGGGTTGCAGCCCAAGTTCAGGGACAAGGACCGCTGGACGCAGTTCAGCGTAGGCAACACCAACTTCGCCCTGAGTTCGGCCGAGGAGGCCGCTCCGGGCGCAACGGGTAGCGTCATCGTCTTTGAAGCCGCCGGCCTCGACGGGATCCGCGAATCGGTCGAAGGAGCAGGCGGCAAGTTCGTCGGCGAGCGCGACATGGGTTCGCACGGCAAGGTGCTGACCTTCACGGACCCGGAGGGACATCCGTTCCAGGTCTTCTCCAAATCCACCCCCACCCAACAGCCCGCCGGCAACTGAAAGGCCAGCATGAAATTCGGTGTCTTTGACCAAAACGATCGCAGCGGCCGTCCGCTGGTGCAGCAGTACGAGGAGCGGATGCAGCTCGCCGAGCTGTACGACCAGCTCGGTTTCAACTGCTACCACATGAGCGAGCACCACGCGACCTCGCTGAGCATGTCGGGGTCGCAGAGCGTCCTCTCCGCCGCGCTCTTCCAGCGCACCAGGAACCTGCGCGTCTGCCCGCTGGTGTACCTGCTGCCCGTACACCACCCGTACCGTCTGGCCGAAGAGATCTGCATGCTCGACAACATGAGCAACGGCCGCTTCGAATTCGGCATCGGCAAGGGCGCGTCGCCGCACGAAATCGCAGCACTCGGCGTGGAACCGGCGGACGCGGGTCCGCGCTACGCCGAGTCCTACGACATCATCAAGAAGTTCTTCGCCTCCGACGTCCTCAATCACGAGGGGAAATACTGGAGCTTCAAGGACGTCCCGGTGGAGATGAAGCCGCTGCAGCAGCCCCACCCCGCGATGTGGTACGCCCTCGCCGCCCCGGAGTCCACGGTGTGGCCTGCGCAGCAAGGAATGAACATCGTGTGCGGCGGTCCGGTCGCGCGCATTCGTGCCATCACCGACCGCTACCGCGCGGAATGGTCCAAGGCGCAGGGCCCCGACGCCCGTGAGCCGCTGATAGGCGTCAACCGCTACATCGTCGTGGGCGAGACGGACGAACACGCCCTGCAGATCGGCCGAAAGGCCTGGCCGACCTTCTACGAGAACTTCATCAAGCTGTGGCGCAAGCACGGCACCCAACCGGTGAACGCGAAGCTGCCCCCGAACTTCGATGAGCTGCTCGCCACGGGCCACGCAGTGGCGGGTTCGGCTGAAACGATTCGAGATCAGCTCACGCAGCAGCTCGAAGAGGGGAACCTGAACTACCTGATCGGCAGCTTCATGTTCGGCAGCATGCCCCATGCGGATGCCGTCGCCTCGATCAAGCGTTTCGCAGCCGACGTGATGCCGGCGCTGCGCGAGATCGAGACGGTGGCCGCTTGAAGGTGACCGCCATGGCTGCCGAATCCCGTTTCGACGCCAAGGAACTCCGCCGGGTGTTGGGCTCCTTCGTCACCGGCGTCACCGTTGTCACGACGGTCGATGCAGAAGGCCGAGCCTGGGGGCTGACGGCGAACTCCTTCAGCTCGGTCTCCCTCGATCCGCCCCTGGTGCTGTGGAGCCAGGCGACCCGCGCTCCCAGTCACTCGGCGTTCGCCGCCGCGGAGCGGTTCGCCATCAACATCCTCGCCGAGGACCAGATCGAACTGTCGAACCGCTTCGCGACCTCCGGCATCGACAAGTTCAGTGGCGTGGAGATTGATGCCGGCACCGGCGGCGTGCCGCTGCTGCGCGGCTGCAGCGCATGGCTCGAGTGTATGGTTGCCTCCAGGCTGCCCGGCGGCGATCACGTGATCTTCGTGGGCGAAGTCCAGTCCATTCGGCGCAGCGACCGCCGTCCACTGGTCTTCGGCAGCGGCCAGTATTTGGTGGCCGACCCGCACGACCTGGGCAAACCGCCGCCGGGCCTGGGCACGACCGTACAGTCGCAGCTGCACGCTGCGCGAATCGGCGCGCGCGCCATGGCGCGCCTCTCGGAGGAGTTCGACGAAACCATGGCGCTGTCCGTCTGGGGCAACCACGGTCCGACCATCACTGCATGGCAGCCGTCGAGCAGGCCGGTCAGCGGCAGCCTGCCCATGGGTCTGGCCTTGCGCGTCACTTCCACGGCAACGGGGCTCGCCATGGCAGCACACCTGCCGACGGAAGCAACCCGCTGGATCGTGGACTCGGAGCTGAAGGTCAACGCCTCGGGCGCGAACATGGGGCCCGTGGATGAAATCGAGCTCAACGCCATGCTTGAGGAGGTCCGCACCCAGGGGATCGCGATCCGTGCCCCCGGCAGGTTCTGGGGGAGCGACCGCTTGGTCAATGCGATGAGCGTGCCGGTCCTCGACGCCAGCGGCCAGACGGTCATCGCGCTCACCGCCATTGGGGAAGCCGATCGCTTCCCGGACGCGCACAGCGATCTGGCCCAAGCCTTGAAGCGCACCGCCGCGGACCTTTCGCATCGCCTGGGCTATCCGCGAGCCTCAGTCTCCGCGGAGCCACTAGCGGCTGTGGCTCGATAAGGGAAGCATGTTCACCAAAGAAGACGAAGACCTGCTGGCGCAGCCCTTGCCGGAACGCAACACGGTTGCGGTACAGCTGCCCATCTATCCAGGCGGCCAGGGCATGGTGGAGTACCGCGAAGCCGGTGCGAAGGATAGCCCCGCAGTCCTGCTTTTGCATGGAATCGGTTCCAGCTCCGCGGGCTATCGGGCGCAGCTGGCGGGGCTGCGGGACCGCTACCGTGTGATCGCGTGGAACGCTCCGGGGTTCGGAAACAGCACGGCGCTTGCCGAATCGCGCCCCGGGAGGAATGCCTACGTTGCGGCCGCCATCGGGCTGTTGAACGCGTTGGGTGTCACGGAGTTGACAGGCTTGGTCGGCAGCTCCTGGGGCAGCGTTGTCGCGATGGCACTCGCGCAGTCGTCCGGCTTCCCCGTGCGCTCGCTGGTGCTGTCGGCTCCCAACACCGCCCGCGGGACCCAGGACTCGACCGAGCAGCGCGAGGCGGCGCTTCGGGCAGCGCTCGATACGGGTCTCGCCAGTTTCCATCAGGACCGATCCGCGATCGCCGACCGACTGCTCGCCCCCGGCGCGCCGGCGATGGTGCGCGAGCAGACGATGCGCCTGCGGGATGCCGTCACGCCGGCGGGCTGGCAGCAGGCGATGAGCATGCTGTTCACCGTCTACACCCCGCACTTGCTGCCTCAGGTTGCGGCGAAGGTGACGATCGTGGTGGGATCCGAGGACAAGGTCGCACCCGAGGCGGCACATGCAGCCGTCCTGCGCGCGGCGCGCCAGGATGCGACCTACGTCCGCCTTGAAGGAGTGGGGCACATGCCGAAGCTCGAGGCCCCGGCTGCCTTCAATCGGTTAACCGACGCGAGCATCACTTTCGCCTGACATGACGTCGGCTGCCAGCTTCACCGCCGCCGTGATTCGAGACCGCAGGAACTTGACGCCGTAGCAAAAACCAATGTGCCCACCACCAATGGTTCATCGGTGCGTGAACCACACGATCAGGCGGTGAAGCGCTGCCAAGCTGTCGCAACGAACGTAGAAGGCTTCCTTTCCCAGGCCGAGGCGCGAATCGTTGCCAATGCAACTGGAGCGTCTCGTTCAGTCAACCGGCCGCCAGACCGTTCCGAGTACCCGCTCCGATACCCCGCGCAAGGACTACGCCGCTAGCATCGCGCTACAGCATTGCCGTCGATAGGAGGGCTGCTTTGGGGACCCGAAGCAGACATTCGCGCCCGGACAAGCAGCTGGTCAGCGCTCCTTAAGATGGGGCCTTCGCTCTAAAGGAGTGCCGCCTTGAAAATCAAGAGAGTCGCCCTCGGCCTGCTGGCCGCCCTCGCGCTCGCCGCCACCGCCGCCTGGTTCACCCTCGACAAGGAAACCCGCGGACTCCTCGCGGCCCTGCCCACCAACCGCGACCTGCTGTTCTGGAGCCAGCCGCAGCGCGACGCCGCGTTTCGCGCGCTCGATCGAATCTCGCTGCTGGCCAAGTCACGCGTCATTCCCGCCAGCGCCACACCCATGCCGTTGCCGCCGGGGCCGCCGCTCAAGCTGCCGCTGGACATCGACGCCTACATGGCCGGCCAGCGAAGCGCTGCGCTGTTGATCGTGCACGACGGCAAGCTGCGCCTGGAGCGCTACGGCCTGGGGTTTGACGGCAGCGGTCGCTGGACCAGCTTTTCCGTGGCCAAGTCCATGACCTCCACCCTCGTCGGCGCGGCCATTCGCGACGGGTACATCAAGAGCATGGACGACAAGGTCACCGAGTACATCCCACAGATGAAGGGCTCGGCGTACGACGACGTGAGCATCCGCCAGCTGCTGACGATGACCTCGGGCGTGCGCTGGAACGAGGACTATGCCGACCGTAACTCGGACGTGGCGCGGTTCAACAACCACAAGCCCGAAGAAGGCGTCGATGCCCTCGTGAGCTACATGCGGCGTTTGCCGCGCGAGGCGCCAGCCGGCACGCGCTGGAACTACAGCACGGGCGAGACCAACCTGGTTGGCATCCTTGTCAGCCATGCGACCAAGAAGCCCCTGGCGACCTACCTGTCCGAAAAGATCTGGGCGCCGGCCGGCATGGAGCAGCAGGCCACCTGGCTCCTGAGCAAGACCGGGCAGGAGATCAGCGGCTGCTGCATCCAGGCCGCTGCGCGGGACTATGCACGGTTCGGGCAGTTCATCCTCGGCGGCGCGCGCGTCAGCGGCCAGAGCGTCGTGCCGGACGGCTGGCTGGCCGACGCCACGACCACGCGCACCGGCATCGGCCGGCCCGATCGCGGCTACGGCTACCAGTGGTGGACCTACGCCGACGGCAGCTTCGCCGCGCGCGGCATCTTCGGCCAGGGCATCTTCATCGACCCCAAGCGCAAGCTCGTGATCGCCTCCAACGCCAACTGGGCCGCAGGGGCGAGGGATCCTTCCACGAGTCGCGCACGAGAGGCTTTCTATCTCGCGGTGCAGAAAGCCATCGATGACGAGGCTGCAGGGACCATCTCGCCGAAGTGATTCCCACCCCGATTACACCTGTTTACGTCACGTATAAAGCGCTACTGCGATTATTAATGCGGACGGGAGTATCAAATACAGTATGGGAATGGAAAAACCCAGGGCCGTGCTGTTCGACGCCTACGGCACGCTGTTCGACGTGTACAGCGTGGGCCTGCTCGCGGAGCAACTGTTCCCGGGGCAGGGCAGCGCCCTGGGCGTGCTGTGGCGCGACAAGCAGATCGAATACACGCGCCTCGTCACCACCAGCAATGGCGGCAGCCACTACAAGCCGTTCTGGGAACTGACCCGCGCGGGGCTGCGCTACGCCTGCAAGCGGCTGGCACTGGAGTTGACGCCGGCCCGCGAGGAGCGGCTGATGAACCAGTACCGCCATCTCTCGGCTTTCCCCGAGAACAAGGAAGTGCTGCTCGCGCTCAAGGACAAGGGCGTGGTCACCGGCATCCTGAGCAACGGCGACCCCGAGATGCTCGGCATCGCGATTCGCAGCGCCGGCCTGGAAGGCCTGCTGGACCACGTGCTCAGCGTCGATGCCGTGCGCAAATACAAGACCCACCCCGACGCCTACGCGCTGGGACCGCAGGCCACCGGCCTGGATGCCAAACAGATCGCCTTCGTCAGCTGCAACGCCTGGGACGCGCTGGCGGCCACCTGGTATGGCTATCGCACGCTCTGGGTCAACCGCTACCAATTGCCGTTCGAGGAGCTGGGCACCCAGCCCACGCGAACCGGCAGCAGCCTGCGCGACGCGCTGGCTTTTTTCTGATTCACCACCGATTCGCTTTTTGAGGAGAGAGAACTCATGACCGCACGCACCACCGTCAACGGACTTCAAGTCGCCACCGAGCTGTATCGCTTCATCGAGGACAAGGTGCTGCCCGGCACCGGCGTGCACAGCGCCAACTTCTGGCGCGGCTTCGACGCCATCGTGCAGGAGCTCGCCCCCAAGAACATCGCCTTGCTGGCCGAGCGTGACCGCCTGCAGTCGGAGCTGGACACCTGGCACAAGGCCAACCCGGGTCCGATCCGCGACATGCCCGCCTACCGCGGCTTCCTGGAGCAGATCGGCTACCTGGTGCCGCCGCCCGCGGGCGCCAAGGCCACCACGTCCAACGTGGACGCCGAGCTGGCCCTGCAGGCCGGACCGCAGTTGGTGGTGCCTATCCTGAACGCGCGCTACGCGCTCAACGCCGCCAACGCGCGCTGGGGCTCGCTGTACGACGCGCTGTACGGCACCGACGTGATCCCCGAGGAAGACGGCGCCGAAAAGGGCAAGGGCTACAACCCGGTGCGCGGCGCCAAGGTGATCGCGTTCGCGCGCCATATCCTGGACCAGTTCGTTCCCCTGGCCACCGGCTCGCACGAGGACGCGACGCTCTACCGCGTCGAGGCCGGCAATCTGGTGGTGAGCTTGAAGGACGGCCAGACCAGCCGGCTGCAGGATGCGTTCCAGTTCATCGGCTACCAGGGCAGCGCCGATGCGCCTTCGTCGGTGCTGCTGCAGCACAACGGCATCCACATCGACATCCGCATCGACCGCGCAACGGCCATCGGCAAGGGCGACGCCGCGGGCATCAGCGACCTGGTGCTGGAAGCCGCACTCTCGACCATCCTGGACCTGGAAGATTCGGTGGCCGTGGTCGATGCCCAGGACAAGGTGCTGGCGTACAGCAACTGGCTGGGCATCCTGCAAGGCACGCTGACCGAGCAGGTGGACAAGGGCGGCAAGACCTTCACGCGCGGCCTGAACCCCGACCGCAAGTACACCGGCCCCACCGGCGGCGAAGTCACGCTGCACGGGCGCTCGCTGATGTTCGTGCGCAACGTCGGCCACCTGATGACCAACCCCGCCATCCTGTACGGCGGCGGCAAGGAGATTCCCGAAGGCATCCTGGACGCCGTGATCACGACGACCATCGCCATGCACGACCTGAAGCGCAAGGGCCAGCCCGGCATCCGGAACTCGCGCGCCGGGTCGGTGTACATCGTCAAGCCCAAGATGCACGGCCCCAGGGAAGTGGCCTTCGCCTCCGAACTGTTCGGCCGCGTCGAAGCCATGCTGGGCCTGCCGGCCAACACGGTGAAGCTGGGCATCATGGACGAGGAGCGCCGCACCAGCCTCAACCTGAAGGCCTGCATCGCCGAGGCGGCCCAGCGCGTGGCCTTCATCAATACCGGCTTCCTGGACCGCACCGGCGACGAGATGCACACCGCCATGCAGGCCGGCCCCATGTTCCGCAAGGGCGACATGAAGAGCAGCACCTGGATCCAGGCCTACGAAAAGAACAATGTGCTGGTCGGCCTGTCGTGCGGACTGCGCGGCCGCGCCCAGATCGGCAAGGGCATGTGGGCCATGCCCGACCTGATGGCGGCCATGCTGGAGCAGAAGATCGGCCATCCCAAGGCGGGCGCCAACACGGCCTGGGTGCCCTCGCCCACTGCCGCCACGCTGCACGCCCTGCACTACCACCAGGTGAACGTGGCCGAGGTCCAGAAAGAACTGGAGCGGCTCGACGCCGACGCCGAGCGCGACAACATCCTGGCCGGCCTGATGCAGATCCCCGTCGTGGCTGAAGCCAAATGGACCGCCGCCGAGCGCCAGCAGGAGTTGGACAACAACGCGCAGGGCATCCTGGGCTACGTGGTGCGCTGGATCGACCAGGGCGTGGGCTGCTCCAAGGTGCCCGACATCCACAACGTGGGCCTGATGGAAGACCGCGCGACGCTGCGCATCAGCAGCCAGCACATCGCCAACTGGCTGCACCACCGGGTGGTGACCAAGGAACAGGTGCTCGAAACCTTCCAGCGCATGGCCGCCGTGGTGGACGGCCAGAACGCCGGCGACCCCCTGTACAAGCCGATGGCCGGCAACTTCGAGAAGTCCGCCGCCTTCAAGGCCGCCTGCGACCTGGTGTTCAAGGGGCTGGAGCAACCCAGCGGCTACACCGAGCCCCTGCTGCACGCTTGGCGGCTGAAGGTGAAAGCGGGCCAGGCCTGAGGCGTTTTCCGCATGCCTTTGGGCGGGGCTGCCGGCCCTTGTCAAGTCGACCTCAGTTGGCGGTGATCTTGCGCTCCCGCACGATGGCGCTCCACTTGGCGTCTTCCTTCTTCATGAAAGCCGCCAGCTCGGCCCGTGTGGTGGGCTGCGGGGTCAGGCCGTGCTTGTTCAAAGCGTCCCTGGCACCGGCATCGTTGAGGACCTTGACGATCTCGGTGTTCCAGCGATCCAGGATCGGCGCAGGCGTCTTGGCGGGCGCCACGAAGGCATACCAATTCAGCGCCTCGAAGCCGGGATAGCCCGATTCGGCCACTGTAGGGACATTGGGCATGTAGCTAGGGCGCGTGGGGCCGGTGGTAGCCAGCGGGATGAGCTTGCCGGATTCCACATGTGGTAATGCAGTGGGGGGCGCAGAAAAATAGGATGTCACGCGCTCGCCCAGCAGGTCTTGCAGCGCAGGTGCGCCACCCTTGTACGGTATGTGCACCATCTCGATGCCGGCCCGCTGGTTGAACAGCTCGCCCGCCAAGTGCGACGCGGAGCCGGCGCCGGTGGAGGCGTAGTACACGTTGCCAGGTTTCTTTTTGGCCAAGGCCACAAACTCGGCCAGCGTCTTTACGCCCACGCCCTTGTGCGCCACAAGCACGTTGGGAAAGCTCACGCCTCCCGACACCGCAGCCAGATCCTTAAACGGGTCGTAGCTCAGCTTCATCACGTGCGGAGCAATTGTCAGCGGCCCGATCGAGCCGAACAGCAACACCGTGCCGTCGGCCGGCCCGTTGGCCACTTGCTGGTGCGCGATGTTGCCGCCTGCCCCCGCCTTGTTGTCGACGATCACGCTCTGGCCGATGTTCTCGCTCAGCTTCTTGGCGATCAGGCGTGCCGCCGCATCGGCCGCACCGCCGGCGGCGAAGCCGACCACCAGCGTGACCGGCTTTTTGGGCGGGAAGTCCTGGGCTTGGCAGAGGCCGGCCAGCAGCAGGGGGGCTAAGACCAGCGCCGTAGCGCGCAGCAGGTGAAGTTTGTTCATCGCGATTCTCCAGAGTGGGTGTTGTTCGTGGTCTTCAGTCCGCGACCACACCTAGCGGGTTGGGCTGACGCTTTTCGATCGCATGGCGCAGCAGCGCGGCTGTGCGGAAGATGCCGTGTGCAAACTTGCCGTAGGGCAGCGTGACAAACAAGGCCATCACCGCGCCCAGATGCAGGCATAGCAGCACAGCCAGGGCCGGCGTGCCGCGACCCAGCCATAGGGCCAGACCGCTGGCGCTGGTCAGAAACAGCAGGGCGATGAAGCCCAGGTCCATCGGCTTTTGCGCCGCGTCGCGGTGCAGTGGGTGACGCTGGCGGTTCAGGCGCCACAGGCCGGCCGTGCCGACCATCAGGCTCACGCCACCGACCACTCCCAACAGCTTGGGCAGGCTAGGCAGTTCATATGGCGCGGCCCAGCCGAACACGTAGTGGTAGCACGTGGCCACGCTGGTGGCGGCAAAGCACAGCAGGAAACCGTAGAACGTAAAGTGGTGGAAGCGTCGGCGCGAGAGCGTGAAGGCATCGTCCGCGTTGTTGCAGCCCTCACCGTGACCGCCGTCGAGGTACTTCAGGCGCAGCACCGCATCAGCCGCTTCTGCCGCCGCAGACGTGCTCAGCGGTGCGCCGCTGGTGGCAGGAGTCACGTCGCACCAGAAGCGGCTCACGCCCATCGTCAACGCCAGGGCCGCGAACAGGAACACGGGGGCGAACAAGCCGACCAGCAGGTTATGCGGGAACAGTTTGTAGAAGTTGCCGCCGAGCTGTCCGCCCCACAGCGTGCCGTTCATGTCCACGGCCAGGATCAGGAACAGCGCCAGCGCCGCCGCCAAGGCCAACGACAGCGTCAGGCCATTGCGTTGGTACAGCTTGCCCAGCGCCGGCGGCCAGGCGTAGTCGACATAGCTCCGGCCACGCACTTGGGCCATCGCCTGCGGCACGTTCACCGCGAACTCGTGCGGCGGCGCGTACTGGCACGCGTGCAGGCAGGCGCCGCAGTTGTGGCACAGGTTGGCCAGGAAATGGATGTCGGCCTTGCCGAACTCGAGGCGCCGCGTCATCGCCGGAAACACGGCGCAGAAGCCCTCGCAGTAGCGGCAGGCATTGCAGATCTGCATCTGGCGACCGACCTCGGCCTCGTTGGCGCTGAGGATCGGTATCACCGGACGGCTGCCGGTTGCGAGTGCCGCGGCTTCGCGGGTGAGTGCCTCAAGCTGCTGCATTTTCGACCTCCTTGCGTGCGGCCCGAGCCGCCTGCGTGCCCGCGATGCGGCCGAACGCGGTGCCGATGGCCATGCCGACCCCGGCCGTGTAGCCCTTGCCGAGCACGTTGCCGGCCATCATTTCGCCAGCGACAAAAAGGTTGGGGCTGGCTAGGCCGCCGAAGTGCACGGCGGCCTGGTCGTTCACCTTGAGGCCCAGGTAGGTGAAGGTGACGCCTGGCTTGAGTGCATAGCCGTAGTACGGCGGCGTATCGATCGGCCGCGCCCAGTGGGTTTTGGCCGGCGTCAGGCCGTCGGTATGGCAGTCGTCGAGGGCCGTGTGGTCGAAGCTGCCGGGGCGGCAGGCGGCGTTATAGGCTTCCACCGTCTGCACGAATGCCTGTTCTGCCAGCCCGAGCTTGCCGGCGAGTTCGGCGAGCGTGTGGGCGGTGGTGCCGGGGAACACAGGTGGCATGAAGCGGCCGATCGCCTTCTGGTCGATGATCGAGTAGCCAATCTGGCCCGGCTGCTGCGCCACCAGCCGCCCCCAGATGGCATAGCGCTTCGGCCAGAAGTCCTCGCCCTCGTCGTAGAAACGCTGGCCTTCGCGGTTCACCACCACGCCGAGCGAGACGCAGTCGATGCGGGTGCAGATGCCGCCGTCGTACAGCGGCGCGCGCGCGTCGATGGCCACCATATGGGCCTGCGTCGGGTCGCCGATCGAATCGGCGCCGGCCGCGATCATGTGCCTGAGCAGCACGCCCTCGTTGAAGCGCGTGCCGCGGATCAGGAAGTTGTCGGAAGGCCACTCGCCACGCTCGTTCTGGCCCCAAGCCTCGCGCAGCCAATCGCGATTCGATTCGAAGCCGCCGGCGGCCAACACGCAACTCTTCGCTTCGATGCGCTCGCCGCCGACGGTGCGGACGGCGACGAAGCGATCGCCGTCGAGTTCAACCGACGCCACCGGCGTGTCGTAGCGTATCCGCACGCCGAGCCGCTCGGCGCTGCGGAAGTACGCGTTGACCAGCGCCTTGCCGCCACCCATGAAGAAGGCATTTGTGCGCGCCACGTGCAGCGCGCCCGAGAGCGGCGGCTGAAAATGCACGCCGTGCTTGCGCATCCACTCGCGGCAGTTCGACGAAGCGCGGATCACCAGGCGCGCCAACTCCTCATCGGTGATACCGCCAGTCACCTTCAACAGGTCTTGCCAGTACTCTTCTTCCGGGTAGGCATCGATCAGCACGTCCTGCGGCGCGTCGTGCATGCAGCGCAGGTTGCGCGTGTGCTGGGAGTTGCCGCCCCGCCAGGCACGCGGCGAGGCTTCGAGCAGCAGCACTCTGGCGCCAGCCTCGCGCGCCATCAACGCCGCACACAAGGCGGCGTTGCCGCCGCCGACGACCAGTACATCCAGCATGCTTGTCTCCTTGGGGTGAGGAGACTGTAGGCAGACAGGCGCCCTCGCGAAAGGCCACCCGCGGCAATGGGTCTTCAGTTCTTGTGAAGGGTGGCGCCGGCCCAGCGGCCTTCGCGCACCAGCGCGTGCGCTGCATCGCTCAACACTACCCGCGCCGCCAGGGCGGCCGGGGACAACTCGTCGTCCGACAGGCTGACCAACAGATTGCGCCGGCCAACGTGGGCATCGGCAATCTGCGCGTGCAGAAGGTCTGCGTCGGGTCGCGCCATCGCGGCGCCAGGCTGGATGGTGGCGCCGAGCCCGGCGCGCACGGCATCCATCAGCAGCGCCAGCCCGTCGATCTCGGCCACGATCTGCGGTGCCACCCTGGCGCGCGCAAACGCAACCATCAGCGTGGCGCGCAAGCCGTGTGTGGCGCTGGGCAAGATCAGCGGCAGCTTGCCAAGATGCGCCAGACGCGTTCGACCGCCAGCCGGCGCGCCCGCCAGGCCCGGCGCGGCGATGACGAACAGCTTCTCGTCCAGCAGCGGCAGCACGCTCCAGCGGCGCCCGGCATCGGCGCCGAACAGCACGGCGATGTCGAGCTGGCGCCCGTTGAGCATCGTGGCAAGGTGGCCGGACAGGGCCTCGACCAGATGCAGCCGCACGGCCGGATAGCGCGCGCGCATGGCCTGCATCAGCGGCACCCCCAGTACCGACGCAGTGGTTGGCGCGAGGCCCACGCTCACGTGGCCCGAAAGACGCGCCTGCTGCGCTGCGCGCACCGCCTCGTCTGCGTGCCGCAGCGTGAGCTGGGCTTGCTGCAGAAAGGCGAGCCCCGCGTCGGTGGGCGTCACGCCGCTCGCGCTGCGGCTGAGCAGGCGGGTGGACAGTTCGCTTTCGAGCCGGCTGATCTGCTGGCTCAGCGCCGAGGTCGCGAGCTCGAGTTCAAGCGCGGTTCGCCCCATGCTGCCGAGCTCACAGATTTTGACGAAGTAACGTAGCTGTCGCAGTTCCAAGTGCCTGATCCCTGAATAGGTGTCGCAGCGACTCATCAGCGATGGTCTTGCACGCCATTTTGCCGATCGAGGTGCATAAGAGCAACAGCGCGACTGTCGCACGTCAAGCCCAGATGGGAATCGGTGGACCTGGCGGCTACAGGAACAGGTGCTCGAGACCTTCCAGCGCATGCTGCAGTCGTCGCTGGCCAGAACGCCTGGACCAACCCAGCGGCTACACCGAGCCGCTGCTGCACGCCTGGCGGCTGAAGGTGAAGGCGGGTCAAGCCTAGGCTTTTCCCGACCCGATTCGGCGGCGCTTGCGATACAGTGGGCCCGCGAGAATCGGGAGGCCCATGAATCCGCCAAGCCATCCCGGCCACGACCGGGAGATCGAGCTGCGCCGCATGCAGCAGCAGCTTCGCCGCAGCCAAGGGCGCTTTCGCGCCCTGACGGAGCTGTCGGTGGACTGGTTCTGGGAGCAGGACCGGAACTTCCGTTTCGTCGAGATCGATGCCGGCGGGCGCTATCCGCTGGGCATCCCACCCGCCGACAGCATCCTGGGCAAGACCCGCTGGGAGGTCGAGGGTGGCATGCCCGCCGAAGGGGATTGGAATGCGCATCGCGCGCAGCTGGAGCGGCACGAACCGTTTCGCGACTTCGAACTGCGCATGCGCGCCGCCGACGGCAGCGAGCGAATCCTGAGCATCGCGGGCTCGCCGGTGTTCGACGAGAACGGCTGTTTCACCGGCTATCGCGGCATGGGCCGCGACATGACCGAGAGCCGGCGTGCGGAGCAGGCGCTGCGCGAGAGCCAGCGTGCCCTGGCCGCGCTGATGGGCAACCTGCCCGGCATGGCCTACCGTTGCCGCAACGACGCCGAATGGACCTTGGAGTTCGTGAGCGAGGGCGCGCACCAGCTCACCGGCCACCGACCGGAAGCCTTGATGTCCGGCACCGTGGGTTATGCCAGCCTCATCCACCCGGACGACCGCGACAAGGTGTGGGTGGAAATCCAGGCCTGCATCGGCCACGACCAGCCCTTCCAGCTGACCTATCGCATCAGCACCGCACTGGGCGAGCAGAAGTGGGTCTGGGAACGCGGTTCGGCCGTTCGCGGGCCCGCCGGCAATGTGGTCGCGCTGGAAGGCTTCGTCAGCGACATCACCGAACGCAAGCGCGCCCAGGAAGAGGTCGCGCGGCTCAACGCCGAGCTGGAGGACCGGGTGCGGCGGCGCACCGCGCAGCTGGAGGCCGCCAACGCCGAACTGGAGGCCTTCTCTTATTCGATCGCCCACGACCTGCGCTCGCCGCTCACCTCGATAGACGGCTTCAGCCATATGCTGGACGAGCTGGCCGCCCCGTCGCTGGGCGACCAGGGCCGCCACTATCTGCGGCGCATCCGGGCCGGCGTGCGCCAGATGAGCGACCTGACCGACGCCATTCTCTCGCTGGCACGCCTGTCGCGCGTCAAGCTCAGGTGGGAGCCGGTGGATCTGGCCGCGATCGCGCGCACAGTCGAGGCCAACCTGCGCGAAGGCGAGCCGCAGCGCATCGCCACGATCGAGATACCCGAGCGCCTGCACGCCCAGGGCGATCCGCGCTTGTTGACACAGGTCATCACCAACCTGCTGGGCAACGCCTGGAAGTTCTCGGCCTGCAAGCCGCAGACCCTGATCCGTCTGGGCAGCGCGCCCGGCGGCAACGGCGAACCGGTGTACTTCGTCGCCGACCACGGAGCGGGTTTCGACATGGCGCATGCGTCGCGGCTGTTCGGCGCCTTCCAGCGCCTGCACGCGCCCAGCGAATTCGAGGGCACCGGCATCGGCCTGGCCCTGGTGCAGAAGATCGTCTCGCGCCATGCGGGCCGGATCTGGGCCGACGCCAGGCCCGGCGACGGCGCGACCTTCTATTTCACGCTGTCCGGCAAATCCCCCTCCTGAGTAAGCCGCGCCGCGATGCGCCGGGAAAGCTCGGAGCCGCGTTCCAGCAGGAAGCGCTGCAACAGCTGCGGGTATTCGGGCGAGGCCGCCTGCCTCACCGACGGCCGCTGCGCCAGGGCCCTGCGCCACGCCCGCACCTTGGGCGTGCTCTCGAAGAACCCCGCCTCGCCGAGCTGTTCGAACACGTCGAAGTACCGGAACACCGGGCCGAACACGGCGTCGACCAAGCCGAACTGTTCTCCCGCGAAGTAGGGGCCGCCGGCGGGCAGCACGTCCTCCAGCTGCGCGAACCTGGTCTGCAATTCGGCTCGGCGTACCTGCAGCACCCCCGCGTTGGGCGCGGTGTAGAAGCCCGCGATCACATTGAGGACCGAGGACCCGAACTCCATCCAGGCGCGATGGCGGGCGCGCAGCAGCGCGTCCTGCGGATGCAGGCGCGGCATTCCGGTTTCATCCAGGTATTCGCAGATCACGGCGGATTCGAACACCGGCTCGTCCCCGACCAGCAAGACCGGCGTCTTGCCCAGCGGCGAGACGGCCAGGAACCAGTCGGGCTTGGCCGAGAGATCCACATAGCGCCGGGTGTACGCCGCGTTCTTCTCGGCCAGCACAATCGCAGCGCGCTGCACGTAGGGGCACAGCAGATGGCTGATCAGGGTCAGTTGCATGGTCCTTCTCCTGCGGCTGATCAAGCCGGAATCAGCAAGGGGCTGCGGCGCAGCGCCAGCCGGCCGTCTCCGACCAGCCAGTGCGCCAGCGACGCGGCAAGCAGAAACACCGGGTACTCCCAACCGCCATTGGCGCTGGTGAACACCCAGCCATTGGGCATGTGCACCCACGCGGCTACGGCCAGGATGGGCAGCAGCAACAGTGACACCTGGCGGCCATAGATGCCCAGCACGATGGCCAGGCCACCCAGCAGTTCGGCCCCCGTCACCGGATAGGCCAGAAAGCCCGGCAGGCCCACCGAGACAAAGAACTGGGTCGCGCCGTCCATGGTGTAGACCATGACTTTGAGCAGGGCATGGGAGATCCACATGGTGCCCAGGGCCAGGCGCAGCAGCGTGGCGCCCCAGGCAGAGGTTTCGGCAGTGGTAGGCATGGCGGTCACCTTGATTGAGTTGCGGAGGAACGAACTGTAGGATTGCATTCACGCATTGGAAATAGGCGAACATGAAATCCACCATTGCAAAGTCGCAATACGCTCTGACGGCGCCCGACCTGGAAGTGCTGTTGGCCCTGGTGCGCGGCGGCACCCTGGCGCAGGCGGCGACACGGCTCTCGGCCGATGCTTCAACCGTATTCCGCTCGGTGCAGCGCATCGAGAAAAACCTGGGCCAGCGCCTGTTCGAACGCACGCGCCAGGGCTATCTGCCCTCGGACGCAATGGCCGAGATAGCCCGGCATGCCGAGCGCATAGAGAGCGAACTCGAGGCGGCGCGGGCGGCCGCCATGACGCCAAGCGGCGAAGTCACGGGCCGGGTGCGACTCACTACGACGGACTCGGTGCTGCGCGGTCTGGTCTTGCCGTGCCTGCCGGCTCTGACTGCGCAGCACCCGCAGCTGCAGCTGGAGCTTCATTCGGCCAACGAGCTGATGAGCCTGACTCGGCGCGATGCCGACCTCGCGCTACGCGCCACTCCCAAGGCACCCGAGCATCTGATCGGGCGCCACCTCGGCCCCATCCGTTTCGTCGCCTGCGGCGCCAAATCGCTGTCGCCCGCGCACCGGCGCAGGACGCTGGACCGGCACGACTGGATCGTGCCCGATGAAGCCATGCCCGAGCATCCCTCGGTGCGCTGGCGGCGCAAACATCTGCCCAAACTGGCGCCTCGCCACCTGGTTGACGGCATCGTTTCGGTCGTGGATGCGATCAAGGCCGGGCTCGGCGTCGGCGTGGTGCCCCTCTTCATGCTGGACAGCGAACCGCAGTTGGTGGCTCTGTCCCAACCGCTGGAAGACTGTGAGTCTCAGCTGTGGCTGCTGGCCCACCCGGAGTCACGCCACCTGCGCCGGATCGCGACCGTTTACCAGCACTTCGCGCAGAGCATCCGCTTGCCCTAGACTGAATGGCATGAACAGTTCCGCCGTCATCGTCGATGCCACCCGCTGCCCGCTGTGCGGGCGGGTCAACCAATGCGCGCTGGAAGTCGAGCGCACCACCGGCCTGCAGCAGCCGCCGTGCTGGTGCACCCGAGTGGACTTCAATCGTGAATTGCTGGAGAGCTTGCCGGCCGAGTCCCGCGGCCTGGCCTGCATTTGCCAGGCTTGCGCCGCCAAGCCCACGGCAGCGGCGGAGGGTCCAGAATAGACCTATGTGCCAACTGCTTGGGATGAACTGCAACACGCCCACAGACGTGACGTTCAGCTTTACCGGCTTTGCTCAGCGCGGGGGCCGCACCGACCATCACGCGGACGGCTGGGGCATCGCCTTTTTCGAGGGCGCGGGGCTGCGCCATTTCGTGGATCACCAGCCGGCCTGCGATTCGCCGGTGGCCGAGCTGATCCGCCGCTACCCCATCAAGAGCCGCAACGTCATCGCCCATATCCGCAAGGCGACGCAGGGCGCGGTGGCGCTGGAAAACTGCCACCCGTTCGTGCGCGAACTGTGGGGCCGCTACTGGGTGTTCGCCCACAACGGCAATCTGGAGAATTTCCATCCGCGCCTGCATGCGAGCTTCCATCCCGTCGGCGCGACCGACAGTGAACGGGCGTTTTGCTGGCTGATGCAGGAAATGGCCAAGTCCCATGCCGGCGTGCCCAGCGTGCAGGAGCTCACGCTGACGCTGCGCGAACTCACGCCGCAGATCGCCCGCCACGGCCCCTTCAATTTCATGCTGTCCAACGGCCAGGCGCTGTGGACGCATTGCTCGACCAACCTGTTCTTCGTGGAGCGCAAGCATCCGTTCGCCCACGCCCAGCTGGCAGACGATGACCTGAGCATCGATTTCGCCCGCAACACCAGCCCGCATGACCGCGTGGCGGTGGTCGTCACCGCGCCGCTGACCACCAACGAGGACTGGACCCAGTTGCAGCCGGGCGAACTGAGGGTATTCGCGGACGGCCAGGCCGCCGGCTAAGCGGCGATCGCCGCTTCCAGCGCGTCGATGAACATGGCCGGCACGTCGAAGCCGGCTTGATCGGTGATCTCCTGGAAGCAGGTCGGGCTGGTGACGTTGATCTCGGTCAGCCAGTCGCCGATCACGTCCAGCCCCACCAGCAGCAAGCCGCGCGCCGCCAGCACCGGGCCGAGCGCATGCGCGATCTCGAAGTCGCGCGCCGTCAGCGGCTGAGCCACGCCCTTGCCGCCGACGGCCAGGTTGCCGCGCACTTCCGTGCCCTGCGGGATGCGCGCCAGGCTGAAGGGCACGGGCTTGCCGCCGATCACCAGGATTCGCTTGTCGCCTTGCACGATCTCGGGCACGAATCGTTGCACCATGATGGTCTGGGCACCGTGCTTGTTGAGCGTCTCGACGATGGAGCCCAGGTTCAGGCCATCGGCCTTCACGCGGAAAATGCCCGTGCCCCCCATGCCGTCGAGCGGCTTCAGGATGATGTCCTTGTGCACGTCGTGAAACGCGCGGACGGCGTCGGCATCGCGGGTCACCAGTGTCGGGCTGGTGAACTGCGCGAACTCCATGATGGCCAGTTTCTCCGGATGGTCGCGCAGCGCAGCGGGTTTATTGAACACGCGCGCGCCTTCGCGCTCGGCGTGTTCCAGCAAATGGGTGGCGTAGAAGTACTCGCTGTCGAAGGGCGGGTCCTTGCGCATGACCACGGCGTCATAGTCCTTGAGCGCCTTGATCGGGCTCGCGGTTTCGCGGAACCAGGCGTCGAGCTCGCCGGTCAGGGTGATCTCGCGCACGGCGGCCTTGACCATATCGCCGGATTGCCAGACCAGGTCCTGCGGGCCGCAGGCGGCGATGCGGTGCCCGCGGCGCTGGGCCTCGCGCATCATGGAAAAGGTCGTGTCCTTGTAAATCTTGAAGGCTTCGAGGGGGTCGGCGACAAAGAGGATGTTCATGGCGGAAGCTTGGGTTCGCCCGTACTGTTGCACAAAACGTGAGGCCGTGCCCGCATGACTGGAACTGGTCAGTGCCTGCAGATGGGCTTTGCACCGGCCCGAAATCGGCCTCCCGTCCGACAGCCCTGTCGTGAGCCGGTCCAAGAATGAGGACTACTGGAGGCTTGAATGCCGCTCAATGACCCGTCTGGAAGCGCGCGCGGTGTGGTCGTGACCTATGTGCCCGACCAGAAGGCCCACGCCAGCGAACACGAACGCATCACGCAGACGGAGTTCGCCCGCCGCCTGGCGGCGCTGAAGGACTACGAGGTGGGCGGGCCCTACGATCCGCAACGGCGCTACACCGGCCCTGTTTACTTTGTTCCGAGCAATACCTTGACCACGCAACAAGCCGCCCCGCTCGGCATCCGCGGGCGCGACGACCTGTTCGGTGGCGTCGTACCCCATGCCTTTGTCGCGACCAAGGTGATCAGCCATCCGCTGGTCGCGTCCGACGCCGCCGCACCGTCCGGCTGGAATCCGGCATTCGGCGCGCAAGTCGGCGACGCGGTTCTGGCCGGCCATGCCGTTTTCAGTCACGAGGACGCACGCCGGGCCGGCCTTCGGCTGCTGGCAAACGGGCCGCTGCGCATCAAGGCGGTTCGCGCCACCGGCGGCCACGGGCAATCGGTGGCGCGAGACGCGGCGGAGCTGCAGCAACAGCTCGACGCGATCGACCCGGGCGAGATCACGTCGCACGGGCTGGTGCTCGAGGAAAACCTGACCGAGGTCCAGACCTTCAGCGTCGGCCAGGTGACGGTGGGCGATCTGACCGCGAGCTACTTCGGCGAGCAGCGCCTGACTCGCAACAACCGGGGCGCGGAAGTCTATGGCGGCTCCGACTTGACCGTTGCGCGCGGCGACTTCGACGATCTGCTGGCGCAGGAAGCCCCGCCCGAGGCTCGTCTCGCGATCGAGCAGGCGCGGCGCTACAACGCGGCCGTCGTCGCTTGTTTCGCCGGCTTCTACGCTTCGCGCAACAACTACGACGTCGTCCTGGGCCGCGACGCGGCAGGACGTTCGCGCTCCGGCGTGCTGGAGCAATCCTGGCGTCTCGGCGGCGCCACGGGCGCCGAACTGGCTGCGCTCGAGGTCTTTCGCTCGCAACCCGAGCGCAACCGGCTGCGCGCGAGCTCGATCGAGATCTTCGGCGAGAGCCCGCCGCCGCCGCCGCACGCGACCGTCTATTTCCGCGGCATCGATCCGCGGGCCGGCCGCTTGACCAAATACACCGTGGTCGAACCCGATGTCCACCCGCGATAACCTGATCGACATCCCGGTCGATGGTCACCACATCGCCGGCACGCTCGTTGGCCCGGACACGATGGTGCCCGGCGTGATGCTGGTGCACGGCTGGGACGGCAGCCAGGACCAGTACATCGCCCGGGCGCACGAGATCGCGGCGCTCGGCTGCATCTGCCTGACCTTCGACCTGCGCGGCCATGTGCGCCATCAGGGCATGCGCGAGAGCGTCAACCGCGAAGACAATCTGCGCGACGTGCTCGCTGCCTACGACGTGCTGGTGGGCCACCCCGCGGTCGACCCGGGCGCGATCACCATCGTGGGCAGCAGCTATGGGGGCTATCTGGCCGCGATCGTCAGCTCGCTGCGGCCGGTACGCTGGCTGGCGCTGCGCGTACCGGCGCTCTACAAGGACGCCGACTGGAATATGCCCAAAGGACAGCTCAACCGCGAAGAGCTGGTCGCTTATCGCAACAGCGCGGTGCAGCCCCAGGACAACCGGGCGCTCGCCGCCTGCGCGGCGTTCCGCGGCGACGTGCTGATCGTCGAGTCGGAGCACGATTCGCTGGTGCCGCATCCGGTGATCGAGAATTACATGAGCGCCTGCAAGCAAGCCCAGTCGCTCACCTACCGGATGATTTCGGAGGCCGACCATGGCTTGTCCGAAAAGCCCTGGCAGCAGACCTACACCTCGTTGCTCGTCAACTGGATGAGTGAGATGGTGCTGGGCGCCCGCGCCGGCAAAACCGGCACCGCCGCCCTCACGCCGCAGGCCGAGTCGGTACAGAGTACGCCGAGCGGCAAGGACTGACTCAGCGCCGCCGCGCCTTCGCCCGTTCGTTCTCGCCCGGCAGGTTGATCGGCAAACGCGTTTCCGCCTTGATCTCCTTGAGCACCACGCTGGAACGCACATGCGTCACGCCCGGCAGCTTGAATACCGTCTCGTGCAGGAAGCGCTCATAGCTCTTGATGTCCGGCGCCAGCACCTTGATCACGTAGTCAGCCTGGCCGGTCGTCGAGTAGCAGCCGACGATCTCGGCGCAGTCGGCCACCGCCTGCTCGAACTGGCTCACCACGTCCTCGTTGTGGCGCGTCAGGTTCAGCTCGGCGATCACGCACAAGGCCAGGCCCACCTTCTCGCGGTCGATCAGCGCCGTGTAGCCGCGGATGATGCCGCTGCCTTCCATTTCCTTGATGCGCTTCCAGCACGGCGTGCTGGACAGGCCGACCCGCTCGGCCAGTTGCTGCACCGTCTGGTGCGAGTCGCGCTGCAGCTCCGTGAGCAGCACCACGTCTTGTCGATCGAGCTCTTCCATTCCAACACCTCGCCATTCTGTAGAACAGTTTTCTCCTGGTATTGTGGAATCGGAGAAAAGAAGAAGCAAATTCTCGCGGCCGCGGCTTAGGCTTGGCGCCATGGCAGATACCCTTCTTCGCGCCGACTACCAGCTGTCCGACGCGCTGTGGGCGCGCGATGGCCAGGTGTTCCTGACCGGCACCCAGGCCCTGGTGCGCCTGGTGCTGATGCAAAGGCACCGGGACCAGGCGACAGGCTGGAACACCCGGGGCTTCATCAGCGGCTACCGCGGCTCGCCGCTGGGAATGGTGGACAAGGCCATATGGCAGGCCGGCCGGAAGTTCGAGGAGGAGGGCATCCGCTTCCTGCCGGCGATCAATGAAGAGCTGGCCGCCACCGCCGTGCTGGGCACCCAGCGGGTCGAGGCCGACCCGCAGCGCACCTGCGACGGCGTCTTCGCCCTCTGGTACGGCAAGGGGCCCGGGGTGGACCGGGCCGGTGACGCGCTCAAGCACGGCAATGCCTATGGCGCTTCGCCGCACGGCGGCGTGCTCATGATCGCGGGCGACGACCATGGCTGCGTTTCCTCTTCCATGCCGCACCAGAGCGATCAGGCATTCCAGGCCTGGCACGCGCCGGTGCTCTCCCCGGCCTGCGTGGCCGAGTACCTGGAGTTTGGTTTGTACGGCTGGGCCCTGTCGCGCTACTCGGGCAACTGGGTGGGCTTCACGGCGCTGTCGGAGGTGGTGGAGAGCGGCGGCACGGTCGACCTCGACTTGATCAACGCCCGCACGGCGGCCTGGCAGGACCCTGCCACGATCAACGCCATCACCGGCCACCAGCCCCCGCCGGGCGGGCTGCACTACCGCTGGCCCGACCTGCCCTCGTTGACCATCGAGCAGCGCCTGCACGCCAAGCTGCAAGCGGTGCGTGCCTTCGCGCGTGTCAACAGCATCGACCGCCTCATCGCCGACAGCGCCCAGGCGGCCACGGGCATCGTCACAGCGGGCAAGGCGCATTTCGATTTCATGGAAGTGCTGCGCCGGCTCGACGTCTCACCCGAAACGCTGGCGCGGCACGGCGTGCGCATTCTCAAGCTCGGCCTCACCTATCCGATCGAGCCGGTGCGCATGGGCGATTTCGCGCGCGGCCTGCGTGAGGTGATGGTGATCGAGGAAAAAGGAGCGGTCGTCGAGACGCAGCTGCGCGACCTGTTCTACAACATGCCTCGCCGTCCGGTCATCGTCGGCAAACGCGACGGCATGGGCGATCCGCTGATTTCGCAGGCGGGCGAGCTGCGGCCCTCCCGGCTGATCGAGATCGTGGCCAACTGGCTGGCGGCGCACTTCCCGGACCTGGACCGCCGCCACCTGGTGCGCGACTTCACGCCACCCGAGTTGCTGTCCAACGCGAGCGACAGCGTGAAGCGCCTGCCCTACTTCTGCGCGGGGTGCCCGCACAACATCAGCACCCGCGTGCCCGAAGGCTCGCACGCGCAAGCCGGCATCGGCTGCCACTTCATGGCCAGCTGGATGGACAGGGACACCGAGGGCCTGATCCAGATGGGCGGCGAAGGCGTGGACTGGGTCTCGCACGCCATGTTCACCCAGGTGCCGCACGTGTTCCAGAACCTGGGCGACGGCACCTACTACCACTCCGGCTACCTGGCGATCCGCCAGGCAGTCGCGGCCCGCGCCACCCTCACCTACAAGATCCTGTTCAACGACGCGGTGGCGATGACGGGCGGCCAGCCGGTGGACGGGATCATCAGCGTCGACGGCATCGCGCGCCAGGTCGAGGCCGAAGGCGTGCGCCAGGTGGTCGTGGTGTCGGACGACATCGCCAAGTACGACGCGATCCACGATCGCTTCCCGGCCGGCACCGAATTCCATGACCGCAGCGAACTCGACGCGGTGCAGCGGCGCCTGCGCGAGATGGCGGGCGTCACCGTGCTGATCTACGAGCAGACCTGCGCCGCGGAGAAAAGGCGAAGGCGCAAGAAGGGCGAGCTGGTGGAGCCGTCGCGGCGCATCTTCATCAACGAGCAGGTCTGCGAAGGCTGCGGTGACTGCTCGGTGCAGTCCAACTGCGTGGCGGTGCTGCCGCTGGAGACGCCGCTGGGGCGCAAGCGGCGCATCGACCAGAGCGCCTGCAACAAGGACTATTCCTGCGCCAAGGGCTTCTGTCCCAGCTTCGTGGGCGTGCTGGGTGGCCAGCCGCGCAAGAAAGCCGGCGCCCTGACGCAGCGCGCCGGCGAGGTCCGGCGGCTGGTCGATTCGCTGCCGTTGCCGGCGCCGCACCAATGGACCGGCCCCTACGACCTGCTATTCACCGGCGTCGGCGGCACGGGCATCGTTACCGTGGGGGCGTTGACTGCGATGGCCGCGCACCTGGAGGGCAAGTCGTCCAGCGTGCTCGACTTCATGGGCTTCGCGCAAAAGGGCGGCAGCGTGCTGGCCTTCGTGCGGCTGGCCGACATCCCGTCGCGGCTGAACCAGGTACGCATCGACACCCAGCAGGCCGACGCACTGGTCGCCTGCGACGCGGTGGTGGGCGCGTCGGCCGAGGCCCTGCAGACGGTGCGGCGAGGCCGCACCCGCGTGCTTGCCAACACGCACGAGGTGCCGGTCGCGGAGTCGCAGCGCAACCCCGATGCCGACCTCAAGATGCCGCAGCTGCTGGACAAGCTGCGCTTCGCCGCCGGCGCCGACCGCGTCGAAACGCTGGACGCCCAGGCGCTGGCCGAAGCACTGCTGGGCGACTCCATCCTCGCCAACATGCTGACGCTGGGCTACGCCTGGCAGCGCGGGCTGCTACCCGTGGGCCAGGCCGCCTTGTTGCGGGCGATCGAACTCAATGGCGTGGCCGTGGAAACCAACAAGCTGGCGTTTTCGCTGGGGCGGCTGGAGGCCGCGGCGCCGGCGGCGCTGCGGCAACTGCTGCAAGGCGAGAGCCTGGATGCAGCGCCGCTCGCCTCGCTGGACGCCCTGGTGGCGCGGGGCGTGGCTCACCTGACCGCCTACCAGGACGCCGCCTACGCACAACGCTATGCGGACTTCGTGGCCCTGGTGCGGGAGCGTGAACTGCGGCTGGGCCAAGACTCCACCCTGGCCCTTACCACCACCGTCGCGCGCAGCCTGCTCAAGCTGATGGCCTACAAGGACGAATACGAAGTGGCGCGGCTGTACACCGATGGCCATTTCGAACAATCGCTGCGCCAGCAATTCGAGGGCGACTTCAAGCTCGAGTTCTACATGGCGCCGCCCTTCCTGAGCCGCTCCAAGGGAGGCCAGCCGCCTCGCAAGATGCGTTTGGGTTCCTGGCTGTACCGCGCCATGAAGCTGTTGGCGCGTGGGCGCATGCTGCGCGGAACGCCCTGGGACCTGTTCGGCAAGACCCGCGAACGCCGCCTGGAACGCGAGCTGGTGGTCAGCTACATGGACAGCATCCGCTCGCTGCTCCCCCAGCTGGACGCACAGCGGCTGGCGCTGGCCACCGAGATCGCGGCCCTGCCTCTGGCGATGCGCGGCTACGGCCACGTGAAGCTGGCCAACGTCGCTTTGGCCCGCCTGCGCGAAGCCGAATTGCTGTATCGCTTCGACCCCGCGGTCTACCCGCGGCCTGCGGCCACGCGCGAAGCCGGGCAGTTGCGCGGCATCGCCATCGTCACCGAAGGCAAGGCCAGCGCCGGCTAGATCTCGATCTTCGAACCCAGCTCCACCACCGAGTTGTTGGGCAGCCGCAGGAAGTCGGCCGCCGCGCTGGCGTTGTGGTGCATCTGCGCGAACAGCTTCTCGCGCCACGGCGCCATGCCGCTGCCGATGGTGGGGATGACGGTGTCGCGCGAGAGGAAGTAGCTGGTCTTCATCGGCTCGATCTCGCAGCCGTGGCCGCGGATCTGCTCCAGGGCGCGCGGCACGTCGGGGTCGTTCTTGAACCCGTAGTGCAGGATCACCTGCCAGCAGCTGTGGCCCAACGTCTGGATTTGCACCCGCTTGTGCAAGCCGATCCAGGGCACTTCATGGCTTTGAACGGTCACGAACAGGTTGTGCTCATGCAGCACCTTGTTGTGCTTGAGATTGTGGAGCATCGCGTTCGGCACCGTGCCCGGCTCCGCCGTGAGGAAGACGGCCGTGCCCTCGACCCGGGTCGGCGGGTTGACGAACACCGCCTCGAGAAATTCCTTCAGGTCGATGGCGTCGGCCTTGAGCTTTTCGTTCAGCAGCTCGCGCCCGTGCTTCCAGGTCATCATCAGCGTGAAGATGCCGCCACCGATCATCAGCGGGAACCAGCCGCCTTGCAGCAGCTTGAGCATGTTGGAGGCGAAGAAGGTCAGGTCCACGATGAAGAACCACCCCGTCGCCGCCACACACAGCCATAGCGGATAGTTCCAGCTGTAACGGATGACGAAGAAAGTCAGGGTCGTCGTGATCAGCATGTCCAGCGTCACGGCGATGCCGTAGGCCGCCGCCAGGTTGCTGGACGAGCGGAACATCACGACCGCCAGCACGATGGCCACGAACAGGCCCCAGTTGACGAAGGGGATGTAGATCTGCCCGGTATCGCGCACGCTGGTGTGCTGCACATTCAGGCGCGGCAGGTAGCCCAGCTGGACCACCTGCTTGGTCACGCTGAAGGCGCCGGTGATCAGGGCCTGTGAAGCAATCACGGTGGCCATGGTCGCCAGCACCACCAGCGGCACCAGGGCCCAGTCGGGCGCCATCAGGTAGAACGGGTTCTTGACCGCTGCGGGGTTTTCCAGCAGCAAGGCGCCCTGGCCGAAGTAGTTGAGCGTCAAGGCCGGCATGGCCACGCTGAACCAGGCCAGGCGAATCGGCCGCTTGCCGAAATGGCCGAGGTCGGCGTACAGCGCTTCCGCCCCCGTCACGCACAGCACCACCGCACCCAGGATGATGAAGGTGGTGCCGGGATGGTGGAACATGAACAGCACCGCATGGTGCGGGCTGATGGCGGAGATGATTTCCGGATGCCGCATGATCTGCGAGACGCCGAGCACGGCGAGGACCACGAACCACACCAGCGTGATCGGCCCGAAGAACCTGCCGATGCCGGCCGTGCCGCGCTTTTGCACGGCGAACAGGCAGAACAACACCACCAACGTGAGCGGAATCACCCATTCCTTGAACGCCGGGGACACGACTTCCAGCCCCTCGACGGCCGACAGCACCGAGATGGCCGGGGTGATGACGCCGTCGCCATAGAAGAGCGAGGTGCCGAAGATGCCCACCCCCAACAGAAGCTTGCGCAGCTCAGGCTTGTCTTTCACGGCCTGCGACGCCAGCGCCAGCATGGCGATCAGGCCGCCCTCGCCATTGTTGTCGGCGCGCAGCACCAGCACCACGTACTTGATCGAAACGATGACGGTGAGCGTCCAGAAGAAGATGGACAGGATGCCGTAGACGTTGCCGGTGGTGAAGGGAACGTGGCCGGAGTTGAAGACTTCCTTGACGGCGTACAGGACACTGGTGCCGATGTCGCCATAGACGACACCGATGGCGCCTATGGTCAGCGCCGCGAGCGATGATTTCGAGCTTTGCACTGAACGCCCCCGTCTTGACGGCTTTTGCCGGCGGGGTTCCTTGAGCTTTGGGACCGCTATTGTGCGCCTGCGCTGCCCGCAAAACGGGCATGTTGCAGCGCAGCAACGCCGGCTGGGTGCCGCCCCCCTAGATCACTCGTAGACCTCGGCGTTGGGGTCGGTGGCTTCCAGCTCGTAGCTGGCCGCCAGCATGGCCAGCCGGCCGATCACGCCATACATGTAGAAGCGGTTGGGGGCGCTGGCGCCGGGCTTCTCGCCGGGCTGAGGTAAGCGCGTACTCTCGGCAAAAGCCAGTGGCACGAAGCTGGCGCCTGGGGCGTTGAGGTTCTCGTCGATGCCGCGCTCGGCATGGACGCGGTAGAAGCCGCCCACCACGTAGCGGTCCATCATGTAGACCACCGGCTCAGCCACGGCCTCGTTGATGCGCTCGTTGGTCAGCACGCCTTCCTGGATGATCACGTCGCTGACTTCCTGCCCGTCCTTGATGACCGCCATCTTGTTCTTGGTCTTGCGGTTGAGCTGATCCAGGTCCTTGACGTCGCGCACGGTCATGATTCCCATGCCGTAGGTGCCGTTGTCGGCCTTCACCACGACGAAGGGCTTCTCGTTGATGCCGTATTCCTTGTACTTCTTGCGGATCTTGGTCAGCAGCGCATCGACGTTGGTGGTGAGGCACTCCATGCCCGTGCCCTCAGTGAAGTTCACTTCACCGCACTTGTTGAACATCGGGTTGATCAGCCAGGGATCGATGCCCAGCAACTTGCCGAAGCGCTTGGAGACTTCTTCGTAGCTGTGGAAGTGATTGCTTTTGCGCCGCACCGACCAGCCCGCGTGCAGCGGCGGCAGCAGGTACTGTTCGTGGATGTCTTCCAGGATGCCGGGGATGCCCGACGACAGGTCGTTATTCAGCAGGATGGTGCAGGGATCGAAATCCTTCAGCCCCAGCCGGCGCTTGCTGCGCACCACCGGCTCCAGCAGCACCGAGCCGCCGCCCGGAATGTCGATGCTGGTCGGCTCCTTGATGTCGGGGTTGATCGAGCCGATGCGCACATTCAAGCCCGCCATGTGGAAGATGCGTTTGAGCTGGGCCAGGTTGCTCAGGTAGAAGGTGTTGCGGGTGTGGTTCTCGGGGATCACCAGCAGGTTCTTGGCCTCGGGACAAATCTTCTCGATCGCGGCCATCGCCGATTGCACGGCCAGCGGCAGCATCTCGGGCGTGAGGTTGTTCCATCCGCCCGGATAGAGATTGGTATCCACGGGCGCCAGCTTGAAGCCGGCGTTGCGAATGTCCACCGAGCTGTAGAACGGCGGCGTGTGCTCCATCCACTCCAGGCGGAACCAACGCTCGATCGCGGGCATGGACTCCAGCACGCGCTGCTCGAGTTCGTTGATGGGCCCGGTGAGGGCCGTGATGAGATGGGGAACCATGTGGCCCTCTGCCTTCGCTTTTTGGAATATCTGACAGGAATTGTAGGGAATTGAGGGCGACCATGCCCGTTTGCAAGGCCCGCCGCGCTAGGACAGGCGGGCCAGCGGCAGATTGAGCAGCAGGTTCTGGGGCTTGAGCTTGATGCGCTTGTGTTCGTCCATCGCCATGGCCAGGTAAACCGGCTTGCCTGCTATTTCGGGCTTCAGCACCGCCGGCTCGTCGAACCACAGGCTCAACAGGCACAGCATGCCCGCCATGCGCTGCTCGCTCACGTCATGGCCCTGATACAGGTCGTTGAGCACCGCACTGGCCTGGGCGTCCAGGCCCACATGCCAGACCCAGCTGTCGTCGTCGATTTCTTTTTCCACCTGGATGCGCGGCGTCGAGCCCACGAAATGTCCCACCCAGGCCTCCAGCACGCGGCACAGCGCCTCCAGCGCCGGCTGGCCGTGGTTCAGGCTGACGACCAGGTCGTGGCTTTCATCGCGCTCCCAGTACACGGAAGCGTTGTCGTCGTGCAGCACGTCGAGTTCGGCGGTGCGCAATGCCGCGCCGCCCTGCTTGAGCAGCTCGCCGATGGTGCCGAAGTTGGCGGCAATGGCGTGGCGCTCCACGGTTTCGTCGTCGGCGGCCATCACCTGGCCATCCTCCTGGATGGAAACCCGCTGGGTGCGAAACAGCATTTCGGCGGCGCGGGCCTGCATGGCGGGGGCCTCGTTGCCGAGGACATGGCGCAACAGGATCTGCGTCAGCTGGTGCACGAACAGCGGCGGCACGTCCACGCCTTCGCCGCGGAACAGCGCCATGTAACTGGCTTCCACTGTCGGATGGGCGAGCAGCCGCTGGCGAAAGCGCAGCCAGATCGCATAGTTGGCGCGCGCATCTTCATCGGCGACGGCCGCAAGCTGCTGGTCGTCGACCGCGGCGCGCGGCTGTTCGAGCAAGCGCTGGTGCAGGGCGAGTTCGCCGGCGCAGGACTCGGCGACGGGCGCCAGTTCGGGCCGCTCGAGAAGGCTGCGCAGGAACTCGTCGGTGACGACCAGGTGGCCCTCGCCGTTCGTTTCCAGCAGGCCAAAGCCGCACTGGCGCCAGTAGTCGCGCATGTGTTGGATCAGGAGCGCACTTCGCCGTTGCCCAGCACCACCCACTTGAGGGAAGTCAGGCCTTCGATGCCCACCGGCCCGCGTGCGTGGAACTTGTCGGTGCTGATGCCGATCTCGGCGCCCAGGCCGAACTCGAAGCCGTCGGCGAAGCGCGGGCTGGCGTTGACCATCACGCTGGCCGAATCCACTTCGCGCAGGAAGCGCTGGGAATGGAGGTGGTCGCGCGTGATGATGGCGTCGGTGTGGTGGCTGCTGTAGCGGTTGATGTGCGCTATCGCCTCGTCGACGCCTTCCACCACCTTGATGCTGATGATGGGCGCGAGGTATTCCTCGTACCAGTCCTGTTCGGTCGCCGTCTTGAGGTTTGCGCCCTTCACGGCCGACAGCAGGGCCCGCGATTCATCGTCGCAGCGCATCTCGACGCCTTTCGTCGCAAAGACGGCGCCGATCTTCGGCAGGAAGTCCTTGGCCACGCTGCGCGCGACCAACAGGCCCTCGATGGCATTGCAGGGGCTGTACTTCTGCGTCTTGGCGTTGTCCGCCACTTTGACGGCCATCTCGATGTCGCAGGGATCATCCACATAGATGTGGCAGTTGCCGTCCAGATGCTTGATCACCGGCACCTTGGCATCGCGGCTGATGCGCTCGATCAGGCCCTTGCCGCCGCGCGGGATGATCACGTCCACGTACTGCGGCATGGCGATCAGCTGGCCCACGGCCTCGCGGTCGGTGGTCTGCACCAGTTGCACGGCGTCGGCGGGCAGGCCGGCTTCGACCAGCGCCTGCTGCACCAGCCGCGCCAGGGCCTTGTTGGAATCGATGGCTTCCGAGCCGCCGCGCAGGATGCAGGCGTTGCCGCTCTTGATCGACAGGCTGGCGGCCTCGATGGTGACGTTGGGCCGGCTCTCGAAGATCATGCCGAACACGCCGATCGGCACGCGCATCTGACCGACGCGGATGCCGCTGGGCTGTTGGCGCAGCGCCGTCACCTCGCCGATGATGTCCGGCATCGCGGCCAGCTGCTCGCAGCCCTGGGCCACGGTCTCGATGACCTTGGGCGTGAGCTTCAGGCGATCGATCATCGGCGCGGACAACGCCGCCGCGGTCGCGCGTTCGATGTCCTTGGCGTTGTCGGCTTGCAGGGCCTGGACGTTGGCGCGCAGCAAGGCGGCCAATGTGCGCAAGGCCTTGTTGCGGATTGCCGAGTCGGCACGCGCCATGAGGGCCGCGGCCTGTTTGGCCTGCAGGCCCAGCGTTTGTGTGTACTCCGCTACGTTCAGCGCATTCATCCCGCCATTTTCGCACGGGGTGCGGCACCCTGCTGCGCGGCGCACTCCTGGCACAGCTGCATGGCCAGCCGATGCAGCGCCTGCCAGCCCTCGGTCGGCCAGTCGGGCGCCTTCAGGCCTTTGACGATGCCGTCGACGAGATGCGCCGAATACAGCAGGTTGTCCAGCGAGGTCGTGGTGAGGCGTGGCAGCACCCGCTCAAAGAGGCGCTCGCGCAGGCCCCAGACGCGCTGCTCGCGCAGCGCCATCGGCAGCGGCCGCCCGGCGGCCATGGCGTCCTTGACCCGCTTGAGGGCGCGGATGTCCTCGGACAGCGTGTAGTGCACCAGTACCTCGGCCTCGCCCTCGGCCTTCAGGCCGTCGAGCATGCGTTGCACCCGGCCGGCCTGGCCGGCCAGCACCGCCTCCGAGAGCTTGAAGACATCGTAGCGCGCCACGTTCAGTACGGCGCTTTCGACCTGGTCGAAATTGAGTTCGCCCGCCGGATAAAGCAGGGCCAGCTTCTGGATTTCCTGGTGCGCCGCCAGCAGGTTGCCTTCGACCCGGTCGGCGAAGAACTGCAGCGTGCGCTGGCCTTCGTCGCCGGCGGCCACCCGCTGCGCCTGCTGCGCCAGCCGCTGGGCGATCCACTGCGGCAGCGCCTGCCGCTCCACCGGCTCGACCTGGATGGTGACGCCGTTGCCGTCCAGCGCGGTGAACCAGGCGCCGCTCTTGGTCATCTTGTCCAGCCGGGGCAGGAGCACCAGGGTGAGCGTGCTGTCGTTGCCCTGCGCGCCGGCGGCCAGCTGCTGCAACGCCGGGCTGCCCTCCTTGCCGGGCTTGCCCGAGGGGATGCGGATCTCGACGATCTGCTTGTCGGCAAAGAGGCTGAGCGAGCCGCCGGCGGCCAGCACCTCGCTCCAGTCGAAGTGCGCACCGGCCACCGTGTGCACGGTGCGCTCGGTGTAGCCCTGGCTGCGCGCCGCGGCGCGGATCGCATCCGCCGCTTCCTGGATCAAGAGCGGCTCGTCGCCGTGCAGCGTGTACAGGGACTTGAGACCCTTTTGCAGGTGTTGGCTCAGTTGGGCGGCGGCAAGCTGCATAGGACGAAGTGTATTGTCATTGCGGGCTTGACCCACTACTGTCCGGAGATATTTTCAAATAGTGAAAACTGCTGAGAAGCCTCGATTTCGTCGTCGAGATCGACGGCTTTGAGCAGGAGCACATCGATCGGTACCCGATCAAAAAGTGACAGGCTCAGTACCTGCAGGATGGTGTGTAGCGTGGCGGTGAGTTGGAGCCGCTTCTTCACGATCGCCACCAGCACATAGGTAGCGATTGCGATCCAGATTTGCGTCTTCACGGCGTTGGCGCTGTTGCCCACAAATGCCTTGATGCGCAGGTTCTGTTTGATCC
>NZ_JABJVV010000027.1 GCF_013155545.1 Caenimonas soli | reverse complement strand
GCGTATGACCAGATCGACGCGGCTCCGGAAGAAAAAGCGCGCGGCATCACCATCAACACCGCGCACGTCGAGTACGAGACCAAGAACCGCCACTACGCGCACGTGGACTGCCCCGGCCACGCCGACTACGTCAAGAACATGATCACCGGCGCCGCCCAGATGGACGGCGCCATCCTGGTGTGCTCGGCCGCTGACGGCCCGATGCCCCAGACCCGCGAGCACATCCTGTTGGCCCGCCAGGTGGGCGTGCCCTACATCCTGGTGTTCCTGAACAAGTGCGACATGGTCGACGACGCCGAACTGCTCGAGCTGGTCGAGATGGAGCTGCGCGAGCTGCTGGACAAGTACGAATTCCCCGGCGACACCACCCCCATCATCCACGGCTCGGCCAAGCTGGCCCTGGAAGGCGACAAGGGCGAGCTGGGCGAGCAGGCCATCATGAAGCTGGCCGAAGCCATGGACAGCTACATCCCCACGCCCGAGCGCGCGGTGGACGGTGCCTTCCTGATGCCCGTCGAAGACGTGTTCTCCATCTCCGGTCGCGGCACGGTCGTGACCGGCCGTATCGAGCGCGGTGTGGTGAAGGTCGGCGAGGAAATCGAGATCGTGGGCATCAAGCCCACCATCAAGACCACCTGCACCGGCGTGGAAATGTTCCGCAAGCTCCTGGACCAGGGCCAGGCCGGCGACAACGTCGGGGTGCTGCTGCGCGGCACCAAGCGCGAAGAAGTCGAGCGCGGCCAGGTGCTGTGCAAGCCCGGCTCGATCAAGCCGCACACCCACTTCACCGCTGAGGTGTATGTGCTGAGCAAGGACGAGGGCGGCCGTCACACCCCGTTCTTCAACAACTACCGTCCCCAGTTCTACTTCCGCACCACGGACGTGACGGGCGCCATCGAGCTGCCCAAGGACAAGGAAATGGTCATGCCCGGCGACAACGTGTCCATCACGGTGAAGCTGATCAACCCCATCGCCATGCAAGAAGGCCTGCGCTTTGCCATCCGCGAAGGCGGCAAGACCGTGGGCTCGGGCGTCGTCGCAAAGATCCTGGAGTAATCGAATGGCCACCCAACAGAAAATCCGCATCCGCCTCAAGGCATTCGATTACAAGCTGATCGACCAGTCCGCCGCCGAGATCGTTGACACCGCCAAGCGCACCGGCGCCATCGTCAAGGGCCCCGTGCCCCTGCCGACGCGCATGAAGCGCTTCGACATCCTGCGCTCGCCGCACGTCAACAAGTCCAGCCGCGACCAGTTCGAAATCCGGACGCACCAGCGCCTGATGGACATCGTCGACCCGACCGACAAGACCGTGGACGCGCTGATGAAGCTCGACCTGCCGGCTGGCGTGGACGTCGAAATCAAGCTGCAGTAAACGCTACAGCAGCCGCTTTAATACGCGCTCTTGCGGGAAACTGCAAGAGCGCGTTATAATTTACGGCTTCGCCCGAATTGCGGGTGAGGATTAGTTTTTTATCAACCTTCTTTCGCAAACCAAACGGGGCAGCCAATTGCAGCGGCCCCGGCGGAAGTAACGGAGCAAAAATATGAGTCTGAGCAACTCCCTAGGGTTGCTGGGCCGCAAGGTGGGCATGATGCGCCTGTTCACCGATGATGGGGACGCAGTTCCTGTCACGGTGGTGGATGTGTCTAACAACCGTGTGACCCAGGTCAAAACCCAAGAGAACGACGGCTACGTGTCCCTGCAGGTCACGTTCGGTTCGCGCAAAGCTTCGCGCGTGACCAAGCCGCAAGCCGGCCACCTTGCCAAGGCAGGTGTGGAAGCCGGTGAAATCATCCAGGAATTCCGCGTCACCGCCGACACCGCAGCCAAGTACGCTGCCGGTGCCACGGTGCCCGCCACCGACGTGTTTGCCGTGGGCCAGAAGGTCGACGTGCAGGGCACCACCATCGGTAAGGGCTACGCCGGCACGATCAAGCGCCACCACATGAGCTCGCAGCGCGCGTCGCACGGTAACAGCCGTTCGCACAACGTTCCCGGCTCCATCGGTATGGCCCAGGATCCCGGCCGCGTGTTCCCCGGCAAGCGCATGACGGGCCATCTCGGCGATGACACCGTCACCACCCAGAATCTCGACGTGTACCGCATCGACGAAGCACGCCAGCTGCTCCTGATCAAGGGCGCCGTGCCCGGCTCCAAGGGCGGTTTCGTGACCGTGCGCCCGGCCGTCAAGGCCAAGGCCGCCGGTGCAGCAGCAACACCGAAGGGAGCGAAGTAATGCAACTCGAACTCCTGAACGAACAAGGCCAGGCGGCGTCCAAGTACGACGCGCCAGAGACCGTGTTCGGCCGTGAATACAACGAAGACCTGGTGCACCAGATCGTCGTCGCCTTCCAGGCCAATGCCCGCCAGGGCACGCGCGCCCAGAAGGACCGCGAGCAGGTCAAGCACTCGACCAAGAAGCCGTTCAAGCAAAAGGGTACGGGCCGCGCCCGTGCCGGTATGACTTCCTCGCCGCTGTGGCGCGGGGGCGGCCGGATTTTCCCGAACAGCCCGGACGAGAACTTCACCCAGAAGATCAACAAGAAGATGTACCGCGCCGGCATGGCGTCCATCTTCTCCCAGCTGGCCCGCGAAGGCCGCCTGGCCGTGGTCGACTCCATGAAGGTGGATTCGCCCAAGACCAAGCAGCTGGCTGCCCGGTTCAAGGCCATGAACCTGGAATCGGTTCTCGTGATCGCTGAAGAAGTGGACGAGAACCTGTACCTCGCCTCGCGCAACCTGGTGAACGTGCTCGTCGTCGAGCCGCGTTACGCCGACCCGCTGTCGCTGGTGCACTATAAGAAGGTGCTGGTCACCAAGGGCGCCATGGACAAGCTCAAGGAGATGTTCGCATGAGCCGCGTCAATCCCACACCCGCATCGCGCAGCAAGTTCGACGAAGGTCGGCTGATGCAGGTCCTGGTCGCCCCCATCGTCTCCGAAAAGGCGACGCACGTGGCCGACAAGACCAATGCCGTCACCTTCAAGGTGCTGCAAGACGCCACCAAGCCCGAAATCAAGGCCGCGGTTGAACTGATGTTCAAGGTCGAGGTCAAGGGCGTCTCGGTGGTCAACACCAAAGGCAAGACCAAGCGCTTCGGCCGCTCGGTGGGCCGCCGCGACAACATTCGCAAGGCCTACGTGACGCTCAAGCCCGGTCAAGAGCTGAACCTCGCAGGGGAGGCCGCGTAAATCATGGCAGTCATCAAGATGAAACCGACTTCACCAGGCCATCGCGGCATGGTGAAGATCTCGCGTGACCACCTGCACAAGGGTGAGGGTTACGCCCCGCTGCTGGAACCCCAGTTCCAGAAGTCGGGCCGCAACAACAACGGTCACATCACCACCCGCCACAAGGGCGGTGGCCACAAGCACCACTACCGCGTTGTCGACTTCGTTCGCAACAAGGACGGCATCCCGGCCAAGGTGGAGCGCATCGAGTACGACCCGAACCGCACGGCTCACATCGCACTGGTGTGCTATGCCGACGGCGAGCGCCGCTACATCATCGCTCCGCGCGGCCTGGAAGTCGGCGCATCGCTGCTGTCCGGCTCCGAGGCCCCGATCCGTGCCGGCAACACCCTGCCGGTGCGCAACATCCCGGTCGGCTCGACGATCCATTGCATCGAACTGAAGCCGGGCAAGGGCGCGCAGATCGCCCGTTCGGCCGGTACCTCCGCGACGCTGCTGGCGCGCGAAGGCACCTACGCCCAGGTCCGCATGCGCTCCGGTGAGGTTCGCAAGATCCACATCGAGTGCCGCGCCACCATCGGCGAAGTCGCCAACGAAGAGCACAGCCTGCGCCAGTTGGGCAAGGCCGGCGTGAAGCGCCACATGGGTATTCGCCCGACCGTTCGCGGTGTGGTGATGAACCCGGTCGACCACCCGCACGGCGGTGGCGAGGGCAAGACCGGCGAAGGCCGTCACCCCGTCGATCCGTGGGGCAACCTGACCAAGGGTTACCGTACCCGCAACAACAAGCGCACCCAGGTCATGGTCGTGTCGCGTCGCAAGAAGTAAGGGGTTGACGATATGACTCGCTCACTCAAAAAAGGTCCTTTCGTTGACCACCACCTGGTGGCCAAGGCCGATAAGGCCGTGACGACCAAGGACAAAAAACCGATCAAGACCTGGTCGCGCCGCTCCATGATCCTGCCCGAGTTCATCGGGCTGACGATCGCCGTTCACAACGGCAAGCAGCACGTGCCGGTCTACATCACCGACCAGATGGTGGGCCACAAGCTGGGCGAATTCGCCCTGACGCGCACCTTCAAGGGTCACCCGGCGGACAAAAAAGTCCAGAAGAAGTAAGGAAAGACCATGGAAACACGTGCAGTCCTCAGGGGCGTCCGTCTGTCGGTCGACAAAGGCCGCCTGGTCGCCGATCTGATTCGCGGCAAGAAGGTGGATCAGGCGCTCAACGTTCTGGAGTTCACCCAGAAGAAGGCCGCCGGAATCATCAAGAAGGTGCTGGAGTCCGCCATCGCGAACGCCGAGCACAACGATGGCGCCGATATCGACGAGCTGAAGGTCAAGACCATCTACGTCGAGCAGGGCGCTTCGCTCAAGCGTTTCACCGCGCGCGCCAAAGGCCGCGGCAATCGCATCGTCAAGCCCACGTGCCACGTGTACTTGACCGTCGGCAACTAACAGGCTCAGGACCACTATGGGACAAAAAATCCATCCTACCGGCTTCCGCCTGTCGGTCAGCCGCAACTGGGCCAGCCGCTGGTACGCGAGCAACCGTGACTTCGCCGGCATGCTGGGCGAAGACATCAAGGTGCGCGAGTACCTCAAGGCCAAGCTCAAGAACGCCGCGGTTTCCCGCGTGCTGATCGAGCGTCCCGCCAAGAGCGCCCGCATCACCATCTTCTCGGCTCGTCCGGGCGTGGTGATCGGCAAGAAGGGCGAAGACATCGAAGCGCTCAAGAAAGAGCTCGGCAAGCGCCTGGGCGTGCCGGTGGCAGTGAACATCGAAGAAGTGCGCAAGCCCGAAATCGATGCCCAGCTGATCGCCGACTCGATCACCCAGCAGCTGGAAAAGCGCATCATGTTCCGCCGCGCGATGAAGCGCGCCATGCAGAACGCGATGCGCCTGGGCGCCCAGGGCATCAAGATCATGTCCGCCGGCCGCCTGAACGGCATCGAAATCGCGCGTACCGAGTGGTACCGCGAAGGCCGCGTGCCGCTCCATACGCTGCGCGCCGATATCGACTACGGTTTCTCCGAAGCCAAGACCACCTACGGCGTCATCGGCGTCAAGGTCTGGGTCTACAAGGGCGACACGCTCGGCCGCAATGATTTGCCGGCCGTCGTCGAGCCCCGCGCCGAGGAAGAACGCCGCCCGCGTGGCCCCCGCCGCGACGCACGCCCGGGTGATCGCCCGGCCGGCGACCGCCGTGGTCCCGCCACCCGCCGCCCCGCAGCTGGCGCGGGCAATGTCGCACCGGCTGACGGCAGCGACAAGCCCGCAGAAGCAACGACAGGTGCCGATGCACCGAAAGCTACCGTTAAGCGCGTCCGCAAGGCAGCGCCGGCAGGCACCCCGCCCGCTGACGGTAAAGGAGAGTAAACATGCTGCAACCCGCTCGTCGCAAATACCGCAAAGAGCAGAAGGGCCGTAACACCGGCATCGCTACCCGGGGCAACTCGGTGGCGTTTGGTGACTTCGGCCTGAAGTGCACGGACCGCGGCCGCCTGACGGCCCGCCAGATCGAAGCCGCGCGCCGCGCGATTTCCCGCCACGTGAAGCGCGGCGGCCGCATCTGGATCCGTGTGTTCCCCGACAAGCCGATCTCCCACAAGCCCGCTGAAGTGCGGATGGGTAACGGCAAGGGCAACCCCGAGTACTACGTGGCCGAAATCCAGCCGGGCAAGGTCGTGTTCGAGATCGTCGGCGTGACCGAAGAGCTCGCTCGCGAAGCGTTCCGCCTGGCAGCCGCCAAGCTGCCGCTGCGCACCACGTTCGTCAGCCGCATGATCGGCGCGTAATTCAGGAGTGATGAAATATGAAAACTACTGATCTGCGCCAAAAAGACGTTGCCGGCCTCAAAACCGAAGTCAAAGAGCTGCAAAAGGCCCACTTCGGCCTGCGCATGCAGAAGGCCACGCAACAGCTCACCAACACCGGCACGCTGCGCGTCACGCGCCGCGATATTGCTCGGGCCAAGACCATCCTGGCCCAGAAGCAAGCCGAAGAGCGGGCCAAGACGCCCGCCGCCAAGTAAGGAAAGCGACCATGACGGAAGCCAAAACATCCCTCAAGCGCACCTTGGTTGGCAAGGTTGTCAGCGACAAGCGCGCCAAGACCGTGACGGTCCTGGTCGAGCGCCGTGTGAAGCACGAGCTCTATGGCAAGATCGTTGCCAAATCGAGCAAGTACCACGCCCATGACGAAAAGGGCGAGTTCCACACCGGCGACGTGATCGAGATCACCGAGAGCCGCCCCATCTCCAAGACCAAGAACTGGGTTGCCACCCGCCTGGTCGAGAAGGCCGCCGAAGTCTGATCCAGACCGCCCTGCAGGTGTAATCAAAACGGCCCACAATGTGGGTCGTTTTTGTTTTTGGAGACCCATATGATCAAAGTCGGCGACTCGCTTCCCAACGCCACCCTGCAGGAATTTTCCGAAGTCGAGGGCAACGGCTGCAGCATCGGCCCGAACCCGGTCAAGGTGGCCGAGGCCGTTGCGGGCAAGACCATTGCGCTGTTCGCCCTGCCGGGCGCGTTCACGCCGACCTGCTCGGCCAAGCATGTGCCCGGCTTCGTTGAAAAGGCCGATGAATTCAAGAAGGCCGGCGTGGACGAGATCTGGTGCGTGAGCGTGAACGACGCGTTCGTGATGGGGGCCTGGGCGCGCGACCAGAAGACCGGCGACAAGATCCGCATGCTGGGCGACGGCAGCGCCGAGTTCACCAAGGCGGTTGGCCTCACCCTGGACCGCACGGCCGCGGGCATGGGCATCCGCAGCACCCGCTATTCCATGCTGGTCAAGGACGGCAAGGTGGCGGCACTGAACGTCGAGGCGCCCGGCAAGTTCGAGGTCAGCGACGCAGCGACCCTGCTCGCCCAGGCCAAAGGGTAAAAACCCAAGGTCACTTCAGCGCAGCTTTGAGGTAGTGCGCGCCCGGGATCGGGTTGTGATAGTAGGGCGGTATCTCGTGGAAGCCCAGGTCCTGGTACAGGGCGCGGGCGGCTTCCATGTCGTCCAGCGTGTCCAGCAGCACGCAGGAATAGCCCCCTTGCCGCGCCGCGTCGAGCGCGGCTTCCGCCAGCTGCCGGCCCAGGCCCATCGTGCGAAATCCGTTTCGCACATAGAGGCGCTTCATTTCGCAGGCGTTGGGGTAATCGGCCGCTTCCAATGGACGGATGGCGCAGCACCCTGCCAATTCGTCGTTCACCTTGGCTGCCAGCAGGGCGCCATGGGGCGGGGCGTATTCGCCCGGCAACTCCGCCAGTTCCTGGTCGAACTGCTGGAAACACAGGTCTACGCCCAGGGCCTGCGCGTACTCGCGAAACAGGCCGCGCACGGCATCGATCTCTTCAGGGGTGGCGGGCGATATCAGCCCGACCGACGGTATCTGTTGCGTTTCCACGCGTGGTGTGGCGAATGACGGCCTTGCAGTTTAGCGTCTTGCCGCTGTAACTGCTCGCGACCAAGGTCAGCCGCCCAGGCTTACCAGCCAGGCAACTGCTGCCGAGCACAAGCCCAGCGAGGACGCCTGCCACGATAGTTTTACCAGCCAGTAACCGGGAACTTTTCACGGTTGAGCTGTTCTGACCGGCCAGCTTCCCGCGGGGAAGCGGAACAAAAAGAAGAGTCAGGTCAATGGAAGAACTGCTTGCCAATCCCGCCGTGCAGGCCGGGGTGGCGCCTTTCCTGTCGGCGCTCGCCGCCGCGGCAGTACTGCGGCGCACCCGCCTGCTGGGCATCGCCGTCGCGCTCGCCTTTGCACTGGTCATCGCCCTCACGGTGGGCTTCGCGTTCGATCCGCTCACCGCCGCGCGCAAACTGGTGCTGATCGGCCTGGGCACCGCGATCCTGGTGCTGGCGCTCGAAATGCCAGGCACGAGTCCCAAGCCGGCTCTCCGGGCGGCCCTTTGTGCCGCCGCTGCGTCCGCCGCCGTATGGATGGTATGGCGGGTGCTGCTGCAGCAAGAGCCGGCCCAGGCAACGCTCTATGGCCTGGCCGCCGGCGCCTACATCGCGGCGCTGCTCGAATCCTGCCTGCGCGCCACCGACGACGGCATGCGGACCTCCGGGATCTCCTTGATGCTCGGGCTGGCCGCGGGGGCGCTGGCGCTGCTTGGCGCATCCGCATTGCTGGCGCAAATCGGCATTGCGGTCGCGGCGGGCGCGGGCGCCGTGGTCCTGGTCCAGGTCATCGGCGGCCAGCGCGGACCGGCGGGATGGACGCTGGTGCTGCCCGCCGCCGTGATCAGCGGGCTGGCCGGCCTGTTGGCGGTCTTCACCGGCTCGCTGCCCTGGTACTGCCTCTTGCCGACGCTGGGCATTCCCTGGGCAGCCAGGCTGGTGCGCCAGGAGCGCCATCCGCCGTGGCTGGCCGCATTGCTCACGGCGCTGGCCGGCCTCGTCCCCATGTCGGTCGCGGTGGGCCTCGCCTGGTCCGCCGCGCGAATGTCCACATGAGTGGCACCTCTTTCTTCAACCAACCGGAGTAACCATGTCTCGCCTTTTGTCAGTCCTGCTGGTCGCCAGCTTCCCCCTCGCGGCGCTGGCTGCACCCCAGACCTATGCCATCGATTCGCTGCACTCGTTCCCGAATTTCTCGATCAACCATCTGGGGATGACGACGATCCATGGCCGGTTCGACAAGATGACCGGCAAGGTCACGCTGGATCCGGCTGCCAAGGCCGGCAGCCTGGAAGCCAGGATCGCCACCGCCACGATCTCCACCGGCGACGGCAAGCGCGCAGACGGCACGCGGTCGCGCGACGATCACCTGCGGGCGGCCGACTTCTTCAATAGCGCCGAGTTTCCCGACATGGTCTACAAGTCGACGCGCTTCAACTTCAATGGCGACAACCTCGAGAGCATCGACGGAACACTGACGCTGCTGGGCGTCACCAAGCCGGTCAAGCTCAATGTCACCTCGTTCAAGTGCGGCCCGCACCCGTTCAACAAGAAGGCCATGTGCGGAGCCTACGTCGAAGGTTCGATCAAGCGATCCGATTTCGGCATGAAGTTCGGCTTGCCGGCCATCGCCGACGAGGTCAAGCTGGCCATCGGCGTCGAGGCCTATCCGGAATAAGCCGGCCTCAGGTTTCGGCGAGCAGCTTCTCGATCAGCTGGTGCAGCTGGCCGAAATCCGGCTCGCCGACGTAGCGCTTGACGATCTCGCCGCGCTTGTTCACCACGAAAGTGGTGGGGGTGAGCTGCACGTCACCCCAGGCTTTGGCCACCGCGCCGGTGTTGTCGATCGCCACCTTGAACGGCAGCTTGCGCGTCTGCGCGTAGTTCACCACGTAGCTGGGCGGGTCGTAGCTCATGGCGACGGCCAGCGTGTCGTAGCCCTTGGACTGGTACTTGTCGTAGGTGGCGATGATCTTGGGCATTTCGGCCACGCAGGTGGTGCAGCTGGTCGCCCAGAAATTCACCAGCGTCACGCGGCCTTTGAGGTCCGCCGTGGTCTTGCTCGAGCCGTCCAGGAGCACGAAAGTCGATGGCGGGGCGGCGTCACCGCCCGTACCCAGGTACAGGGCGGCACCGATTGCCAGCACAGCCGCTGCTGCGGCACCATAGAGCACTTTTTTCATCTCAGGACATTTCCATGAATCGCCGCCAGTTTAGTTCCGCCGCGACTTCCGCGCTGGGCCTCGCCACAATGGCCGCATGGCGCCAAGCCAATGCGCTGAGCCTGGGTGACCTGACCAACACGGAGGCCTCGCAAGGGCTGAAAGCTGCGCTCGAGCGGGGCGCGCTGGCGGCCGTTGGCCTGCTCGGCAAACCTGGTGGATTCCTGGACAACCCGAAAGTTCGAATTCCCTTGCCGGGTTTTTTGGCGGATGCGAGCAAGTTCCTGCGCGCCATGGGCCGCGGCCAGCAAGTGGACGAGCTGGAGGTGGCGATGAACCGCGCTGCGGAGGCGGCCGTTCCGCTGGCCCGCGACCTGCTGGTCAACGCCGTGAAGTCCATGAGCGTGAGCGACGCCAAGCAGATCCTGACGGGCGGCGAGACCTCGGTCACCGACTTCTTTGCCGAAAAAACCCGCACGCCGCTCTCGGCACGATTCCTGCCGGTGGTGACCCGCGCGACGGAAAAGGTCGGGCTGGCGGAAAAGTACAACCGCCTGGCCGGCAAGGCGGCCGGCATGGGCCTGGTCAAGAAAGACGACGCGGCTGTCGAGCCCTACGTCACGCGCAAGTCACTGGATGGCCTTTACGCCATGATCGGCGAAGAGGAAAAGAAGATCCGGCAAGACCCGGCAGGCAGCGGCAGTGCGATCGTGCGCAAGGTATTCGGCTCCCTGAAATAACCGCCGGGTTACTTCAGATCACCTTGCTGCTTCGCAGATCGAAGAGCATCTCGTCGGAGCAGTCCAGCAGCTCGCGCAGCACCTCCTCCGTGTGCTGTCCCAGCAACGGCGGCGGCAAATCGGTTCGAACCGGCGTCGCGCTCAGCTTCATCGGGCTGGACACCAGGTGCAGATCCGGCTGCAGTGGGTGCTGCCACGTGGTGACCATGCCGCGCTGTTTCACCTGGGGGTCGTCGAACACCTCCGCCAGGTTGTTGATCGCGCCGCAGGGGACCTTGGCGGCCTCCAGCGCGGCCAGCCAGTCGGCCTTGCTGCGGCCCTTCATGATCTGCTCCAGCACCGGAACGAGCTGCGCGCGATTGCGCACGCGGTCCTGGTTCTTGGCGAAGCGCGGATCGGCTGCCAGGTCGGGGCGGCCCGCCACCTCGCAGAACTTGGCGTACTGGCCGTCGTTGCCCACGGCCAGGATCAGGTAATCCTTCGCTCCATCGGGGGAGGCAGCGACCTCGAACACCTGGTAGGGCACGATGTTCTGGTGGGCGTTGCCGGCGCGGCCCGGCACCTTGCCGCTGACGAGGTAGTTGGCGCCAAGGTTCGCCAGCATCGCCACCTGCGTATCGAGCAAGGCCATGTCGACTTGCTGGCCCTCTCCGGTCCGCTCGGCATGGCGCAGCGCCGCGACAATCGCGACGGCGGAGTACATGCCGGTGAACAGATCCGCCACCGCAACGCCGACCTTTTGCGGCCCGCCGCCCAAGTCGTCGCGCTCGCCGGTCACGCTCATCAGCCCGCCCATGCCCTGTATCGCGTAGTCGTAGCCGGCCCGCTCGCGGTAGGGGCCGGTCTGGCCGAAGCCGGTCACGCTGCAATAGACCAGCCGAGGGTTCAGCGATTTCAGCGACGGGTAGTCCAGCCCGTAGCGCGCCATGTCGCCGACCTTGAAGTTCTCGACGAAGACGTCGCAGCGCTTCACCAGTTCGCGGATCAGCGCCTGGCCCGCCGGCTTGGAAATATCGCAGGTCACCGATCGCTTGTTGCGGTTGGTGCCCAGGTAGTAGGCGGCTTCCGCGGTGTCTTGCCCGGCGTCGTCCTGAAGGAAGGGCGGGCCCCAGCCGCGCGTGTCGTCGCCGCTGCCCGGACGCTCGATCTTGATCACGTCGGCGCCCAGGTCGGCCAGGGTTTGGGTGCACCAGGGCCCGGCCAGCACCCGGGAGAGATCGAGAACGCGTATGCCAGCGAGTGAAGTCGTCATGGAACCGGATTGTCGGCTCAATCGGCCAACCCAGCCGCAAACTCCATAATCCGGGAGATGCTTCGAATGTTTGCCGCAGTCCTCATCACGGGATGGACGCTCGCCGCCTGCAGCCCGACTTTCAATTGGCGCGAGGTGCGGGCGGAACCCACGGCCCTCAAAGCCATGCTGCCCTGCAAGCCCGACAAGGGCGCTCGCAGCGTTCCCATGGCCGGCCGCGAGGTGAGCCTGCAGGTGATCGGCTGCGACACCGGCGGCGCAACTTTTGCCGTGATGTTTGCCGACCTCGGCGATGCCAGCCGCTTGGGCGAGGTGCTGGCCCAATGGAAAGCCGCCAGCTTGTCGAACATGCGCGGCACCAGCGCGCTGGAGACTCCGTTCCGGCCGCCCGGCGCGCTGGCACTGCCGCAGTCGCTCCAGGTCGTGGCCAGCGGCCAGCGCCCGGATGGCACCCAGGTGCAGAGCCAGGCCGCGTACTTCGCCCAAGGCAGCCATGTGTTCCAGGCTGTCATCTACACCGGCCAGCTCAAGCCCGAGGTGGCCGAGCCGTTCTTCTCCGGGCTGAAGTTCCAATGAGCTTGCTTTCCCGCCGCACTGCCGTTGCGGTGTTCCTGGCATTTGCATTCGCCTACTTCTTCTCGGCGCTGGTGCGCGCGATCACGGCCACGCTCTCTCCCACCCTGACCCGCGAATTCGCGCTCAACGCGCAGGAACTGGGCTTGCTCGCGGGCGGCTATTTTCTCGGCTTCGCGGCGACCCAGCTTCCGCTGGGGACCTGGCTGGACCGCTACGGACCCAAGAAGGTGATCCTCGGGTTCTTGGGCGTCGCCGTAGCCGGCTGCGTGGCGTTCTCGCTGGCCACCAGTTTCTCCGCCCTGCTGGCGGCCCGCGTGCTCTGCGGTGTGGGAGTCAGCGCCTGCCTGATGGCCCCGCTCACCGGGTTCCGGCGTTGGCTAGATCCAACGGCCCAGTTGCGGGCCAACTCCTGGATGCTGATGACCGGGTCGTTTGGCATGGTCGCCTCCACCTTGCCCGTGCAATTGCTGATGCCGGTGGTGGGGTGGCGGCCGCTGTTCTGGGCCCTGGCGGTCTGCATCGGCGTGGCCATGGCCGTCATCGCCTGGAAGGTGCCGCCCTGGACCACCGCCTCGGCCGAGCCGGGCAGGCGGCCGGGCAGCTATCGCGAGGTCTGGACCCATCCGTATTTCCGCCGGCTGACGCCCATCGGGTTTTTCAGCTACGGCGGCATGGTTGCCATCCAGACCCTGTGGGCGGGGCCGTGGATGGTCCGCGTGGCCGGCTACGAGCCGCTGCAGGCCGCCACGGGGCTGTTCGTCATCAATGTATCCATGCTCTGCACCTTCTGGAGCTGGGGCATGCTCAACCCCTGGCTGGCCCGCAAGGGCATCACCACGGATCGGCTGATCGCCCGCGGCCTGCCCCTGAGCCTGATCGTGCTTGCTACAATTATCATAGCGGGTCCGGCTGCTGGGGCGGGTGCCTGGGCGCTTTTCTGCATCACGTCCACGTTCGTCTCGCTGGCCCAGCCGGCGGTGGGCATGGCGTTTCCGCCGGCCCTCGCGGGCCGAGCCCTGTCGGCCTATAACCTGGTGATATTCGGCGGGGTGTTCGTGTTGCAGTGGGGCATCGGCCTGCTCATCGACGGGTTTCAGGCTGCAGGGCTGGGCGAAGTGGCATCTTTTCGGGCGGCGATGAGCGTGTTCCTGGCTTGCAGCGTTATTTCGTACGGCTACTTCCTGCTGGCAAAGGATAATTCTCGTCAATGAACGCGATCCTCATCATTGCCCATGCTCCGCTCGCGCACGCGCTGCGGCAATGCGCGCTGCACGTCTTCCCCGACTGCGGCGCCCATGTGGCGGCGATCGACGTCCAGCCCAACATGCCGCCCGAAGAAACGCTGGCCACGGCGCGGATCGCCATCGACCAGCTCACGCGCTCCGGCCCCGTCAAGGGCGTCTTGGTGCTAACCGACATCTTCGGCGCTACGCCGAGCAACGTCGCACAGAAGCTGGTGGACGGCGAGAAGTCGCGCCTGATCACCGGCGTGAACCTGCCCATGCTGCTGCGCAGCGTGAGCTATCGCAACGAACCGCTGGAGGCCCTGGTGTCGCGGGCCGTCATCGGTGGTACCCAGGGCGTGATGCAGGTGGCAGTCACGGCACCGCAGAACCAGCCCCGAAGAAAACATGACCAGGACAACTACGACGATCAACAATAAGCTGGGGCTGCACGCCCGGGCATCGGCCAAGCTGACCAAGCTGGCCGGCAGTTACCCCTGCGATGTGTGGATGAGCCGGGGAGACCGGCGCGTCAACGCCAAGAGCATCATGGGCGTGATGATGCTGGCGGCGGGCATCGGCAGCGAAGTCGTCATAGAAACCGTGGGCGATCGCGAGCAGGAAGCCATGGACGCCTTGCTGGCGTTGATCGCCGACAAGTTCGGAGAGGGCGAATGACCTTTTCGGTCCACGGCCTGGCTGTCGCCCGCGGCATCGCCATCGGGCGCGCCGTGTTGATGGCGTCCAGCCGTGTGGACGTGGCGCACTATTTCATCGAACCGGAGCGGATCGAGGCCGAGATCGAGCGCGTGCGCCTGGGCCGCAATGCGGTGGTCGACGAGCTGCACCGCCTGCAGACCACCATTTCACTGATGGGCCCCAAGGAAGCGCCGCACGAGCTGAGCGCGCTGCTGGATGTCCACCTGATGCTGTTGCAGGACGAGGAGCTGATCACCGGCGTGAAGCACTGGATCACCGATCGGCTCTACAACGCCGAGTGGGCGCTGACGACCCAGCTGGAAGTGTTGTCGCGCCAGTTCGACGACATGGAAGACGATTACCTGCGCGGGCGCAAGGCCGACCTGGAGCAGGTGGCCGAGCGCATCCTGCGCTATATGAAGGGCGTGGGGTCGCCCACCGCGCCGCCGACCAGCGGCAAGCGCAAGACCCAGCAGGACCTGCTGCTCGACGACAGCATGGATGTGCCGCTGGTGATGATCGCCCACGACCTGTCCCCGGCCGACATGCTGCAGTTCAAGCAGAGCGTGTTCGCCGGCTTCGTCACCGACGTGGGCGGCCGCAACTCGCACACCGCGATCGTCGCGCGCAGCATGGACATCCCGGCCGTGGTGGGCGCGCGTAGCGCCAGCCACCTGGTGCGCCAGGATGACTGGATCGTCATCGACGGCGATGCCGGCGTGATGATCGTCGATCCTTCTCCCATCATCCTGGCCGAATACGGTTTCAAGCAGCGCCAGGGCGAGCTGGAACGCGGCCGGCTTTCGCGCCTGCGCCACACGCCCGCCGTGACGATGGACGGCCAGAAGGTGGAACTGCTGGCCAACATCGAGCTGCCCGAGGACGCGCCCGCCGCGGTGAAGGCGGGCGCCGTGGGCGTGGGCCTTTTCCGCAGCGAGTTCCTGTTCATGGGCCGGCGCGGCCACCTGCCCGACGAGGAAGAGCAGTACCACGCCTACCGCCGCGCGGTGGAGGGCATGGAAGGCCTGCCGGTCACGATCCGCACCATCGACGTCGGCGCCGACAAACCGCTGGATGACTCGGTGCGCGACGAAGCCCACCTCAATCCCGCCCTGGGCCTGCGCGCCATCCGCTGGAGCCTGGCCGACCCCGCCATGTTCCTTACGCAGCTGCGCGCCATCCTGCGCGCGGCCGCGCACGGCCAGGTCAACATGCTGATCCCGATGCTGGCGCATGCGAGCGAGATACGCCAGACGTTGTCGCTGGTCGATTTCGCCCGCGCCGAGCTGGACAACCGCGGCGTCGCCTACGGGCCGATCAAGCTCGGTGCCATGATCGAGATCCCGGCGGCGGCGCTCACCTTGAAGATCTTCCTCAAGTACTTCGACTTCCTGTCGATCGGCACCAACGACCTGATCCAGTACACCCTGGCGATCGATCGCGCGGACGAGTCGGTGGCACATCTCTACGATCCGCTGCACCCCGCCGTGCTGCGCCTCGTGGCGGAAACGATCGCCGAATGCAACGCGCAGGGCAAAGGCGTCAGCGTCTGCGGCGAGATGGCCGGCGACACCAGCTTGACCCGTCTGCTGCTGGGCCTGGGCCTGCGAAGTTTCTCCATGCACCCGGCGCAGATCCTCGCGGTGAAGCAGGAGGTGTTGCGCGCCGACACGGCCCGCCTGGTCCCCTGGGCAAAACAGGTCCTGGACGCCGAAGATCCGGCGACCGTGCTGGCCGGCTAGTTAGGCGCGTGTCCCCACGACAGCCGCGCCGATGATCAGCGCCGCCGCCGCCGCGATGCTCCAGGTGAGCGGCCGGCCGCTCACCAGCATGAGGAGCAGCGTCGAGGCCAGCGGAGTGATGTAGCTCAGGATGCCGATGTGGCGCGGGTCGCCCAGCTTGACGGCCTTGTCCCACAGGAAGAAGGCCGCGCCCAGAGGGCCCAGGCCCATGATGGCGACCAGAACCCAGTCTCGCGTGTGCAGGGTCACCGAAGGCTCGAGCGCCCAGTGGCATAGCAGTGACAACAGGCCGGAGACGAGACCGAACAAGCCGATGGCGGCCGTGGGAAAGCTGGTCACTCGCCGGGTCAGCAGCGAGTAGCTGGCCCAGATAAAGGCCGAACCCAGCGCGGGCAGGTAGCCCCACGACCAGCTGCCGCCTGCGCTCCCGCCCGAGCCCAGGATGGCGATGGCTGCGCCCGCGAAGCCGGCGACAGCCGCCACCGTATGGACTGGCCGCAGCCGTATGCCGGGCAAAAGCAGCGGCGCCAGAACCACGATCAGCAGCGGCCACAGGTAGTTGACCAGGTTGGCCTCCACGGGCGGCGCGTGGCGCAGCGCGATGAACAGCAGGAAATGGAAGCCGAACAGGCCGTAGATGCCCAGCGCCAGGGTCGAGCCCGGCACCTTCCATTGGCGAATCAGCGGCCAGGCAGGCACGCTGCCGATTACGAGTGCCAGGCCGGTGAGGAGGAAGGGCGGCAGGTGCACCAGCGAGACGCCGAGCGAAGCCAGCGTAGCCCACAGGCCGATCGCGCCGAGGGCGTAGAGATTCGCGTGCACTCAGGTGTTGGCAACACCGGCGGCGTGCGCCTGTTCGTCGGCGTGGTAGCTGGAGCGGACCATCGCGCCCACGGCGGCGTGAGAGAAACCCATCTCCTTGGCCTTGGCCTCGAACATCTTGAAGGTGTCGGGGTGCACATAGCGCCGCACCGGCAGATGCGACATCGACGGTGCCAGGTATTGGCCAATGGTCAGCATGTCGATGTCGTGCTCGCGCATGTCGCGCATCACCTGCAGGATTTCCTCGTCGGTCTCGCCCAGGCCGACCATGATCCCGCTCTTGGTCGGAACGTCGGGATGCAGCGCCTTGAACTTCTTCAGCAGGTTCAGGCTGAAGGCGTAGTCGGAACCCGGGCGCGCTTCCTTGTACAGGCGCGGGATGGTTTCCAGGTTGTGGTTCATTACGTCGGGCGGCGCGGCCTTCAGGATTTCCAGTGCGCGGTCGTCGCGGCCGCGGAAGTCGGGCACCAGCACTTCGATGGTCGTGCCGGGCGATAGCTCGCGGGTCTTGCGGATGCATTCGACGAAGTGGCCGGCGCCGCCGTCGCGCAGGTCGTCGCGGTCCACCGAGGTGATGACCACGTATTTGAGCTTGAGCCGGGCGATGGTCTTGGCCAGGTTCTCCGGCTCGTTCACGTCCAGCGGGTCGGGCCGGCCATGGCCGACATCGCAGAAGGGGCAGCGGCGCGTGCACTTGTCGCCCATGATCATGAAGGTGGCCGTGCCCTTGCCGAAGCATTCGCCGATGTTGGGGCAGGAGGCCTCTTCGCAGACCGTGTGCAAGTTGCTCTCGCGCAGGATCTGCTTGATCTCGTAGAAGCGCGTGGTGGGCGAGCCGGCTCGGACGCGGATCCAGTCGGGCTTCTTCAGCACCTCGGCCTGCTCGACCTTGACGGGAATGCGCGACAGCTTGGCCGCCGCCTTCTGCTTGGCGCCGGCCTGGTAGTTTTCGACGGACTGCGCCTCGCGCACGACTTCATTGGAGCTCATGGGATCCTTCAGGGCGAGAGGTGGGCACTGAGCTTCTGGCCCAGCACCTCGGCCGCCTCGTTCCAGGTGACTGATACCCCGATTGTAGAAAGGTCCACGGTTTTCAGCCCGGCGTAGCCGCAAGGATTAATACGTAGAAAGGGCTCTAAATCCATGTCCACGTTCAGCGCCACGCCGTGGTAAGTGCAGTGGCGGCTCACTTTGATGCCGAGGGCGGCGATCTTGCCCAGGCCGGTAAAAGCTTCGCTCCCTTCCCCTTCGGGGGAGTGCGGGGGTGGGGGCAGGCGGTCATGCGAGAAGGGGTCGTCCAGCCGCACGTAGATCCCCGGCGCGCCGGCCACGCGATGCCCGGTCACCCCGAAATGCGCGAGCGTGCGGATCACCGCCTCCTCGATGCGGTAGACGTATTCCTTGATGAAGTAGCCTGCGCGCCGCAGGTCCACCAGCGGGTAGGCCACCACCTGGCCGGGGCCGTGGTAGGTGACCTGGCCGCCGCGATTCGTGGCAATCACCGGGATGTCACCGGGCTCGAGCACGTGATCGGGCCGGCCCGCAAGGCCCTGCGTGAAAACCGGAGGGTGCTCGCACAGCCAGATTTCGTCCGGCGTCGTCGCGTCACGTGCCGCAGTGAACGCCTGCATGGCCTCGTACGTGGGCAGGTAGGCCACCCGTCCGCGGACCGCGGCGTGCATCGCTACAGGACCACCTTCACCATGGGGTGGGTGGACAGCGTGCGGTACAGCTCGTCGAGGTGTTCGCGGCTGACCACGGTGACGGTGATCGTGATGCCAAGGTAGTTGCCCGCCTTGCTGTCGCGCAGCTCGATGCTGGCGGCATCGAAGGCCGGGTCGAACTGGCGGGCAATCTGGGTCACGGCATGCACGAAGCCGTCCACGTTGGCCCCCATCACCTTGATGGGAAAGAGCGACGGGTATTCGATGAGTGAGTCTTTGGAGCTGGGAATGGTCATGGCGAAGGGGCGTTCTTGGCGCGCTGATAGCCGGCGTACAGCTTCTCGTAGATGGGGCCGGGTTTGCCGCTTCCAATAGGCCGCTCGTCCAGGCGGGTGACCGGCAGCACCTCCTTGGTGGCGTTGGAAAGCAGCAGTTCGTCGGCTGAAAAAACCTCTTCCTGCGCGACCCGGCGCAGCTCGAAGGGGATGCCCGCCTCCGTGCACAACTCCTCGAGCAGGCCATAGCGGATGCCTTCCAGCACCAGGTTGTCCTTGGGCGCGCCGATCACGCGGCCGCCCTTGACGACCCACACGTTGGCCGCCGCGCCTTCGCTCAGGAAGCCGTCGCGGAACATCACCGTTTCGGCCGCGCCCACATCCGCGCTCATCTGCCGCGCCAGCACCGAGCCGGCCAGGCTCACGCTCTTGATGTGCGCCTTTTTCCAACGGAAATCCTCTGCGCTCACGCACTTCACGCCGCCCGCCCGATCGGCCGGCGAGGGCGGGCTGATACGGTTGCTGGTCACAAACACAGTGGGCGTGATGCCCGGCGGCATGATGTGGTCGCGCATCGCCACGCCGCGGGTGACCTGGATGTACACCAGCTGGTCGGTCTGGCCGGCGCTCTGGCCCAGCGACTCGGCATAGGCGGCGATCAGCTGGTCCGCCAGCGCGCGCCACTCGCCATGGCTCATCGGGTTGGCGATGCGCAGTTCGGCCAGGCTGCGGTCCAGGCGAGCCATATGCTGGGCAAAGCGGAAGGGCCGCCCGGCGTACACGGGCACCACCTCATAGACGCCGTCGCCGAAGATGAAGCCGCGATCCATCACGCTCACCTTGGCATCGCGCAGGGTACTGAATTCGCCGTTGAGATAGCAGGGAAGCTCGGGAAGCAAGTCGAAAGTCATGGGGCCAATTGTGCTTTCTTGCGCGCAGTCCGTCTTGCCTCGGGCTTCAACGCCAGAGCATCACGGCAGCGATGGCCAGCCAGCCCAGTCCCAGGTTGACCTTGGCCAGCAGCGTGACCTGGCCCGCGCATTTGCCGCCCGCGGGCCAATCGCCAGCCGCTACGGCTCGCTTGAGCCGGCGGTAGGGCGAAAAAAAGATGTGCCCGAAGACCAGCATCATCACCACGCCGAGCGCCGCCATCACGTGCCACCCGGGCGGCGTCGTCCCGGCCGGCACGCCCAGCAGCATCACCACGCCGGTAGAGAGCAGTACTGCGATGCTGATGCCCACCACCACGAAGAAGCGCGAAAGCACCGCCGCGATGAGTTGCAAGCGCGCCGGCGGCTGCAATTGATCGGCCAGCGGTTGGCGCAAGGCCAGCACCATGAAGGCCATGCCGCCCATCCAGAAGATGGCGGCGGCCACGTGGAAAAACAGGATGAGGTTGTGCATGAGTAGTGCTTGCGCCTGAGTTGGGTTGCGCATTGTGCTGCCCGGCGCAAAACACCTTGAATGTTGCATCAAAGCCCATCGTCACGGTCGGGTACGCGGAACCGCACGGGTTTCTACTTATAATCAGTGGCTTTGTGAAAATTACCGGCACTTGAACGGGGCTGATTCAAAAATGAAAAGAGTTGCCCCCTTGCCTGAGACGACTGAGGACGAGCCTCCATTCACGCCGCTGACCGCCGAAGAGGCGCGCCGGCTGCGCGAGAAGCATCCCCTGGTTTCCCCCTGGTGGGTGGTGGCGGGGCAGGCTGTGATGGGGCTCGTGGTGGCATTGGCCGCATGGGGCCTCACCGGGAAGCAGAACGTTGGGTGGTCCGCCGGATATGGCGCGCTGGCCGTGGTGATCCCCGCGGCCATTTTTGCGCGAGGACTCACCGGGCGCTTTGCCTCCTTGAACGCCGGCACCGCGGCGGTTGGGTTCATGTTGTGGGAAATGGTCAAGATCGCTTCGTCGATCGCCCTCATCGGGGCGGCGCCGAAGCTGGTGGCAGACCTGAGCTGGCCGGCATTGCTGGTGGGCCTGGTGCTGACGATGAAGGTGTACTGGCTGGCGTTGGCGTATTCCCCTTCGGATACGGCGCCTCGCAAACGAAAAACTTTGAGCTGAAGAAACATGGCTGCTGAACACGGACCCACCGCTGGTGAATACATCATTCACCACCTGACGCACTTGCAGAACCAAAAGGCCAAGAACGTCGTCGATTTCTCCGTCTTCAATTTCGATTCGCTGTTCTGGGCCATCGGCATGGGTGTCGTGGGCTGCTGGCTGCTGTGGCTGGCGGCGCGCAAGGCTACCTGGGGTGTGCCGGGCCGCTTCCAGGCCGCGGTGGAAATCCTGGTCGAGATGGTGGACTCGCAGGCCAAGGGCATCGTGCACAACGCCCAGAGCCGCAAGTTCATCGCGCCGCTGGCGCTCACGGTATTCGTCTGGATCTTCCTGATGAATGCCATGGACTTGTTCCCGGTGGACCTGTTCCCGTTCCTCTGGGAGAAGATCTATGGGGCCGCCGGCCATGATCCGCACCACGCCTACATGCGCGTCGTGCCGACCGCCGATCTTTCCATGACCATGGGCCTGTCGCTGTCGGTGCTGCTGATCTGCCTGTTCTACAACATCAAGATCAAGGGCCTGGGCGGCTGGGTCCACGAGCTGTTCACCGCCCCCTTCGGCGCCCACCCGCTGCTGTGGCCGTTCAACTTCGGCATGCAGATCATCGAATTCGTGGCCAAGACCGTTTCGCACGGCATGCGACTGTTCGGCAACATGTACGCCGGCGAACTGATCTTCTTGCTGATCGCCCTGTTGGGCGGCGCCTGGACGCTGTCGCTCGGCGGCGTCGGCCTGGCCGCCCTGCACATCGTTGCCGGTACCTTCTGGGCCATCTTCCACATCCTGATCATCACGCTGCAAGCCTTCGTGTTCATGATGCTGGCGCTGGTGTACCTGGGCCAGGCCCACGACGCCCACTAAAACGGCAGTTTCTCTTTCCCTTTTCTTTTCACGTCAACCAAGTCCTCTAGGAGCAATCATGGAAGTTATCAGCTTTGTCGCACTGGCCGCCGGCCTCATCATCGGCCTCGGCGCTATCGGTGCCTGCATCGGTATCGGCATCATGGGCAGCAAGTACCTCGAGTCCGCCGCCCGCCAGCCCGAGCTGATGAACGAGCTGCAAACCAAGATGTTCCTGCTGGCCGGCCTGATCGACGCCGCCTTCATTATCGGCACCGGTATTGCGCTGTGGTTCGCCACCGCCAACCCGTTCCTGGCCCAGATCGCCAACCTGCCGAAGTAATCGATCGTCCGAAATACGTCATGCCCCGCAGCGCTTTGCGCCTGGGGCGAAGGATGAAAAAGTGAGCATCACCGGTACCCTGATCATTCAGATGATCGTGTTCCTGATCCTGGTCGGGTTCACGATGAAGTTCGTGTGGCCGCCGATCGCCACGGCTCTGGACGAGCGCGCCAAGAAGATCGCCGAAGGTCTGGCGGCAGCCGACAAGGCCAAGGCCGACCTCGCCGCCGCCGACCGTCGCGTGGAGCAAGAGCTGGCCAAGACGCGCAACGAAACGGCTGGCTTGCTGGCCGACGCCGAGCGCCGCGCCCAGGCCATCGTCGAAGAAGCCAAGACGCGTGCGACCGAAGAAGGCAGCAAGATCATTGCAGCCGCCCGCGCCGAAGCCGAGCAGCAGACCGTCAAGGCCCGCGAAGCCCTGCGCGAGCAGGTCGCCGCGCTGGCAGTGAAGGGCGCCGAGCAGATCCTGCGCAAGGAAGTCAATGCCGGCGTTCACGCCGAGCTGCTCAACCGCCTGAAGACCGAGCTGTAAAAAAGGTAAGCCATGGCCGAACTCGCCACCATCGCCCGTCCCTACGCCGAAGCCCTGTTCAAGTCCGCCAAGAGCGACCTGAACGGCACGGCCCAGTGGCTCGAAGCCCTGGCCGCGGTCGCCGGCAATTCGCAGCTGCTGCAATTCGCCGACAACCCCAAGGTCACGCACCAGCAGGTGTTCGACGTGGTGTCGGACGTTGCCAAGGTGCAGCTGCCGCCCGCCGCGACCAACTTCCTGCGTGCGGTGATCGAGAACGGCCGCCTGCCGGCGCTGCCTGAGATTGCCGCCCAGTTCCGCGCGCTCAAGAACGCGCAGAGCGGCTCTTCGGACGCAGTGGTGTACAGCGCCTTCCCGATCGCCGCGTCCTCGCTGGGCGACGTGGCAGGTGTGCTGGAAAAGCGGTTCGGGCGCAAGCTCAACCTCACGGTGCAGGAAGACCCCTCCCTCATCGGCGGTATTCGCGTGGTGGTCGGCGACGAGGTGCTCGACACTTCGGTGAAGGCCCGCCTGGAACAAATGAAAGTCGCGCTGACGGCCTAAACGCCGTCGGACTAACCCCCTAGAAAGGAAAGAGTCATGCAACTCAATCCCGCAGAGATTTCTGAACTGATCAAGAGCCGCATTGAAGGGCTGTCCGCCAGCGCCGACATTCGCAACCAGGGCACCGTGGTGTCCGTGGCCGACGGCATCTGCCGCATCCACGGCCTGTCCGACGTGATGGCCGGCGAAATGCTGGAATTCCCGCCCACCGCCGACGGCACCCCCACCTTCGGCCTGGCCCTGAACCTCGAGCGCGACTCCGTCGGCTCCGTGATTCTGGGCGAGTACGAGCACATCTCCGAAGGCGACACCGTCAAGTGCACGGGCCGCATTCTGGAAGTGCCGGTCGGCCCCGAGCTGATCGGCCGCGTCGTCAACGCCCTGGGCCAGCCGATCGACGGCAAGGGCCCGGTCAACGCCAAGATGACCGACGTGATCGAGAAGGTCGCCCCGGGCGTGATCGCCCGCCAGTCGGTGAGCCAGCCGATGGCCACCGGCCTGAAGTCGATCGACTCCATGGTGCCGATCGGCCGCGGCCAGCGCGAGCTGATCATCGGCGACCGCCAGACCGGCAAGTCCGCCGTGGCCGTCGACGCGATCATCAACCAGAAGGGTCAGGACATGACCTGCGTGTACGTCGCCATCGGGCAGAAGGCGTCCACGATCAAGAACATCGTCCGCTCGCTGGAGCAGGCCGGCGCGATGGAATACACCATCGTGGTCGCCGCTTCGGCTTCCGAGTCGGCCGCCATGCAGTACGTTTCGGCGTACTCCGGCTGCACGATGGGCGAGTACTTCCGCGACCGCGGCCAAGACGCCCTGATCGTCTATGACGACCTGTCCAAGCAGGCCGTGGCCTACCGCCAGGTTTCGCTGCTGCTGCGCCGCCCGCCGGGCCGCGAAGCCTACCCCGGCGACGTGTTCTATCTCCACAGCCGCCTGCTCGAGCGCGCCGCCCGCGTGAACGCCGACTACGTCGAAGCCTTCACCAAGGGTGAAGTCAAGGGCAAGACCGGCTCGCTCACCGCGCTGCCGATCATCGAAACCCAGGCCGGCGACGTGTCCGCCTTCGTTCCGACCAACGTGATCTCGATCACCGACGGCCAGATCTTCCTGGAAACCAGCCTGTTCAACGCCGGTATCCGCCCCGCCATCAACGCCGGTATCTCGGTGTCGCGCGTCGGCGGCGCCGCCCAGACCAACTGGATCAAGGGCCTGTCCGGCGGTATCCGTACCGACCTCGCGCAGTACCGTGAACTGGCCGCGTTCGCGCAGTTCGCCTCGGACCTGGACGAAGCCACCCGCAAGCAGCTGGACCGCGGTGCCCGCGTGACCGAACTGCTCAAGCAGGCCCAGTACAGCCCGCTGCCGATCTCGTTGATGGGCGCCACGCTGTTCGCGGTGAACAAGGGCTACCTGGACGACATCGAAGTCAAGAAGGTCCTGGCCTTCGAGCACGGCCTGCATGCCTACCTGAAGGACAAGCACGCCGCCCTGCTCGCCACCATCGAGAAGAACGGCGCGAAGTGGGATGCCAAGCCCGCCAAGGATTCGGACAGCGACGAGAAGAAGGCCTTCAAGAAGGTCTGCATCGACGCCGAAGCCGAACTGACGGCCGCCATCGCCGCGTTCAAGAAGTCGTTCGCTTAAGTCTCTGAATTAACAGGAGCCAACGTGGCTGCAGGTAAAGAGATTCGGGGCAAGATCAAATCGGTGGAGAACACCAAGAAGATCACCAAGGCCATGGAAATGGTGGCCGCCTCCAAGATGCGCAAGGCGCAGGAGCGGATGCGCCATGCCCGGCCCTACAGCGACAAGGTGCGCAACATCGCCGCCAACCTCGGCAAGGCCAACCCGGAGTACACGCACCCGTTCATGAAACTGAACGACGCGAAGACGGCGGGCTTCATCGTGGTCACGACCGACAAGGGCCTGTGCGGCGGCATGAACACCAACGTGCTGCGCATGGTCACGACCAAGCTGCGCGAGCTGCAGGGCGCGGGCCTGGATTCGCACGCCGTGGCGATCGGCAACAAGGGCCTGGGGTTCCTGAACCGCATCGGCGCCAAGGTGGTTTCGCATGTCACCCAGCTGGGCGACACGCCGCACCTGGACAAGCTGATCGGCCCGGTGAAGGTGCTTCTGGACGCGTATGCCGAAGGCAAGGTGAGCGCGGTGTACCTGTCGTACACCAAGTTCATCAACACGATGCGCCAGGAGCCGGTGGTCGAGCAATTGCTGCCGCTCACGGCCGAGTCGTTCAAGGCGGACGAGGGCGAGCCCGGCTGGGACTACATCTACGAGCCGGATGCGCAGAGCGTCATCGACGAACTGCTGCTGCGCTACGTGGAAGCACTGGTCTACCAGGCCGTTGCCGAGAACATGGCGTCCGAGCAATCGGCGCGCATGGTGGCCATGAAGGCCGCGACCGACAACGCCGGCAATGTGATTGCCGAACTCAAGCTGGTCTACAACAAGACGCGCCAGGCGGCGATCACGAAAGAGCTTTCGGAGATCGTGGCTGGGGCCGCGGCGGTCTGATTTAGAGATTAATTTGGAGAGCAACATGGCTCAAGCAAGCACACAAGAGAACGCACGCGTTCAGGGCAAGATCGTTCAATGTATCGGCGCTGTGGTCGACGTTGAGTTTCCGCGCGACAAGATGCCCAAGGTCTATGACGCACTGAAGATGGAGGGCACGGCCCTCACGCTGGAAGTGCAGCAGCAGCTGGGCGACGGCATCGTGCGCACCATCGCGCTGGGCTCGTCCGACGGCCTGCGCCGCGGCAACATGGTCTACAACACCAACGCCTCCATCATGGTTCCCGTGGGCAAGGCTACGCTGGGCCGCATCATGGACGTGCTGGGCAACCCCATCGACGAACGCGGCCCGGTCGACGCCACCCTCACCGCTTCCATCCACCGCAAGGCCCCGGCTTATGACGAGCTGTCGCCTTCGCAGGAGCTGCTGGAAACCGGCATCAAGGTGATCGACCTGGTGTGCCCGTTCGCCAAGGGCGGCAAGGTGGGCCTGTTCGGCGGCGCCGGCGTCGGCAAGACCGTGAACATGATGGAACTGATCAACAACATCGCCAAGGCCCACTCCGGCCTGTCGGTGTTCGCCGGCGTGGGTGAGCGCACCCGCGAAGGCAACGACTTCTATCACGAGATGGCCGACTCCAAGGTCGTGGACCTGGAGAACCTGCCCAACTCGAAGGTGTCGATGGTGTACGGCCAGATGAACGAGCCGCCGGGCAACCGCCTGCGCGTGGCCCTGACCGGCCTGACCATCGCCGAATCGTTCCGTGACGAAGGCCGTGACGTGCTGTTCTTCGTGGACAACATCTACCGCTACACCCTGGCCGGCACCGAAGTGTCCGCTCTGCTGGGCCGTATGCCTTCCGCCGTGGGCTACCAGCCGACGCTGGCTGAGGAAATGGGCCGCCTGCAAGAGCGCATCACCTCCACCAAGGTCGGCTCGATCACCTCGATCCAGGCCGTTTACGTGCCCGCCGACGACTTGACCGACCCGTCGCCCGCCACCACCTTCGCCCACCTGGACTCCACCGTGGTGCTGTCGCGCGACATCGCCGCACTGGGCATCTACCCCGCCGTGGACCCGCTGGACTCCACCAGCCGCCAGCTCGACCCGCTGGTCGTCGGCGAAGACCACTACAACACCGCCCGCGCCGTGCAGAACACGCTGCAGCGCTACAAGGAACTGCGCGACATCATCGCGATTCTGGGCATGGACGAACTGGCACCGGAGGACAAGCTGGCCGTGGCCCGTGCCCGCAAGATCCAGCGTTTCCTGTCGCAGCCGTTCCACGTGGCTGAAGTGTTCACGGGCTCGCCCGGCAAGTACGTGCCGCTGTCCGAAACCATCCGCGGCTTCAAGATGATCACCGCCGGCGAATGCGATCACCTGCCCGAGCAGGCGTTCTACATGGTCGGCACGATCGACGAAGCGTTCGAAAAAGCCAAGAAGGTCTAATTCGCCATGAATACCATTCATGTCGATGTCGTGAGTGCCGAGGAGTCGATCTTCTCGGGCGAGGCACGCTTCGTTGCCCTGCCCGGCGAGGCCGGCGAACTGGGCATCTACCCGCGCCACACGCCGCTGATCACGCGCATCAAGCCCGGCTCGGTGCGCATCGAGAAGGCCGACGGCTCCGAGGAATTCGTCTTCGTGGCCGGCGGCGTGCTCGAAGTGCAGCCCAACTGCGTCACCGTTCTGTCCGACACCGCCATCCGCGGCAAGGACCTCGATGAAGAGAAGGCCAACACCGCCAAGGCTGCTGCAGAAGAAGCCCTGCGCAACGCCAAGGGCGAACTCGACATTGCTAAGGCACAATCGGAGCTGGCCGTCATGGCCGCCCAGATCGCGGCACTGCGCAAATACAGGCAAAAGAAGTAATTTGATCGGTTAAGAAGACGAAGCAAGCGGCCCTCGCCGCGCCTGCGGGCAACCGCACCTCAAAACCCCCACGTGCAAGCGCGGGGGTTTTATTTTTTGCGGCTAGCCCATCACCGGCTGGTCCGGCAATTCGTTGGGATTGGTCTCGTCCTGCGCCAGCGGGAAATGGGCGACGAGCAGTGCCGAGACTTCCGCGAGTGCCTGGGTCAACCCGTCCTCGAACCGGCCTTCGTGGAAGGCCGAGCCCATGCGCTGGACGATGCGCTGCCACTCGCCCGGATCGACCCGGCTGCTCAAGCCGCGGTCGGCAACGATCTCGATCGCGTGCTCGGCCAGCAAGAGGTAGATGAGGACGCCATTGTTGTGCTCGGTGTCCCAGACCCGGAGCTTGCCGAAAATCGCCAGCGCCCGTTCACGCGGCGTCGCATCGCGCAGCAGGTAGCTCATGGGCAGGCCGGCTTCGACGTAGATGCGGATCTCGCCACTGTGGCGCTTTTCGCTGGCGGCGACGCGGCGCGCCAGCCGCTCCAGCAGATCGGGCGGGATCGCCTTGGCGGCGTCGGATTCGTCCAGCCAGCGGTGCCGCAGTATCCGGCCGAGCGTGCGTCGCCAGTTCCTTGCTTGCGCCATTACCAGTCCCCCGAGGCGCCACCGCCCCCAAAATCGCCGCCACCGCCGGAGCCGCTCCAGCCACCGCCTCCGCCACCACCGCCCCAACTGCCGCCGCCACTGCCACCGCCCCAGCCCCCGATGAAGGGCCCGCCGCCCAGGCCGCCGCGGCGCGAGCCGAATCCGCCGCCCGACAGCATCGAGAACAGCAGCGCCACGAAGGCGGCGATGGCGGCCACGACCAGGCTGGAGGTGATGAAGAGGGCCACGGCGCCGACGCCGCCACCGGTGACCAAGGCGCCGAGCTTGCGCCCGAAGATGCCGCGCAGCATCCCGCCGACCACGGGCACGGCGATGAACAGCAGGATGCCCAGGTCCATCCAGTCGAAGCCCTGGGGGTTGCGTTGCGCGGGAGCCTTGGGCGCGGGCAACGCCTCGCCCGTGATGCGGGCGCTCAGCTGGTCAACGGCTGCGTGCAGGCCCGCTGCAAAGTCCTGCTTGCGAAAGTTGGGTGTGATGGCTTCGTCGATGATCTGCTTGGCCGCCAGGTCGGGGATCGCGCCTTCCAGCGTCTTGGCGACCTCGATGCGAACCTTGCGGTCGTCCTTGGCCACCACCACCAGGACACCGTCGCCCACGTCCTTGCGCCCGATCTTCCAGGCATTGCCCACGCGGTTGGCGTAGCTGGCGATGTCCTCGGGCTGTGTGGTGGGCACCATCAGAACCGCGATCTGCGTGCCCTTCTTCTGCTCGAAGGCCGTCAGCTTGTCCTGCAGGCCCTTGAGCTGGATGGCATCGAGCGTGCCAGTCTGGTCGATCACCAGGGCCGACAGCGGGGGAACGGGCAGCACGCCCTGGGCCCCGGCCCAGCCGAACCAGAAGAGGGCCCACAGCGTGATGATGGCGCGTGACAAGACGGCCATCGGCGCTTATTTCTTGGTGCCGAAGTCCACCTGCGGCGGCGTCGAGATCTGGGTTTCGTTCTGCACCGTGAAGTTGGCCTTGGGCTTGTAGCCGAACACCATGCCCGTCAGGTTGGTGGGGAAGCTGCGCGCCAGCACGTTGTACTCCTGCACCGTCTGGATGTAGCGGTTGCGCGCAACCGTGATGCGGTTCTCCGTTCCTTCCAACTGCACCCGCAGGTCGCGGAAGCCCTGGTTGGCTTTCAGGTCGGGGTAGCGTTCGACGGTCACCATCAGGCGGCTCAACGCGCCCGAGAGTTCGCCCTGCGCCTGCTGGAACTTGGCGAAGGCCTCGGGGTTGTTCAGCGTCTCGGGCGTCACCTGCATCGACGTCGCCTTGGCCCGCGCTTCCACGACTTTGGTGAGCGTTTCCTGCTCGAAGTTGGCCTCGCCCTTGACCGTGGCCACGATGTTGGGGACCAGGTCGGCGCGGCGCTGGTACTGATTGAGCACTTCGCTCCAGGCCGATTTGCTTTGCTCGTCCAGCCGCTGGAAATCGTTGTAGCCGCAACCGGTGAGCGACAGCGCCACCACGAGCATGAGAAACCAACGCTTCATGTGTTTGTTCCTTCGAGGAAGAAAAGCAACGGTAGCATATATAGGATGCACGCAGAGCCGTTTCAAGTGTTGCGCGGCGCCCAGGCGTCCAGCCCGCCCAGGCGCAAGCCGCGGCTGGTGATCGCCGGCGCCACCGGCGTGCTGGGCAATGAAGTGCTGCGCCGCCTGGTGGGCCTGCACCAGTTCGAATGCGCGCAGGTCCTGGCGCGCGAGCCCATCAAGGCCGGGTTGCGCGGCGTCACGGCCACCGTGGTGGCCGAGGGCTCGCCGGCGCAATGGCCGGCCGCGGCGGCCGATCTGGGCATCATCCTGTTCGATCCGCCGCGCCTGTTCTACGACCGCGAGCGGGCGCTGTGGACGCCCCAGCCCGAGCAACTGCTCGAAGTGGCGCAGTGGATGCGGCGCAGCGGGGCCAGCACGCTGGCCGTGGTGCTGCCGCATGTCCAGGGCAGGCTGCCCGAGGCCTTGAAGCGCGGCCTTGCCGGCCTGGATGAGCAGGCCGTGGCGGCGCTGGGCTTCGATCGGCTGCTGATCGTGCGCTCGGCCCAGAAGCCAGCACCCGCGCCCGCCGCGGGACTGCTGGCGGGATTGGCACACTGGATGCTGTCCATCTTCAAGTACATGGTGCCCAGCAGCGAACAGCCGGTGCGGGCCGCCAAAGTGGCGCAGTTCGTGGCCGTGGCTTTGCAGCTGGCGCCACCCGGCATCCATATCGCGGCGCCCGAGACTGTCTGGCACGCGGCCCAGGGCGATCTGCATGCCGCGGTGCGGCAGTGGCTCCATCGCTGAATCCACGGCAGAATCGGCCCCAGGAACCGCCCCAGCTTCATGCGCAAGAAAACCAAACTCCAGGCCGCCAACCTCGAAGGCAACGCAGACGACATCGAGGCTGCGTTCTATCAAGCGCTGCAGAACGGCGACATCGACAAGCTCATGGCCTGCTGGGCGGACGAGGACGACATCGTCTGCATCCACCCCGGCGGGCCTCGTGTGATCGGCGCCATGGCCATCCGTGCCACCTTCGAAGCGATGTTCAGCAATGGCAGCATCCGCGCCTGGCCGGAGCGCGCCCGCAAGACCCAGGCGGTGGGCAGCGCCGTGCACAACGTGCTGGAGAAAGTGGAAGTGCTCGGCCCGGACGGCCCCGCCCAAGCCTGGGTCATCGCCACCAACGTCTATCACCGCACGGCGCAGGGCTGGCGCATGGTCGCGCACCATGCGAGCCCGGGAACCAACAGCGAAATCCAGGAAGTCTCGGGCAACCCGCAGGTCCTGCATTGAACTATCGCGCGCCCTGGTGGTTGCCCGGCGGCAACCTGCAGACCATCTGGCCGGCACTCTACGCGCGCCGGGTGTTCGGTGAGCATCCGCAATTCCGGCGCGAACGCTGGGCCACGCCCGACGGCGACTTCGTCGATCTGGATTGGCTGGAGCGCAAGGCACCTCCGCAAGCGCCGCTGCTGGTCCTGTTCCACGGCCTGGAGGGTTCGTCGCGCAGCCACTACGCCGAGGCCTTTGCCGACTTCGCCGCTGAACGCGGGCTGGCCTATGTGGTGCCGCACTTCCGCGGCTGCAGCGGAGAGTTGAACCAGGGGCCTCGGGCCTACCACTCCGGCGACTACGAAGAGATCGGCTGGATCCTGGCCCGCCTGCGCGAGCAGCACGGCGGCCCGCTGATCGCCGTCGGCGTGTCACTGGGCGGCAATGCGCTGATGCGCTGGGCCGGCGAGGCAGGCGCGCAAGCGGCCAGGTACGCCAACGCGGTGGCTTCGATCTGCTCTCCGCTGGATTTGGCAGCCGGCTCGGTCGCCATCGGGCGCGGCTTCAACCGGCTGGTCTACACCACCATGTTCCTGCGCAGCATGAAGCCCAAGGCCTTGGCGAAACTGAAGCAGCACCCGGGCCTGTTCGACGCGGCCAAGCTGATGGCGGCACGCGATCTCTACCAGTTCGACGACATCTTCACCGCGCCGGTGCATGGCTTTACCAGCGCCGATGACTACTACGCGCGCGCATCGGCCAAAGCCCACCTGCACCGCATCCGCATACCGGCGTTGGCACTCAACGCGCTGAACGACCCGTTCGTGCCGGCGGCGAGCCTGCCTTTGCAACAGGAGGTCGGGCCGAACGTGACGCTGTGGCAGCCGGCCGGCGGCGGCCACGTGGGATTTCCGGACGGGCGCCTGCCGGGGCACGTCAGAACAATGCCCGAGGAAGTCGGCAGCTGGTTGCTCGAAGCCGCCGGCTTGCAGGAGGGGCTTAAGGCGAAGCCGTCTTGACGGTGGCGGCCGCGGGCACGACCGCTTGCGGGGCCGACGCGGAGGACGCGGGCGCGGCGCCCGCAGCCGCGCCACCCGGCGGCCAGGCCACTTCCGCGGCATTGCGCGGCTTGCCGATGGGCGGGCCGGCCTGGCCCTTCTTCACCGCCGCCAGGTCTTCCTCGGTGGGGTACAGGCCCATCAGCCAGTAGTCGAAGATCCGCCGCGTGATCGGCGCGGCCGAGGCTGCGCCGAACCCGGCGTTCTCGACGACGGCGGCAATGGCGATCTTCGGGTCGTCGGCCGGCGCGAAGGCGATGTACAGGGCGTGGTCGCGCTGGTGTTCTTCCAGCTTGCCGGCGTTGTACTTTTCCTTCTGCCCGATGGTCACCGCCTGGGCCGTGCCGGTCTTGCCGCCGGACAGGTAGCCGGCGCCCGCGAACACGCGCGCCGAGGTTCCTTCCTGCGTCACGGCGACCATGGCCTTGCGCACGATCGCCACATGTTCGGGCTTGAAGCCCAGATTCTCCGGCGGTTGCGCCGGCATCGGCACCTTGGCCCGGGTGATCGCATCCTGGGTGGCGACGACGATGCGCGGCTTGTGCTTGACGCCGTTGTTGACCAGGGTGGCCGTGGCCTGCGCCAGCTGCAGCATGGTGAAGCTGTTGTAGCCCTGGCCGATGCCCAGCGAAATGGTCTCGCCGCCAAACCATTTTTTCTGCTCGGGGCGCTTGTAGTAATTGCGCTTCCACTCCTGGCTGGGCAGGATACCGCGCAGTTCGCCCTGCAGGTCGATGCCGGTGTACTGGCCGAAGCCCAGCGGCTTCATGAAGTCGTGGATGGCGTCCACGCCCATCTCGTTGGCCAGCGAGTAGTAGTACACGTTGCTGGATTTCACGATGCTGACGTGCATGTCCACCGCGCCCAGGCCGTGGTCGCCGTGGCTGCGGAACACGTGGCCGCCGAAGCTCCAGGAGCCGCCGTCGTGGATCACCTGCGACGCCGCGCGCTTGCCGGTCTGCAGCGCCGCCATCGCCATGAAAGGCTTGTAGGTGGAGCCCGGCGGGTAGGTGCCGCGCATGGCCCGGTTGAGCAGGGGCTTCTCGATGGATTCGTTGAGCAGCTGCCAGCTCTCGCTGTCGATGCCGTCGACGAACAGGTTGGGATCGAAGGTGGGCTTGCTCACGAACGCCAGCACCTCGCCCGTCTTGGGGTCCAGCGCCACCAGGGCGCCGCGCCGGTCGCCGTACATGTCCTCGATCAGCTTCTGCAGCTTGATGTCCAGCGCCAGCATCACGGTGTTGCCGGGAGTGGCGGGGCTGGTGTCGAGTTTTCGCACGGCGCGGCCACCGGCCGAGGTTTCCACCTGCTCCACGCCGGTGATGCCGTGCAGCTCCTTTTCGTAGCTCTGCTCCACGCCCAGCTTGCCGATGTATTCGGTGCCGCGGTAGTTGCCCTGCTCCTGCTCGGGCCAATCCTCGATCACCTTCTTTTCGGCCTGGTTGATCCGGCCGATGTAGCCGATCACGTGGCTGGCGAGTTCACCCCAGGGATAGCTGCGGAACAGCCGCGCCTTGATGTCCACGCCGGGAAAGCGGAAGCGCTGCGCAGTGAAGCGGGCGACTTCCTCGTCGGTCAGCTTGGTGCGGATCGGCAGCGATTCGAAATTCTTCGACTCTTCGAGCAGCTTGCGAAAGCGGCGCTTGTCGCGCGGCTGGATCTCGATCACGCGGGCCAGCTCGTCGATGGTCTTGTCCAGGCTGCCGGTCAGCCGGGCCGGCGTGATCTCCAGCGTGTAAGCCGAGAAGTTGGTGGCCAGCACGATGCCGTTGCGATCGAGAATCAGGCCGCGGTTGGGCACCATCGGCACGATGGCGGTGCGGTTGCTTTCGGCCTGCTCCAGCAGGTCGCTGTGCCGCACCACCTGCAGGTAGAACAGCCGGCTGGCCAGCAACACGAAGGCCACCACCACCACGATGCTGGCGACCAGTATCCGCACTCGAAACATCGAGAGGTCGGCTTCGACGTTGCGCAGTTCGGTCATAGCGGACGATTTTCGTCCGGATCGGGGGCTCTTCGCTGGGGCGCCAGCAGGATCACGCTCACAACCGGCCAAAGCAGGCATTCGATCACGGGGGCCAGCAGCACGCTGATCCCGGGGAAGATACCGCCCGCCAGCATCCGGATCGCCAGCTCGATCGCGTGGGCTGCCACGAACAGGGGCAGCACTTGCACGGCCTGGGACGGCACGCTGAACCACAGCAGACGGCGGTGGATGGTGATCGCGAAGAAGCTCAGGGCCGAATAAGCCAGGGCGTGCTGGCCCAGCAGCGCCGCCTGGTGAACGTCCATGGCGATGCCGAAGAAGAAAGCCGAGCCAATGCCCACGCGCAGCGGCTGGTGCACGCTCCAGAACACCAGCACCAGCGCCAGCAGGTCGGGCATCCACGATACGCGGCCCAGCGGCAGCATGTTGACCAGCAGCGCGAGCAGCAGGCTGCCCCAGATGAAGAGCGGATTGGCCGGCAGCAAAAGCTGCTGCCCAGGGCGCATGATCACTTGCGGCCTCCCTTCTTCGCCGGCGCGGCCGGATCTTCGGCAGCGGGGCGCGGCGGCACCTGGGCCGAGATCGGCGACAGCACCATCACGTGGCGGGCGCCGTCCACCAGGGCCTGGGGCGAACAGGTGATACGGGCGAAGGCGGTATCGGCCCGGCGCTCGATCTTCTGGACCTTGGCGACCGGCAGGCCCGGGGGATAGACGCCGTCCACGCCGCTGGTGGTGAGCAGGTCGCCTTCGTGGACATCCGCATTGGAAGCCATGAAGCGCAGTTCGAGCGAGCCGCTGTGCAGGGTGGGGTCGCCGTAGGCGACGCTGCGCGCGCCGGTTCGCGCGTTCAGCACGGGAATGGCCTGGTCGCGGTCCGTCACCAGGGTCACTTCGCTCATGAGCGGGTAGACCCGGGTGACCTGGCCCAGCACGCCCGATTCGTCGATGACCGGGGAGCCGGCCTCGATGCCCTGGGCCACGCCCTTGTCGATGATGACCTTGCGGGAGTAGGGATCGGCCGCGTCATACAGCACTTCGGCGGCCTGGGCGGGGGTGGAAATGCGGCCGCGCAGTTCGAGCAGCTTGCGCAGGCGCTCGTTCTCCTGGGCCAGTTGCTCGACCTGGTTGGCGCGCTGCGACTGCAGTGCCAGCTTGACGCGCGCCCCGGCCTCGGCCGTCTGGGCGCTCCGGAGGGACTCGAAATACTCCGCGCCGTAACGGGCGACCTGCACCGGCCGCATGGCCACCCACTGGATCGGGTAGAGCACCGTGGCCACCACGGCGCGCAAGGGCTTGGCGATCTGGAAGCGCGTGTCGGCCACCATGAGGAACAGCGCCAGCGCGCTGAACACCATGAGTTTCGACAGGGCCGAGGGGCCCTGCTTGAAGAACGGCGGAGGGGTTCTGTCCAGCGTACCGAGCGGCATCGCTGTCTTTCAGGGAGAGGAGTTATTCGCTCGTGAAGATCGAGCCGAGGCGCTCCATGCGCTCCAGTGCGATACCGCAGCCGCGCACCACGCAGGTCAAGGGGTCCTCGGCCACCAGCACCGGCAGGCCGGTTTCCTCGGCCAGCAGGCGGTCCAGGTCGCGCAGCAGGGCGCCGCCGCCGGTGAGCATCATGCCGCGCTCGGCGATGTCGGCGCCCAGTTCGGGCGGCGTCTGCTCCAGCGCGTTCTTCACCGCCGAGACGATGTTGTTCAGCGGGTCGGTCAGCGCTTCCAGGATTTCGTTGGAGGAGATGGTGAAAGAGCGCGGCACGCCTTCGGAGAGGTTGCGGCCCTTGACTTCCATTTCCTTGACTTCGCTGCCGGGGAAGGCCGAGCCGATATTCTTCTTGATGGCTTCCGCGGTGGGCTCGCCGATCAGCATGCCGTAGTTGCGGCGGATGTAGCTGATGATGGCCTCGTCGAACTTGTCGCCGCCGACCCGCACGCTGCCCTTGTAGACCATGCCGCCCAGCGAGATCACGCCGACTTCGGTGGTGCCGCCGCCGATGTCAACGACCATCGAGCCGGAGGCTTCCGACACCGGCAGGCCGGCGCCGATGGCCGCGGCCATGGGTTCCTCGATCAGGTACACCTCGGACGCGCCGGCGCCGAGCGCCGATTCGCGGATGGCGCGGCGTTCCACCTGGGTGGAGCCGCAGGGAACGCAGATGATGATGCGGGGCGAGGGCTTCAGGACGGACCGGGGATGGACCATCTTGATGAACTGCTTGAGCATCTGCTCGGTGACGGTGAAGTCGGCGATCACGCCGTCCTTCATGGGGCGGATGGCTTCGATGTTGCCCGGCACCTTGCCCAGCATCGCCTTGGCTTCGTGGCCCACGGCCTGGATCGTCTTCTTGCCTTGGGGGCCGCCTTCGTGGCGGATCGCGACCACGGACGGTTCGTCCAGCACGATGCCCTTGTCGCGTACGAAGATCAGGGTGTTGGCGGTGCCCAGGTCAATCGCCAGGTCGGTCGAAAAATACCGACGGAAAGCTCCGAACATCAGGAAGTCCTCGTTTCTTCTGTGAAAAAGGCCGCTTCTGCGGCCGTTGCACCAAAGGCGGGATAATACCCGATCCCCTGTGAATAGCTGGTCCGTAGCGGGCCAAAATTTCGCGTTTACATCTGTATCGCAGCGCTTTTTCGCCCATGGCCCTCACTTCCCAAGACATAGACCGCATCGCCAACCTCGCCCGCCTGGAACTAAGCGCGGCCGAGAGCGAGCGCATGCTGACCCAGATCAACGGCTTCTTCGACATCGTGGAGAAGATGCGCGCGGTGGACACCGCGGGGGTGGAGCCCCTTTCGCATCCGGTGGCTGCCGTGCAGGACGTGGCCCTGCGGCTGCGCGATGACGTGGCGAGCGAGCCGAACCAGCGCGAAGCCAACCAGCGCAGCGCGCCGGCGGTAGAACGCGGCCTGTTCCTCGTGCCCAAGGTGATCGAATGAGCGGCCAACTGCACGATCTGACGGTGGCGCAGCTGGCCCAGGCACTGCGCTCCAAGGAGGCTTCGGCCGTCGAAGTGGCGCGCCATTTCCTGGAGCGTGGCGCGCGGCACGAGGCCCTGGGCGCCTACCTGGCGGTGGACCACGACGTGACACTGGCCCAGGCCCGCCAGGCCGACGAGCGCATCGCCGCCGGCGAGGCGGCGCCGCTGCTGGGCGTGCCGATCGCCCACAAGGACATTTTCGTGACCAAGGAGTTCGCGACCACCGCCGGCTCGAAGATGTTGGACAACTACCGTTCGCCCTTCGACGCCACGGCCGTGGCCAATCTGGCCCGGGCCGGCGCCGTGACACTGGGCAAGCTGAACTGCGACGAATTCGCGATGGGCTCGTCCAACGAGAACTCGGCGTTCAAGCCGGTGCTCAATCCCTGGGACCGCTCCCGCATTCCGGGGGGCTCTTCGGGCGGCAGCGCCGTGGCCGTGGCGGCGCGGCTGGCGCCGGCCGCAACCGGCACCGACACCGGCGGCTCGATCCGCCAGCCCGCCTCCTTCTGCGGCATCACCGGCATCAAGCCGACCTACGGCCGGGCCTCGCGCTACGGCATGGTCGCCTTCGCTTCCAGCCTGGACCAGGCTGGGCCGATGGCGCGAAGCGCCGAAGACTGCGCGCTGCTGCTGTCGGCGATCTGCGGGCCCGACCCGGACCGCGATTCCACGTCGCTGGATGTGCCGGCCGAGGACTTCAGCCGCTCGCTGGGCGGCTCGATCGAGGGCCTGCGCATCGGCGTGCCCAAGGAGTTCTTCGGCGAGGGGCTGGCCGCCGACGTGCGTGCCGCCATCGACGGCGCGCTCAAGGAATACCAGAAGCTGGGCGCCAAACTGGTGAAAATCTCGCTGCCGCGCACCGAGCTGTCGATCCCTGTGTACTACATCATCGCGCCCGCCGAGGCCTCGTCCAACCTATCGCGCTTCGACGGCGTCAAGTTCGGCCACCGGGCCAAGCAGCATGGCGACCTGCTCGACATGTACAAGAAGACCCGGGCCGAAGGCTTCGGCGACGAGGTCAAGCGCCGCATCATGATCGGCACCTATGTGCTCTCGCACGGCTACTACGACGCCTATTACCTGCAGGCCCAGAAGATCCGCCGCATGATCGCCGACGATTTCCAGCAGGCCTTCCAGCAATGCGATGTGATCGCCGGCCCGGTGGCGCCCACGGTGGCGTGGAAGCTCGGCGAGCATGGCAACGATCCGCTGGCCGACTACCTGGCCGACATCTTCACCTTGCCCGGCTCGCTGGCCGGGCTGCCTGGCATGAGCGTGCCCTGCGGTTTCGGCGCGGCCGGCATGCCGGTCGGCATCCAGTTGATCGGCAACTACAACAAGGAAGCCCAGCTGCTCAACGCGGCCCACCGCTTCCAGCAGGCCACCGATTTCCACCTTCGCAAGCCGGAGGGGTTCTGACATGAGTGCCAAACTGATCCAGGGCTACGAGGTCGTGATCGGCTTCGAGACGCACGCCCAGCTCTCCACCCAATCGAAGATCTTCAGCCGCGCCCCCACGGCCTTCGGCGCCGAACCCAACACCCAGGCCAGCCCTGTGGACCTGGCGCTGCCCGGCACGCTGCCGGTGATGAACAAGGGCGCCGTGGAGCGGGCCATCGAGTTCGGCCTGGCCGTCAACGCCCACATCGCCCCGCGCAGCATCTTCGCGCGCAAGAACTATTTCTATCCGGACCTGCCCAAGGGCTACCAGATCAGCCAGTACGAAATCCCGGTGGTGCAGGGCGGTGTCGTCGAGTTCTACCTGGGCGACGAGAAGAGGTCGGTGCGGCTGGTGCGCGCCCACCTCGAAGAAGACGCCGGCAAGTCGCTGCACGAGGACTTCATCGGCCAGTCCGGCATCGACCTGAACCGGGCCGGCACGCCGCTGCTGGAGATCGTCACCGAGCCCGACATGCGCTCGTCGGACGAGGCGGTGGCCTATGCCAAGGAACTGCACAAGATCGTCACCTGGATCGGTATCTGCGACGGCAACATGCAGGAAGGCAGCTTTCGCTGCGACGCCAACGTTTCGGTGCGCAAGCCCGGCGCGCCGCTGGGCACCCGCCGCGAGATCAAGAACCTGAACAGCTTCAAGTTCATGCAGCAGGCGATCGACTACGAGATCCGCTGGCAGATCGAGGAGATCGAGGACGGCCGCGCCATCCAGCAGGCCACCGTGCTGTTCGACCCCGACACCGGCGAGACCCGCGCCATGCGCACCAAGGAAGATGCCGCGGATTACCGTTACTTCCCCGACCCGGACCTGCCGCCGCTGGTGGTCGCGCCCGAATGGGTGGAGCGCGTGCGCTCGGAAATGGCGGAATTGCCGCGCGTGATGGCGGCGCGTTTCGTGAAGGACTACGGCCTGCCGGAGTACGACGCGACCACGCTGACGCAGAGCAAGGCGATGGCCGCGTACTTCGAGACGGCGGCCAAGGCGTCGGGCCAGGCCAAGCTGGCCAGCAACTGGATCATGGGCGAGCTGTCGCGGCGGATCAACGTGGGCGAAGTCTCGATCGACGAGGCGCCGGTCGGTCCCGCCAAGCTGGCCGCGCTGATCAAGCGCATTGCGGACGGCACGATTTCCAACAACGCGGCCAAACAGGTGTTCGACGCCTTGTGGGGCGGCGAGGGCACGGAAGTGGATGCGATCATCGAAGCCCAGGGCCTCAAGCAGATGAACGACGCGGGCGCCCTGGAAAAGATCATCGACGAGGTGATCGCCGCCAACCCCGACAACGTGGCCCAGTTCAAGGCCGGCAAGGACAAGGCCTTCAACGCGCTGGTGGGGCAGGCCATGAAGGCCAGCAAGGGCAAGGCCAATCCGGCCCAGGTCAACGAGATGCTGCGCAAGAAGCTGGGTGCTTGAGCGCTAGCGCTTGTTGACGGTCGGCACCACGCCGGTGACGGGTGCGTCCCGGTGAGCCCATAGCTGCTTGAGCTTGGCCAGTTCCTCGTCGTAGCGGGCGCTGACGCGCCGCTTTTCCTCTTCGTGGCCTTGGATGAAGCGCTTCTGCGCTTCCATGCTGTTGGTGTTCTCTTCGATCTGGCGCTTCAGCTTGGGCGGCACCTTGGAGGGGTCGTTCTCGAAGAACTCCAGCTCGGCGTCCAGGCGGCTGCGCTCGGTCGCCAGTTCGGTAATGCGCCTTTTGGCCGTGGCGATGACCTCTTCGGCCAACGCCATCGAGGCGGCGCGTTCCTTGTCGTGGGTGGCCCGGTCGGGGTAGCGGGTCAGCAGCGCTCGCTCGCGCTTTTTCTCATCGGCGAGCCGATTGCGCTCTTCCAGGGCCTTGCGCGCCTTTTCCTCCGCAGCCGCCCGTTCGACGGCCGTGAGCTGCGGCGCTATCTTGCGCCTGACGAGGCCGCTGGGGCCTAGCTCGGTCTGCTCGCGGTCGTTGCATTCAGCGATGGGGCGGTCGGCCGTCAGGCGCCGGCCCTTGGCGTCCACACACGTGTAGATGCCTTGCCCCCAGGCTTGCGTGAGCAAACCCGCGGCCAGCACACCCCCACCAATGGCACGCCCCATCAAGCCCGGCACGATTCATCCTTATTCCACGCCGTAGCGATCCCGGTAAGCGAGTACCTGCTCATGGTATTCGGCCAGCCCTGCGCCACTATGCTTCTCCAAATACTGAAGCAAATCCGCCAGCCGCGCAATCGCGCAAACCTGCAAGCCCAGGCTGTCGCGGACATATTGCACGGCGCTGTGCTTTACGTCCACGCCGTTTTCGGTCGCCATCTCCTGCCGGTCCAGGGCAATCGCCACCGCATGGGGCGTCGCGCCGGCCGCCTGGATGATGGCGATCGACTCGCGCGCCGCCGTGCCGGCCGACATCACGTCGTCCACGATCAGCACCTTTCCCTGAACCGGAGCGCCCACCAGGGTTCCGCCCTCGCCATGGTCCTTGGCTTCCTTGCGGTTGTAGGCGTAGGGCACGTTGCGGCCCAGGCGCGCCAACTCGATCGCCACCGCCGCGGCCAGGGGGATGCCCTTGTAGGCCGGGCCGAAGATCATGTCGAACGTGATGCCGGAAGCCAGGATGCGCTGTGCATAGAATTGCGCCAGCCGGCCGAGCTTGGCGCCATCGTCGAACAGGCCCGCGTTGAAGAAATAGGGGGAGAGGCGTCCGGCCTTGGTCTTGAACTGGCCAAAGCGCAGCACGCCGGAATCCACCGAAAATTGCACGAAATCCAGCGCCAGCTGATCGTGCCCGTTACCTGTCACCATGGGGAATTCCTTGTTCAAACTGACCAGCCTCAACCTGAACGGCATCCGCTCGGCCGCCAGCAAAGGCGTAGAAGCCTGGGTCGCCAAGACCAGCCCTGATTGTATTTGCCTGCAGGAGGTCAAGGCCCAGGCCGCCGACGTGCAAGGCCGATTCGAGGAAATGGCCGGCCTCAAGGGCTATTTTCATTTCGCCGAGAAGAAGGGCTATTCGGGGGTGGCCGTGTACACGCGGCACGCGCCCAGCGACGTCATCGTGGGCTACGGCTCGCCCGAGTTCGACGCCGAAGGCCGCTATGTGGAACTGCGCTTCGACACGCCCGCGCGCAAGCTGTCCATCATCAGCTGCTACTTTCCCAGCGGCTCCTCGGGGGAGGAGCGCCAGCTGGCCAAGTTCCGGTTCCTCGACGGATTCGATCCGTACCTGGCGCGCCTGAAGACCGAGCGCGAGTTCATCCTCTGCGGCGACGTCAACATCGCCCACAAGGAGCAGGACCTGAAGAACTGGCGCAGCAACCGCAAGAACAGCGGCTTCCTGCCCGAGGAGCGGGCCTGGATGACCAAGCTGCTGGACGAGACCGGGTTGGTCGACGTCTACCGCGTGCTGCAGCCCGACGCGACCGAAACCGCCTACACCTGGTGGAGCAACCGCGGCCAGGCCTACTTGAACAACGTGGGTTGGCGCCTGGACTACCACCTGGCGACGCCGGCGCTGGCGAAGCTGGCGCGCAACGAGTCGATCTATAAAACCGAGAAGTTCTCGGACCACGCACCGATCACGGTGGAATACGAGATGACGCTCTAGCCGTCATCCCGGGCTCGACCCGGGATCCATGCCTCGAACGCGATAGCGAGCCGTCGTGGATTGCGGGTCAGGCCCACTACTGTCCGGAGATATTTTCAAATAGTGAAAACTGCTGAGAAGCCTCGATTTCGTCGTCGAGATCGACGGCTTTGAGCAGGAGCACATCGATCGGTACCCGATCAAAAAGTGACAGGCTCAGTACCTGCAGGATGGTGTGTAGCGTGGCGGTGAGTTGGAGCCGCTTCTTCACGATCGCCACCAGCACATAGGTAGCGATTGCGATCCAGATTTGCGTCTTCACGGCGTTGGCGCTGTTGCCCACAAATGCCTTGATGCGCAGGTTCTGTTTGATCCACTTGAAG
>NZ_JABJVV010000026.1 GCF_013155545.1 Caenimonas soli | reverse complement strand
CATCTGGGCGGCGCCGGTGATCATGTTCTTGACGTAGTCGGCGTGGCCGGGGCAGTCCACGTGCGCGTAGTGGCGGTTCTTGGTCTCGTACTCGACGTGCGCGGTGTTGATGGTGATGCCGCGCGCTTTTTCTTCCGGAGCCGCGTCGATCTGGTCATACGCCTTGGCCTCGCCGCCGAACTTGGCCGCCAGCACCGAGGTGATGGCCGCCGTCAGCGTCGTCTTGCCATGGTCCACGTGGCCAATCGTGCCCACGTTGACGTGCGGCTTGGTACGCTCGAATTTTCCTTTTGCCATTTTTCGACTCCGAAAAAGAAACTAGATCTCAACTCAACTATGGTGCCCTTGGCGGGAATCGGACCCGCGACCTCTCCCTTACCAAGGGAGTGCTCTACCACTGAGCCACAAGGGCGAATTCCTTCGCCGCGCAAACCGGTTTGTGGAGCGGGAGACGGGAATCGAACCCGCGTCATTAGCTTGGAAGGCTAGGGTTCTACCATTGAACTACTCCCGCATCGGGCGACTTCAACGACCCTTGCAGACTTTCCACAGCTCTACACAAACCGCTTCTTTCATTCTTCGCCGACCTCGCAAAAATGCTTGGTGGAGGAGGCTGGATTCGAACCAGCGTAGGCGTAAGCCAACAGATTTACAGTCTGCCCCCTTTAGCCACTCGGGCACCCCTCCGGCGAACCTCGAAATATAGCACGATTTGCTCCGCCGGGTCACCTTTGGGTCAGGCATTGACCCCACAATGCCCCGCATGAATGTTGCTTTGAATCCCGGTATGCGGACCGTCAATCTGGCTTTGCAGGGGGGCGGCTCGCACGGCGCCTTCACTTGGGGCGTGCTCGACGCCCTGCTCGCCGACGAGCGCATCGCCCTCGAAGGCCTCAGCGGCACCAGCGCCGGCGCCGTGAACGCCGTGGCCCTGGCCAGTGGCTACTGCAAAGGCCTCGCCGCCGGCCAGGACCCGCGCCGCGCCGCGCGCGATTCGTTGGCCCGCATATGGGGCGAAATCGCGGCCTGGGGCAGCCTGGGAGCGCTGCAGGAAAGGGTTGCTGCGATGCTCTGGGGCGGGCTACCTACGGAGTTAGCGCCTACCAACATCATCTCGAACACCTTGAGGGGCCTGTTTTCCCCTTACCAGTCGAACCCGCTGGACATCAATCCGCTGCGCCGCCTGCTGGAGCGCGAGATCGACTTCGAGGCCATCGCCCACACCCACCAGCTCAAGGTCTTCGTTTCGGCCACACATGTCAGGACCGGCAAGGCCGTCATCTTCGGTGGCAGGCAGCTCACCGTGGAGGCCGTGATGGCATCGGCTTGCCTGCCGATGCTGTTCAAGGCCGTGGAGATCGACGGCGAACACTACTGGGATGGCGGCTATTCGGTCAATCCGGCCCTGGCGCCCCTGATCGATCGCTGCGAGAGCCCCGACCTGATGCTGGTGCAGCTCAACCCGCTGCGGCGCGACCGCATCCCCCAGAGCTCGGGCGAGATCCTGGATCGCGTCAATGAGCTGACCTTCAACGCCAGCCTGCTGACCCAAATGCGCTCCATCGACCTCATCAACGACCTGCTGGCCAAGGGCGCTCTGCAGGGTGCGTACTGCAAGAACGTCCTGGTGCACCGCATCGATGGCGGCCCAGCCCTGCAGGCCTGGCCGGCTTCCACCAAGACATCGACCGACGGAGTCATGATCCGCAAGCTGTTCGAGGCCGGCCAGGCCTCGGCAGCGCACTGGCTGGCGCGGCATTTCGACGCGCTGGGCCAGCGCAGCACCGTCGATATCCGGCGCGACTACCTCGACGACACTCGGCAGGACCTGCCGTCACCGTCTCCCGACGGAAGCATCCGGGAAAGGGGCTTTCGGTCGTGGCTCGCGCGGCTGTTCAAGCGCTCAAAAAACGCTTGAGTACCCGCGCGCTGCCAGCCATTCGCGGGCCAGCCCGAAATGACCGCAGCCGAGGAACGGCACGGGTGGCCGGCTGGCCGACAGCGGCGAAGGGTGGTTGGCCAGCAACACCATGGCCTCACGGTCGTGGCGAGCTGCGGTTTCCTCGATCAGCGGGGCCTTGGCTTGGGCATGGGCGCCCCAGAGCATGTATACGCAAGGCGACGCCCGGGCAGCAACCTCGGCCAGCAGCGCGTCGGTCAGCACTTCCCAGCCTTTCTTGGCGTGGCTGCCGGGGAGGCCATCCTCGACGGTCAGGCTGGTATTGAGGAGCAGGACACCGCGCTGCGCCCAATCGACCAGCGAGCCATGGGTGGGCAATGGCTCATCCGGCTCGCTGCGCAGTTCCTTGAAGATGTTGCGCAACGATGGCGGCAGTTTGACGCCAGGTCGCACGGAAAAGGCCAGGCCTTCGGCTTGGCCGGGGCCATGGTAGGGGTCCTGGCCCAGGATCACCGCCCGCACCTTGTGCAAGGGGGTCAGCTCAAGCGCCCGGAAAGGACGCGGCGGATAGATCGTGGCACCGGCCGCCAGCCGTTCACGAATGAACGAGGCGAGCCGCAGGCCGGTGGTGCTCGACAGGAAGGCGTCAACCACGCCGCCCCATCCATCAGCCAAGCCCCAATGCTCGGGTTCCCAGCGCTGCAGGTTATCCACTTTTCAGTTTCCGAACAGCGCGGCCAGTGCTTGGCCGGGATCGTCGGCGCGCATGAAGGCCTCGCCCACCAGGAAAGCATAGACGCCGGCGTCACGCATCTTCTTCACGTCGTCCTGGGTCAGGATGCCCGACTCGGTGACCAGCACGCGATCGACCGGCACCTCGCCCAGCAGGCCCAATGTGGTCTCCAATGAGACCTCGAAGCTGCGCAGGTTGCGGTTGTTGATGCCCAGCAAGGGGGTCTTGAGCTTGAGCGCGCGCTCGAGTTCGGGCCGGTCGTGCACTTCGACCAGCACAGCCATGTCCAGGCTGCGGGCGATCGCCTCCAGTTCGGCCATCTGCGCGTCTTCCAGGCAAGCCGCGATCAGGAGCACGCAGTCCGCACCCATGGCCCGCGATTCATAGATCTGGTAGGCATCGACCATGAAGTCCTTGCGCAGCACCGGCAGGTCGCAGGACGCCCGCGCCTGCTTCAGGTAGTCGGCCTGGCCCTGGAAGAACTGGCGGTCGGTCAGCACGGACAGGCAAGCGGCGCCGGCTTCGGCGTAGCTCTGGGCGATGTCGGCCGGGATGAAGTCGGCGCGCAGCACGCCCTTGCTCGGGCTGGCCTTCTTGATTTCGGCAATCACGGCGCTCTTGCCTGCGTCGATCTTGCGCCGCAGCGCGCCTTCGAAGTCGCGGGTCAGCACCCGGCTTTCCGCATCCGCACGCATGGCGGCGAAGGGAATCTTCTTCTGCGCGGCGGCGATTTCCTCGCGCTTGACCGCGACGATCTGGTTCAGGATGTCCGACATGGGCTTCAGGCTGCGAGCGATTTGGAAAGACTGATCAACTGCTCGAGCTTGTGCTTGGCAGCGCCCGATTCGATGGCGGCCCGCGCCTTGACGATGCCGGCCTGAATGGTCTCGACCACATTGGCGGCGTACAAGGCGACACCGGCGTTGAAGACCACGATGTCCCGGGCGGCGCCGGACTGGTTGTCGAGCACGCTCATCAGCATCAGGCGCGATTGCTCCGGCGTCTCCACCTTGAGCGCGCGGTTGCTGGCCATCGGCAGGCCGAAATCCTCGGGGTGGATCTCGTATTCGTGGATCTGCCCATGCTTGAGTTCACCCACCATGGTCGCCGCGCCCAGGCTCACCTCGTCCATGCCATCGCGGCCATACACCACGACGGCGTGATCGGCGCCGAGGCGTTGCAGCGCCCGCACCTGGATGCCCACGAGGTCGGGGTGGAACACGCCCATCAGGATGTTGGGGGCGCTGGCCGGGTTGGTGAGCGGGCCCAGGATGTTGAAGATGGTGCGAACGCCGAGTTCCTTGCGCACCGGCGCGACGTTCTTCATCGCGGGATGGTGATTCGGCGCGAACATAAAGCCGATACCCACCTCTTCAATGCAGCGGGCGATGGCTTCGGGCGCCAGGTTGATGTTCAGCCCCAGGCTTTCCAGCACGTCGGCGCTGCCGCTCTTGCTGGAAACGCTGCGGCCGCCATGCTTGCTGACCTTGGCGCCGGCGGCCGCGGCCACGAACATCGTGCAGGTGGAAATATTGAAGGTGTGCGAGCCGTCACCGCCCGTGCCCACGATATCGACCAGGTGGGTCTTGTCGGCCACGTTGACCTTGGTCGAGAACTCGCGCATCACCTGGGCGGCGGCCGTGATCTCGCCAATGGTTTCCTTCTTGACGCGCAGGCCCGTGATCAGGGCGGCCATCATGACGGGAGAGAGCTCGCCGCTCATGATCATGCGCACGACCTTGAGCATCTCGTCGTGGAATATCTCGCGGTGTTCGATGGTGCGCTGCAGCGCTTCCTGGGGGGTGATGGGCATGGCGATCTCCATTTACTGAACTCGATTGTCGGACAAGGCCAGCTTGATGCCAAAGCCAATGAACATGGCTCCGGCCACGCGGTCGAGCCAGTGCATGCCACGCTGCACGCTATCCCGCCTGGCCATCCACGCTGCGGCAAGGGCCCACCCGGCATTGACGGGGATGGCGTTCAGGTTGAACAGCGCGCCCAGCAGTACGAAGGCCAGCGCCTTGTTGCTCGCGTCGGGCGCGATGAACTGCGGCACGAAGGCCAGGAAGAAGATGGCCACCTTGGGATTGAGCACATTGGTCCAGAAACCGCCGCGCCAGATCGCCTTGAGGCTGCGCGGCGGTTCGGCCGCGGCCAGTGCAGCCAGATCCGGGGTGACCTGCGGCGCCTTGGACAGCAGCAGCCTCACACCGATCCACAGCAGGTAGGCAGCGCCGGCCCATTTGAGCACCGCGAACGCCGTGGCCGAGGTGGCCAGCAATGCACTGACGCCCAAGGCCGCCGCAAAGATATGGACGAAGCAGCCGGCCGTGATGCCCAGTCCGGCGACGATTCCGGCGCGCGCCCCCGAGCGCAGCGAATTGGTCACGATGTACAGCACGTCCGGCCCGGGCGTGAGGTTGAGCAGCCAGCCGGCGGCCATGAACAGCAACAGGTGATGAAAGTCAGGCATGGCGGGTTCCGGAGACTTGAAAGAAGCGCCGGATGGCGGCGACGGCGCGCTCCACCCCCGCCGCGTCCACATCCAGATGGGTCACGAAGCGCAGGCGGTACAGCCCGGTCGCCTGCACACCTTCGCGCGCCAGATGGTCCAGCAGCGCGGCAGACCGCTCCTGGGCCGGCCCGACCAGATCGACGAACAGGATGTTGGTCTGCGGCGGCTCCACCTGCAGTTCCGCAATACCGCCCAGACCCTCGGCCAGCCGCCGTGCCAGCGCATGGTCTTCGGCCAGACGGTCGATATGGTGATCGAGCGCGTACGAAGCGGCAGCCGCGATGAAGCCGGCTTGGCGCATCGCGCCACCGGCCATTTTGCGGATACGTCTGGCGCGGGCGATCAGCTCGCGCGAGCCGCACAGCGCCGAGCCCGCCGGTGCGCCCAGGCCCTTGCTGAAGCACACCGACACGCTGTCGAAGCACTGGGCGATGCGCCGCGCCTCCGCCCGTGGATCGCTGCCGGCCTGCGCCGCCTGGGCCACGGCCGCATTGAACAAGCGCGCGCCATCCAGGTGGCGGGACAGGCCCTTGCGCTGCGCCAGCTGCGTGGCCTGCTCGACATAGGCCATGGGCAGCAGCTTGCCGCCTATCGTGTTTTCCAGGGCCAAGAGGCGGGTGCGGGCGAAATGCGGATCGTCCGGCTTGATGGCGGCCTCGATCTGCGCCAGCGCCAGCGAGCCGTCGGCCTGGTTGTCCAGCGGCTGCGGCTGGACACTGCCGAACACGGCCGCGCCGCCGCCTTCCCAGCGATAGCAATGCTGCATCTGGCCGACGATGTATTCGTCGCCGCGCTGGCAGTGGGCGAGGATGGCGCAGAGATTGCCTTGCGTTCCGGTCGGCACGAACAGCGCCGCTTCGAAGCCCAGCATCGCGGCGATCTTGTCCTGCAGGGCGTTGACGCTGGGGTCGTCGCCGAACACGTCGTCGCCCAGTGGTGCGGCGGCCATGGCGGCACGCATCCCGGCGGTGGGTTGCGTGACCGTGTCGCTGCGCAAATCCACCGGCGCGCTCATTGCCGCTGCTCCAGGAAGTTCTTCAACATGGCATGGCCATGCTCGGTGAGTATGGATTCGGGATGGAACTGCACGCCCTGGATCGGCAGCTCCTTGTGGCGCACACCCATGATCTCGCCGTCATCGGTCCAGGCCGTGGTGGCCAGTTCGGCCGGACAGGAGGCTCTCTCGATGGCCAGCGAGTGGTAGCGGTTGACGGTGAATTTTTCGGGCAGGCCGGCGAAGACGCCCTCGCGCGTCGTCGTGATCACGCTGGTCTTGCCGTGCATCAGCTGCTGGGCGCGCACGATCTTGCCGCCCAGGGCAGCGCCGATGCTCTGGTGCCCCAGGCAAACGCCCAGGATCGGCAGCTTGCCGGCGAAGTGTTGAATCGCTGCGACCGAGATGCCGGCCTCGGCCGGCGAGCAGGGCCCCGGCGACACGACCAGCACGTCGGGCCGGCGCTCCGCGATGCCGGCCACCGTGATCTCGTCGTTGCGGAACACTTCGACCTGCGCACCGAGTTCGCCGAAATACTGCACCAGGTTGTAGGTGAAGCTGTCGTAGTTGTCGATCATCAATAGCTTCATGGCTCAGTCCTTGCGTGAAGACGCGCGAATTCGCCCCGTTCGAACTCGATGAAGCCATCGATCATGGCGCGATAGGTGGCCTCGACCACCGCTTCGGGCGCGCCCAATTCGCGCGCCATTGCCTTGACCCGATCGACGATGAAGTCGATGCGCTCCTGGTCGTGCACCTGGTTGGCATGCTGCTTGATGCGCGCCGCCTGGGCCACGTAGCCGCTGCGCTCGGCCAGCAGCGGCACGATACGCGCGTCGAGCGCATCGATGTGCTGGCGCACTTCCGCCATCGATTGGCAATGATGGACAACAGGCTTGTTCATTCCAGGCCCTCCTCGACCAGTTCGGAGGCGCGCAGCAGCGCCCGCGCCTTGGCTTCGGTTTCTTTCCATTCCAGTTCGGGCACGGAGTCGGCGACGACGCCGGCGGCGGCCTGCACATACAGCATCTGGTCCTTGATGATGCCGGTGCGAATCGCAATCGCTACGTCCATGTCGCCGGCGTAGCTGAGGTAGCCGCAGGCCCCGCCGTAGAGGCCGCGCTTGGTCGGCTCCAGCTGGTCGATCAGCTCCATGGCGTGTACCTTCGGCGCTCCGGTCAAGGTGCCGGCCGGGAACGTGGCCTTGAGCACGTCGATGCTGGTCATGCCGTCGTTGAGGATGCCTTCGACGTTGCTGACGATGTGCATCACGTGGCTGTAGCGCTCCACGGCGAAGGCCTCGGTCACCTTGACGGTGCCGGTCTTGGCGATGCGGCCAATGTCGTTGCGCGCCAGGTCGATCAGCATCACGTGCTCGGCACGCTCCTTGGGGTCGTTGATCAGTTCCTGCTCGACGAGCTTGTCCTGCTCGGGCGAGGCTGCGCGGGGGCGGGTACCTGCCAGCGGACGGATGGTGACCTTCTGGCCTTCGGGCGTCTGCTCCTGGCGCACCAGGATTTCGGGCGAGGCCCCCACCACGTGGAAATCCCCGAAGTGGTAGTAGTACATGTAGGGGCTGGGATTGAGCGAGCGCAGCGCACGGTAAAGCGACAGCGGCGATTCCGTGTAGCGCTTCTTGATGCGCTGCCCCACCTGCACCTGCATGAAGTCGCCGGCGGCGATCAGCTCCTTGGCGCGCTCCACGGCCTTCAGGTAGTCCGCCTTGGCGAAGTCGCGCTCGGCGGGGAATGTCTGCGTCTGCTTGATCACGGGAGCGCTCACCGAGTATTTCAGCTGCTCCTTGAGCTCGCGCAGGCGCTTCTTGCCGTTGGCATAGGCTTCGCCCTGGCCCGGATCGGCGTAGACGATGAGATAGAGCTTGCCCGACAGGTTGTCGATCACGGCCAGTTCTTCGCACTGCAGCAGCAGGATGTCCGGGCAGCCCAGCGTGTCGACCGGGCAGCTTTTTTCCAGCTTCTTCTCGATGTAGCGCACGGTGTCGTAACCGAAGTAGCCGGCCAGGCCGCCGCAAAACCGCGGCAGGCCGGGCCGCAAGGCGACTTTGAAGCGGGTCTGGTACTGCGCGATGAAGTCCAGGGGATTGCCGCGCGCCGTCTCGATGACGTTGCCGTCCTTGACGACTTCGGTCAAGGCATCGGCACCGAAGCCGCTGGCGCGCAGCAGCGTGTTGGCGGGCAATCCGATGAAGCTGTAGCGCCCGAACCGCTCGCCGCCGACCACGGATTCCAGCAGGAAGCTGTGCTTGCCGCCGCCCTTGGCGTGGGCCAGTTTCAGATAGAGCGAGAGCGGGGTTTCCAGGTCCGCGAACGCTTCGGCGATCAGCGGAATACGGTTGTAGCCCTGCGAAGCAAGGCTTTTGAATTCAAGTTCGGTGATCAAGGGGTGAGCCTCCACAAGCTCGGCGGCATGGTGCCGCACTATTCAAGACGGGTACCTCTCTGGCAAGAGGCGCGGGGGCACGGGGCTGCCCCGTGCAATCAGGAACGCACGAAATCAGGCTTCCGCCAGGGCCAGGCTCCCCGGCTCGAACGACCTGTGATGTTGGTGCGGTGGATGAACATGGGCGAAAGTGTAGCAAACGGGGCCGGCGTCCTGGAGCGCTCTATCTAAACATTTGGTTACGCGAGGAAACCCTCTTGCAGCGGCCGGCTCCGATGCCCAGAATTCGCCGAATCGAACGACCGTTCTTTTTCAGGAGCCGAAGTGAAATTCCTCAAGCAATGGCTGCTTGCCGCTGCCGCATTGGCCCTGGCGCCTGCAGCCCTCGCCCAGATCACCGTTTCCGGCGTGAAGTACGACGAGGCGGCGGATGTGCGCGGCACCAAGCTCCAGCTCAATGGTGCGGGCGTGCGCTACAAGGCCGTGTTCAAGGTCTACACCGCCGGCCTGTATCTCCCCAAGAAGGGCGGCACGACCGAGGAAGTGCTGGCCGCCCCAGGCGCCAAGCGCATGTCCATCACCATGCTGCGCGAGATCGATTCGTCGGAGCTGGGGAAGCTGTTTTCGCGCGGCATGGAAGACAACATGGAAAAGGCCGCCTTCTCCAAGCTGATCCCGGGCGTGCTGCGAATGAGCCAGCTCTTTTCGGATCACAAAAGGCTCATGCCCGGCGAGAACTTCCTGATCGACTGGATTCCCGGCACGGGCACCGTTATCACCGTCAAGGGCGTGCCGCAGGGAGAGCCTTTCAAGGAGCCCGAGTTCTACAACGCGCTGCTGCGCATCTGGCTCGGACCGAACCCGGCCGACTGGAAGCTCAAGGACGCGCTGCTGGGCAAGCCTGCCTGAGCCATCGCTGCAGGCCGGCCAGCGAATCGAGGAAGCCATCGGCGTCCACGGCACGCACCGGCTCGCCATGGTTGTAGCCGTAGGTCACCAGCAGCACCGGGCAGCCGGCAGCACGTGCGGCCGCGGCGTCGTTGCTCGAGTCGCCTATCACCAGCGTGGAGGCGGGCTTTGAGCCCAATGCGTCGCAGGCTTTGAGCAGCGGCAGCGGGTCCGGCTTCTTGCGCTCGAACGCATCGCCGCCGAAAACCACCTCGAAGAATCCGGCCAGGCCCTTCGCCTGGAGCAGGGGCTTGGCGAAATTGGTGGGCTTGTTGGTGATGCAGGCGAGCTTCAAGCCCGCGTCCTTGAGCAGGCGCAGGCCTTCGACGACGCCCGGGTACACCGCCGAGTGCCGGCCGTTGATGGCCAGATAGTGCGCCTGATAGGACTGCCACGCAGCTTCATACAGTGAGGGCGCGGCGCCCACGTGACCGAGCACTGACCGTATCAGATGTTCCGAGCCGCGGCCCACCATCAACTCGATGGCCACCGGTTCGATCGGGGGCAGGCCCAGTTCGTCCAGCATGCAATTCAAGGCGGCGGCGAAGTCGCCCAACGTGTCCACCATCGTCCCGTCGAGATCGACGATGGCGGCTTGAAGGGCAAGGGGGCGTGGGCTGATCGAATGCACGGCCGTCATCGTGCCACGATTCGCGGCGGCACTTCATCGCCTTGTCGCGAACTGAGCAGTTGTGTACGGTACCGCGCAGACAAGCGGTCCCTTTGGCGGCACGCTTGGCGGGTCCATTCACCGGAGAGCCAGTTGCCGACCACCCCGCCCGCCAACCGCCTGCTAGCTGGCCTGCCTCGCAAGGACAGGGAACGCTTCAGTGGCGAGTGCGAGTCGGTGGAACTCATCGTTGCCGATGTTCTTTCGCGGCCGGGCGATACCATCCGCAACGTCTATTTCCCGATGACGAGCGTGATCTCGCTGATGACCCCCATTGGCGAGCGTGCCAGCCTGGAAGTTGGGTTGGTCGGCAACGAAGGGATGCTGGGGACGCCGCTGATACTTGGCGTCGATGTATCGCCGCTGCATGCGATGGTTCAAGGCTCCGGAGCGGCACTGTGCATGAGCGCGGCGCGATTCAGGCGGCAACTCGCGCGCAGCCCGGTGTTGCTGCAGGAACTCAAGCGCTATCTCTATGTGTTGATGGACCAACTCGCGCAGGTTGCGCTGTGCACCCGATTCCACGTGGTCGAGGCGCGGCTGGCGCGCTGGCTGCTGATGACACAGGACCGCGCCCATGCGGCGGAGTTTCATGTCACGCACGAATTGCTGGCGGGCGCGTTGGGGGTGCGCCGGGTCGGCGTCACCAAGGCAGCGGGCTCGCTGCAGAAAAACAGGCTGATCAGCTACAGCCGCGGCAAGGTCACCATCCTTGATCGGCCAGGTTTGGAAGCCGCCTCTTGCGCCTGCTATGAGGCCGACAAGGCCACCTATGCCCGGGTGATGGGACCCAAAGATCCTTCCGCCCACTGACGGAGCGAAGCAGGATCAGGTCCTTCAAGGCAGTTGTTTGGCGGAAGCCGGCGCGCCCCCTATGAGCATGATGCGGTCGCCGGTATGCCACTTGGCCGCGTTGGCAAGGCTGCTGACACGGGTCGAGCCGTCGCGCATTCGCACTGTTAACTCGTAGCCGGCGGGCAGTTCGCCGACCGGCTCGAAACGGCGGATGGTTTCCACTACGCCACAGGACTCGCAGACCGCCCTGGCCCTGGCAGCCGTGGCTACCTCGGGGAAAGGCACGGACACTGCCGGGGCCTCCGCCGCCACCGCGCCCTGCCACCATCCCATGCTGGGTACGTTGGCCATCGCCACCGTGCTGAACACGACGGCCGCGACAAAGCAAGGCAAAGTCGCCGCAGGCAAGGACCAGAGAGCGCGGATGAAGGTCATTTCGTTCTTACTTGAGGCGCATGTCGTTGCCGACGGAGGTGACGCCGCTCACGCCTTGCGCGACCTGAACGGCGCGATCGATGCTGGCGCGCGAGCTGACGAAGCCGCTCAGCTGGACGCGGCCCTTGAAGGTTTCCACGTTGATTTCGGCGGACTTCAGCATGGGTTCATTGAAGATGGCGGTCTTCACCTTGGTGGTGATGGCGGTGTCGTCAACGTACTGGCCGGGGCTTTCATGCTGACGGGTCGAAGCGCAGCCCACCAGGCTGGTCAGGGCGACGGCGGCGACGAGGATGGAAATGCGGCTGAATTGGTTCATGTGAAGTACTCCTGCAATCTCGGATAACAGCCCATCGATGGCTCGCTGGGCGGATGACGGCGTCAACAAAACCGAGATTAGGCGGGGCCTCCGGGCTCGTCTGTGCGCTGCCGTACCGATGAGCCAGTGGGTCGTGTAGGACGAAATCGCTTCATGCGCCTATGTGCGCGATCGCACAGACCAACTCAGCATTGGCGCGCAACCTGAACAGGCAAACAGGAGCCTTTCAATGAACAGACAACTCAAGACCGTCTTGGCGGTATCCGCCCTCATCCTCGCCACGCAAGCCGCGGCGCAGATCACTTTCTATGAGGGCGAGAACTTCCGCGGGCGCGCCTTCACTGCCGACACGCAGGTGCGCAACTTCGAACGCAACGGCTTCAATGACCGCACGTCTTCCGTCGTGGTCGAACGCGGCCGCTGGGAAGTCTGCGAAGACGCCAACTTCGGCGGCCGCTGCGCGATCCTGCGACGCGGCAGCTACGACTCTCTGAACGCGTCCGGCCTGGGCAACAGCATCTCCTCGGTGCGTCCGGTCAACAGCCGCAGGCAGTACGACAACGAAGTTGCCGCGCCGATGGAAACACCCAACTACGCATTTCGCCAACGCGCCAACGAGCGGGTCTATGACGCGCCCGTGACGTCGGTTCGCGCGGTGATGGGTGCGCCCACGGAACGCTGCTGGGTCGAGCGCCAACAGGTGTCCGAGCCGGCACGTGGCCAACCCAACGTGGGTGGCGCTGTAGTCGGCGCGCTTCTGGGCGGTGTGCTGGGACACCAGGTCGGGGGCGGCAGCGGCAAGAAGATTGCCACCGTGGGCGGAGCGGTGGCGGGCGGCGTCATCGGCGCCAACGTCGGTCGCGACGGCTCGACCACTTCTGCCCAGGACGTGCGCCGCTGCGAGAACACCACCAGCGGAACGCCGGCCTATTGGGACGTCACCTACAACTTCCGCGGCCGCGACCATCAAATGCAGATGACCGCAGCCCCCGGCACCACCATCGCGGTGAATGGCAACGGCGAACCCAGGCAGTAATCCCGCTCAGTCGCTGCGCGGAATGTCCGACAGCAGCCTCTCGAACTCCGCCTTGACCACGGCGTAGCACTCGCAGACGGCCTTCTCCAGCCCCGGCCGATCGAGCACATCGATCCGGCCGCGGCTGTACCGGATCAAGCCCGCGCGCTGCAGGTTTCCAGCCGCCTCGGTCACGCCTTCGCGGCGAACACCCAACATGCCGGCAATGAGCTCCTGCGTCATCACCAAGGAATCGGTGGACAAGCGATCCAGGCTCAGTAGCAACGCGCGACAGAGCTGCTGCTCGACCGAGTGGTGCCGATTGCAGACGGCCGTCTGCGTCATCTGTGTGATGAGCGCCTGGGTGTAGCGCAGCAACAGCCGCATCACCGGGCCGGCGCGGCCGAATTCCTGCTGCAACAACTGAGCCTTGAGCCTGTAGCCATAACCGGCACTGCGCACCAGGGCCCGGCTGGGGGTGGTGTCGCCGCCCATGAACAGGGATATGCCAAGTATTCCCTCATTGCCCACCACCGCGATCTCGGCAGACGCCCCGTCTTCCAGCACGAACTGCAGCGAAACTATGGAGGTGGTGGGGAAATAGACGTGCTGCAAACGACCGCCGGATTCGTAAAGCACTTCACCCAGCGGCATCGGGATCAACTCGAGGTGCGGCAGCAAGCGTTCATACTCTGCGGAGGGAAAAGCCGCCAGGATATGGTTTTGCGTGGTGTTGTGGGGCGTCGGCATCTATGCCATTGTGCCGCCACGCAACCAGGAGCCGAAAAAAAGGGGCCGCCGCCCCATCCAGCGGGAGCTGCCCTTAACGGCTGCCGCCTTGATTTCCGCCCTGATTGCCGCCTTGACTGCCGCTTTGACCGCCGCTGCGGTGGCCGCCGCTGGCTTGGCCACCCTTGCGGCCAGCCGCACGGGCTTCCTCCGAATCGAATTCATGGGCCGTGCCCTTTTCATGCGCTACCTGGCCGCCCTTGCTACCGGCTTGACGGGCTTCTTCGGACGTGAACTCATGGGCGGTGCCCTTCTCGTGGGCCGCCTTGCCGCCTTCACTTGCGATTTCTCTTTGGCGCGCCGGATCCATCGAAGCAAAGCCGCGAGTGGATGAGCCTTGCTTGCCGCCCTGGCCTGCGCCCTTGCCGCCACCGCCCTGGTTTCCGCCTTGGTTGCTGGATGCCATGGTGATCTCTCCTGCACGAATGCGCTGTTTCGCAGCCGGCCCCGCGCCGGCCACCGGGGAGTATTTGGGAGCAGGAGGCGCGACCCGGGAGTAAGCGAGTGAGTCAAGGGCGCGTAGGAACGCCCTTGTGCCGCGCTGCAACACGGCCTGGGGCGCGGGTCAGGCGGGGACCGCCTCGACGTTGGGCCGCGTCCAATGGCGATGGCGCGCCATCGCGGCAATGAATTCCTGTGCCAGCTGCGCGCGCAGGGGCGGGTCGTTTTTGCCGATCACCACGCCCGGCACGGCTGGGCCACCCTCGCCCGCGCCAATGCCCAGCGTGCGCAGCAACTGGACGCCCTCACCGATCACGCAGATGGTCTTGCAGTGCTTATAGGCCTCCAGCGCAAAGTGCACGGCGTCGCCATTGCGCGTCAGGGCTTGCGCGCTGGCTGCACCGCCGGGAACCAGCACCGCGTCGAACATGACCGACGGCATGTTCTCCAGCGTATGGTCCACAGCAAGTTGCTGGCCCGATGAGGTAGCCACAAAGCCCAGATGAGCTGCCACGATGCGGCTGCTCGCTCCCGCCTCCTGCAGAGCCTGCTGGATGACCCTCAGGGCACCGATCTCGACGCCGTTGGCCACCAACACCGCCACCTTGCGGGTCGCGATGCCGTGACCGTTCACATCCATGCTCAATGCGGGCGACGCCTCGATCGGCAACTTGGAGCGCTTTTCGCGGAATCCGGCCCGCCCGGCCGCGGCCTTGGCGTCAGGCGCGGCGATTCCCAGCGACTCCGCGACCTTGCGGGCGAGCTTGGAGTCCACATGAGCCAGGTTGTCCACGACGCGCTGGCGCACGGCCGGCACCTGCACCTTGGACAGTTCGAACTGGAACGCCGCGATGATGTGCTCCTTCTCCGCCGGGCTCTGGCTGTTCCAGAAAAAAGAGGCCTGGCTGAAGTGATCGTCGAAGCTCGGGCTGCGGCGGCGGATCTTGGGCGGCTCGATTGCTTCGGTGAAGCTCTGGAACCCCTGCTGGCCGCCGTCGACGCGAAACTCGGCGCCGCTGGCCAGCGAATTCGGCTCATACGAGACCTGGCCCTTGTTCACCAGCATGCGATGCATGCCATCGCGCTGGAAGTTGTGGAACGGGCAGACGCCGCGATTGATCGGGATCTCGTGAAAGTTCGGCCCGCCCAGGCGCGACAGCTGCGTGTCGGTGTACGAGAAGAGCCGCCCCTGCAACAGCGGATCGTTGCTGAAGTCGATGCCCGGAACCACGTGACCTGGATGGAAGGCTACCTGCTCGGTCTCCGAGAAGAAATTGTCGGGGTTGCGATTGAGCACCAGCCGGCCCACCGTCAGCACCGGCACCATTTCCTCGGGAATGAGTTTGGTCGGATCGAGAAAGTCGAAGCCCAAGCTTTCCGCCTTGTCCTCGGGGATCAGCTGCAGGCCCAGCTCCCACTCGGGGAAGTTGCCTTGGTCAATGCATTCCCACAGGTCGCGGCGGTGGAAATCGGGGTCCTTGCCGGCGATCTTCTGCGCCTCGTCCCAGACCAGGCCGTGCTTGCCGAGCTTGGGCTTCCAGTGGAACTTGACGAAGTGCGAGACGCCCTTGGCGTTGACCAAGCGAAAGGTGTGGACGCCGAAGCCCTCCATCATTCGAAAGCTGCGCGGAATGGCCCGGTCGGACATCACCCACATCAACATGTGCGTGGTCTCGGGCATCAGCGAAGCGAAATCCCAGAAGGTATCGTGGGCGCTGGCCGCCTGGGGCATTTCATGTTGCGGCTCGGGCTTGAGCGCATGAACCAGGTCGGGAAACTTCATCGCGTCCTGCACGAAGAACACCGGGATGTTGTTGCCCACCAGGTCGTAGTTGCCCTCGCGCGTGTAGAACTTCACCGCGAACCCGCGCACGTCGCGCACCGTGTCGGAAGAACCGCGCGAGCCCACGACCGTGGAGAAGCGCGTGAAGACCGGCGTGCGCGTGCCGACTTCTTGCAAAAAATCGGCCCGCGTGTATTCGCCCATCGACTTGGTGAGCTCGAAGTAGCCATGGGCGCCCGCGCCGCGGGCATGGACCACCCGCTCGGGAATGCGCTCGTGATCGAAGTGGGTGATCTTCTCGCGCAGGATGAAATCTTCCAGCAGCGTCGGTCCGCGCACGCCGGCCTTGAGCGAGTTGTGGTTGTCGGGAATGACCACGCCCTGGTTGGTGGTCAACAGGTTTTCCGGTCCCTGGCTGAACGACTCCAGCTGCTTTTGCTTTGCCAAGGCAACCTCGGTGGCCTTGGACTTGCGCTGGGCATCCTGCTTGGACTGTGCCATTGAATACTCCTGTGGCTATTTTCTTGTGGGAAGGCGAAGACGCGCGCGCCACGGGCGCTGCGGCCGCCGTGAAGACAGGCTCAGCCCGCGTCCAGTTCGAGCGCGGCTTCGAGGATGACGGCGAGATTGGCCAGGGCAATCGCACCGGCAACGCCGGCGGCACACCAGACCAGCCATTCGGGCATTCCAGCGAACAACTCCATGACCATCTCCTTAGGTTTGGGCCGTACTGCAACCCGTACCCCAGCATAAGCAAGCTCATGCGCAAACAGCCGTAGTTGGGCGGCGGGCGAGTTTGTCGGCTGAAGCTGCATTCGGCGGTAGGACAATTCCCACGCCCAGGACGTCGCGCCGCCCCGGAGATGTCCTACAACGGCGGCACGGGGCGTCCTACCATTCGGCAGAGGCGCCGCTCGCACCATTTCGGCATGAAAAACCGAAATCCGAAACGCCAAGGCAACACCGTGCCCGTCCAGGGCGAAACCCAGGACCAGACGCCGCGCATGCCGCATGAGCGCGACGAGTCCGCCGACAACCAGGCGTCCAGCGAGCCGTCGGGCCGCGCCGTGGGACAGGCCGCCTATGAGGACATCGAGCGCGGCGTGGTGGATACCGACAAAGGCCCGGTGCTGGACCAGACCTACGACAAGGTGCGCGAGGGCGCGGACGACCCCGTGAAGAAGTTCAGCCCTTGAGGGCCGTGCGCATCGTGTCGATCACGCCCTTGTAGTCGGGCTTGCCGAAGATCGCGCTGCCGGCGACGAAAGTATCGGCGCCTGCCGCCGCGACCCGGGCGATGTTGTCGGGCTTGATCCCACCGTCCACTTCGAGGCGAATATCCTTGCCGCAAGCTTCGATCCGCCGGCGAGCCTGCTCGATCTTGCGCAGCGCCGAGTCGATGAAGCCCTGGCCGCCGAAGCCCGGGTTGACGCTCATGATCAGGATGAGGTCTATGTCCTCGATCATCCAGTCCAGCACGTCCATGGGGGCGGCCGGGTTGAACACCAGTCCGGCCTTGCAGCCGCTGGCCTTGATCGCCTGCACGCTGCGGTGCACGTGCGCCGAGGCATCAGGGTGGAAGCTGATGTAGTCGGCGCCGGCCTCGGCGAAGGCCTGGGCCAGCGCGTCCACCGGCTGCACCATCAGGTGAACGTCGATCGGGACGGCTTTGCCGTCGGGTGTCTTGGCATGCGGCTTCAAGGCCGAGCAGATCATCGGCCCGAACGTCAGGTTGGGCACGTAATGGTTGTCCATCACGTCGAAATGGATCCAGTCGGCGCCCGCCGCGACCACATTCTTCACCTCCTCGCCCAGGCGGGCGAAGTCGGCCGAGAGGATGGAGGGAGCGATGCGGTGGATTTTGCTCATGCCCCGATTCTCGCAAATCGCGTGGGTGCGATCGAACCGGGTAGGATTGCCGGATGGCGAAGTACCAGTTCCGTGTCGAAGTCGAACCCCAATACCTGCCCGAGCAATCGGCGCCGGCAGAGGGTTTGTTCAGCTTTGCATACACCATCACCATCACCAATACCGGTGAGGTCCCGGCCCAGCTGATCGCGCGCCACTGGATCATCGCCAACGCGGCGGGCGAAGTGGAAGAGGTGAAGGGCCTGGGCGTGGTCGGGCACCAGCCTCTGCTCAAGCCGGGCGAAGCCTTCGAGTACACCAGCGGTTGCAGGCTGCGTACCTCCGCCGGTACCATGCAAGGTAGCTATTTCTGCGTGGCCGAAGACGGCGTGCGCTTCGACGTGGAGATTCCTGCGTTCGTGCTCGACGACGGCACCAGCCGCGTGCTGCATTGAGCGGCCCAAGCTCATGAACGAAATCATGGCCATCTGGGCCGACTGGCTCAAGCCCTCGGCGGGCCTGCCCACGGTGCAATGGTCCATCTTGCTGGCTGTCGCCGCGGCGGCGGGCCATCTGCTGCAACGCCATACCGGCCTGCCGAAAGTCGTCGGCTATTCCATGATCGGCGCACTGGCCGGCCTGGGTGGCTTTTCGGGTGGGGCCTGGCCGCTGCAAGGCATTGGCCTGTTCCTGTTGGAACTGGGCGTTTCGGTCGTGCTGTTCGAGGCCGGGGGACGGATCGCCTTGCGCTGGTTCCGCCACAACCCGATGGTGCTGCTGCAAAGCCTGCTGGAATGCACCCTCACGGCGCTGTTTGTCTATTACACCTTACGCTGGATGGGCGTGCAGCCCTCTGTGGCCGAAGCGGTGGCACTGGTGGCGATGGCTGCTTCGCCCGCCGTGCTCAGCCGCGTCATCATGGACACGCGCGCCTCGGGCCCGGTGACCGAACGGGCCATGGTGCTGTCGACCCTCAGCACCTTGTATGCGTTGACGCTGGTCAGTGCGCGCGCCGGCGTGATGCACCGGGCCCATACCAGTTTGGGCGAGCTGCTGTTTCCGGTGGCAGTGGTCCTGGGCGTGTCGTTCGTGGTCGCCGCCGTGCTGGCGCTGGCGCTGCGTACGGCTTTGCGCGTGATGAGCCCGACCAGCGAGAACACTTCGATGCTGCTGATCGCCCTGATCACCGCCGCCACCGCGCTGGCTGCCCATTTCGGCGGATCGGCGCCGCTGGCCGCGCTGCTGGGAGGCATGATGCTCAAGCAGCTCAACCCGCGGCCCTGGGCCTGGCCACGCCAGCTGGGCACCGCGTCATCGCTGCTTACGATGCTGATGTTCGTCCTGGTGTCGGTGGTGGCCGCCAAGGCCGACTGGAACCCCGCCGTGGCCAGCCTGGTCGTGGCCATGGTCTTGGCGCGCGGCGTGGCCAAGGTGCTGGGCGTGGGCGCCGCCAACTGGGGCAGCGGCACGAACTGGCGCCAGGCCTTCTGGACCGGCTGCGCGATGTCGCCGATGTCGTCGGTCGCGCTGCTGCTGGTTTCCCAGTTCGTCGCCTCATCGCTGACGCTGGGCCCGCGCATTGCCAGCATCGCCCTGCCCGCTATCCTGCTGATGGAAGTGCTGGGCGCGATCTTCGCGACCTTCGCGATCTTCCGCGTCGGTGAAAGCTCCAGACCCTCGTTGGCCGACACAACGCCGCTCAACACCCTGCCGGGAGAACTGCGTGGATAAGCCCGTGCAAGTACCGGTAAGCAACCCCGCCGAACCCATCGTCCTGGAGCCCTTCCAGAAGTCGGCGGCGCTCTCGCTGGGGGTGGAGTTGGAGTTGCAGCTGGTCAACACCCACGACTACGACCTGGCGCCCTACTCCGACGAGATGCTGCGGCTGATGGCCAAGTACACGCTGCCGGGCTCGGTCGTGCCGGAGATGACCTCGAGCATGATCGAAATCTCCACCGGTGTCTGCGAAACGCCCTCGCAGGTGCTGGCGGAACTCTCGCAGATCCGCGACGCGCTGGTGAAGTGCGCCGACAAGCTCAACATCGCAATCGTCGGCGGCGGCACCCATCCGTTCCAGCTGTGGCATGAGCGGCGCATCTACGACCGGCCGCGCTTTCGCGAACTCTCCGAGCTGTATGGCTACCTGTCCAAGCAGTTCACCATCTTCGGCCAGCACGTGCACGTGGGCTGCCCCGACCCGGACGCCGCGCTGCTGATGCTGCACCGCATGTCGCGCTACATCCCGCACTTCATCGCGCTGTCGGCCTCTTCGCCGTTCGTGCAGGGCCAGGACACGCAGTTCGATTCCGCGCGGCTGAATTCGGTGTTCGCCTTTCCCATGTCCGGCCGCGCCCCCTTCACCCTGAGCTGGGACGAGTTCGGCCAGTTCTTCTCCAAGACCACCCGCACCGGCGTGGTCAAGAGCATGAAGGACTTCTATTGGGACATCCGTCCCAAGCCCGAATACGGCACCATCGAGATCCGCGTGTTCGACACGCCGCTGACGGTGGAGCGTGCCGCCGCGCTGGCGGGATTCGTGCAGGCGCTGGCTTCGTGGTTCCTGCACGAGCAGCCGTTCATGCCCCAGGAAGACGATTACATGGTCTATACCTACAACCGCTTCCAGGCCTGCCGCTTCGGCCTGGACGCCGTCTATGTGGACCCGCCCACCGGCCAGCACATGCCGCTGCGCGACCACATCGTGCAGACCCTCAGGCGCGTCGGCGACCACGCCCGCAAGCTAGGCGCCAGCCATGGCGTGCAGCTGCTCAGCGAGGACGCGGAGCTGGGCACCAACGATGCGCGATGGCTGCGGGAAAAGCAGGGCCGTGAGCGGTTGCTGGCGGAGGTGGTGAGGCAGGGGGCGTTGCGGTTTCGGGGACGGGAGTGATCTATCACGCAGCTTCTGCTCAACATGGTTCCCTGAACCGCCGAAAATGAGCTACTCCGCGCTTCTGGCCGTCATCGACCAATCAGGACCTAACGGGCGGGCGAAGCAAGGCCATCCGGAACCCACAGCCTTGGCGGGCCAAGAGGGCTTGCAGGTGGCTCTTTTTCGCAGGAGGTTTCAGTGTGGAGCAGCTAAGTCTGCGGTCAACTCACAGTCAATGTGCAGCTCCGACGGTGTATCCAAACCTGCGGCCTCTTCAAAGTAGTTGATGCTTCCCTCGTACTCGATCGAAAAGAGGAAGCCCTTGACACACCAAACGCGCGCAACGAGCTTCTGGCGAACGTTCGCAAGCTTCATTTCCAGCTTCGCGAGCTGCAGCTCCTCGGCCTTATTTGGAAATGCCAACTCAGCGTCAAAGGTTGGGCGGCCGCCCCTCATCCGATAGAAGTTGACTTCGACGCCTTCAGGCAGTCTTTGAACTTTGTTGATCGCATGGATCTGTTTGTCCCACAGGGGAAGGAGCCGCTCGGCAAGCTGTGCTCGAACGTAGACCAGAATCCGCTTCTCCAGATCAGAGAGTCGGTTCGATGCGCCGAATAGGGCGCCCAGTAAAGATTTCAACGACGGCATGAGCATCCTGTCTGCGCGGCGCCCGCCGCGCCATATCCAGCACCAGCAGCGCCGCCTTTGTACGCGTTGGGAATACGCGTCCATTGCTGCGAAGCCGCATTCGGCATCGGGTTTTGTGCCTTCCACGGCCTCGGCATGAATCTATAGCGATAGGGATCCGAAAGTGCATGCGTCGCGGCCGGCACGAAGTTACCGTTCCACGTTGACCGCGGTCCACCCATTCGATTGGGAATCCAATGCGAGAACTCCTTGCCAGCACCCTTTGCACCCGCGGCTTTTAGACCTCCTGCTAGCCCGGTCGCCATGCTGGCTGCAATACCAGCCCATTCCCCTGCACTGTATTCGTCGGAGCACTGATCGATACCACCATCTACATCGAATAGATCGCGCAGACGCTGCCCTTGGCCAAACAGTATTACGTCTCCCATGCCGGCGCCGAAATCTACAATGCCTTGTGCCACCAACCCTTCAGGGTCCGTGTACATCAAGGGATTCCCCTCCACGTAGCTGAACCGGTTCCATCCTCCTACAAGCCCTATCGGGTCCGGCTGAGTGTACCTGCCCTGCGTCTGCTGATATAGCCGGAAGTGGTTGTCCGCGAGATTGTCCTCGTCATCGAAGTACTGCCCTGCAAAGCGAAGGTTGACTTCAATGAGAGGCTTCGTGCGCTTCAGCGCGGCTTGATTGCTGCTGATGGTGATTGCTGCGAGTGGCCCTGTGGTCCTGTTACTACCAAACCCCGAGTAAGGCCACTGCCACAGCGGCTTCCTGTCCTGATCGGTCATCAGCCTGGGCGTGCCCAAGTGATCGCTGTGGACGGAATAGAACTTGCCATTCTTGTACAGCCCGATCGGGATAGCCTGCCCGTCTTCCGTCGGCAGCCAGATGTATTCGGTCCTGCCCTTGCCCAGCGCTGATCCGTTGTCATACTCACCCAGCAGCGCCCACTGCGGAATTTCACTGTCGCCGTAGACGAAGGCCATGCCGATGCTGGCCTTGGCCCCGCTGCCCTTGGTGAACATCCAGCCGAATTGCTTCTTCAGCCAATTCATAAACCCAGGCCCGAGGTCTTCCTCTTTGGGTAGCGTCTGCTCGGCTTGCGGCTCGCTCTTAAAGACGCGCTGGCCGATAGCGTTGTACATGTAGTCCACCGCTGCGGCTTCACCATCCTTGACGATCTTGACCTTGGCCAGGCGGCCTGAATCGTCGTATTCGAAGGTGCGCAAACCGTCGCTGGTCATCGCGCCGTTGGCGTCGATGCTGTAGTTGACGTTGCTGGTGACGCTACTGACGGGGTTGCCGCCGTGGGTCTTGGTTACCGTCTGGGTGAAGCCCAGCAGCTTGTTGCTGGCGGCGTCGATGTTCAGGCTCTGACTGGCGGACTGGGTGAAGTGGGGCTGATCGAAAGCGCCTTCCAGATCCACGTCGCCGGTGGTTTGGTCGATCCCTGTCAGGCGGTTGCTGTTGGCGTCGTAGCTGTATTTGGTCTCCGCGCCCGCTCTCGCAAAGCTGGTCAGGCGGCTCCTGGCGTCATAGCTGGCCGTCCAGCTGATGGGGGTCTGGTACAGCTCGGTGATTGTCTGGCTCTTGCCGTTGACCACCATCGTGACGGTGCGCTGCGCCCACAGGCTTTGGGTGATGCCCGTGATCTTCGAGGCTACGTCGTAGCTGTAGCTGGCGATCTCGCTTTGGGTCATCCGGCCATCGGTGTCAAAGGTCCGACTGGCCGCATCCCCGCTGTTCCATCGCCAGGATTTGGGCTGGCCCAGCGCGGTGTGGGTCAGGTCACTCACGAACGGGATGACAGCCGATGTCTTGCCGCGGCTCGCCGGCTCTTGAACGTCGATGTCGGTGATGCGGCCGGCTGCGCGTTTGTAGAACACCTTCAGCCCGCTGGGGTAGCCGATGCTGGAGAGTTCGCCGCCTTGGTAGCCGTAGGTGATGGAGAGCTGCGTCGGACTGCTCGGGTTGTCGTTGACGGTCTGGGTCTTAGCCAGGATGCGGCCCTGGGCATTGCGCTGGTAGATCGTGCCACCCGATTTGTCTTCGATGCGTGTGACGTGGCCGGCAGCGTCATAGCTGAAGTTGGCATTGTGGCCTTGCGCGTATTCGATGACGGTGGGCCGGCCCAACGCGTCGCGCTCGATGTGGTTGACCTGGCCTTTAGCGTCCTGGATGCTGGTCACCTCGCCGTTGGCATCACGCGTGTACGTCATCACGCCGATGTCAGGGCTCGTCTCGCTCATGACTTCGCCGAAGGCATTGGTCTGGTAGCTGGTCGCAACACCCTTGGGGTCGGTGACCTTGGTGAGTTGATCCAGCTGGTTCCAGGCTTGAGTGGCCGAGGTGTTGTCCGCAAACGTGGTGGCAGTCGTCCGGCGCAATCCGTCCAGCGCTTGCCGGGTGGTCTGGTTCAGTGGGTCGGTCTGCGCGATGGGCTCGCCGTTGGCGTCGTAGGCGAGTTGCGTAGTCTGGCCGACCGAGCCCTGGATGGCGGCGACCTTGTTCAAGCTGTTGATGACGCGGGCCGTAACCAGGGCGATGTTGCCCGTAGCGTCCTTGACTTCCTCGCGGATGCGGTTGCCCATCGCATCCAGCGTGTAGTTCACGCTGTTGCCGCGGTTATCAGTGGCAGCGATCAGACGCTGGGCGGCGTCGTAGCTGTAGCTGGTCTGGAAGCCGTTGGGCAGGCTTGCGCTGGCCAGCTGGCCAGCTGGCGTGTAGCCGAAGGTGGAGATTTCGCCGCCGCGGTTTTGCGAAACAAGGCGGCCACGTGCGTCATACCTGTAGGCCGTGATCAAGCCATTCGGCGCGGTCTGGCTGGTGACGCGGCCGGCCGCGTCGTAGCTGTAGCTTGCTTCGTGGCCCAGCGGGTTCTTGGCGCTGGTGAGATTGCCGGCAGTGTCATAGCCGTACTTCCACACACCGCCCTTTGGGTCCGTCATGGAGTCAGGCAGGCCTTGGGCGTTGTATGTCCACCGCCAGTTACGCGCTTCGCCGGTCGCCGTGTCGGTGATCGTTTCGCTGAGCGTGTTGCCCAGGTTGTCGTAGCTGTAGGCTGTGCTCCGGCCGGCCTCAGTAATCCTGGAAGGCAGACGGAAACTCGGGTGCCACTCCGCGGAACTGGTCTGCGCTTCAGGCCGGCCTTCGGCTCTGGTGGTGGACAGCTGGAGCTGGCGACTCAGGTCCCAGGTGTAGGCGGTGGAGATGCCGAGAAAATCGGTTTCGCGCTCAGGCAGGTTGTAAGCGCCAAGACTGCGATTGGCCAATTGATTGCCATCGGCCGCGCCACTGGCGCTCGAAAGTCGGACTTGGCCATCGCCGCCCACCCATGTATAGCTCTGGGTGGTGCCCAGTGGGTCGCTGATCTGGACGGTGGTGCGATAGATGGCGGGGTCCACCGTGCCGCCGGCAACCAGAGTGCTGCCGGTGTCGCCTTGCAGATAACTAACGCTATAGCTGTCCGCACCGCCCGTATGACTGGTGGAGGTGGCACGGCCTGCCTGGTCATAGGTGAAGGTGGCGTAGCGGGTACCAGCTTCGTCGACGACACCCGTGAGCGCTGCGGTGTGACGCGGGTCCTCGTACAGGTAGTTGCGGGAACCGTTGTCCGGGTAGATGACGCTGGCCAATCGGCCCAGGCCGTCGTAACCATAGGCGATGGACTTGCCGTCAGGAGTACTGATGCCGGTGAGCCGTCCTTGCGCGTCATAGCCGAATTGAATTGCGCGGCCGAACGCGTTGACGACGCGGGTGAGCTGGTTGGCCGAGTCGTATGCAAGGCTCATGGTCCAGCCGTTGCGCTGGGTGACGGATATGAGCTTACCTGCGGCATCGAACTGCCAGCGACTTTCATCGGCAGCGCGGGTATAGATCTTGCCACCGACGGTGTCGGCCAGACTGTCGCGGCGGCTGTCTTCGACCCAGGCGGACGTATTGCTGCCGCGGCGAAACAAGGCCTTGTCGCCGCCGGGCAGGTCCACGATGGCCTCGAGGTCGCCGCCTGTGAGTCCTGCCGCATAGTTGTGCGACCACCGGGGGCCCAAGCCCGCCTGCAGCATGGAGTAGCTGCGGTAGTGGCGTGTGAAGCTCAACCCATGCGGGCTGGCGTCGGCCCAGTCGGATTCGATCTGCTCCTTCTCTCCCGTGGCTGGAAGGATGGGGTTGCCCTTGCGTTCGCAGCTTTCGTTCGCATGGACCTGCACGGATTTCTGTGCGGTTTTGACGCAACCGCTGCACGATGCCGTGACCGCTTCTGTGATGCCCCCGGTATAAGGCGGAATGTACGGGAAATGGAACTGCCCGGCACTGTCTGTCACTCCGCTGATGTGCCTGCTACCGGCAAGGATGCTGACAGCCTTGCCGCTGACGGGCGCGCCGTTCTGCGTGACTTCCGCGACATGTGGCAAGGCGGGCCCGGCAGGAAGGGCTTTCGTGTGGTCACCTCCCCGCAGCTTGATCTCCGCCAAAGTCACCATGCCGTAGCCGGTAACGATGTAGTCCGCTGAGTCATCCACGGCGGGCCCGCCGGCCGTCGGCAAATACCTGGACATGCAGTAGCGCTTTGCGGGGCTGTTCGGCACCCCGGCGCCCAGGTAGCTGTAGATCGCGTAAAAGTGCCCATTGTTGCGTTGTCGAACCTGGCCTTGGGGCTTCCACGCGAAGGCGCAGGCCTCCTGCGCGGTTGGGAAGTTGGGGCTGAACGGATAGCGGTCGCCCCACAAGTAACGCAAGTCGTAGGAGTTGAAGACCGGCCAGTCATCTGTCTGTGCCGCGGTGATCGGGCTCCACAAAAAAATGATCGCCAGAATGTGCAGCTTGAACAGCAATGCAAGAGCCCGCTGTACGCGAGCGATGCTTGTAACTCTCATTGGAGCCCCCTGAATTTTTGCGAACTTTAGCATGCTATGCAACCAGCTGTAAAGCGAACCGCGTAGGTATGGAACAGTTACCGCGACAATCGCCCCATGGGTGAATTCGACCTCATAGACCGCTACTTCAAGCGCCCCGTCCGCCGCCATACCTTGGGCATCGGCGACGACTGCGCCTTGCTTTCACCCGCGCCGGGCATGCAGCTGGCCGTGTCTTCCGACATGCTGGTCGAGGGCCGGCACTTTCTTTCCACCGTCGAGCCGTCAAAGCTGGGGCACAAGGCACTGGCGGTGAACCTGAGCGATCTGGCTGCCTGCGGCGCCAAGCCCCTGGCTTTCACTCTGGCCCTGGCCATGCCCCGGGCCGAAGAAGCCTGGCTGGAGCCCTTTTCGCGCGGACTGCTGGCGTTGGCCGACATGCACGGCTGCGAGCTGGTGGGCGGCGACACCACCCGCGGCCCGCTGAACATCTGCATCACTGTCTTCGGCGAAGTCCCGCAAGGCCAAGCCTTGCTGCGCTCGGGGGCGCGAGCCGGCGACGACATCTATGTGAGCGGAACGCTGGGCGACGCGCGGCTGGCGCTGGAGGTGTTCCGCGGGACACTGACCGTGCCGGCTGAAGTCTTCGAGGCGGCGCGCGCGCGCATGGAGCAGCCGACGCCGCGCGTCGCACTGGGCCAGGCGCTGCGCGGCATCGCCACTTCGGCCATCGACATCAGCGACGGCCTGCTCGGCGACCTGGGTCATGTGCTGCGGCAGTCCGGCGTGGGCGCGTCGATCCACGCCGAACCAGCGGCCACGCTGATGGCGTCTGCGGGCCAATTGAATGCCGAGCTGCAACTGGAATATGTGCTCGCCGGCGGCGACGACTACGAGCTTGCCTTCACCGCACCAGCGGCCCAGCGCGAAGCCGTCCAGGCCGCGGCCAATCAGTCGGGCACAAGCGTCACCCGCATCGGCCAGATCGAATCCACCCCCGGCATCCGGTTGCTGGATGGCGCCGGCCGGGCGATGCAGAAACACTACGGCTCCTTCGATCACTTCGCGTCGCCATGATGCGCTGGCGGCACCTCATCGGCACGAGCTTGCTGCTGGCCGCTTCCGTCTCGGCAACAGCCGGCGACTTCGCCGGCACAGTGACCCATGTGACCGACGGCGATACGCTGTGGGTGCGCCCGGCGTCGGGTGGGGCGCCGCGCCAGATCCGCCTGCAGGGCATCGACGCGCCGGAAATCTGCCAGGCGTTCGGCAGCCAGGCGCGCGACGCGCTGGCTGCCCGCGTGCTGCGCCGGCAAGTGGAAGTGCGAAGCCGCGCGACCGACAGCTACCATCGCGCGCTGGCGCACGTCAGCCTGGGCGACGACGACCTGGGCGCATGGATGGTCAAGCGCGGCTATGCATGGTCGTATCGCTTCCACAATGATCCCGGCCCCTACGCCCGGCAGCAAGCGCACGCGAGAAAAGCCGGGCTGGGTTTGTGGCGTGGCGACGCGCCGGTTTCGCCGCGAGAATTCCGAAAGCGCCATGGCAGCTGCTCCGGCAAACCAGGCGCCCTCGCCCTCCAGAACCCATGAACATCCCGCTCAACCCGCCGCTGCGCCCGCCCCTGATCCGGCCCACCCCGCGTTTCATGCTGTCGCATCCGGCCCATTGCATTGCGCTGGGTTTCGGCTCCGGCCTGTCGCCGGTCGCGCCCGGCACCGCGGGAACCCTCTGGGCCTGGCTTGCGTTCGTCGTGATGCAAAGCTGGTTGTCGCCCGCCACCATCGGTTGGGTGATCGCGGCATCGCTGGCTATCGGCTGGTGGGCCTGCACCGTCACGGCGGGGCGCATGCGCGTGCTGGACCCGGGCAGCATCGTCTGGGACGAAGTGGTGGCCTTCTGGATCGTGCTGTGGCTGTTGATGCCCGTGGGCTTCTGGGGCCAGTTCATCGCATTTGCGCTGTTCCGCGTGTTCGACGCGGTCAAGCCCGGGCCCGTGGCCTGGGCCGACGACCTGTTCCACGGCTTCGGCTGGCGCGGCGGCTTCGGCATCATCTTCGACGACCTGGTGGCGGCCTTCTGCACGCTGCTGGTCATTGCGATATGGAGGTTCTGGGCATGAGAGACGCAAAAGAGCTGGCGGCGGCCCTGGTGGACCGCGGCTGGATGCTGGCAACGGCCGAGAGCTGCACCGGCGGGATGATCGCCGCGGCCTGCACCGACTTGGCCGGGTCTAGCGACTGGTTCGAGCGCGGCTTCGTCACCTATTCCGACGAGGCGAAGACCGAGCTGCTGGACGTGGACGCGGCCCTCATCCACACCCACGGCGCGGTGAGCGAAGTGGTGGCGCGGGCCATGGCCTTCGGCGCGGTGCGTCATTCACGCGCGCGAGTCAGCGTGGCGGTGACCGGCATCGCCGGCCCCAGCGGCGGCAGCAAGGACAAGCCCGTGGGCACCGTCTGGTTCGGCTTCATGGTCGACGGACGCCTGACCAGCGAGGTGAAGCGCTTCGATGGCGACCGCGCCGCCGTCCGCGCCGCCACAGTGGCGTACGCGTTCGACGCCCTGCTGCTGCGGCTGGCGCAGGAAACCGAAACCTGACTTGCGTCAAGCCTTGAGGACGTGGGCGTCCACGCCGCGCCGCGGCGCCGGACCCACCGGCGGTGCAAAGCCCAGGCGCGTCCACATCTGCACGGTGTAGCGCGGCGGCGCCTCCAGCAGTGAATGGATCTGCGCGTACGGTTGGGCCTGCTCGGGATATTCCTGCAGGGCCTGCGAGAGCGGCTGCATGGACAGCCCCTGCGCCGTGGCGGCCAATTGTGCGCGCGCATAGGCGCGGCCCGCGTTGACCTGGGTCTTGCGCCCATTGCCCTCGGTCACCATCCAGAAAAAGGCCGGAGTGCCCGCGATCTTGGCATTGAAATCCTTGATCTGCCCGGTGGTCGCCGCGTCATCGGGCCCCGGCGCCTTGCTGCGGTCGAACAGGCCCAACGCCGTGAGGGCCCGCACTATCGGAGTGTTGATGGACAGGCCATCGCGGTGCTGCGCAATCTCCCGCGGCCCGACTCGCAGCACCTTGTACGACTCCATGATCGTGCGCGGCGTCACCAGCTCGATGCGCCAGGCTTCCATCGCGATCGCGCGGTGCTGCTGCAGGGCCTGCGGCTCGGCCGCGCCGACGAAGCCGGTGCGGATGGGGAAGGCGGCCACGCTGTCGGCAATGGCCTTCACCGCGGCTGCGGCCGGCTCGCGCGATTCATAGGCCTCGCGGTTGGTGCAGCGCCTGAGGATCTGCTCGAACAGCGGGTCCGGGGCGACGGTTGCGTCCGGGGCCAAGCGAATGCGCGCCGTGGGCCGCCTATCCGGCTTGTCGGGGCCGAATTCGCCTTCGGGGAACAGCTCGATGTCCGCGCGCAGGCCCCGGCGCCGCGCGGCCAGATCCAGCAGTTCCAGGAAGGTGCCCTGGCTCATCATGATCTGGCGCGAGAACGGATCAGTTTCCGGCAGCAACCGCGTGAGATCGCAGTACAGCCAGATCTCGTTGGGCTGGCGCAGGTCGACCAACCAGGACTGCAGGTTGTGCGAGTGCGGCGCGAGGATCGCGTAGCTCAGGATCCAGCGGCGCACGTCGCCGCCATCGGCCCCGGGGCCTTGCCAGGCTTGCACCGCTTCGGCCGGGTAGTCGCTGGAGCAGCCGGCGAGCGGAAGCGCGACAGCCGAGGCGATGACGCCGCCGCCGGCAACGCGAATGAATTGGCGACGGTCCATGGCAGTCTCCTTCAACGCGGCGACAGTGAGACCCATCCGGCCGCAGCGCTATTGGGCGCCAACATCCCCAGTTCGTCCAGGGCCTTGCGCAAGGCCTGCGGGAACGGCGTGCGCGGCTCCTCGCCGATCAGCGCCACCAGCCGGGCGTTGGCCAGCGCATACGGCGTGCGCCACAGGTAGCGCATCTCGCACAAAGCGGCCACGGTCGGAATGAACAGGCCGAGTGCGCGCATCAGCGTCCATGAGACGGATGTCACGCGCAAGGCCGCATCGGATTTCACCCAGCCCTGTTCCCGTGCGATGGGGGCCACCGCATCGACCCAATCCTGCCCCGTGAGCTGATAGCCGCCGAAATGCAGGGTCTCGAACGCCGGCAGCCGGTGCCGCTGTTCGGCCACCTTGACGAAGCTGCGTGCCATGTCCGGCAGGTAGGCCCAGGTGGTCGGCACATCCAGCGCGCCGGGGTAGGTGAACTTGCCTTGCCGCAGTTGTTTGGCCATCACCAGGTCCAGCCACGAACCCGTGCCGCTGCCGAAGAAGTCGCCCCCGCGGATGACCACGGCCTTCATGCGGCCGTCCTGCGTCGCCTCGCGGATCTGCTGCTCGCTGGCGACGCGCATGCGTCCCTTGAAGGTGGTGGGCCGCTGCGGCGTGTCCTCGTGCAATACCGGCGGCATCGCGGCGCCGAAGTTGTAGACGCTGGCGGGCAACAGCAAGGTGGCGCCCAGCTTGCGGCTGATGTCGATGGCCGCTTGCGTCAGGCCAGGCATGTCGGCGGCCCAGGCCTTGTGGGTGTAGAGCGGGCTCAAGCCCTGGACCACCACGTCGGCTCCATTCGCCGCCGCCGCAAGCGCAGCCGTGTCGCCGGGCTGCGCTTGCAACCACTGCACGCCGGCGATGGCCGGGCCGCTCGCGCCAGGCCGCACCTGGGCATAGACCTTCCAGCCGGCCTGGGCGAAAGCCCGGGTAGCGGCCAGGCCGAAGCGGCCGCGGGCACCGAGGATGAGAACGCAAGAGGCTGAGGGCATGGAGGACTCCGGCAATGAAGTGGCGATAGCGTCATTGTGGAAACCTCTCGCCTATTCCACAATCGCCTAACCATCCATATCAGTTATTCAAGAATGAATAGCCAATTCGACTGGAGCCTGATCCGTTCATTCCTGGCCGCGCTCGACCATGGCAGCCTGCTGGGCGCAGCCCGCGCGCTGGGATCCACCCAGCCCACGCTGGGGCGTCATATCGCCGAGCTGGAAAGTCAGCTGGGGGTGGTGCTGTTCGAACGCACCGGGCGCGGCTTGCTGCCGACCGAGATGGCGGCGCGGCTGGCCGACTCGGCCAGGGCCATGGAAGGTAGCGCGGATCAGTTGGTGCGCAGCGTCTCCGGCGCGCAGGCCGGCATTTCCGGCAGCGTGCGCATCACCGCCAGCCAGCCGGTCGCCTGCTTCGTGATGCCGCCGGTGCTGGCGCAGATGCGCACGGCCCTGCCCGACGTACAGGTCGAGCTGGTGGCGAGCAACCAGGTGAGCAACCTGCTGCGCCGCGAAGCCGACATCGCACTGCGCATGGTCCAGCCCGACCAGGCCAGCCTGGTGGCCAAGCGCATCGCCAGGGTCACGCTCGGCACCTACGCGCATCGCGACTACCTGCGACGCCGCGGCACGCCGCGGCAGATCGCCGACCTGCTGAACCATGAGCTGATCGGCGGCGATCGCGACGAAGCGATCCTGCGCGCCTTCGCCGGCTTCGGCCATCCGGTGGGGCGCGAGGCCTTTGCCTTTCGCACCGACGACCTGATCGCCTATTGGGAAGCCGTGCGGGCCGGCCTGGGCGTGGGGTTCCTCGCCGACTACCTGGCGCGTACCGACAGCCAGCTGGTGCCGCTGTTGCCCACGCTCAAGATCCCGCCCATTCCGATCTGGCTCACCGTGCACCGCGAAATTCGCACCAGCCCGCGTATCCGCGCGGTGTACGATTTCCTCGCAGCCGCCATACCCAAAGCGCTCTAGTTACAGGGAAACGAAATGCACCCCAACCAGCAGACCATCGAGATGTTCTACGGCGCCTTCGCCCGGCTGGACGCGGACACCATGGCGCGCTGTTACGCGCCCGACGCCGTGTTCGACGACGAGGTGTTCGCGCTGCGCGGCAAGCGCGAAGTGACAGGGATGTGGCGCATGCTGTGCGAGGCAATGCGGGCCAAGGGCGCCGACGTCTGGAAACTGGACTATCGCGATATACGGGCCGACGCGACCCGCGGCGCCGCGCATTGGGACGCGCACTATCGCTTCAGCGCCACCGGCCGCATCGTGGACAACAGCATCGACGCGAACTTCGAATTCAACCCGGCCGGACAGATCGCGCGGCACAAGGACCGCTTCGACTTCTGGCGCTGGTCGCGCCAGGCCCTGGGTGCGCCGGGCGTGCTGCTGGGCTGGACGCCGGTGATACGCAACAAGGTGCGCGCCCAGGCAGCGGCCAATCTGAGCAAGTTCCTCGAGCGACAGCCGCAGTTCAAGTAACAGAGGCCGGGATTGCGCACAGCGCGCTGACCTCGAGGGCCGCCAGGCGCTTTTTCATGGTGAGCACCGCGGCGTCCTTGCTCAGCAGAAGGCACCTGTGCTGCACCGCCAGGTCGATGAACTTCTGGTCGTCCGGGTCGCTGCAAGTGAGGCCCGCCTTGGCCGGCACTTCCACGATGCGGGCGTGGCGATCGAAGCCCGCCAGCACGTCGGCCGCCTGCAATTGGTAGAAGGCCAGCCGGGAGCCGATGTGCGGGTAGTCCAGCACGCGTTCGAGCTCGTCCCGCATCGCCTGGGTCGCCACCCAGCCCCAGTCGCCCCGCTCCAGCCCGGCCTTCAGCGGCTTGGCCGCCGCGTCGTCGAAGACGAACAGGTCCAGGACGATGTTGGTATCAAGAACCAGGGCTTGCATCTTTGGCGCGGGCCGAGCCCTTGACCATGTCGAAGCGGAACAGCCGGCATTCGATCGGCCCGTTCCACATCGGCACGCGGCGCGATTCCTTCAGCCGCATGCGCGATGGCAGCTTCAGGTCGGGGGTGAGGATCCAGGCGGTCCAGCCCGGGTAGTTCTTCTTCCAATGGGCGGCCAGCTGATTGAAGAAGTCACCGCCGTCCTCGGTTTCGGCGCGTTCACGTCCACCCTGGCTGCGGCCGGCCACGCCGGCGGTCTCGATGCGCTCACCATAGGGCGGGTTGACCAGCATCACGCCGGGCTCCTCGCTGGGCGGCATGCGCTGCAAGGCGTCGCCGCCGCGCAGCTGCACCGTGTCGGCGACGCCGGCGCGGCCCGCGTTGCGTGTCGCGAAATCGACCATGCGAAAGGCCACGTCGCTGCCGAAGACCGGCGCGCTCGCCGGCCGCTGCTGCGCCCTGGCCTCTTCCCACAGCGCCTTCCAGACATGGGCCTGGTAAGGCAGCATTTTCTCGAAGGCGAAGCTGCGCAGCTGGCCCGGCGCGATGTTGCAGGCCACCTGCGCGGCTTCGATGGCGATGGTGCCGCTGCCGCAACAGGGGTCGTACAGCGGCGTCGCGGCGTCCCAGCCGCTGGCGGCGATCATGGCCGCGGCCAGGGTTTCCTTCAGCGGCGCCTCGCCCTTGTCCTCGCGCCAGCCGCGCTTGAAGAGCGGCTCGCCCGAGGTGTCGATGTAGAGCGTGGCAGTGTCGGTGGTGAGGTGGGCGTAGATGCGGATGTCGGGCCACTGGGTATCGACATTCGGCCGCTCGCCGCGCTTGTTGCGAAAGCGGTCGGCCACCGCGTCCTTGATCTTGAGCCCGGCGAAGTTCAGGCTTTTCAGCGGGCTGTGCTGCGCCGTCACCTCGACCTTGAAACTCTCCTTGGTGGTGAACCAGATCTCCCAGGCCACGGCGCTGGCCGCCTCGTACAGGTCGTTCTCGCTGCGGTAAGGCGTATGGGACAGCTGCACCAGCACGCGCTGCGCCAGACGGCTGTGCAGGTTCAGCCGCATCGCGTCGCGCCAGGATGCGCGCAGCATCACGCCGCCGCGGCCGGTGAGCAGGTCGTCGCCGGCCAGGCCCGTCAGGCGATGCACCTCGTCGGCGAGAAAGCCCTCGACGCCGGCGGCGCAAGGCAGGAATAGCTGAAGTTGGTTCACAAGGCTTTTCTTAGATTGGCGGGCGCGATGCGCAGCGCCTCGCGGTATTTTGCGACGGTGCGGCGCGCGCACTCTATGCCTTGTTCCTTCAGCATGTCGGAGATCTGGCTGTCCGACAGCGGCTTCTTCAGGTTCTCGGACGCCACGAACTGCTTGATGAGCGCACGCACCGCGGTACTGGATGCGTTGCCGCCGGTTTCAGTGCCCAGCGCCGAGCCGAAGAAATACTTGAGCTCGAAGGTGCCATAGGGCGTCGACATGTATTTGGCCGTGGTCACCCGGCTGATCGTGGACTCGTGCAGCCCCAGCTCGTCGGCGATCTCGCGCAGCACCAGGGGCCGCATCGCCAGTTCGCCGTGCACGAAGAAATTCTTCTGGCGCTCGACGATGGCGTTGGACACGCGCAGGATGGTGTCGAAGCGCTGCTGGATATTCTTGATGAACCAGCGCGCCTCCTGCAGCCGCTGCTGCAGCGCCTGGTGGCCCTCGCCCTTGTGCGACTTGAGCGCGCCGGCGTAGATGTCGTGCACGCGCAGCCTGGGCATCACGTCGGGATTGAGCTGGACGCGAAAGCGCGCCTGCTGGCCACGGCCGGCCTTGGTGACCAGCACGTCGGGAATGACGATGTTGCGCTCCACATCGACGAAGCGCCGGCCGGGTTTGGGCTCCAGCCGGGTGATGAGGCCGATCGCCGCCCGAACCTGGGCGTCGCTGTCGCCGCATAGCTGCGACAGCCGCTTCACATCGCGGCGCGCCAGCAGTTCCATGGGCTGGGCGCAGATGCGCAGCGCCGTGGCGCAGGCCACATGGGCGTCGCCGTCGTCCTGCATGGCCTTGAGCTGCAACGACAGGCATTCGCCGAGCGACCGTGCGCCCACGCCCACCGGGTCCAGGTGATGCAGCAAGCGCAGCGCCACGGTGAAACGGTGCACCAACTCTTCCTGCTGTTCGGCATCGCCTTCCGCCAGGCCGGCGGCGAGCGACTCCAGCGACTCGTCCAGGTAGCCATCGTCGTTGAGCGATTCGATCAGGAAGCGCAAGGCGCAGCTGTCTTCCTCGCACAGGCGCAGCGACAGGGCCTGCCGGTGCAGGTGGGACTGCAGCGACTCATGGGCACGCGCGAGGTTGGTGGCGTCCATCTCCTCGTCGCCGCCCAGGTTGTTTTTTCGCGGCGTCGCGTCACCGCCCCACTCACCGTCGTCGGGGATGACTTCAGTGCTGCCATCGCCCTCCCAGCTGGGCGCCTCGACTTCCACGCTGTTAGCGGGCTCGGCTTCCGTTGCCGATGCCGATGCCGCGGGCGCGTAGTCGGAGAAATCGGTCTCGCGGTCCTCTTCGGGCACCGGGGCGTCGGCCTGCGCCAGCCCGAATTCCTCGCGCGGGGCTTCGTCGAGGCTCATCTCCAGGAAGGGGTTCTCGTCGAGCATCTGCTCGACTTCCTGCGAGAGTTCGAGCGTGGACAGCTGCAGCAGGCGGATCGACTGCTGCAGCTGCGGCGTCAACGCCAGATGCTGGGAGACACGAAGCGAAAGACCCTGCTTCATGGGGAACACCAGGCCATTTACATTCGAAAATGTTCGCCGAGATAGACCCGGCGTACGTCGGCGTTGTTCACGATCTCGGAGGGCGTGCCCTGTGCCAAGACGTTGCCGTCGCTGATGATGTACGCGTGATCGCAGATGCCCAGCGTTTCGCGCACGTTGTGGTCGGTGATCAACACGCCGATGCCGCGCGACTTCAGGAAGCCGATGATGCGCTGGATCTCGATCACCGCGATCGGATCGATGCCCGCAAAAGGCTCGTCCAGCAGGATGAAGCGCGGCTGCGTCGCCAATGCGCGCGCGATTTCCACCCGCCGGCGCTCGCCGCCGGACAAGGCCAGCGCGGGCGAGTCCCTCAGGTGATCGACCCGCAGGTCCTGCAGCAAGGTGGTGAGGCGCTTGTCGATCTCGGCGCGGTTGAGGGGTTGGCCCTCGCTGTCGCGCTGCAGTTCCAGCACGGCGCGCACGTTTTCCTCGACATTCAGCTTGCGGAAGATCGATGCTTCCTGCGGCAGGTACGACAGGCCCAGGCGCGAGCGCCGGTGGATCGGCATGTGCTCGACCGACCGGCCGTCGATCGAAATCTCGCCGGCGTCGGCGCGCACCAGGCCCACGATCATGTAGAACGAAGTGGTCTTGCCGGCGCCGTTGGGCCCCAGCAAGCCCACCACTTCGCCCTTGTCCACCTCGAGCGAAACGTCCTTGACCACCTTGCGGCTGCCGTAGGACTTCTGCAGGTGCCGCGCCTGAAGCCGGCTGTTGCCGGGCGTAGGTTCCGCACTGCGCCCGGCCGGCGACGGCTGCGTCACTTCTTGCCCCCGTCCAGCGTGGTGCTCTGCCGCAGCTGCGCTGGGGGCTGGGCGGGCGCGGCCGGGGCCGATGCGCTGCCGCGCGGCGCCAGCACGGCCCGGACCCGGCCCCCGGCGGCCGGGCTGGTGGGCCCGCCGTCGACGCTGAACACGTCGGTGCCGTTGTCATACGTGATCAGGCTGCCGACGACCTCGTCGTTGAGCGAGGCCCCGCGGTAGCGCCGCAGTTCGGCGCGCTTGATGAACTTCACGCGATCGGCCTTGCTGTCGTATTCGATGACCTCGCCCTCGCCCTCGATGAACTCATCCACCCCCTCGCGCTTTTGCCGGTAGAACGCCAGCTTGCCCGGCTCGGCCGTCACCACGCCGAACTGGTAGCCCTCCGGGTCCTGCCGCACCTCGACCCGGGCGCCGCGGATCACGATCGTGCCCTTGGTCAGCACGACCTTGCCGGTGAAGATGCTGGTCTGCTTCAGGTCGTCGTAGCGCAGGGCATCCGCCTCGATATTCATCGGCTTGTTCCGGTCGGCCTTTTCAGCGCGGGCCAAGCCGCCCGACAGCGCGAGGGCGAGCGACAACAACAGCGGAACGTAGGAATGTTTCATAGAGGCATGAATCTTGCTCTGGCATTGTAGCCAGTGGAAAGCAAAAAGCCCGCTGCGCGGGCTTTCGATGCGACAAATGAGCTCGTTTTTATCGAGTCTTCCGGGCTTCCGCGATCAGGTAGTCGGTGACTTGCAGCGCCCGGTCCATGTTGCCTGCCAGGGTGCCGTCGGTGTAATAGCGCCCGGCGATGCCGATGGCGGGCACGCCCTGCACCTGGAATGCCTCCTGCAGCTGGATTGCGCGCCGGGCCTTGCTGGACACCGAGAACGAGTTGTACAGCTCCTTGAATTTGGCCGTGTCCAGGCCCTGTTTGCCGGCCCACGCGAGGATGAGGTCTTCGCGGTTGATCGGCTCGCGGTTGGCGTGGATCGCCTGGAACACCTTGCCGTGCAGTTCGTCGAGCTTGCCCATGGCCTCGAGCGTGTAGAACAGGCGCTGCTGGGGCACGAAGTCGTCGCGAAACGCCACCGGCACGCGCTTGATCACCACGTCGGCGGGCTGCTTCTTGATCCAGGCCTCCAGCCGCGGCTCGAAGGCATTGCAGTGCGGGCAGCTGTACCAGAAGAATTCGATGACTTCGACCTTGCCCTGCGGCGCGTCCGAGCTCACCCGCTTGTCCAGCGTCAGGTACTCCGTACCTTCATCCGGCTTCTTGATCTGGGCGAACAGGCTGCCGGGCAGGCCCAGGGCGGCAGTCGCCAGCACGCAGGCGGCGCCCGCAGAAAAATCACGTCGGTTCATGTAGCTTTCACTCCTTGCTGAGAAAGGTCTGAGGCCAGCTCAGCCGGAAGGTTCCGGCGGCGGGCGTCCGGCTTTAGCGCTGCACCCGAACCAGCGCGGTTTCGACCCCGCCGGATTCAAGCCTTTCCTTCTGCCGGTCGGCTTCTTCGCGCTTGTCGAAGGGGCCCACCCGCACCCGGAACACCTGGCGACCGGATTGCTCGCGCTCGGTGACCCTGGCGTCGATGCCCATGAGCGAGAGCTTGGCCCGCTGGGCTTCGGCGTCCTCGGCCGTGCGGAAGGCGCCGGCCTGCACGAAATAGAAGAACGGGTCGGCCCCGGGAGTCGCTGTTCGGGCCGAGGCCAGGTCGCCCAGCGGATCGGCGGAAGGCTTGCCGCGCACGGCAGGGGCGACCGGCACGGTGGCCGGAGCGGGGATGGTGGCCACGGCGGGCGCGGCTGGCGCGACCACAGCCGGCGCCGGCGGAACGGTCTTGGCCGGGTTCTTGCCGTACAACGGGGCGTTGGGATCCCAGTCGCGGTTCTTGCGGGTCTCGGCCGCGTCCTGCTCGGCCGTACGGCTTTGCCCCTTGTTCATGAAGGGCACGGGCACCTTGGTCACATAAACCGCGACCGCCAAGGCTGCGGCCAAGCCGAGCACCACCCCGATGATGATGCCGACGATGACGGAGCCTGTTTGTCTGTTTTTCACTGCTTGATTTCCTGCCGCTTACATCTTCCGGGGGGCGCTGACGCCCAGCACCGCCAAACCATTGTGCAACACCTGGGCCGTGGCGGCGACCAGCGCCAGCCGGGCATTGCGCAGGGCCTCGTCGTCCACCAGGATTCGCTCGGCATCATAGTAACTATGGTAGGTGGCAGCCAGTTCGCGCAGATAAAAGGTGACGTCGTGCGGCGCGAAATCCGTTGCCGCGCCCTGCAGCATCTGCGGGTACTTGGCCAGCTGCAACATGAGTGATAACGCCTGAGGGCTGCCCAGGGCCGACAGGTCCGCGTCATTCAATGTGGCCGCATCGCCGCCCCAGGCCGCCAGCACCGAGCTGATGCGGGCATGGGCGTATTGCACGTAGTACACCGGGTTGTCGTTGTTCTGGGCCACCGCCAGGTCGACATCGAAGGTGTATTCGGTGTCGGGCTTGCGAGACAGCAGGAAGAAGCGCACCGCGTCCTTGCTGGTCCACTCGATGAGGTCGCGCAAGGTGACGTAGCTGCCGGCGCGCTTGGAAATTTTCACTTCCTCGCCGCCGCGCACGACCCGCACCATGGTGTGCAGCACGTAGTCGGGATAGCCCAGCGGAATCCCCACGTCCGCGGCCTGCAGGCCGGCGCGCACCCGCGCGATGGTGCCGTGGTGATCGGTGCCCTGGATGTTCACGGCCTTGGCGAAGCCGCGTTCCCACTTGCTGATGTGATAGGCCACATCGGGCACGAAGTAGGTGTAGCTGCCGTCGGACTTGCGCATCACGCGGTCCTTGTCGTCCCCGTAGTCGGTGGACTTGAGCCACAGCGCGCCGTCCTGCTCGTAGGTCTTGCCCGCCTGCTGCAGCCGCTGCACGGTCTCAGCGACCTTGCCGCTGGTGTAGAGGCTGGACTCGAGGTAGTAGTGGTCGAACTGGACCTCGAAGGCCTTCAGGTCCAGGTCCTGCTCGTGGCGCAGGTAGGCCACGGCGAACTGGCGGATGGAATCCAGGTCGTTCACGTCGCCGCTGGCGGTGAACTCGCGGTCGTCGGCCTTGACGGTCTTCTTGGCCAGGAAGTCCTGGGCGATCTCGGCGATGTATTCGCCGTTGTAGGCGGCTTCCGGCCACTCGGGGTCGCCCGGCTTGAAGCCCTTGGCGCGCAGCTGGGTGGAGGTGGCGAGCGTGGCGATCTGCACGCCCGCGTCGTTGTAATAGAACTCGCGGTACACATCCCAGCCCTGGGTGGCGTACAAGTTGCAGATGGCATCGCCCAACGCGGCCTGGCGGCCATGGCCCACGTGCAGCGGCCCCGTGGGATTGGCCGAGACGAATTCCACCATCACTCGTTTGCCGGCCGCGGGCTGGCGGCCGAAAGCGGCGCCCGCGGCCAGCACTTCCTTCACGATCTGCTGCTTGGCTTCGGGCTTGAGCTTGATGTTCAGGAAGCCGGGGCCGGCGATGTCGATCGCCTCGACCCAGCGCGCGAAGGACGGCACCGCCAGCAGGGCCGAGCGCAGGCTTTCAGCCAGCTGGCGGGGGTTCTGCTTGAGGGGTTTGGCCAACTGCATGGCGGCGGTGCAAGCGAAATCGCCGTGGGCCGCCACCTTGGGCGATTCGAACACCGCCTTATCGCCCGAGCCGGGGAAAAGCTTTTCCAGCTCGGCAGCCAGGCTGCCGAGCAATTCTTGTTTGACGAGGAGCATTGACGAATTTTAAGGTTCAGCGCGTTCCATAGCCGCGCGCCAGAAAAACCGCTGCCAGCGGGATCACCGCGATCAGGTGCGCCTGCACCATGACCCACTTGCGCGCCAGCCGGATCTGGGCTTCCTCAGGCATGCCGCCGCCGGCCGCCAGCTGCTTGCCCCAGCGCCTGAACATCAGCGTCGGCTTGATCGAGATCAGCCCCACCGCCACGAACAGCGCGAGCTTGAGGTGCAGCAGGCCGTTGCTCCAGTACCAGGGCGTTCCCTTGATGCCCCACCAGGTACGGGCGATCCCCGTGAGCAGCACGGCGCCGGCCGCGATGCCGTACACCATGTCGATCTTGCCCAGCCGCTCGACGGCCTTGGCGTTGATCCATTCGGGCCGGCACAGCGCCGCCTCGCTGGAGATGAACACGACCATCGTCAGGATGGCCAGCAGGTGCGCATAGGCAAGCAGGGCTTCGAGCGTCATCAGGTTTTCCAGAACTCGGGCTGGCTGTAGTTGTGCTTGAGGAAGTCTATCCAAAGCCGCACCCGCAACGGCAGGTGCTTGCGCTGGGGGAACACGGCGTAGATGCCGTTGGGGGGCGCGGCGAATTCGGCCAGCACTTCGGTCAGCCGGCCGGCGGCGATTTCGCTTTCCACTTCCCAGGTGCTGCGCCAGGCGATGCCGTAGCCGGCCAGGCACCAGTCGTGCAGCACCTGGCCGTCGGAGCAATCGAGCGGACCGCCCGGCTTGAGATGAACCACCTCGCCGCCCTCCGGCTTGGGGATGCGAAAGGCCCAGCCGCGGGTCTGCGAGGCGTCGCTGGACAGCGTGAGGCAGTCGAACTTGGACAGCTCGTTGGGATGCTGGGGCGTGCCGTGCTGTTTCAGGTATTGCGGCGTGGCCACGCACAGCCGCCGGTTGTCGGCCAGCCGCACGCTCACCAGCGATGAGTCGGGCAGGTCGCCCACACGCACGGCGCAGTCGTAGCCCTCGCCCGCCAGGTCGACCACGCGATCGCTCAGGTTCAATGAGATCGTCACGTCGGCATGCAGCTCGCGGAACTTGGGCACCAGCGGCGCCACATGGCGCCGCCCGAACCCGGCCGGCGCGGTGATCCGCAGATGCCCGCTGGCCTTGACGCCGCCCGCGCTGACGCTGGCCTCGGCGTTGGCGATGTCGGACAACAGGCGCTGGCAATCTTCCAAAAAGGCGCTGCCCTCGTGCGTCAGCGTGATGCGGCGCGTAGTGCGCACCAGGAGCTTCACCCCCAGGCGCTCCTCCAGCGCGTCGAGGCGGCGGCCCATGATGGCGGGCGCGACCCCTTCGGCTTTGGCGGCGGCGGTGAGACTGCCACGGGTCGCCACCGAGGCGAAGGATTCAAGCTGCTTGAGTTTGTCCACGCGCAGATTATGCGCATCAAAGTCTCGAATGGACGAGTAACGTCAGGCGATTAGCTTGTAACCGTGACTTTGGCGCTGCGAAGCGCCTCGATCTGCGCTGGGTCATACCCCAGCTCGGCGAGCAGTTCGCCGCCGTGTTCTCCCAGCTTGGGCGGCTGCAGGCGTACGCCGGGACGCTCGCCGCCCAGCGTCAGGGGCAACAGCGGGACCTGCGTGGCGCGCCCGTCGGGCAGGGTCAGGGGAGCCAGGCCGCCGGTTTCGCGCAGGTGCGGATCGTCGAACAGGTCTTCGGGCGGGGTGATGGGCGCGAACGGCAGGCCGTTTTTCTCGAACACCGCGCTCAGATCCGCTGCGCTCCGATCGGCCAGCCGCGAGCGCAGGATGGGCATCATCCAGTCGCGCGCCTGCACCCGGTCGTTGTTGGTCTTCAGGCGCGGGTCGGCATAGAGATCGGCGAAGCCAAAGGCCTCGCAGAACAGCTTCCATTGCGTGTCGCTCACGGCCGCCAGGAATATCTGTTCGCCGTCCTTCACCGTGAAGACGTCGTACACGGCCCAGGCCGAGATGCGGCCGGGCATGGGCGCGGCCGGCTTGCCCGTCACCGCGAACTGCATCATGTGCTGGGCCACCAGGAACACGTTGTTCTCGAACAGGGCGCTCTGCACCTCCTGGCCGCGGCCGGTGTGAGCCCGCTGCATCAGCGCCGCCATGGCGCCGATCGCGCCGAACATGCCGCCCATGATGTCGTTGACGCTGGTGCCGGCGCGCAGTGGATCGCCGGGCCGGCCGGTCATGTACGCCAGCCCGCCCATCATCTGCACCACCTCGTCCAGCGCCGTGCGATGGTCATAGGGCCCGGGCAGGAAGCCCTTGTGGCTGACGTAGATGAGGCGCTCGTTGAGCTTGCACAGGCTGGCGTTGTCCAGGCCCAGTTTCTTCATGGTGCCCGGCTTGAAGTTCTCGCTCACCACGTCGGCGGTGGCGACCAGGCGCAGCGCGACTTCACGGCCCTGCGGCTGCTGCAGGTCGAGCGCGATGCTCTTCTTGTTGCGGTTGAACAGCGGAAAGAATCCAGCGCCGGACCCCAGCAGCTTGCGCGTGTTGTCGCCGCCCATCGGCTCGACCTTGATCACTTCGGCGCCCAAGTCGGCCAGCACCATGCCGCAGGTCGGCCCCATCACCATGTGGGTGAACTCGACCACTCGGATGCCCGACAGCGGCAAGTTGTTTTCGGTGGATTGATCAGCCATGAATCGCCTCCTGCACGAAACCCTTGGGCAGGCCGGCCTCGGGCGTCATGCCGTAGATCGGCTCGCCCGGCAGGCCGGCCTTCAAGGCTTCGCGCGCCGCCATCAACCGGTTCAGATCGACGCCGGTGGACACGCCCATGGCCTCGAACATGAACACCAGGTCTTCGGTAACGACATTGCCCGAGGCGCCCGGCGCGTAAGGGCAGCCGCCCAGGCCACCGAGCGATGAGTCGAAGGTGCGCACGCCCTCGTCGTAAGCGGCCAGGCAATTGGCCAGGCCCAGGCCGCGGGTGTTGTGCATGTGGGCGGCGCCGGTCTTGTCGCCGATCTCCGCCCGCACGCGGCGGAACAGCCGCCGCACCTGGGCGGGGTTCGCATAGCCGGTGGTGTCGGACAGGCCTACGTCATCGACGCCGGCCGCGGCGCATTGGGCGGCCAGCCAGACCACCTCGTCTTCGGGAACCTCACCTTGCAGCGTGCAGCCGAAGGCCGTGGAAATGCCGGCCTCGACCTTGACCCCGGGCGCACGTTCGTCGCGCAAGGCCACGATGGCGCGCAGCTCGTCGATCATCTGCTCGCGTGTCTTGCGCACGTTGGCCATCGAATGGGCGGCGCTGGCCGACACCGGAATGGTGAGCTTATGCGCGCCCGCCGCCAGCGCGGCTTGCGCGCCGCGCACGTTGGGCACCAGCGCCATCACCGTCAGCCCCGGCAGCGACAGCGCATGCTGCACCACTTCCGATGCGTCGGCCATCTGGGGTAGCAGTGTTGCCGGCACGAAAGAGGCGACCTCGATCTCGCGCAGGCCCGCCGCGTGCAGCGCGTCTATCCATGCGAACTTGCGCTGCGTCGGCATGGTCGCTTTGACGGACTGCAGGCCATCGCGCGGGCCCACTTCGCTAATCAGCACCTGGGGTGTCGTCGTGTCTCGCATGAACTTCTTGACGCCTTCCGTTAATTCTATAAGATAGAACAGTGTTCTTTCTAATGAAATGATGGCGCAGGCGCGCCCGGATGTCAACCCATGCCCCGCAAAGCCCAGACCGAATCCATCGCCGACGCCGACGCCGCGCCCGGCGGGGCCGCCGCGGTGGACCGCGCGCTCTCGCTATTGGGCGCCTTTCGCGGCGGCGACACCGCCCTGGCGCTGGCCGAGCTGGCCGAGCGCACCCGCCTCTACAAGAGCACGGTGTTGCGGCTGCTGGCTTCGCTGGAACATGCGGGATTGATTCTGCGCCGGGACGACGGCCGCTACGCCCTGGGCAACGAGGTGGCGAGACTGCACGCGATCTACGCGGCATCGTTCTCGCTCGATAGCCTGGTGCTGCCGGAACTGCGCGCCCTGGTGGAGAGCACCGGCGAAAGCGCTGCCTATCACGTGCGCCAGGCCGATGCGCGGCTGTGCCTGTACCGCGTCGACTCGCCCCACCCCATCCGCGATCACATCAAGGCCGGCGATGTATTGCCGCTGGACCGGGGAACCGGGGGACGGGTATTAACCGCGTTCGATCCCGCGCTAGCCAAAGCCGCCCCGCCGCGGGAGCGCAAGCTGTTGGCCGGAGTCCGCGAGCGCGGCTACTACGCTGCCACCGGCGACCGGCTGGCCGAGGTCGCCGGAATTTCCGCGCCGGTGTTCCACGCGGACGGCGCCATCGCGGCCGCCGTCACGCTCACCATGCCCAGCCACCGCTATGACGAGCGCTACGTGAAGCCGGTGCTGGAAGCCGCCCGGCGGCTGAGCGGCAAGGCGTGAAGCCGGACTACTCGGTCTTGTCGCCCGAGCTCTTGATCGGCGACTCCCAGCGCTTCAAGTGCGCCGCCTGGGTCAATGCGAGCTCGGCAGCGCCGGCGTGACACTAGGCCGATCGCCTAGCACGGTGGCGGCACGTTGCCCTGCTTAGTGGCCCGGTTCGAAAAAGGGCGACGAATGGAACTGGCGCCACGCCGCCAAGGCAGTAAGCGTGCTTTGAGCTTCATCATCCCCCTCGCAGGCACCCAGCATAGTGAGTCCACAGAGGAGCAGTCAAGTTGGCCGCCGCCTGCGGAACTCCGAGCCGATGATGCGAATGGCTTGGGCATGTCCGTACTTGGCCCCGAAAGAAGCAGACGTCGTTTGCGGTGCGGTTCCCTGAGTGGACCGACGCAGACATAACCTTGCTCACATCGTCAAAAGAAGTCCGGTGCACCCCCGCTGGTTCACGGAAGCTCAGCGAATTTCCAGCGGCACGGCGAGCGTTAACGAGGCCTTGTGGTCGTTCGCGTCCGTCTCCACGCTCGTCACCAGGCTGAGGCGGTGCGGCAGGTCGAACCGCGTGGCGAGCAACACCGAAGACGGGGGCTTCTCCGCATCGCTTCGAAGCTTCCGCTTATAGCGGGCCTCCAACCGCGTGTGCGGCAAGAGCAGCCATTGCGCGCCCAGGAGCCCGGCGACGCCAGACTCCGGACCACCGGCAGTCGCAACATAGCCTTGTTCGGCCGCGTCGATTCCGGCATTCCAGCGCGACCTGCCAGTGTCCTGGACGAATTCGAACTCTCCACGCGAGCCTTGGCCGGCGGCCGCCCTCGAGCTGGACAGACGTACCGTGGCAACGCGGCCTTCACCAAAGTTCTGGTTTAGCCGCAGCGCTTGGCCGCTGCGGACCGGCGTCCACTCATACTCGGTCTCGGCCGTGTGGCTGGCGTCGAGCCGCCCCCGCCAAGCCGCGGCTGTCCCACCGGCTTGGAGGTCACGCAGTTGCAGCTGCCCACCGAGCACGCGAGTCGCCCATTCGAAGCTCGTGTCGCCACGCTGGAACTGCTGTTTGGCGAGCGGCACCGCATGGATCGTCGTGCGCAAGGTGCCAGCCGGCGTGGAGAGGAACCCATCGAACTGCCCAGGCGGGCTTGCGCTGCCGTCCGGGCCCAGGCGTTCGTAGCTTACCTGGACGCCCGCCAGCGGCTCCAGAACCGCGCGGTTGGAGACGGGGGTCTGCGCATGCGCGTGCGCAGCGGCGAACCCGATGAGAAGCGCCGCATGCACGCGGCAGCGAGGGATAAGGCGGTCGGGCACGATGTTTTCCTGCCGCGATCGTACGGCCTGTGTGACGGGAAGCGCAACCGACAGTTGCAAGCGCGATCCGCACGCGTGAAAAATGTCGCGAACGCGGTATCCGAACTAGGCAAATTCCTGGGTCATGGCTGCTTTCGACCTATTGTGTTGAAAAACTCCTGCTGACCTTCTAGATTTAGGCCACGACCAACTCGAGGGGTGGAGTGGGCCATGATGGGAAACCAAGGCGCGAGCCAAGCGCCGTTGTTCTACGCGTTCAATCTGGAAGACCATGTACCGCGGGATCATTTGCTGCGGGGTATAGGGCGCTTCTTGGACTTGAGCGATCTGCGCCGCCACCTGGCGCCCTTCTACAGTCACACGGGCCGGCCATCGATCGACCCCGAGCTGATGATCCGGATGTTGGTCATTGGCTATTGCTTTGGGATCCGCTCTGAG
>NZ_JABJVV010000025.1 GCF_013155545.1 Caenimonas soli | reverse complement strand
CGCGAGCTGCAAAGGCACGAACTCGCCGGCGCCCGCCAGCGCCGGGGCGACAGCCCCGCGCGCGTCTCGGCGCCACGTGTGAATCATGTTGGCATTAAGGCCATGGGCCAGCGCCACCTTGGCTATCGAGGCGCCGGGCTGGCTGCATTCGGCCAGCACTTTCGCCTTGAACTCCGGGGCATACGCGCGCACTCGGGTGCGCTTGGTGGGTTCGCTCGTGTCCATTCCAATCCTCTCGTGGACACGATGCTCGCCGCAGCGGGCTAAGTCGGCAAGGATGGGTTCGCCGGACGCTTACGACCGGCTTGCGTTCTTGCCGTTTGAACACCCTTAAAGCCAAAACATGCAAATCAGCCCTTCAGAGCATTCGAGAGGTCTTGCCGACGCCCCCCTGGTGCTGGAGGAGTACGGAGACTTTGAGTGCCCGTTCTGTAAGCAGGCCTACCCCGTGCTCCAGACGCTTCTTGCAGGCCAAACCCAGTTCGTTAGGTTCATCTACCGACACTAGCCTGACCCTGCCACTCACCCAAACAGCCAGATGACAGCAGAGGCCGCCGAGGCCGCGGCTGCACAAGGCAAATTTTGGGAGTTCCACGACTTGGTCTACACCCGCACCGGCGAGCTCAATGGGAATGTTCTAGTCGGGTTCGCGCAGCGACTGGGCCTTGACCTTCTTCGGTTTAACCAGGACCTTGAGCTGCGCGCTCATGAAGCTCGTGTTGCGCAAGACATCGAGAGTGCCCTCTCGCGAGGAGTGCGAGGCACGCCAGGCTTTTTCCTGAATGGGGTCCAAATCGAAACCTCATTCGGCTTGCACCACTTGCGTGATGCTGTACGTGGGGCGTTGGCGGGTTTCAGCGCTTCCGCCTCCGCGCCCGGCTTGCGCGCCGGCGCTTCCAATCAGCGATGAATCGCCGCGGCGCTTACAGGTGAGGCGCAAGACGCTCGTGCTACCCCAGGACGCGCTCGTTGCGCCTTTTCACCAGTTCGCGGGTTTCCGCGCTCGCGCCGGGGCCTGGCTCGTATCGAACCTGGTTGTAAGCAAGGTTGCGCCCACCTTTAGCTCGCACCACCAGCGGCTCGATGGGATGACCCGAGTTGTTGTCCACCAGCTTGATTGGAGGCTTGCCGGACGGCGCCGCCCACTTGTCGCCCCACTGCATCAACGCCACCAGCACCGGGTACAGGTCATGACCCTTGGGTGTCAGGCGGTAGCCGAAGGTGTTGGCTCGTTCCTCAAGCGGAAATTTCTCGAGGATCTCCAGCTCCTGCAGCCTCTCAAGACGCGTGGTCAACACGTTCCTGGCGATGCCCAGGTTGCTCTGGAACTCCTCGAAGCGCGTCGAACCAACCAGGCACTCGCGCACGATGAGCAGGCTCCACCATTCACCCACCTCCTCCAGGGAGCGGGCGATGCTGCATTCCATGTCCTCGAAGCGTTTGCGTTCCATGATGAAACTTTAGCATCTACAGTTTCTTCATGCAACCTCAATCCGCCCTAAGGCCAAAGACAGAGCAAATCAGTTGGATATTAAATGTCAGTTGCTTCATGCAACTAACTCGCATACAGTTTCGTCAAGCAACTGATTTGGCTGCACAAGAGGTGTGCGGCCCGCCCACCCGACAAACCTGAAGGAGATTACCGTGTCCAAGACTGCGAACAAGACCAAACTCAACGCCTTTCGAGCCCTGCATGAGAGCGGGCTGCTGGTGCTGGCGAATGTCTGGGACGCGGGTAGCGCCCGCCTCTCGGAGAGCCTGGGTGCCAAGGCCGTCGCTACCACCAGCGCGGGGATGGCGTGGGCGGCTGGCTATGCCGACGGCAACAACATGCCGGCGGACCTGGTTGTCGCCATCAGCCAGAACATCGTCCGCGCTGTGAAGGTGCCCGTGACCATCGACATCGAAGGCGGCTATTCCTCCAAGCCAAAAGAAGTCGGCGAACTCTCTGTGCGATTGGCCGAAGCGGGCGTAGTTGGCGTGAACCTGGAGGACGGCGAGGAGCACGCCGAACTGCTGGCCAGGAAAATCGAGGCAGTCAAGGCAGCGCTGGCGGCGGCAGGCCTCGACCTCTTCGTGAACGCCCGCACAGACGTGTACCTGGCCGGCCTGGCTCCCGACGGAGAGCAGGTTGCGGAGGTGCTGCGTCGCGCAAAGCTCTATGAGAAGGCGGGAACCGACGGCCTGTTTGTTCCGGGTCTGACAGCGCTGCCGGAGATGCGCGAAATTTCCGGCGCGACCAAGCTTCCGCTGAACGTCATGGCCTGGGGCGGGCTGCCCGCACCGGACAGGCTCTCCGATGCAGGCGTGCGCCGCCTGAGCGCCGGTGCTGCGATTTCCGGTCGTGTCTGGGCCCACGCGCAAGCGCTGACGAAGCAGTTCCTGGAAGACGGAAAGCTAGGACGCTCGGAAGTGCCCTCCCCCGACATGCAGGGCCTGTTCAGCTAAGCCTTGTTCGCCCCACTAGCTGTTAGCGGTCATCAAGGGCAGCTCAGTGGGAATACAGACACAACCCGTGTGTACCACCTGCGCAGCCTAAGCCTTCGCTAAGGGTTCAAGAACGTGTTCAACCAGCAAGTGTCCAAATTGCCACCGCTCCTGCGCGAAGACCGCGCGCGGGTTTGGGCTGCATACGAGCACACCAGAAGTCGCACCGGGGAGCTTGTTGCTGGCCTCAGTCCGGAAGACCAGGGGCTGCAGTCGATGGGGGATACGAGTCCAACGAAGTGGCACCTGGCGCACACCACATGGTTTTTCGAAGCTGTGGTGCTGCAGTCCCCCGCCGCGGGTGACTACCGTGTGTTCAATGAAGACTTCTCTTTCCTCTTCAACTCGTATTACGAGGCGCTGAGTCCACGGCACCCAAGGGGTCAACGTGGCCTCCTATCGCGGCCGTCATTGAGTGCGGTGTGGGCTTACCGACACTACGTAGACAAAGCAATCCTGGCTTTCATAGCGACCGCAGGAGAAAGAGTCTGGACTGCACTGGCGCCTCTGATTGAGCTCGGCGTCCAACACGAGCAACAACACCAAGAGTTGATTGTGACCGACATCCTGCATGCGTTCTCAGTCAACCCAACCTTGCCGGCCTGGCATGCGAGCCTAAGCAAGTCGGCACCTCAAGCCGCCACGTTGAAATGGGTGCGGCACGATGGCGGGTTGGCGCAAGTGGGCCACTCGGGCCCTGCGTTTAGCGTCGATAACGAGACACCGCGACATCAAGTCTGGCTCGCGCCGTTCGAAATCGCCAATCGCCTGGTGACGAACGCGGAATTCATGGATTTGGTTCTCGACGGCGGCTACCGAAAGCCGGGGTTGTGGTTGTCGGAGGGCTGGGCCCAAGTCCAGGCGCAGGGGTGGGACCATCCCTTGTATTGGTTACCGCCTGGAAACTCACGCGCGCCAGCGGAAAGCTGGCAGTCCTTCGGGCCCGCGGGAGTCCAACCTCTGGACCCTGACGCCGCAGTTTCTCACTTGAGCTTCTTTGAGGCAGCTGCCTACGCGCAATTTGCGGGCGCAAGGCTGCCCACCGAAGCCGAGTGGGAGGTGGCGTCGGCCGGTGCGGACATTGTCGATATGGACGGTGTCGTTTGGCAGTGGACGCGCTCCTCCCACGACCCATATCCCGGATTCAAGCCATCGGATGGCGCGGTTGCAGAGTACAACGGCAAATTCATGGTCGGGCAGACTGTTCTGCGTGGCTCGAGCGCGTTCACCCCAGTCGGGCACTCACGCCGGACGTACCGCAACTTCTTCCCGCCGGCCGCACGCTGGCAATTGAGCGGCCTGCGCCTGGCAAGAGACACTGAATGAGAAACCTCGACCTCGCAGGTGGTGGAATTACCGAGCGCGCCGAGACCGGCTTCTTGCGTGACCTGCGGCTCGCGCTTTCTAAGCCTCCCCATGCCATCTCGCCGAAGTACTTCTACGACGCGTGTGGCTCGCGTTTGTTCGACCAGATTTGCGACTTGCCGGAGTACTACCCCACCCGAACTGAGTGGGGAATTCTGTCCGATAGGGCTGCGGAGATTGCAGCCGCGACCGGACCAAATATCGAGCTTATTGAGTTTGGGGCAGGCTCGCTCAGCAAGGTGCGCCTTCTGCTCAATGAGCTGCGGCCGCGGCGGTACCTGCCCTTTGACATCTCTACGGAGCACCTTCACCGGGCCGCCCAGGGCTTGAAGGCTGAATTCCCTTGGCTGAACGTAGAGCCTGTGGCCGGCGACTACACAACGTCCGTCGACCTTCCGCCTGCACAGTCTGGCGCACGCCGGGTCGGTTTTTTCCCGGGGTCAACCATCGGGAACTTCAGTCCACGCGAGGCTCTGGACTTCTTGCGCCGTGCGGCGCAAGAGCTGCGAGGGGGAGGACTGCTGATTGGAGCAGACCTCCTGAAGGACCCAGCAGTCCTGCACGCGGCCTACAACGATTCGAAGGGAGTGACTGCAGAGTTTAACAAGAACCTGCTCGCCAGAGCCAATCGTGAGCTAGGTGCGGACTTCGACCTCTCGCAATGGTGGCACAGCGCCTTCTTCAATCCAGCTCTGAGCCGCATCGAGATGCACCTTATCAGCCGCAGCGACCAGCGCGTGAATCTCGCAGGCACTACCTTCGAGGTTGCTGAGGGCTTTAGCCTGCATACGGAGAACTCGTACAAGTACTCCATCGAAGGTCTACAGGCACTAGCGGCCCTCGCGGGGTTTCAACCAGACAAAGTTTGGACCGATGAACGCAACTTCTTCAGCGTGCACTGGCTGGTAGCGCCGTAGCGCGCGAGGCAGCGGTGAACCAACCAGGAAAGCCAGATGACGGTCGCATCATTGAAGAAGACTGACGCATTTGGCGAATCGGTGCCGCTGCGTCGCTCGCCGCCCGTGGAGCGTATCGAGGCAGTCGACTGGAACGCAGTCTCACACACCGTGAACGAGGAAGGCTGGGCCATCGTTGAAGGCATCCTCACACCTGCAGAAGCTGACTCCATTGCGATGCTGTTCGAGGAGAAGGAGCGCTTTCGCAACACTGTCGTCATGGAGCGCCACGGTTTCGGAAAGGGGCAGTACAAGTACTTTGACTACCCGCTGCCGCCCCTCGTCGAAGAGCTTCGCCGCGCGTTCTATCCGTACGTCGCCGACATCGCCAATGGCTGGATGGAACGACTTGGGAGGAAGGAGCGGTACTCCAGGGAGCACGCCAAATACCTGAAGGAGCTTCATAATGGCGGCCAGGACAAGTCGACGATGACACTCCTTGCTTACGGTCCCGGTGACTACAACGCCCTACACCAGGACATGCACGGAGAGCACGTCTTTCCGCTGCAGGTAGTCGTGCTGCTTGACGAACCGAACGAAGACTTCGAAGGAGGACAGCTTTTGCTGTCTGAACAGCGGCCGCGTATGCAGACCCGCGCAATCGTTGTTGAACCCCTCCACAAGGGGGACGCGGTCGTCATCGCGTCCAGCAACCGCCCAGTGCGTGGCTCGCGTGGCGACTACCAGGTCAAGATGCCATGGAGTGAATCGGCTTCGCTCAGGCAAGCGCCACACCCTGGGCATCATCTTTCACGACGCTTCCTGAAAACCGACGGGAGACAAATACCATGTACCACCAAGCCATTGCTCAGGCTTCCCAGACGTTGAAAAATGTCGAGCGGTGGCTCGACAAGGCACAAGCACACTCCCTTGCCCAAGGCATCAAAATGTCGAGCGGTGGCTCGACAAGGCACAAGCACACTCCCTTGCCCAAGGCATCAAAATGAGTGCGCTGTTGCACGCGCAGCTCGCGCCGGACATGCGCGATTTCATCTACCAGATACAAAGCGCCTGCGACTACACCAAAGCTGGAGCGGCTTGGCTTTCCGGCCAGCGCCCGCCGCGGCACGAGGACAACGAGCAGACCCTCGAAGAAATCCGAGCGCGGATTCGCAGGACGGTGAAGTTTGCCGAGAGCGTACAGCCTGCTCAATACGCTGAGGCTGATCGCCAGCAGGTGAGCATGTCGGGGGCACCAGGCAAGGTATTGGTCGGGCGCGACTATCTTTTGCAGATGGTCCTTCCGAACGTGTACTTCCATGCCGGCATGGCGTACGCAATCTTGCGCCACAAAGGTGTAGACGTGGGCAAGATGGACTTCTTGGGCCCCGTGAACTTCGTAGACAAGTCATGAACGCGCCCGCGGCGTCATTGCGCGCAGCGATCTGGCTCGGCTTGGCTGTGGCAATTGGACGCGGCGTGACTCGCTTTGGGTATGCGTTGGTCATGCCGGCGATGCAGGCCGACTTGCACTGGGGTCACGAGCGAGCATCGTGGATAAATACTGCCAACGCGCTGGGCTACATCCTGGGTACCACGTCCGGTTTCGTGCTCTTGCGCTGGACTAGCAACGGCCGACTGTTCCGAGCTGGCCTTTTGCTCACCGTCGCGAGCCTGCCGTTGATGGCCGTCAGCAGCTCGTTCTCCTGGCTGGTGGTCCTGCGCTTGGTCTCCGGCTTGGGGACCGCATGGTCGTTTTCTACCGGTGGGGTTCTCGTCTCCCAAATTTACGCGAACGAACCGAAGCGCAAAGGAGCCGCCACAGGTCTATTCTTTGGCGGCGCTGGGTTAGGGATGGTCATATCCGGCGCTGTGGTCCCGGCGATATTGGAGTGGCGTGGCCCGTCGGGCTGGGCATTGGCGTGGCTTGTCCTCGGAGCGCTTTGCACCGCCTTAGTCGTCTTTCCGTTAGGCATTGGACACGGGGCAGTAAGTGCTGCTGAAGCGACGTCCGATGGGAACGGCTCTCTTCGGTTCGAATCGTCCTGGCGCGTACTTCTTGGCTATGCGGGCTTTGGAGCTGCGCATACAGGGTACGTGTTCTTCATATTCGCATGGGCGCACGCTGAGCACCTTCCCTGGTACCACGGAGCGGGCATGTGGATGGTCATGGGCGCGGCCGTATTCTCTTCCGCCTGGATTTGGAAGCGACCGCTAGGCAAGTGGCAAGCCTCCAACGCGCTTGCACTTTGCAACTTCATCTGTGCGGCCGCCGTGGTTCTTCCGGTGGTCGCCGGCGCGAGACTGCCCGTGGTCTACCTTTCGGCGGCATGCATGGGAGCGTCGATGTTCATCGCTCCCGCGTCGATGGCGGTTCTGGCGCGCCAGACTCTTCCAGCGGCAACGTGGGGCAAGGCCCTGATGGTCTACGCGCTGGTGTTCTCGCTCGGCCAAGCGATCGGGTCCTGGGCTTTCGGACGTGCTGCGGATGTCTGGTCGCTCCAGTGGGTCCTTGGTGCTGCGAGTGCAGGTCTTCTTGTCTCGGGGTTGCTTGCCGCGACCGGGCTGGCCCGTCAAAACCGTAGGTCTGTGGCATTGGGTAACTAAGGCCCACCTGCCGCAAACTTCAAAGTCTTGCCCGCCAGCCGCGTGCTTGCCCTCGCCTGGATGCCCGGGCTCCGACCGGCTTCAACTAGCGCTGAGGCTCGCCCCCTTCGCCCTTGCCGGGCCGAAAGGTGCGAAGCGTTACCGAGTATCGCGCCAACTCTAAGGGTGTGATGCTGTGTTGCCATTCGTCGCGAACCCCCCCGCTCAAAAGGTATGCCGACCGAGGCTCAATCGGCGCAGCTCGTCTGGTCCAGCCGCCGTTTGGAGCCCGCTGCCGCAGGCGCAGTTGGCATCGCGCCAGTAGGGAGATTCCGACGATGTCCTCGTATACAGGTCTGTCCCGGTGCCATCCGATGCCCGCGCCAGGCGGGTACTGGGTCACCATGATTTGTGAGAACGTTCGGCCTGGCTTGCCTGCGAGATGAGCTGCGATTTCGGTCAGTGGCTTCAAGTACGCTGGGATGGAGGAATCCGCTCGCGCTTTCTGGCCTGCGAATGCATATTTGTGGCCATAGGTGAAGATTCGGCGATTCGCCGAGTAGCCGCGGAACTCAAGGGCTGGAAAGCGAGCTCATCAAACTGTTCCACCAGCTCGCGTTCTTGCGAGATGGAGAGGACGTCGGGTACGTACTTAAAGCCTTCGGGGAGCTTCGGCTCTCCGAACAGATCTCGAGTGGACATTCAGACCATGCCTTCAATGAAGCCCGTCCGCCGGCAGGGCCTCATTTCGTCAGTAGGCGCTCTCCAGGAGCGCCACCGCCCCCTCGCCTCCGTCAGCGCAGACGCTGACGATTGCACGGGACCCTTTGGGCATCGCGGCGAGTTCCTTCACAGCTTGGCTCAGGTCGCGCGCGCCAGTCGCCCCAAACGGATGCCCGAGGGCCAAGGAGCCGCCGTTCGGGTTCACCCGGTCCCAGGGGAAAGGACCGAAGTCAGTCGCAATGCCGATGCGGTCTTCAATCCAGTTGGGCTCGACCAATGCGGCAACGTTGGAAAGCACCTGCGCTGCAAAAGCTTCATGAATCTCCCACAGGGCGATGTCGCCGTACCTCAGCCCTTGACGGTCCAAGAGTCGCGGAATCGCAAACGACGGCGCCATCAGTAACCCGTCTCGCGGGTCCAGAGCCGAGATTTCGAAGTCGACCAGTTTTACCGCCGGAATGTTGCGGTGCAGGCGCTCCAGCCCTCGCTCGGACAGCACCCATACGCCAGCGGCGCCGTCAGTGATGGGCGACGAATTACCTGCCGTGACCGTGCCCCGGCCACTCGTGCGGTCAAAGGCCGGTGCCAGGGAGCCAAGTTTTTGCAAGGAGGTGTCTGGTCTCAGGTTCGAGTCCTTGGCGAGCTCAGGCAAGGGAAGCACCAAGTCGGAAAAGAACCCACGCTCCCACCCCGCCGCAGCGCGCATGTGGCTTTTGTAAGCCCACTCGTCCTGCGCTTGGCGTGTGATGCCCCATCCCCTGGCCGTTTCCTCCATGTGGTCACCCATCGTTCGACCCGTGATGCGGTTGGCCCACCCCTTGGTCGGCAAGATAAAGTCCTTCGGAGAAAGCTGCGCCAGTGCCCCAGCCGCCGCCTCCGGGTCCTTGGCAAGAAGCCCGCGCAAACGCTCGCTGGTTGGCGGCTTCAACCCGATGGAAGGCTTGCTCATCATCTCGGCGCCGCCCACCATGATGGCGTCCGTCCCTCCGCCAATCATTCCCGCGGCCGCAAACGCCGCCGTGATGCTCGTCGCGCAGGCCAGCACCACCGAGAACGAAGGCACGGTCGGGTCCAAGCCAGCATCAAGCCAGATTTCCCGGGCGATGTTGCTCCAGCCCAAATTGGGCATCACTGCCCCCCAAAGGACCATGTCGGGCCTGCCCCCACGCAGCTGCTCAGCCATCGCCCGGGCAATTGGTACCGAGAGGCTGATGGAGTCGTAGCTAGAAAGCGCGCCACCGCCCCGACCGAACGGAGTGCGCAGCCCTGAGGCGAGATAGACGTCTTGACCGAAGCGTTGCATGGAATACCCCTGAGAGTGATGGGAACAACCTATCTCGCGAACATGGTTGCATGAAGCAACTATACATGCTAGAGTTTCTTCATGCAACCAATGAACGTGAGTACCCCTACCGCGGTCAGACGCGCGCCGAAGTCGGTGGATGCGAGATCTTCTGGTGACCAGTGAAAATGGAACGCAAGAGTCTCAATGGATTGAACTGCGACATCGCTCGCTCGCTTGACGAGGTTGGCGAATGGTGGAGTCTGCTCATCGTGCGCCAGTGCATGATTGGCACCACCAGGTTCGACGAGTTTCAACGGAATCTGGGCATCTCGCGCAATGTCCTGACAACGCGTCTTGACCGCCTTGTTAGTCTGGGAATCCTCGAGCGGTTCCAGCTGCAGGACCGCGCAAACACAAGTGGCTACCGGCTCACTGCCAAGGGCTGGGGGTTGGATTCAGTCTTAAACGCCCTGCTTGATTGGGGCGCGCGATGGGTGGCCCCCGACGGCAGGCCCAGGCTGGAGGAATTGGACGAAGCTTCGCTCGAAGAGATGAACGAAGCTGCCAAAAGGTTCTGGGCGGATCTCGGGCTTTCAGACGCCGTGGTCGACGCCGCAAATGACTCCAGTCTCGAAGCAGTCATCGGCGTCAAGCAAATCCTCAAGTCGGGCTGACTAGCCTTAGTGCTTCTTCGATTCACCGCGTCACATTCTATGTCGGCCATGCTGAACGAACTGGAAATTACGGGCCGCGCGCGTACGCACGTTCTGCAGTTCCATGAGCCGACTAGGTTTGCCGCCCAGCAAGAGGCCGGCGAAGCCTTCCTCGCGATGCGCGCTGCAGCTGCCAAAGACGGCATCAACGTCGTTCCGGTGAGCTCCTTCCGAGACTTCCAGACGCAGCTGCGCATTTGGAACTACAAATTCTCAGGCCAGCGCCCGCTCTATGACATTCACGGCGTAGCTCGGGACTTCGGCTCCTTGACGCCGGAACAGGTCATTGACTGCATCCTCAACTGGTCTGCTCTGCCCGGAGGTAGTCGACATCAATGGGGCACGGAAATTGATGTGGTTGACGGCGCCGCTCCAGCCCTGTACGAGCCGATGCTGTTGCCACAGGAGGTCGCCTCAGGCGGTATATACGAGCGGCTGCACAAATGGCTTGACGCCAACATCGCCAAGTTCGGCTTTTTCCGCCCCTACGAGCACTACCAGGGCGGCATGTACCCGGAGCCCTGGCATTTGAGCTACGCCCCGCTCTCGACGAAAGTGATTGGACAAGTCTCCGCGGACCTCCTGACCGAAGTGATTGAAGCTTCTCCGGTCTTGGGCAAGGACCTCCTTTTGCCACGCATTCCGGAGATTTTCCGGAACCACATCCTGAACTTCAACCGGGCGCCAAGCGCGTAGACCATCATGTTCGCAGTCATCTTCGAAGTGCATCCAGCGGCTGACCAGTGGAACTCGTACATCGGCGTGGCCAAGATGCTTCGCCCTGAGCTCCAGGCTGTAGAGGGATTTGTCGACAACGTTCGGTACCGCAGTCTGAGTCGGGACGGCTGGATTCTTTCGCTCTCCGGATGGCGTGACGAGAAAGCGCTCGTCAGGTGGCGAACGAAGGCGCAGCATCACGGCGCGCAAGAGGTAGGGCGTGGCGAAATCCTGCAGGACTATCACCTTCGGGTGGGCCAAATCACCGCGGACTCACACGTTCCGGCTGGCCATCGATTGCGGGAGCAGCGGCTGGACGAGACCGTTGTCGGTGAAGGCACGACTATCGTGCTCCTAGACGGCAAGAGAACGTCCGAGTGGGTAGCCGAAAATGGCGCGGACGGCGTGGCGCAGTGGCTTGGTATTGACCCGGAGTTGCCGGGTTTGGTGTCCTGGGACGCATTCGATGCGGTCCTTACCCCTGGAGACGTTATCGCGCTTTCCACCTGGAGGCACCAGCACAGTGCTCAGGCCTTTGCCGACGATGTCATCCTTGCGGAGGGGGTGCGTCGGCGCATTGTGCGGGTGGTCCGCGACTACGGTATGTACGACCGGCGGGAGGCCCCGCAGTACTATCCTGAGGTGCCCGATAGACGCTGAACAGAGAGCGATTACCCCCTGCACAAGCTAAACGTCAAGAGCAGCCGTCGGCCTCACAGCCACGTAGACGGGCCCGGCAACGCCGGTCCTGAGAACTTTGAGCACACACTCCTTGTTTACGCGCTCTTGAGAGAGGAGCTGGTGTAACTCGTCGGCCGACGTGACGTCCCGCCCGTCAATCCCGAGAATGATGTCGCCTTCCCGGAGGAACGCCAGCTGCGCAGGACTGCCCTGCTCGACCGACATGACTCGAAGCCCTTGCGCATGCGCCAATCCGTATGCGACGACCAGGCGCCTGTCCAGCGGGACCGTCGCCCCAGCGATACCCAGGTATCCACGCCGCACTCTTCCATCCCGTAGCAGCTGCGGGATGACCGCGCTAGCAACGTCGATTGCGACTGCAAAGCAAATGGACTGCGCCTGTGGAATGATGGCCGTGTTGACTCCAATCACTTCACCGCGCGAGTTCAGGAGCGGCCCGCCAGAGTTCCCCGGATTCAGGGCGGCATCCGTCTGAAGGACGTCTGGAATCAGCCTGCCAGTGGATGCGCGCATGCTGCGACCCAGCGCGCTCACGATGCCGGCAGTGACCGTGTGCTCGAAGCCGAGAGGGTTTCCGATGGCTATGGCGATTTCGCCGCGACGCACATCAGCCGAGCGACCAATAGGGACTGAAAACAGAGCACCTTGCGACAGGCCGTCGACCTGGAGAAGCGCCAAATCCGTGTGCGGGTCATCACCCACCCAGCTGGCGGCGAAATCACGACCGTCCGCGAAAGAGGCACGAATCTTCGTACCCGCTTCGGGCGGGTCCTTTCGGCCGCCCCGGACCACATGGGAATTGGTCAGCAGGTACCCATCAGGGGTAAACACAAACCCGGAGCCGCTCCCAACCGGGCGACCGGCCGCATCGAACACTCGCATGGCAGCAACGCTTGGCGCAACGCGGTCAACAACCTCAGTGACGGTCTGAGAGTACGAATCGAGAAGGCTGAAGTCGCGAGCACCCATGATTTTCTCCAGGCTGGACATATCGGGGTGCTCGCGTGAACTGCAAGGCTGCGCCTTGGGCGCCCCTAGGTCGCACCCTGCTGCCCACATGACCGCGCCGCCGCCGGTGCGCTCGGCGCCCGACCTTCAGGTCCAGCGCCCTTTCAGCCGTTGCACGGTTTCTGCGGACAAGTCCCTGGGTTTGCCAGCGGTGCCAAAGGTCTTGGTGGCAAGCTTTTCCAGTTCGTCTGCGGCCTTGGGGTGCCAGTTGTGCGACACAGCCCATGCGCGCAAGTTGGTCGCTGGCTCCCGGTGATGCTCGAGATAACGCAGTACCTTCAAGTACTCGGTTGCCCGTTCCCGGCCTGGAGCACCCAAGGTCGTATCGCTCAGGTTCACGGATTCCATCAGGACTTGCAAGGCCTTCTCAACTACGTCGTCCTTTCATGAACCAGCTTGCTTCCCGGAAGTGATTGACCGTATCATGAACGAAGTCGAGGGGCTGATCCGCCATCGGTTGGCGCGTCTTGTCAGGACCGCCGCATCTGCCTAATAATAGGCGCCTGGGAAACAGCCATGAGCCAGCCCTTTGCAGTTGATGCCGAGCGAACGAAGTCATCCGGATATGTTCGAAGTATTGGCGGGGAGCTCCTCTCTTCCGCCGTCGCGCAAGCCGACGTATTGAGGTTCGAGCGCCTCAGACGCAAGGTTGATGGCTCCTTGCACTGGCATTTCAAGCAGCCGAAACTGGCTTTGCTGAGGCACGGATCCGGCTACAGCAGCCAATTGACCGTCGATGGAGTAGCCTTCCGAAGCGGAATCTCCGACCATGCAACCATTACCGTGCTGCCCGCGAACACGGAAGTGAAAGGGGAGTTCTTGCCGGCGCATGATGGCCTGCTCGCCGACTACTCGATCGTGTTCCTTGCCAATGATTTCGTGCAGAGTCGAGTGGGCACCCGGATCGACCGGCCGCTGGTCGTCCACCAATCCGAGGCACTGGCAAACCAGCTGCGCGAGTTTGAGCAGGAAGCGGACAACCGCGACAATTTGTTCGACCTGTATGCGGAGGGGTGGGCCTGCCAAACGCTCGTCTTGGCTGCCCGTTTGCTGGACAGCAGGCTGGCCATCAGACGCTCCGCTCGAGGGGGTGTTTCGCCTGGCTGTGTCCGGCGCGTCGACTCGTTCATCCAGGCCAACCTCGACAGTGCACTGAGACTGGACGAACTCGCTCGCGTAGCCGGGCTCAGCAAGCACCATTTTTTGCGGGCTTTTCGCCAGACCACCGGCGAGACGCCGCACCAATACGTGCTGGCCGCTCGCATCCGCGAGGCAAAGCGGATGCTGGCGGCGCCGGCCTCGAGCAGCATGATTGAAGTTGCCTTCGCCTGCGGTTTCAGCAATCCGCAAAACTTCGCGACCAGTTTCCGGAAGGCAACCGGGCTGTCTCCCTCTAAATTCAGGCAACAGAGTCTCTCCTGATCGGCGCGTCTGCAGTGTGCACCGGCGATCAGCGGGAAAACCGGATCGTCCGGTCAAGACTCGGATCCGCCACCCACGGCGATTCAGGAGACAACGATGCCGAAGTTCAAGAGATTCCGCGCCTCCGGCGCGTTGCTTGTCGCTGCGACGCTGCTTTGCCGCACAGGTGCAGCAGCAGTTTCTGACGCGGGCCCGATCAAGATCGGCTTGATCCTGCCATTCAAGGGCGCTTACGGCGCTGCGGCCTTGAGCGTGATGCGTGGATACGAGATCGCCCTGGCTGAGTTCAATCACTCCATCGGAGGTCGGCGCGTCGAAATCATCCAAGCCGACGACGAACTCGCGCCAGCCATCGGTACGCAGCGGTTTAACAAGCTTGTCCAGTCGGACAAAGTGGACGTCGTCGCGGGTGTCATTAGTTCCAGTGTCGGAATTGCGCTTTCCGAACTGGCCGATAAGGCGAAAAAGCCCCTCGTCCTTTCGCAAGCTCACGCAGACGAGGTCACGGGAAAATTCTGCAGCCCCTATGTCGCGCGCACATCGTTCAGCGCCAACGCGTACCAGTATGCGGCCGGCAAGTACTTGGCGGGCAAGGGCTTAAAGAACGTCGTCACCATGGGTCCCGACTACACCGCGGGGCGCGCGTTTCTCGGTGCCTTCAAGCGAGGGTTCGAAGATCACGGTGGCAAGGTTGTTGAACAGATCTATACACCGTTCCAGACCACGAAGGATTGGAGCGCCGCCCTGACGCGAGCCAAGGCTGCAAACGTACAGGCGATCTATGCGTTCTATGGCGGCAACGAAGCGGTACAAGTCGTGAAGCAGCATGCCGATTTCGGCATGCGGAAGACTCTGCCCCTGCTGGGAGATCAGTGGGTGTACGACGAAATGATCTGGTCAGCCCTGGGGGACTTGGTGGACGGTGTTGAGTACACCACCGTCCACTACCCTGGCATCGATTCGCCGGCCAATCGCAAGTTCGTGGAGGCGTTTCGCAGGAAGTACAACGAGGACCCGGACGTCAACGTCGTCTTCGGCTACGACAACGCGAAGGCCATCTTGCTCACTTTCCAAAAGCTCGGAGGAAAGATGCCAGAAAATCAGGCGCAGTTCATCGCGACTCTGCGGGGCCTTGAGTATGACTCGCCAAGGGGCAGGGTTCGCTTCAGCAAATCCAACAGCGCCCAGCTGAACAAGCTCTACGTGGTCAAGACCATCAAGGGCGCCGACGGAAAGTTTTCTCGCACGCTACTAGATCAATTCCCCGGCGCACCCGACCTTCCGGGATGTGAGAAGTCTTTCTAGCGGGGAGGCGGACGTGAGTCTGTTGTTGCTGCATTTGCTGAATGTGCTGCAGGTTAGCGCGTTGATTTTTCTGCTGGCGGTGGGTCTGACCATCATTTTCGGATTGATGGACACATTGAACCTTGCGCATGGTGCTTTCTTGACCTTGGGCGCTTACGCCGGCGTGGTGATTACTGAAGCGACGGGGTCGTACTGGATCGCCTTGCTTGGGGCTCCGGTCTTGCCGTTTCTGGCTGGCGCCGCCCTTCAGTTCTTTGTCCTTCAGCCTCTAAAAGACCGCGGCCGCTCCAGCCATCTCGACCTGGCACTCCTCTCGTTCGGGCTGCTATTTGCCATGGTCGGTTCTATCGAGTGGTTCTTCGGCCCAAGCTTCGTCAGCATCGCCACCCCCCCAGCGCTCTCTGGGCATGTCGCCGTGTTCGGAAATCAATATCCGATATATCGGTTGTTCATGATTGCCGCCGGACTGGGAGTTGCGCTTGTGCTGTGGTTGCTCGTCGAACGGACACTAGTAGGCGCCATCCTCCGAGCCGGTGTCGACCGCCCGGAAATGGCGATGGCCTTGGGAATCAACCTGAAGGTGATGTTTGCGGTGGTGTTTGGCCTCGGCTGCGCGCTGGCCGGATTCGCGGGAGTGATTGCCGCTCCCGTCATGAGCGTCTACGCGCATCTCGGAACTGAAATGCTCGTCATCTCCTTCGTCGTGGTGATGATTGGTGGTCTTGGCAGCATTCGTGGCTCCTTCTATGCGTCACTCATTGTCGGCCTGGTGAACACCATGAGCCAAGCCTATGTACCGGGCGGCGAGCTGTTCGCGATCTATGCGCTGCTGATCGTAATCATGATCTGGCGACCTCAGGGTCTTTTCACGATAGATCGGAGGATCGCATGACCATAGACTACCAACTCGCCGAACCTGACGGACTTGGAGATCCCGGCGGAACGTCGCAAAGGCGCGCGTTTGAGCGGGGGCTACGCCTAGATTGGAGCGCGCTTCGGTATGCGCCAGCGGTCGTATTGGGTCTGTTGCTCGCATTCCTCCCCCTAGTGAGCACTGGCTATGCGCTCACGTTGGCGGTGGAGGCCATGATCCTTGCGATCTTCGCTTGCGGCGTCAATGTCCTGGTGGGATACACAGGCCTGACGACTGTGGGCAACGCGATGTTCGTGGGCCTGGGCGGGTATGGGATCGCCATTCTGAGCAAGCTGCTCGGAATGCCTCTGTGGGTTGCGTTCCCGTTGACCGTGGTGATCGTTGCATTGGTGTCGGTAGCGATCGGTGCCATCTGCACGCGCACACGCGGGGTGGAATTCCTGCTGATCACTCTCGCCTTCTCGCAAATGCTCTATGGCCTGGCGATCAAGCTGCCCTGGACCGGAGGCTCCGACGGAATGACGGGCATCGCCCGCCCTGACCTGGCGTGGCTCGGTCTGAATGCCGAGGACCCGGTTACGTTCTATGTCTATGTCGCGCTGGTGCTAGCTCTCACGGTGCTATTTCTGTGGCGCATGACGCGGTCGCCATTCGGGAGTGTTCTGCTCGCCATCCGAGAGAACGAACGCCGTGCAATCTCGATGGGCTACCGGACCTCGCTCTTCAAGATCGGCTCTTTCGTCATCTCGGCGATCATCTGCTCGATCGCAGGAATCCTACGATCGCAATACAGTTACTTCGTCAACCCGGACTCCATGAGCTGGCAAGCCAGCGGGGAGGGCTTGTTGATCGTCATCATGGGTGGGGCGGGAACGCTTTTGGGCCCGGCTGTCGGTGCCGCATTGAGTGTGCTGGTCAAAGATGGCCTGAGCAGGATCACCGGAGAGTACAACCTGTTCTTCGGCCTATTCTTCATGCTGGTCGTCGTCGTCTTTCGTGGCGGTGTTGCCGGGGCTCTCAACAATCTGGAGGGAAGATTCCGGTGACCGCTGTTTGCGCACTCGAGCTGCGGCGCCTGAACAAGTCCTTCGGGGGCATGACAGTCGTCAAGGACTTGAACCTGTCCGTCAGCGCTGGCGAGCGGCGTGCCGTGATCGGTCCAAACGGCGCCGGAAAGACGACCCTGTTCAACATGATCAGCGGTTGGCTGCAGCCTTCGTCTGGGGCGATATCTGTGGGTGGAAAGCAGGTGGTTACGGGGCGACCGGACCTTCTCGCGCGGGAAGGCCTTGCACGCTCGTTCCAGCAGAACATGCTGCTGAACGGCTTGACAGTGCTGGAGAACCTTCGAATTGCCAGCCAGGCGCTTGATGCGTCACGCCGATCCCTCTTGCGAAAGTGCGGATCGTTCGACTCGGTGATTGCGCTAGCGCGCGCCGCCGGCGAGCAGATGCACCTTGGCTCCGTATTTGACCAGCGCGTCCAAGAGCTTTCGTACGGGCATAAGCGGCAGTTGGAGGTGGCGATCGCGCTATGCGGTGCGCCGCGAATTCTGCTGCTGGACGAACCGGCCGCTGGTGCCTCACCGTCGGAGCGCGAACGACTGATCGGACTGCTGCGGGGCCTGCCGCGCTCACTGACGATTCTCCTTGTGGAGCATGACATGGATGTCGTGTCAGCTGTCTGCGACAAGGTGACCGTTATGAGCTACGGGGAGGTTCTGGCCACGGGAACGATTGCCGAAATCCGCAGCAATGACCGCGTCCGACAGGCGTACCTGGGCGGAGTGTCTCATGCTTGAAGTGGAGGACATCTACACATCTTACGGAGAGAACTCCGTGCTGCGTGGTGTCAGCTTTGAAGTGATGGAGGCGGAGTGCGTGGCCATCCTTGGACGGAACGGTGCCGGCAAGACGACTACGTTGCGCACCATCTTCGGATTGGCGCGATGCAACCGCGGGCGCGTCCGTCTCAAAGGCGCGGACATCACGCGAACGCCCACGTGGCGCGTCGTTCGCGCCGGCATGTCTCTGGTGCCGGATGATCGCGGCATATTCGCATCAGTCACTGTCGACGAGCATCTGATGATCGCCATGCATGCGTCGCGGGGCCGCCCCAAGCGCCTATCGCCCGCTCTCATCTACGAAATGTTCCCTCGGCTCGCAGCCAGGCGTCACAGCCTGGGTGGCGCACTTTCCGGAGGAGAGCAGCAGATGTTATCAATCGGTCGAGCGATGCTCGCCGGCCCCGATTTGCTCGTCCTGGACGAACCCAGCGAGGGATTGGCACCTGTCATCGTCGAAATGCTCGAGAACGTTCTCCGCCAAGCCAAGGACAGCGGGATGTCGATCCTGCTTGTCGAACAGAACTATCGCTTGGCGACAGCTCTGGCCGATCGCGTCTACGTTCTTGGCACCGGACGGGTGCAATTTGGAGGAACGGTCGCGCAGCTGGATCGCGCAGACCAAATTAGGAACACCTACTTGAGCATCTAGCCATGCAAATTCATCAATTATCAACGCGAGGTATGTAATGCCCGGGCCACTAGCAGGCGTTCGAGTCGTAGATTTTACGGGTGTGGTCTCTGGGCCGTTGGCCACAATGTTCTTGGCCGACCAGGGCGCGGACGTCGTCAAGATCGAGCCGCTCGACGGCGACATCACGCGCCGTTCAAGACAGCCGATCGACAAGGCGGGGGAGTTTTCTGCCCTCTTTATCTCTTCGAACAGAGGGAAGCGGTCGCTTGCCATTGATGCGAAAGCGCCGGCCGGCCGAGAAGTCATCATGAAACTGGTCGCGGGAGCAGATGTCCTGGTTCAGAATTTCCGTCCAGGCGCGATGGAGCGGCTCGGCTTAGGGGCGGAGCAACTTGCGAAGATCTTTCCGCGGTTGATCTATGCATCCATCAGCGGAGTCGGCGAGAGCGGCCCCTACGCCAAAAAGCGGGTCTACGATCCCATTATTCAGGGCTTGTCGGGGCTCTCTGACATACAAGCCGATCCCGCCACAAAGCGGCCGCGCATGGTTCGAACGATCATCGCTGATAAGACGACAGCGGTCTTTTGCGCCCAGGCGATCACTTCGGCACTGTATGCACGTGAACGCACCGGCCAAGGCCAGCACATCAAGGTGGCGATGCTCGATGTCATGCTCGCCCACCTTTGGCCGGAAGGCATGATGCAGTACACGGTGGTAGGTGCGGAGGCGACCACCGCTGATCCAAACTCTCGTCCGGACCAGGTTTTCGAGTCCAGCGACGGGTACATCACTGTCGGCACGATTTCCGACTCAGAGTGGGCCGGCTTCTGTGCCGCTGCCGGGCGACCCGGCTTGAAGGACGACGAACGATTCAAGACTGCAAGCGGCCGCTTCATGAATGCGGGTGAGCGCCTCGAGCTCATGGCCGATTTGATCAAATTGAAATCCACGGCTGACTGGCTTGAGCGGCTGGATGCGGCGGACGTGCCCAGTGCGCCAATACTGCGGCGCAACGAGCTCGTGAACAACGAGCAGGTCGTGGCTAGGCAATTGATCGCCGAATTCGAACAGCCGAATGTTGGACGAGTGAGGCAACCGGTACCGGCGGCGCGTTTCGAAGGTACGCCCTCCGCCATCCACGGTCCCGCACCCCGCGTGGGTGAGCACTCCGAAGAAGTGTTGCGCGAGCTCGGGTACGACGACAGTCAAATAGCGGCCTTGCTTCGCGCGGGCGTCATTCGGGGCAACGGACTCTCGGAGGAGACCGAATGACGAAACCCGAAAAGGTTGCCCTGCTTGCGGGCGCCGGTGACGCGATCGGCGCAGCTGTGGCCCGGCGGTTCGCTGTCGGCGGCTACAAGGTCTGTATTGCGCGGCGAGAGGTCGAAAAATCCAGCGCGTTGGTCGAAGAACTCACAAAGTTGGGTGCTGATGTGCGGGTGTACAGCGTCGATATCCGAAATGAGGAAGCAGTACAGAAGTTCTTTGCTCAAGTCGAAGAGACAGTCGGCCCGATCGAGGTGTGCCTGTTCAACGCAGGCTCGAACGTCAACAAGCCATTGCTTGAAACATCGCAAAAGCTCTTCTTTCGTGCGTGGGAGTTGGCCTGCTGTGCGGGATTCCTGGTCGGACGGGAAGCCGCGGGGTACATGCTGAAGCGCGGCCGCGGGACGATTCTTTTCACGGGCGCGACAGCAAGTCTGCGAGGCGGTAGCGGTTACGCTGCGTTCGCGGCGGCGAAGTTCGGACTTCGGGCCGTGGCCCAGGCCATGGCCCGGGAACTCGGGCCGAAAAATGTGCACGTCGTACACCTCATCATCGATGCGGGAGTCGATAGTCCAGAGATTCATCGTCGCCTCGGGATGGATCCGTCCGCGATCCCCGAAAACAAGCTCGTCAAAACATCATCTATCGCCCAGACGTACTGGGATCTACACCAACAGACACCTGACGCATGGACTCACGAACTGGACCTTCGCCCGGCAGCGGAGAGGTGGGGATGACTACGCCAGAGGGATTGCTGCTGTGGGGCGTGGGGACGTCACGTACGCTACGCCCCCACTGGGCAATGCACGAACTCGGCCTAGCCTACACCTGCAGACCCATCCTTCCCCGGACCGGGGAAACGCAGACTGCCGAATATACCCATCTGAACCCGCGGCAAAAGGTTCCACTGTTGCAGGATGGCGCGTTCACTATCGGCGAGAGTGCCGCGATCGCTGCTTACCTTTCGAGGAGGTACGGAACGAGGGACAAGACACTGATTCCGGAGAAGGCCGAAGACTATGCGCGGTGGCTTGAGTGGTGTTTCTTCATTTGCACCGAGCTCGACTCGACCAGCCTTTATGTCATGCGCCGGCACCGTGACCTCAAAGCCCTTTATGGAGACGCGCCGAACGTTGTCAAAAGTGCCGGCGAATATTTCACTAAACAAGTCCGACATGTGGAGCAGGCGCTTTCAGACGACCGCCAATTTCTGGTGGGCGACCGCTTTACCACGGCGGACCTTCTTCTGGCAACTTGCCTTGTCTGGGCCATCGACTACGGAGTCGGCATTCCGGCCGCCCTGGAGCCTTATCTTGCTCGTATTGTTGAGCGGCCGGCCTATCAAGCAGGCCTGCGCGCCAACGCCCCTCCGGCTACCGTGACCGTCTGAGAGGTGGAGGCGATAGCGCTCGGAGTGGAAGATGCGAGGCGGGGCGGATCTCCCGAACTTCCGACCGGGCTCGACACGTTGAAGTCCGACCACATCACGAGACTGCGCGTCGATCTAATTCTGAATGGCTTTGAAAGTCTACCTCGTCCTGGATGGCTTTGTGCGCGTAGTCCGCGGCAGCCTGCGTGGCCTCGTCGCGGGTCTTGAAGTCGGCCTTCGGGCGGTGGCGCATCATCCGGATAGGTCCTCTTTCCGTCGAAGTCTGACTTCCGCTCGGAGGGCTCGTGCGCATCCAAAGCCCTATCAGCACTTTGGTCTGCGTAGCACCAGCCGAAGTAAGGGCCGACCGCCAGCAAGAGCGTTTGTTCGGGAAATTGGTTTGCCCGCCTGCAGATCGATCATGCGTTCCGCATAAGGCATCAGTTCGATCCCGCGCTGCGTCAAGGCGTTGCGGTTCTCCCGGTCGAACAAGGCGACACCGAACATTTTTTCGAGCTCCGCCACTCTGCCAGAAACGGCGCCTTGCGTGGTGTGCAGCTTCTCCGCCGCGGCCCTGAAGCTGCCGAGCTTGGCCACCCACAGGAATGTCTCCAGAAATCTGGTGTTCATAACGCCTTCGCGTTGACGGGGGATTGCCGACTGTGCATTCAGGCAGCCGTTTTCGTCTGCGCGACTGCTGCACTCCGCGCGGTCAGTCCGTACGCGCTGTAAGCATCACGTGCCACCTCCGACACCAGGAAGGCAAGCGCCGCGCAAACATGCGGCAGGCCCGCAGACATCGCAAATGCAGCGACCGTGAAGTCGGTACGGCATGCCACTGCCTCGGGGAACGCGCCGATCACGTCTACTCCTGGCACCGTGAGCAATTCGCTGCGCTGCTGGACGGCGAGATCGGCACGGTCGTCGAGCAAGGCTTCTGCAACCAGACCACCATCGAGAATGGTGGCCTTAGCGTTGACTTCGTCTGCGATGCCCAGTTGGCCCATCAGCCGGATGAAGTGAATGCCGCTTGCGCCGGTCGTCGTGTAGGCCACCGAGCGGGCTTGCCGCAGTGCGGCGACCAAGCGCTCCACAGTACGGATGTCAGGCCGCGGATGGCCGGCTTTCACGGCGACCGCGACTTCGGTCGCGACGAGGGGCTTGCGGGCTGTACGACTCACGATACCTGCCTCACCAAGCTGATCGATGGCGCTGTCGGTGGCCACGATGATGTCGCCCGCTCACCCGCCTCGATCCTGCGCATCAACACCGTGGTGGGGTCGAAACTCGTAACGAGCCGGATGTTCTGTTGCGCCTCCAATGCCTGGCCTATGATGCCTTCGATCGCGCCCTGGATGACCATTCCGCTGAAAAGATGGACGCTCTGAGGCTCTGGATTTAAGCGCTTATCTGACCTGCGATCGGTATGCATATCCAGCGTATGTTAGTCCATGCCTTTCGGTCAGTGCGCGAGGCCGGTGCTCCAAAGGCGGGCGAGCGGTGCCGTATCGCCGGCCAGCGAACTGCTGGCTGCATGGTCCTCGAAGACATTGAGGCGCTCGACACCGGCGGATTCGCATCAACGAAGATTCGCGTAAGAACGTCGACATCAAGCTCGTCGCAGCAAGCCTTCAGGCGCGTCGATTCCTGCGAAGTCTCAAGTCGTCGGAGAAGGACCTGACGGCGGCTTAGCCAAGGTGATCACGTTGCGATCCGGATCGTTCAGCTGGGCAATCTTGCTGAACTTGCCCTGCTGGAACCCGTTGGGAGCGAGCCCCTAGCTCTTGAGCAGTTGCTCGAACCCGACAAGGTCAGGAGTCACGATCGTCATCCGGCCGTTTCTGGCCCTGCTGGCGTCCTCGAATCCCGGCGTTTCCGAAAAACCGCGCCACAGCACGAGCGTCGGCATGGCTCTGCCGTTGGGCGCCCGTCCCAGCACCTTGGCGTAGAAGGCTTGGAAGCGTTGATGGCACGCGACGGACATCGCCGCGTGCAGAGGCCCTGCTCCTTCAGCTGCTGCGGTCGATCGGCTCGCATTCCAGCGTGACGAAGAAGCTCTCAGCCATCGCGTTATCGTAGGCATCGCCCACGGTTCCCATCGAGGGGCGCGCGCCCATTTCCTTGCAGCGGCGGCCGAACGCAATGCCGGTGTACTGGGTAGATTCAATCGTTCATCGCGACACCCCAATCATTGGGGATTTCAATGGGAAACTTGAACAGTAGCGATCTCTCGAAGCATCTGCGTGAAAACCCTTACTACTGAGCGCCGCTTTTCGTGCGCCACCGGCGCCTGGTGTCGTCGGGCAGCGCGTCGCATCCAGCCCGAGGGTCAGCGCCGAGCGGCCGACGAAGTGAACCGCGCATAGGCTGGCGGTGATCGCGGCGGCCACGACGTCGACGCCTCCAGCCGGTCGCGCATATGTCGCCCAGCGTAAATGCTGCGTGGCTAATCAGGGATCTTGAAGAACGGCGCGGGCACCAACAGCTTGTTTTCCACATGGTGCACCAGGGGTTGCATCTTTTGAGCGTACGCCTTCCACTCGTCTGAAGCCAACAACTCCTTGCGCCGCCTCTGACGGTCCTCGAAGGACACATACGCCCACATGTGGACGATCTGGTTCAGCGGACCGAACTCGGTGAAGTAGTAACCCACCATCCTGCCGAGGATGCGCGTCTGAACCGCCATGCCCTCCTCCTCGTACAATTTCAAAAACACGGGGACCTTGCCTGCATGCAAGGTGTAGATGCGCTCATCGACGAACATGGCTCTCCTTCGTTTTCCATCACTGATGTATCTGCAGCCGCTTGCAAGTTTCCTCGAGCCAGTCCAGGAACAGCCGGACCGAAGCACGCGAGATGGCACCGGGGCGGAAGTACGCGTAGTACCCCTGCGGCGAGGGCACCCGCATTTGGAACAAGCGCACCAGCCTGCCTTCACGAAGGCTCTTTTCCGCCAACACGTCCCTTGCCAGTGCCACGCCTTGCCCATCGCAAGCGGCTTCCAGCATAAGGCGGGCATCGGTGAATAGCGGGCCCGCCGGAATGATCCCGTCGCCACCATCTGCCAAATCCGCACCGACGGCCTTAAGCCATCCCTCCCAAGGTTCCATGGTGTGGCGGAGAAGGACGACTCGCGATAGATCTCTGATATGAGTGAAGGGTCCGTGGTTTATATGAAACTCAGGGCTGCAAACGGGAAACAGTTCCACATCCAGCAGTTTCACGCTGTCGAAATTTGGCCACTCGCCCTTGCCGTAGCGTATAAAAACATCGACGTCGGCCTGCTCGTCGTTCTCGATCCCGGCTCGGGCATCGATCTCAATATGGACGGTCGGATTCTGCTGCAGAAAGGACAGAAGCTCCGGAACCACCATGCTGCTCGCAAACGACGCGAGCACGCTGATTCTGAGGGGGCGCGTCGCAGCGTGTTCCTTTAGGAGCATTTCTGCGGATTCGAGCCGCTTCAGGGCGACCTTAACCTCCGCCAGATACACGGCACCCTCGGGCGTCAACACAACACCGGTCGGGAGGCGCTGCAGTAGGCGAACGCCTAAATGCTCTTCCAGTTGCCGAATCTGGTGGCTGACCGCGCTGTGCGTGAATGCAAGCGCTTCGCCGGCTTTCGAAAAGCTGCCCAAGTCCGCTACTGCTTCGAAAGCAAGAAGCGTAGACAAGGGAGGAAGCCTTTTTCTCATGGCACGCCGACGCGGCGCTTAAGGCGCATCATTGAAGTTCGCCCCATGAGTATGACAGTCAATTCTGAGGTCCAGCGATTGCGCCTAGTCCTGCCGTATCTTTCGCTCGAGAACGATCTGCGCCCACCGCTTGCGCTCGGAAGCCATGGCTTCCGCCATGGCTTCCGGGGAATTGGCAACGATGCGGAAACCCATCGCATCGAGTTGGGCGCGCAAGTCTGCATCCGACAACGATGCGAGCGCATCCTGGTAGATTTTCTTGACGATTGTCGGCGGCACGTTGGCCGGGGCCACGAGACCGAACCAGCCGGTGTTTTCAAATCCGGTAAGGACCGCACCAATCGGACGCACCCCGGGCAGCTGGGCAATCTCTTCCCGACTGGTTACGCCAAGCGCCCGCAACTTGCCGCCCTTGACGTTGGCTAATGACGCGCCCAGACTGATCACTGAAAAGTCGATGTTTCCACCGATGATGTCAGTCACGGCCGGCGGATCACCCTTATACGGAACGCCTACCGCCTGAATCTTGGCCTGTTGAAGGAAGTACTCGTTAGCGAGATGGGACTGCGAACCGACTCCGGCATGCGCGAAGGTCAACTTGGATGGGTTGGATCGCGCGTGAGCGATCAGTGCTTCCATCGTCTCGAAGCGTGACTGTTTGGGAACTACCAGGACTTGCGGACTCGATGCCACGTTAGTGATCGGCGAAAAATCGCGGACGGGGTCATACGGCAACTTGGCGTAGACAAACTGATTCACCGTCATCACAGAGCCTGAGGGGAACAGCAGCGTATAGCCGTCGGCGGCCGCGCGAGCAACCTCCGCTGCGCCCAGTGCACCGCCCGCACCCGGCCTATTCTCCACGATCACCGGCTGACGCCAGATCTTGCTGAGCCGGTCGGCCAGCAACCGCGCAGGCACATCTGTGGCCCCGCCCGCTGGAAAGGGAACAACTATTTTCACGGCCTTGGTGGGCCAATCGTCGGCATTGGCGACGCCTGCGGATACGGCTGCGAACGCTACCAGGACCGCGAACAATTTTCGGATCATGAACATGTCTCCTAGTTTTTTGACCACAATGGAGTGACGGCGGGAGTTATCCGAATTTGTCGAACCGGATGCGATTCACCGGCACCCGGTGCTTCGTGAGCAGCACGGAAGTCGCCGCTTCTACAGCCGGCGGCGGGCCGGCCGCGTAGGCAATGACGTTTGCAAAATTCCCGAGTTCCTGCCAGGCGAGTGCTTCGTGAACGAAGCCGTTTTTGAATTCGATCTCCGGGTGCATTTCTCGGATCGCGGAGCCCACTCCCTGCTCCGAGGTAGCAACCACTACCTTGAGCGTTTCAGGGTGCTTGCGCTTCAACCCCGAAAACCTATCGAGGAAAAACAAATCAGCGAGTCCGCGCACTCCGAAGCACACCACTGCATTGTGATGATCCAGGTAGCCCGACTCGGATGCGCGCGCAAGAATCGCCATGATCCCAGCGATGCCCGTGCCGCCCGCGACGCAAACAAGGTCTCCTGCACCGCCTTCATCCGGTTCGAGCGTCGCAGTCCCCAAGGGCCCGAAAACCTTGAAAGTCAACGAGGACAGCCTCGGACCGAATAACACGTTGGATAGAACGCCGCCTGGCTTGCGTTTGACGATCAGCTCCAGCCGCTCAGTCGAATGGGAAAAATTGACCATTGAGTAAGCCCGGAACCCTGCCACCTCCGGAACCTCGACCAGGACGAACTGCCCAGCCAAAAACTGCATCGGACGGTCCAGTGACAACTCCAGGATCAGGACATCATGGGTCAGCATTCCCGAGCGTTGCACATTGCCGGTGAAATAAGAAGGGATGGGCTGACTCTCGCCCGCTGCAGGGCGCGGCATACGGATGCCGACGCTGCAATCGCCTCTTGGCAACGACTGGCACAGGAGAATCTCGCCCTTCCCTGTTCGCAGGGCCTTTCGGCCCGGAGCTTCAGCCCACAAGTCCTCGACTTCGCCGGAAAGAAGTTTTGCCCTGCATGTTCCGCAAGTCCCCGTGGCGCATTCATGGGGAAGCGGAAGCCCTGTGCGCAGTCCCGCATAGAGGATGCGTTCCGTCGGACCGCATTCAAACTTCCCGAGTTCTTCCTGCTTGCTGGAGACGAGGTTCACACGCACATCAGACTCCGGTTGGGTTGGATGGCGCTAGAAGTCTTCATCTTCATGCTCGTACCGCAATTCTTCCGTGACACGGCAATACAGGTCGCCGTTTTCTTCCCTCGTCTCGTAGCAGAGAAGCGGCGCCTCGCCTATTCCCATCTCAGTTCCGCCGCCATCGATGGACCACTGCCAAAGATGCTTCGTGCATGTGAGGACGTGCCCGTCGAACACTCCGTCCACAAGCGAGGCGGACATGTGCGGGCAAGACCGGGGAATAACTAAGCGTCGCTCGTCGCCATTGATGACAAGCACCGGGATGCCGTTAATTTCCTTCGGCTCGAGTGCATTTTTCCCAAGAGATGCAAGGCTGCACACCTTCAGCCAATCATTACAGGCGTTCATGGTGGACTACAAGATGTGATGGGAACCAATGCCGACCTGCCGAGTGTCCAGTTCGACGATGCGCTTGCACAGCCGTGCGCCGCTATCTGACAAGATGACATGATCGATGTATTTCCCCACTACGTACAGGCTTGTGGCGCCGGATTGGAGATGCGAGTTCTCGGCGTCCCACTCCGTCCGGTAGACAGTCATCTGCGACACGACCTCGAAGCTGCCTTCTTCATCGCCCGGTGTAACCCTGGACGGCATGATGTGACGCGTCAATTGCGCACGGTCCGAGTTGTGCTTGGGCAGGAGGTTGAGCACCTTGGCCAGCCCCGCCCTGTCCTGCTTCATCCAGCACTGTGTCTTACGGATCTCCGGTGAGTAGTTAATGATCGAATACTCGAAGCTGCCGTCATCGCAGAGTTCGAGAAACTTCGCCCAGTCTCCGGCATTCAGGTGCAAGCTCGTTTCGCACACGAGGTCCCGTGCTATCTGCTGCCTCAGCATTGCGTTGGCGTCCATTCGTTTGCTCCAATGTTCTTTCAGGGACGACTCGCCACGCGACCCATGCGGCGCGCCCACTCGTCGTAATAAGACCGCAGGCCGATCTCGTCGTGAATCGTGTCGCCCTCCTCGCGGGCCATCAACAGGAAGCGGCTTCCGGAGCCTGGTTGCATCGCAACCTTCTGTTGCTGCACCACCAGCAGGTCCTCATGCAAGTTGCGGCCGAATGGCCCCCAGATGGTGTCGTGATCCGCGATTCTTTGCTCTCGTTCCTTGGGCGTATCGGCCTTGAGTCCCAGCCCGCGAAGCTCAATCAGCACCTCGTTCTCGCTAATCGGTGTCATGACGCTGACGCGCAGGCAGGACGCGCGGAGACTGTAGGTGCACCCTGGAAAGATATTTAGCTGCTTCCAGCCGTTCTTCGGCATGCCAGGGAAAGTCAGCACGCGCTCCTTCGAACCGTCGTACGCCTCGTAATTGATGGTCGTCAAGCCCGTTGCGGCATGCCCGTTCTCGAACACGGTGTACTTGCGGTCGAAATAGCCGGGTTGCAACATACCCGTCGCACGATTATGGTAGTGCAGATAGTCGTGATAGAACTCGCGGCTTGTTTCGTGCCAGAGCTTGTAGTTGGTCTTGACCAGCGATTTTTGGTAGTGGAAGATTTCCAGCGGCTCGGTGTCGAGTTCCGTGGCCATGAAACCAAAGGCCCCGCCGATGAACTCCCGCAGCGGCGGCGCGTCGTCGTCGAGTGCAATCCAGACAAATCCTCCATGCGCGATTTCGGTTCGAATTTCGCGAAGCCCCACATCCGCTTTGCAGACGCGGTCCTGGTAGCCGGCCTTTTCCCGGGTGATTTCCACGCAGCGGCCTTCCGCGTCAAACTGCCAGCCGTGGAACATGCAGGTCATGTTCTTTGGATTGCCGGACGGTTCGGCAACCCCAAGGTTTCCCGACGGGGAGCGGACAATCCGATTGCCGCGGTGCGGGCAGATGTTGAGGAAGGTGCGAATCTTCTTGTCGCTACCGCGCACCACGACCAACGGCGTGTTGTCGAACGTGCCAAGCGATCGAAAGTCGAGAGCCTCAGGCAACTCACTTTCATGGCAGACCGGCAACCAGACGCGGCGCCAGATGCGATCCATCTCCTCTGCGAAGATCTTCGGATCCGTATAGATTCTGCTGTCGACGTAATGGGAATCGGGAAGGTCGGGACGCTTCAGCCAGGCTTCTTCGCTGCGACTCTTGCGGATTCGGGGAGCGGGAGGGGCGATCGTGGTGGTTTGCATGGAGGTGTTTGCAGGTAGGTCTGAAGTGCTCAGAGTCAGGTGTCGGAGCCGGTGCGTTCCGCCACTGCCTGGAGGATGGCGGCGGAAAATGCGGGGATATCAGCGGGTTTGCGGCTGCTGATCAGGTTACCGTCGCGCACAACCTCGCAGTCCTCGTACAGTCCGCCGGCATTCCGGAGGTCATCGACGATGGATGGCGCGCCTGTCACCCGCTTGCCGCGGATGATGTCGGCGGATGCGAGAAGCCACGAGCCATGACAGATTGCGGCAACGATCCGTCCTTGCTCGTGCATTTCGCGCACGAGTGACACCATGGGTTTGCAAAGGCGCATCAAGTCGGGCGCAAAACCGCCCGGAATCACGATCACGTCGAAGTGCGAGGCCTTGGCGTCTGCCGCTGCGAGCTCGGATGCCACTGGGTAACCCAACTTGGACGTGTATTTGCCCACGTCGGGTCCAATCACCGTTACAACGGCGTTGGCTTCCTGAAAGCGATAGATGGGATACCAGACCTCCATCTCCTGATGCATGTTTTCTACGAGAATCGCAACTCTCAATTTGCGTTGGCTCATCGGCTACCTTTCTATCTCCTCGCCAGCATATGGAATCGACGTCGGCGGTTGGTAGGCCAAGTATGGAATTGGGATCTGGCTCTGTGAAGTGAAAGTTCTTCGACCGCTTGTGAGCTGCATTTACAGCTCGCCCAGGCTCGCGAGTATCTGGCGCGCCAGCAGAGCAATCCCACCCAACAAAGAGAGCCACACGATGGCGAGGCGGAAACGGCTCGGGCTGAGCACGTCGAAGAGTCGCAGGCCCAACCAGGCACCCAGCAACATCGGTGGGATCGCGAACAACAACGACGTAACGCCGGTGACTTTTAGACTGCCAGTCCAGAGGAGCCAGACCACCATCAAGCCTTGAACATGCAAGGCAAACGGTTGCGACAATCCCCTTGCTTCTCGCTTGTCTTTCCCTCGAAGGCCGTACCACACGGATGGGAGAAGCGGCCCCAATCCAGCAACGCCCCCGAGCACACCGCCTGCGAATCCAATACCCGTATCGGCAATGCGTCCCCAAGCAGGGGAGAATGTCAGAGGTGCCGCTTCCAGTCTCGACAGCGCGAATGCGCAGTAGCAAACGACGACTATGCTGGAAAGCGTCCGCACAGTTGTAGGTTCCAAATGCGTGAGCAGCATGAGGCCGACCGGTATGCCGAAGGTGGCTCCCACGAGAAAGGGCAGGCAGCCCTTCCATTGGATTTCCGCCCAAAACCTTGGCAAGGCCGCCAGATTGAGCAGGAGACCGCCTGCAACAAGAAAAAACACGGCTTCGCGCGGGGGCAGCACGTGGTGCAGAAACAGTGACGCGACGACCCCGTACGCGAATCCGGTGACGCCGAAGGCAAACCCGCCAGCGAACACGGATAGCGCAAGTACCACCAGCTGTTCGCGCGTCATGCGCAAGCTTGCATTGCAAGACGCCTTACTATTTTGGTGCCAAACATTCCGCGCATCTTCGTTTCGAATTACAAAATGGAATAATTCATTCCATTTAATACGTTTCAGGCGTTCTATTTATTAGGGGTTTTCCAGGGTTGGCCCCGAACAGGCTTGCTTGGCCCGAACTCCCCTTCGTAGGGATCAACGATTCAGGATACGGCTCTGAAGGTGGCCCGGAGGCCGTGAAAGCCTATCTGAATACGCGGCTCGTTTCCACCGTCCACGTTTGACGTTTCGAATTTCCGGACTTCCGGCTTCGGCACTTGCGCGCACATGCGAGTCACTCTTGCATGTGCGCCCGCCCGCGTGCCAGTTTCGTTTTTCGAGCTGCTGCAGAACACTAGACACGCAGCATTGCAACCTACCTGCAAAACGGGCTCACACGACCGTAAAAAACTTTCACTTGTTATCCGATAACTGGCCGCCCATAGTCGGTTCACGAACCAGCGCCTGCGAGGTTCGCGCCCAACAACATGTCGACATCGGAGAACAGATGGAAGTAAGAAAATTGGATGCGCCTCTCGGGGCGGAAATCGTGGGCATCGACCTGCGCAAGCCTGTCAGCGATTCCCAGTTCGAAGCCGTTGCCAAAGCGTTTGCCGAGAACGGCGTAATCGTCTTCCGCGCGCAAGACATTACGCCCCAACAGCACATTGACTTCAGCCGTCGCTTTGGCGAGCTCGAGGTGCTCAAATTCTACGCGCAGTACCTGCACAAGGACCATCCGGAAATCTTCGTGGTTTCGAACATCGTGGAGAACGGAAAGTCGTTGGGCCTTCCTGACGCAGGGCGTGTCTGGCACACCGACGTCTCGTACAAGGGCGAACCCAGCCTGGGTTCATTGCTGTACGCGCGGGAAGTTCCGCATCGGGAGGGGAAGCCACTGGGCGACACGATGTTCGCGACCATGATCTCCGCTTTCGACGCGCTACCGACCGACATGCAGTCCAAGCTGTCCAATATGACCGCGTCTCACCGCCTCGACGAGAAACGCTACACGGTCGATCTGAAAACGCAGAAAGAGCGCGGCAAGCGTGCTCAACTGACCGATGAGCAGCGAAAGATGATCAAGGACGTACATCATCCTATCGCGCGCACCCATCCCGTGACCGGCAAGAAGTGCCTCTATATCAACGAGCTATTCACTGTGGCGATCGATGGGCTCGACCCGACGGAGAGTGACGAGCTCCTCGCACAACTCTGTCAGCACGCCACGCAGCAGAAGTTCATCTATCGCCATCGTTGGGCAGTGGGCGATCTCCTGATGTGGGACAACTGCTCGACCCAACACCTCGCAGTCGGGGACTACGCTCCCACGGACCGGCGCTTGATGCACCGGACCACAGTTCGAGGCAGCGTACCTTTCTAAACGGAGCGAGCAATGCGTCTATATCACTTAGCTGGCGTGTTTGCCGTTCCACTCGTCACGTGGTTCGGTGCAGCCCCGCTTTCGTACGCCCAAGCTGCCTATCCGGATCGTCCGATCAAGCTGATTGTCCCCTACCCGCCTGGCGGACCTACAGATATCGTAGCCCGCCTGATAGCTCAGAAGCTGACCGCGACAATGGATCAACCGGTCTTCGTGGATAACCAGAGCGGCGCCAACGGCAACATTGGCTCGTCCGCAGCCGCACGAGCGACTGCGGACGGATACACGCTACTTTTGGGCTCCGCCGGGCCGTTGACGATCAACCCGAGCCTGTATCCCAAGATGGCGTTCAATTCAGCCACGGATTTTTCGCCGATTTCACTAGTGGCACAGCTGCCCCTTGTGCTCGTGGCGGGTCCTAATCTGAAGGTCAAATCGGTTGCGGAACTCATTGCACTGGGGAGGTCGAAGCCCGGCGAGCTGACATTCGCCTCTTCCGGCAATGGCAGCACTCAGCACTTGGCAGGCGAGCTTTTCAAGTCAATGGCTCATATCGACGCGAGGCACATCCCTTATAAAGGGGCCGCGGCGGCGCTTGGTGATGTGCTGGCAGGCCGCATCGACTTCATGATCGAACTCACCCCTACAGCCTTGCCGCAAATTGCAGCGGGCAAGCTTCGGCCCTTGGCGGTCACTTCGTTGAAGCGGCTGCCGACCCTGAGTGACGTTCCTACGCTGGACGAAAGCGGATTGACCGACTTCGAGGTGATTTCGTGGTTCGGCATCGTCGCTCCCGCTGGAACTCCGCGCTCCATTGTCGGCAAGCTGAACGACGTCCTTACCCAGGCCACACGAGACGCTCATACGCGAGAAATATTCGCCGGTCAGGGGGTCCTACCCCTCGAAAGCACGGCCGCTGAGTTCGAATCACGGATCAAGTCGGATCTGGCCAAGTGGGGCAAAGTTGTCAAGCAAGCGAATGTGCAGATCAACTAATGACTATGCCCCCGAAGCTGCTGCAATTTGTCAATCAGATCACAGCGGCGCTCGAGTGTGGTGAAGAAGAGCTTGTGCTGGCAAGGGGTCAGGAGGCAATGAAGATTCTCGTCGACAGTGACGACTGGCTGCCGGCGAAAATGGCGCAATCCGACCCGACGTATTACCGGCAATATTTGCTTTATCGTGACCCCTCTTGCCGATTTTCAGTAGTGAGCTTCGTCTGGGGGCCCGGCCAAAGAACGCCTGTGCACGATCACACGGTATGGGCGTCATTGGCGTGCTACGTGGCGCGGAGAGCGTCACGCCCTATCACACACGCAACCGTTTCGCCGCGAAACCGCCGCATCGGCTGGAACGGGGAGACGTAGAGTGCGTAGGCCCTTCAATCGGCGATGTGCACCAGGTAAGCAACGTTTACGACGACCGCGTTTCCATCAGTATCCATTGCTACGGCGCCGACATTGGCAACGTGCGCCGGCATGTATACGACGCTGTCACGGGCGCCGTTAAGGAGTTCGTGTCCGGCTACACCAATGCGTAAGGGAAGAGCCCCCCATGTTCTCCGAGGCTGCCATTTATTTGGTCCGCAGCGACAAACCGGTGTCCTGCGGCGCGGCGCAGACGCGATGTCTGGGATGTTGCCTCGGGAAGCGGGGAAGAGGAAGTAACCGCCGGGCTTCCGCCGCATATTTGAGTCCCGCGCGAAACCGTAGAGATCTGACAATCGCCACGCTACGTCGCCGGACCCTCAGACGCCTCCACGAATTGAGCCCAACTATCTCAGCCATCGGTGGATCAAGATGTCACGGTGCGGCTGTTGAAAATGTTGCGCAAAATCGCCAAACAACCCTCGCTCGCAGCTCTCATCAAACGCCCGACGCGACCCGCGGACATCAGGACAGACGAGGATACGCTTCCGGACTATGCCCGCAAGCCCAGCAGCACATGCTGGCACCCGATCGCCACTTGTCGCATGGGCTCAGAGAACGACTCTGTAGTCGATCCAAGGCTGCGTGTCTACGGTGTCGATGGCCTTCGAGTCGTGGACGCTTCCGTGATGCCGATTCAAGTGTCGAGCAATACCAATATTCCCACCATCATGATCGGAGAGAGGGGTGCTGACTTCATCAAGGAGGACTCGGCGAAGAGACGCTGAGTCGGCCTCGATCTCTGCGCGTGCCTTTCGATGCGCGGCGGACCTCTGCTACAGCGAGCGCATCACCAGGCACAAGCCCGTAAGGCAAATCGCCAGCGCTCCAATGCTGACGGCCACGACAACTGCGGGCGATACTACTATCGCGTCCACGGATCCGTGGCGAAATCGACTTTCACGTCTCAGTCCGTATATTACTGTTAACGCGCCGGCCAAGAGGGCGACCACACCCATCGACGCGATCCACGTGTCGCGGCTCAACAAACCAGCCCTGAGAAACAAGACTGCATTCACCAGAAATGTCAAGGCAGTCCTACGCCATGCGAGGGCGGTTCTTTGAGGTTGCAGCCCTTGGTCGGCGCGACTTATCATCAACCGGCAAACGGAAGAAGGCACGCAAGAATCGCTGCAGCCAAAACGGCGAAGATCGCGAGCAGCGCGATGCCATAGTTGTGTGGAAGCGGAGCTGAATTACGCATCGCTAACTCATTGTCTCGCCATCTGTAATACGCCAATACGCATAGTAGACCCGAGGCGGAACATAACGCCACAGCGATCAAAACGAGAGCCCATCGTGGTGAAATGTGTGTCGCGAACTGCTCAAGAATCACGGACCCCGCCAGGACAGCCAGCGCAGTCCGAATCCATGCCAGAAAGGTCCTTTCGTTCGCCAGCGAGAATCGGTAGTCGGGCTCGTTTCCTTCACTTCTCCAACTGGGCATCCACTTGCCGCGCGTCGTGACCTTATCCCGCATTTCCGTTGTCATGAACCAATTATTGTTTGCACTTGCCGCCTGCGATAAGACTCGAGACTTCCCTGAACACTGCGTAGTTCAATGGACCCGACAAATCCAATACCTTGTTGCGCGGATAGTAAGCGCTCAGGTCCAAGCCGACACCAACTGCGCAGATTTCAATATCGCCAACCGAAGACTGGCGCGCGACAACATCTTGCAGATGGACATCGAGATAGTGAGGATCATTTGCAGTTGCGGTGGAGGCATCCATTGGCGAGCCGTCTGAGATTGCCACCAGAATGCGCCGGCTCTCGGCACGACACCGCATGCGGCTGCAAGCCCACTCAACAGCCTCGCCGTCAACGCCTTCCCGATAAAGATCAGGCTTGAGAAGCGCCGCCAGCGCGCGCTTCGCTCGACGCCAGGTCGACGATGCGTCCTTGAATACGATGTGACTGACCTCGGTGAGCCGCCCCGGATGCGAAGCGCTTCCCTCACGCAACCAGTCGCGCCGAGCGCGGCCGCCGTTCCAGGCCCGTGTGGTAAAGCCCAGGACTTCCGATGAAATTCCGCCCTGTTCGAGAGCACGCGAGAACGTGTCGACGAGGAGCGCGACGCGGGGACTGTATCCTTTCATGGAACCAGAGCAATCGAGGAGGAACGTAACGAGACAGTCGGCGGCGCGTTCAGTGCGCTCGATCCGGAACAGGCGTCGCTCTTTCGGCGATGCCACGAGCTGAGCCAATCTGCGGCCGTCGATGCGCCCTTCTTCCTGGCCGGGATCCCAACCATCGCGATGCGGGTCTGCCAACAGAAGCTGAAGCTCCCTTGCAAGCCGGGTCGGGTTCACCCCCTGCTTGGCGGCACTTTGATCCAACTGCATGCGGAGTTCCCGCAGCAAGTCACCCCGCACGAGCGACTCGGAGTGAGCTTCCTCGTCATATGCAACGGTGAACACGCGGTACAAACCTTGCGCCTCATCCAGAGCGCGGCTTGGTCCGACCGCCGCGACCGGCACAGTTTCCTCTTCACTTTCTTGCGCGCCCAGCCAAAAGGCGACGCGCTGCCGAGTGTCGTCGCACGGGTCATCGTCAGCTGCTGCCTCCTTTCCTGACGGATCCAGGAGGCTCGCCATGGACGACACCACACTTGCGACCTCGGTAGCCGCCTCTGCATATTTCGCCTGGTTGTCTCTCAGTCTGCGCAGCCGGCGAAGCGCGTTGCCGATTCTTGGCGCAAGGGCATTACGGGTTGCTTCCACGATGTCCTGCACCTGTTCGTCCATAGGTTCGAGCAGGATCCGAGCGCGACACACTTGGGCGGCTGTAAAGATGAGCAAACCATACTCCGAGTCGGTGAGTCCGCCCGAGAGAAATTGGCGCGTCCAGCACATGTGCCGATGTTCGAGGTTGGTTCTGACTCCGATCAGGCCTTCGGGCGCGAGTGATTCGACACGGTATTGTTCGAGCAGGTCGAACAGCGAACGGCCCAGCGCGTCCGCAGGCGCCAGCGCCTCATGCAGGTTCAGGTCGGTCTTTAACGCACGCAACGCAAGGCCATCAGCCGCACCGCGCTGGGAGTTCAGATCGTCGCCGTCCCCTGCAGACCGCAAATGGGCAGCTGGCGGTGGCAGAAGATGAGTTCCCCTGAACAGCCGAGATCCCCTGAGGTGAAGGTAGGGATCGCCAGCAAGCGCCCGTATCGATGCCGCGCAGAGTTCGGCGACTCGCTGCTCCCGACGCAAGGCCGATCTCACTGGGCCGCCTGCAATGCGATCGACTCGGTCAGTTCGGTTCCGAAGCAACGCTGGAAGAATTCCGCGACCAGGGGTCTTTCGGGCTCATCGCACTTGTTCATGAACGTGAGGCGGAACGCCAGCTCGACCTCCCCAAATATTTCAAGGTTTTCCGCCCAGGAAATAACGGTACGAGGCGACATCAATGCTGACACGTCCCCCGCAGCGAACCCTCGGCGTGTGAGGTCCGCTACGCTGACCATCCGGTCGATCAACTGTGCTCCTTCCTCACTCCTGAGGCCAGGTACGCGAGCTTGCACAATCGCGACCTCTTCCGCTCGCGGCAAGTAGTCGAGAGTGGCCACGATGTTCCAACGGTCGATCTGCGCATGATTGAGACGTTGCGCGCCATGGTACATGCCGGTCAAGTTGCCGAGGCCAAGTGTGTTGGCAGTGGCAAAGAGGCGAAAACCAGGATGCGGATGGATCACACGATTCTGGTCGAGGAGGGTCAACTTCCCTTCTAGCTCCAATATTCGCTGAATGACGAACATGACATCCGGCCGACCGGCGTCATATTCGTCGAAGATCAAAGCCATGGGCCGCTGCAGGGCCCACGGCACAATGCCTTCCTGAAATTCCGTCACCTGCTGGCCGTCGCGCAATGTAACGACATCTCGGCCAACCAGCTCCAACCGACCAATGTGACCGTCGAGATTCACGCGCACGCACGGCCAGTTGAGACGGGCCGCGACTTGCTCAATGTGACTTGACTTGCCGGTCCCGTGCAAACCCTGGACCAACACACGGCGATTTCTCGTGAATCCGGCGAGGAGCGCCAGCGTAATGTCTGGGTTGAAGCGGTATTCAGGATCAACGTCCGGAACGTGCTCGTCCTCTCCCGTAAAAACGGGCACCATCATAGATGACTCGATGGCAAATAGTTCTGAAACCGACGCCAGTCGATGTGGCGGAAGGGGGGACAGGCCTGAAATGCTGCTGGAATGGCTCATCGGCCCCCCCCCACCTTTTGTTTGCGCCTATCGATCGATTCATCGAAGTCAGCATCTGCCTCGATCTTGCTGAGCGCGGTTGCTGCACGCTGTAAAGGGTCAAGAAAAATGGAGATGCGATCCGGCAGCATACGCATGATCGGCGCTTGCAATGCTACGCAAAGGTTCGCGCGACCGTGATCTGCGGGGACGGGGACGGCCAGACACATGAGCCCGGGTAAGAACTCCTCATTGTCAACCGCATACCCCTGTAGCTCGACGTTTCGCACTTCTTCCTCAATCTGTTCAAGTCCGGTCAGCGTCTTGGGTGTGTATGTCTCGAGCGGTAAATGCTTTAGCAGTGCCTTGCGTTGCGCAGGGGGCATTTGCGCTAGGAATACCTTGCCGCTGGCGGAGCAGTGGACAGGGACCCGTGAACCGGTATGTAGGTAAAAACGTAGAGGTGCGGCCGTTTCGACGCGGTCTAGGTACATCACTTCACTTCCCGACAGCGCGGTGAGATTACAGCTCTCGCCCACTTCGCGGACGAGCTCTCTGAGTACCGCGTGTCTTGCTCCGCGTCGTGAATCATTCAAGAGCAGGTTCTCGGCCAGCCGGCGCAGGCGAATTCCGGTTCCAAAGTGCCGGCCATCCCCCCATTTCTGAACCAATCCTGAGCTCTCAAGCTGCTGAAGCATGCGGTGCAGGGTGGCTTTGGGCAGTCCGGACTCCTGCGCCAAGCCTTGAAGGGAGAACAAGCGGTCAGTAGAGGCAATGATTTCCAGCAGAGAGATCAATCGTAGGGCAGGCGTTTCGGAACTCTCCGAAATAGCTAGAGGCAGCGTTGCAAGAGGCTTCATCCGATCATGATATCCATAAAAATTGGAACGTCAAGTTCCGATTTTCTACATATTTCGTTGACAAGCAAGACTCTATAGCCGTATATTCCAGTCTCGATCCAATATTATGGAACGAAACGTACCATTTTAACCGATTACACAGGAGATCAGCATGGCCCTCACCACGCAAGAGCGCCGCCCAGTGTCGGGCGTGCAGAAGATGACGCCCTCGGAGGCGTTTGTAGAGACAATGGTGGCGCAGGGCGTCACGGACATGTTCGGCATCATGGGCTCTGCGTTCATGGACGCCATGGACATTTTTGCGCCGGCGGGAATTCGCCTGATTCCGGTGGTCCATGAGCAAGGCGCCGGGCACATGGCCGATGGCTACGCACGAGTCAGCGGTCGGCACGGAGTGGTGATTGGCCAGAACGGCCCCGGTATCAGCAATTGCGTCACCTCGATCGCTGCGGCCTTCTGGGCGCACTCCCCGGTGGTCATCGTTACACCGGAAACCGGTTCAATGACGCAGGGCCTGGGTGGATTCCAGGAAGCCAACCAGCTCCCGATGTTCGAGGAATTCACCAAGTACCAAGGGCATGTGACCAACCCGAAGCGCATGGCCGAATTCACTGCCCGCTGCTTCGATCGCGCATTGTCGGAGATGGGGCCGACGCAACTGAACATTCCTCGTGATTACTTCTACGGAGAAATCAGCTGTGAGATCCCCAAGCCGCAGAGACTGGAGCGAGGTGCGGGCGGCGAGAACAGCTTGAACGAAGCTGCCGAAATTCTGGCCAATGCAAAGTTTCCCGTGATCATCGCCGGTGGCGGTGTCGTCATGGCCGACGCGATTGACGAGTGCAGGGCGCTGGCCGAGCGCCTAGGCGCGCCAGTGGTAAATAGCTACCTTCACAACGATTCCTTCCCTGCCAGCCACCCGCTGTGGTGCGGTCCGCTGGGCTATCAGGGGTCCAAGGCTGCGATGAAACTGATGTCGCGCGCCGACGTGGTCGTTGCACTGGGCTCGCGCCTAGGCCCCTTCGGCACCCTACCCCAGCACGGTATGGATTACTGGCCGAAGGATGCAAAGATCATCCAGATAGACGCGGACCACAAGATGCTCGGTCTGGTGAAGAAGATCTCCGTGGGCATTTGCGGCGACGCGAAGGCGGCGGCCAAGGCACTCAATGCGCGCCTAGCGAACCGCACGCTCGCTTGCGATGCGACAAAGGCGCAGCGCGGGGATGCAGTTGCTGGCGAAAAAGCGGCGTGGGAGCAAGAGCTCACCGAATGGACGCACGAGCGTGATCCGTACAGCCTCGACATGATCGAGGAAGCCAAGAAGGAAGGTGGCCGTTGGCTGCATCCACGACAAGTCCTGCGCGAGCTTGAGAAAGCCATGCCCGCGGACGTGATGGTGTCCACGGATATCGGCAACATTAATTCCGTCGCCAACAGCTATCTGCGCTTCGAGCGGCCCCGCAGCTTCTTCGCGCCCATGAGTTTTGGCAACTGCGGCTATGCCCTGCCCACCATCATTGGCGCAAAAGCTGCGGCCCCGGACCGACCCGCCATCGCCTACGCTGGCGATGGCGCCTGGGCCATGAGCATGGTGGAAATCATGACCTGCGTGCGTCATGATATTCCGGTGACCGCGGTCGTTTTCCACAACCGCCAATGGGGCGCCGAAAAGAAGAATCAGGTCGACTTTTATAACCGCCGGTTCGTGGCGGGCGAACTGGACAATCAGAGCTTCGCCGAAATGGCGAAATCGATGGGCGCGGAAGGCATCGTGGTCGACACGCTGGAAGATGTCGGGCCTGCCCTTAAACGTGCCGTCGAGATGCAGATGAACGAGCGCAAGACCTGCGTCATCGAGATCATGTGCACCAGGGAACTCGGAGATCCCTTCCGCCGCGATGCGCTCGCGAAGCCGGTTCGGTTGCTTGAGAAGTACAGGGACTACGTCTGATCCCGCGCCGCCATGCTCAAAAACCTGGATGACGATGTGGTGTCGGTAATGCCGGCTGTGCATCAGCGCCTGAATGCGCTGGTGGAAGCTGCGCGTCGAAAGATCCAGGGCAGACCAGGTGCGGTGGGCGTGGTCTACCCGTGCAACGTTCCGGCAATCGAAGCTGCTGCTGCGATTGCCGAGGCGGGCATTGGGAGGCCGCTGCTGATCGGTCCCTGTAGCCTCATCGAACGGGCGGCCGATGATGCCCGCATACCCATCCAGTTGTTCGAGATCTTCAATGTGTCCGGCAGCGCATCGGAAGCGGCGCGGATGGCCGCTCTGCTTGCGCGTGACGGCAGTGTCGAATCCCTGATGAAGGGGTCGCTGCATACTGACGAACTCATGGGCGCCGTTGTCCGCAGGGAAAATGGCCTACGCGGCGAGCGTCGCATTTCGCACGCGTTCATCTTCGACCTGCCGAGATATTCGAAGTTGCTCGCGGTGGCGGATTGCGTGGTTAACATCGCCCCGGACGTGGAGACGAAGAAAGACATTTTGGGGAACTCGATCGAGCTGCTTCAAAAGCTCGGCGTTTCCCATCCGAAAGTAGGTATCGTTGCGGCGGTCGAGATGATTACGCCCGCGATTCCGGCGACCCTGCATGCAGATGCACTGGTACGGTTGGCGCGGGCGGGCCAATGGCCTGGCGCTCTTGTCGAGGGTCCTTTCGGGTTCGACAACGCGATTTCCATGGAAGCTGCACGCATCAAGGGCATCTCGTCGAGTGTCACCGGAGACGCAGACCTTTTGCTAGTGCCCGATCTTAATTCGGGCAATATGCTGTATAAGAGTTTCAACTACATCGGTGGCGGCGATTGCGCCGGACTAGTGCTGGGAGCGAAAGTCCCGATCATTCTGACGTCCAGGGCGGATTCGAAGCTTGCGCGATTGGCATCTGCGGCACTCTCCGTCCTGTGCGCCTGAGGTGATCGCTGGCTTCTGCGGCGATCGACGCGATTGATAAAGCGTGCCGCGTCAGCGGTAACGTCGAGCAGCTTCGCCTTCGTCGGTTCCTGTGCAGTACTATCCGCTTGTGCCCGCGGAACCTGCCGAACGATGGAACAAGCTTCTCGAGAAACCAACCCGACCCAACACGATCAGACCGCCGAGCTTGCCAGCACTCCGTCTCGAGAGACAGGAGGGGGCTCGGCAGAACGGTGCTTGAGACTGTTGCGCTCTGTCGCCTCAGCTGGGCGGGCGGTCTCGTTGGCCGATCTTTCAGCGGACCTAGGTCTGCCCAAGGCGACGGCCCACCGTTTGTGCACACAGCTCCTTGAGAGCGGCTACTTGGCCCGCGACGTCGACGAGCGCTACTTCATCGTGGGACCGGAATTGCGCAGAATGGCCTTCGACACGCTGAATCACGACAGCATTCGCGGACTGCGACACGAAGTGCTGACCGCGCTGGTCGCAGAGGTGGGTGAAACCTGCAATTTCACCACTCTCGACGGTGCGAGCGTACTCTATCTGGACCGTGTCGAGGCTCCTTGGCCTTGGCGACTGACACTTGATCCCGGCGCGCATGTACCTCTTCACTGCACCGCCAGCGGGAAGTTATTTCTCGCGCTAATGCCTGTGGCGCGACGCGAAGCCCTCATCGCGCAGTTGCCGATGCAACGCCTCACGTCGTCGACGATCACAAGTTCGCAGGCACTTAGAGCGGAGTGCGAAACTATCGCGGCCAACGGCTACTCGGTCGATCGCGAAGAGTTCATCCCTGGTCTGATCGCGGTAGCAGTGCCGGTGCTCGACGGGCACGGGCATGCGCGCGCTGCGATCGCCGTTCACGCCCCAGTCGGGCGGATGAGCCTGGAAGTCGCTTTAACAAAGCTTTCCGCCTTGCGGGACGCCTCCGCTCGCATGCGCGGGCTGCTTTAAGACAACGAATCCCTAGGTTCGCATTGCGCCTGCCTTCACCAAGGCAGCCCCTCAGCACGCTTCGCTAAAAGCGACGCAAAAACAAACTTAAAAGTAAGCGTAATCCCGCATATATGGAACATTGCGTTCCGAACTATAGATGATTATCATCTCATTTCCGGAACGATTCGTTCCGAAATTGAGATGCGCCATGACTCAGTTTGATTTCATTATTGTGGGGGCGGGGTCGGCCGGGTGTGTTCTTGCCAGCCGATTATCGGAAGACCCCAACACCACAGTATTGCTGCTCGAGGCGGGCCCCTCAGATGACTCTTTCTGGATTCATCTGCCTATCGGTTACGGCAAAACCATGTGGAGCAAGAAATACAACTGGTGTTTCGAAACGGACCCCGACCCCAACATGAATGGTCGGCGCATTTATTGGCCGCGCGGCAAGACGCTTGGCGGTTCAAGTTCCATCAATGGACTGATCTATATCCGGGGGCAGCGAGAAGATTACGATGGATGGGCAGCACTGGGCAATCCTGGCTGGTCCTACAGGGACGTCCTCCCGTACTTCATCAAGTCGGAGCGCAATCAGCGAGGGGCGAGCACCTACCACGGCGCAGATGGGCCTCTTTCGGTCTCGGACATCGGCGCCAAGAACGAACTCATTGAAGCCTTTATCGAAGGCGCCCAGCAGCTGGGCGTGCCGCGCATCGACGACTTCAACGGTCGGCAGCAGGAAGGAGCAGGGTATTACCAGCTGACCACCTGGAAAGGTTGGCGGTGGAGTACGGCAAAGGGCTATTTGAAGCCTGCTCGTCATCGCACCAACTTGAAGATCGAAACCGAAGCGCAGGCCACCGGTGTGGCGATCGAAAATGGCCGAGCCGTTGGCATTCGATACCGGCAGCGAGGGGTTGATCAGTTTGTGCGTTGCCGGCATGAAGTACTCCTTGCAGCAGGAGCGATTCAATCTCCTCAGATCCTTCAACTCTCCGGCATCGGACCGGCGAGCCTGCTGCGTAAGCATGGCATCCGGGTTGTCCGCGATCTTCCCGGTGTCGGTGAGAACCTGCAAGATCACCTGCAGATCCGGCTCATCTTCGAATCGACGCGGCCAACAACGAATGACACCCTTCGCTCTTGGTTGGGCCAAGCCGGCTTGGGACTTCAATGGCTATTCAAGAAAAGCGGCCCGCTGGCAGTCGGCATCAACCAGGGCGGCTGCTTCATGCGCGCGCTCCCCGACGAAACTGTCACCCCAGACATTCAGTTTCACGTTGCCACTCTCTCGGCAGACATGGCGGGCGGCGCCGTTCATCCATTTTCTGGCCTGACTCTTTCAGTGTGCCAACTTCGCCCGGAATCTCGTGGGCACATCAGGATCAGATCCTCCGACCCCTTTGAGACACCCGAGATGCGGCCGAACTATCTGTCGACGGACCTGGACCGGCGCACGAATGTCGCAGCGGTCAAGGCTGCCCGTGCAATCGCCAACAGTCCCGCTATGCGCCCGTACATCAAACGGGAAGTCAAACCTGGGTCAATGGCGAACGATGATGCATCGCTGCTGGAGTTCTGCAGGAACAACGGGGCCACCATCTTCCATCCTAGCGGAACCTGCCAAATGGGTCCCGACCCAAGCTCAGGCGCCGTAGTGGATGCACGGTTGCGCGTCCACGGCGTCCAGGGACTGCGGGTCGTGGACTGCTCCATTATGCCCACCCTTGTGTCCGGAAACACCAACGCACCCGTCGTGATGATGGCCGAAAAGGCTGTCGACATGATTAAGGAAGACATGCGGACCAGCATTCAACGTCCAACCAGTTCGACGGAACGGCCGCTAGTTGTGGCTTGAGTTTTCACTATCTTTCGCCCAATCGCTCAAGGAGACAGATCATGACCCCATTCATCCAATCCAAGCTGATAGGTTGCGCCATTGCGCTGATGGCTACACTCACTTCGTTCTCGCTTCCCGCTCGCGCTGACGACGGGTGGCCGCGCCAACCGATCAAAATCGTGGTGCCCTGGCCACCGGGCGGCGTAGCCGACTTTCTTGGTCGGCTGGTCGCGAGCTCGCTTACAAAGCAGCTGGGTCAGCAAGTAATCGTCGAGAACAAGGCGGGCGCTGGCACCAATATCGGCTCGGACTACGTGGCAAAAGCCAACCCCGACGGATACACGCTGCTCATGGCAAGCAGCAACAACGCCGTGAACATGTCCCTATATCCAGCAAACCCCTACAACACGTCGCGCGATTTCGCGCCAATCGCGCTGGTGGGCTACACGCCCATGGTCATGCTGGCAAACCCCACTGTGCCCGCGAAAGATCTCGGTGAATTTATCAACTTCGCGCAGGCGAACCCCGCCAAGATCACCGCCGCGTCGGCGGGCAACGGCAGCCCATCCCACCTTGCTGCAGCGGCCTTCGAACGCTCTGCCAAGGTCAAGCTCGTTCACGTTCCCTATAAGGGCGCGGGCCCCGCCGTCACCGACCTTCTCGGCGGCCAGGTACAGGTTCTTTTCACAAACGTTGCCGCCTCGATCGCACATATCCGGGGCGGAAAGCTAAAGGCTTATGCGATCACCGGCCAGCGCCGCAACCCTGCCCTGCCGGAAGTCCGCACCTTTGCCGAGGGCGGCCTGACCGACTACGATTCGAGTGGCTGGTATGGCTTGGTTGCGCCCCGTCAATCACCCGCGCCCGTGTTGCAACGGTTGAGCGAGGCCATGGCAAAGACAATGAGTGACCCTGCATTCGTCGAACGTCTTGCGCAGCAAGGAGTCGAATTGCCCGCCGCGGCCGGCCCGCAGGAATTCGCCAAGTTGATCAACAAGGACATCGACCGATACCGCCGGCTGATCTCCGATTCCGGTATCAAGCCAGAATGATTTTGCAGTTCGGGAGACAAGCATGACGAAGAGACCCAATATTCTGCTGATCATGGCGGATCAGCTGAACGCGAGCTTCCTGCCGATGTACGGCAATGCGATTGCCAAGACACCCCATTTGCAGGCATTGGCGGAACGTGGCACCACATTCGCGAATGCGTACTGCAACTACCCAATCTGCGCGCCTTCACGTTACTCGATGCTCAGCGGTCGGCTGCCACACGCTATCAACGCATTCGACAATGCGAGCGAGTTGCCCGCGTCCACACCGACTGTGATGCACTATCTGCGAGAGCTCGGATACGCGACTACCCTGTGCGGAAAAATGCATTTTGTCGGACCGGATCAGCTTCATGGCTACCAGGACCGCCTCGTGACCGACATCTATCCGGCCGACTTTGCGTGGGTTCCGGACTGGACCAAGGGCCCACGTAATGCTCCGACAGGCATCAGCATGCGTGCCGTGATCGAAGCTGGCCCTTGCCTGCGCAGCCTGCAGATCGACTACGACGACGAGACGGAATTCAATGCACAACAGAAAATGTTCAATATTGCGCGCGGGGATCGCTCACAACCATTCTTCCTGACCGTCTCGTTTTCTCATCCCCACTCGCCCTACACCGCTTCCCAGGAGCATTGGGATCGTTATAAACATGAGGAAATCGATGCGCCGAAAGTCGGCCCCTTGCCTGTCGAAAAGATGGACAAGCACAGCGAGTGGCTCTACTACTCCCACGGTCGGGATCGCTACGACATACAACCTCAGCACGTTCAGAACGCCCGGCATTCCTATTACGCGATGATCAGTTACGTCGACGACAAGGTCGGCCGACTCATGAAGATTTTGCGGGACACCGGCCTTGAAGAAGACACCCTGGTCATCTTCACGAGCGACCACGGCGAGATGATGGGTGAGCGGGGGATGTGGTTCAAGCAGTGCTTCTTCGAAGGCTCGGTGAAGGTTCCCCTCATCATCGCCGGCGCCGGATGGTCCCATAAGGGCGGCGTCGACGAACTAGTGTCTCTCGTGGACCTCATGCCGACGATGCTGGACGTCGCGACCGACGGCGCCCCTCCAGAGATGCGAGGACCCACGGATGGAAACAGTCTTCGCCGGTTTTCCGCGGAGACGGACTCCCAATGGCCCAACCTTGTCTTCTCTGAATACAGTGATATGGGTGTCTGTGCACCTTGCCGCATGGTCCGAAGCGGCAACCTGAAGCTGATCTACACGCATGGCTATCCGTCCCAGCTGTATGACCTCAGCACAGATCCGCTAGAGCTGGAGAATCTCAGCGGCGACCCGGGCTGTGCTTTGGGCGAAGCGCGTCTGTTGCGGTTACTTCTCTCCAATTGGGACCCTGAGTCGATCAATGAACGCGTGCTACGCAGCCAGCGCGAGCGTGAATTGATCTACTCGGTGACGTCGAGGGCCCAGAACAACTGGTCGTGGATGTGGCGACCGGACGATGATCGCAGATATGTCCGATCCGGCGGGGACGCTGAAGGTACTGTCGCGACGAAGGGACGCGCGCGGTTCCCGTACGTGCCTTCAGCCCAAGCGTCGTTTCCCGGCGCGCCCGATTCGGATCTGGTACCGCGTCTCCAGCCCGTGCGCGCAAAATAGCTCAACGTCGGAAGGGAATGGCCCCTCCAACTGTCTCCTATCATCTCCCGGCTGTCGCTGTCGCTATTTGCGATAGCCCGGTAGTTCTTAATCGTTAAGATTCCAGCGTGCTGAAGTACCGGGAGGGATGAGGTACTCTTCTCTCCGGCGGGCGGTACACAACTGAACCAAAATTCAAAAAGCAAAGCGCCTCCTCCTCGGGGCTAATCTGAAGAAATTCTCGCAATGCCTTCGCGCGCATCGCCTTTCCACTCGTTAACGCTGATCCGAATCCCATCGCCGTAGCCATCAGCAGCATGTTTTGGATTCCGCAGCCGAGTGAAATCAGCCGTTCCTCCGCGGGAATCTGCGCTTCATCTTCAGAATTGCAGCGGCATATGGCGACCATGAGTACAGGTGAACGTGTTGCTTTTTGTCGAGCGTTTGCTAGCTGCTCTTCTGAAGCCAGAGGATCGCGTTCGAGCAATGCCTGCGCGAACGCCAGACCAAGACCGTGGCGTGCTGAATGGGGTATCAGAACAAAGCGCCATGGGGTGAGTTCACCATGATCGGGCGCCCAACTTGCAGCTTCCACAATGACCGACACCTGCTCTTCGTTCGGACCGGGCTGTGCTAGGCGCTTAGGTCGGATCGTGCGCCGGAAGCGCATCAATTCGCCAGTCTGAATGACTTCAAAACCTGGAACCAATACTGACCTGGCTTGCATGGAACTGGCTCGCAACTTAAAAATGCTACGACTTCGGTTGAAGGAAGCGTTTACAGAGCCACGCCGTCAGAAGACCTATGAGGATTGCCCACTCCAGTGAAACAGTCACGGTCGCCGCAAAAGTGAGTACAAGTGCAACTCGCTCATGCGGCACATCGAGCCAGAGGTGCTTCAGCTCCTTAACGTTGAACAAGCTGGCAGCCACGACGCAGAGCAGTCCGGCGATGACCGCCAAGGGCAAGTACTTCGCTAGCGGGGAAACGAAGAGAAGGATGATTACAAGAAAGATAGCAGCGCAGATGGCCGCCAGAGGGGTGCGTGCTCCCGCGGCGACGTTGACGCCTGAACGGTTGAAAGACCCACTTGCGGGATATGACGAGAAAAATGATCCGACAAAGTTCGCCAGTCCTTGACCAATAAGCTCCTGGTTTCCATCGAAGATATCACCCGAGCGACGGGCTACTGCCTTTCCGATAGCCATTGCTTCCGTCAACCCGAGCAATGTCATAACCAGGGTGGCCGCAGCGAGTGTGCGAACGGTCTCAATGGAAATGTCGGGTGGGGAGAAGGGCGGTAAGGGCCCAGGGAGCGCTTGCACTGTCGCAGGGTGGTCGAACCCAGGGAGCGATGCGACAGCCCACGTAAAAAGGCTTCCACCGACCACCGCCATTAGCATAGAGGGAATCTTCAGATTGCGCCTTTGCACGATAAAGACAATGCTGATTGTCACCAGTGCGCTCAGCACCGGCAAGGACCGCACTTCACCAAGATGTTGCCACACCCCCCGAGCCGATCCCATCACAGACAGTCCCCGCGGCAAAACCAGGCCTAGCAACGTTCCGACTTGGCTGTTAACGATGAGAACTGCAGCACCGGCTGTGAAGCCCGCTATGACCGAATGGGGAACGTGCTCGACCCACTTTCCAACTCGCGCAAAACCGAGCCCAAGTTGCGCAACGCCCACTAGGAACGTGAGCGTTAGGACCAGTTGAACATATTCGGCGCTCCCCGTTGCCGCCAAAGGCGCGATCAGTGCCATTGTCGTCAGCGAAATCGCATTCGCCGGGCCCGTTACCATGAGCCGACTGCTCCCGAAAAGGGCCGCGACCACACACGGCACCATGGCTGCATAAAGACCATACTGAGGCGGCATTCCGGCCAGGGTTGCGAAGGCGACGCCTTGCGGCAAGACCACAACAGCGCCCGTCAACCCGGCCAGTAGATCGGCGCGAATAACCCCGGGCTGCCGCCAGATGGGCAGCCATCGCATGAATGGCAGGGGCGCCATTAGGACACAACCTGGTAATAGAGGTTTTGAGGATGGCGTGCCTGGGCAAAAAAGAACCATCTCTCAGCCAATAGACCTACGAATTGAATCGGCAGCGCGACCAGCCACGCATTATTCCAATCGCTTGCAGATGCGAACGCAAGGAGAGCAAGAGGCGCCGCGAATCCTAGGACTTGAAAGATGATCTTCATGCGCCGAAATGCGGCCACAGATGCGTGATGAAAGAACTCGCGCGTATTAAATGCCCCTCCAGTCATTCCCATAGACTTCTGGACGAGCCGAGGAGCGTGGATACCGGTTGCAGACTGAAGCGTCGACTTCGGTTTCAGCTTCGCGTTGCGACGCAAAGAGAGTGCGCGAGTCAGCCATGCAAGGGCCGTGATAGCGATCGTCCAAGTTGTCAAATTGGCCACAAATCGAGCTTGCCCAGACGTGACGCCCAATGCGCCGGCAAGTATCGACCCCGATGACAACCCAATGACCGTGTAGTTCACGATCGTCAACGGATGTGCCCATTCCTGAATAAAGCGAATGCAGGCGTAGATCATCGCGGTGCAATACCAGAGCATTGCCGCAGCAGCAATAACGATCCACGGAAAGAACCTTCCGAACGGTTCGAAACGAGCACTGGAAAGTGCGTAGGCCCACGCTGCGACGAGGACGACAAAGAATGGTAGAACAATAACCTCACGCGACATCCAGGATGTGCGCCACATCATTGCTGCGCGCCAAGCCCGTGATGGCCGCCCAAGGTGGAAGAACGACGCTACCAGCGCCCCCATTAGGATCGCCACCGCAACCCACAGGGATCGTGAGGCAAACGAACTGTCCAGGTCCATACCAGCAAGCTGCAGGACGGCAAGAACGACCGCAAGGCCTTGCGCGGCGCCCGCCAGCGTTGTGAAGACAATGATCGAAAGGGCTGGATTCATTGCAGGTTCGCGCCGTATTCAGGGGAGATGGAGCCGCCGACTCCGAATTGCAGCTGCCCGGTCTCGACGTTCATGCCAACCTTACGGTCGCTCTCGCTCACAACTGCACGAGGCAGATAGTGGTTCGCTGGTTGCGTCTCCCACTCGGGCATAAGCTGGTAGCCGCCACGTTCCCGAATAGCCTTCGACACTTCCGAGTCGGGATCCTTGACATCCCCGAAGAGGCGCGCGCCGGTAGGGCATGCCTTCACACACGCAGGCTTTCGATCCTGCGGCGGGAGCAGCTCGTCATAAATCCGGTCTACGCAAAGCGTGCACTTGGTCATAACCTTGCGCTCGTCGTCGAGTTCCCGCGCTCCGTAGGGACAGGCCCAACTGCAATAGCTGCATCCGATGCATTTGTCGTAGTCCACTAGGACGATGCCGTCTTCCTTGCGCTTGTAGCTGGCGCCCGTAGGGCAAACTGGAACACAAGGCGGGTCTTCACAATGCAGGCAGCTTTTTGGAAAATGTATGGTCTGGGTATTCGGAAAGGTTCCGGCCTCGTACGTCTGCACGCGGTTGAAGAACGTGCCAGTCGGCGTAGCGTTGAACGCGTTCAAATCAGACAGCGGTCCCGCTGCCCCGGATGTATTCCATTCCTTGCACGAGGTTACGCACGCATGGCACCCAACACAGACGTTGAGATCAATTACTAGTGCCAATTGCTTGGCCAGGGTTTCCTGGGCGGCTGCAGTCATGGATATCTCACGTCAATGTAGATGCACTGTGGATCCTGAGCATCCGATACAGACATGGCCTCGGCCGAACGTGGTACGCGCGGCTCCGTGTGGGCCGGTTCGTCCGGATCTGCGGGTTTGATTCGAACGCGAACGTCATACCACCCTGCTTGTCCTGTCACAGGATCCGAATTACTAATAGTTTTTCCTTGGAAGGGGAGCTCTTCGCTTATTAGGTGATTCAGTAGAAAACCGAGCCGCGACTCGTCAGCGTCGGGCGCGAGCTTCCAAGCCCCGCTTGCTTTCCCGATTGCGTTCCAGGTCCACACCGTTCCCGGTTCAACCGCTTCGCTGTAACGAACCATGCAGCGCACGCGCCCCCATCTGCTCTCGATCCAGCTCCATCCGCCGTCGGCGATACCGGCGGCGCTCGCGGTGGCGGGATTGACGTGCAAATAGTTGTGGCTGTGAATTTGACGCAGCCAGGCATTTTGCGAGTCCCAGGAGTGATACATCGCCATTGGCCGCTGCGTGATCGCGGCCAATGGATAGGCTTCTGTATCGGTGCACGCCTCCTCGAGCGGGGGATACCAGAAGGGCAGCGGGTCAAAGTACGTGTTGATCCGCTCCCGCAGATGATCCGGCGGCCGTCGGCCGCGGCTCTTGCCCTGCGCTGCAAGACGGAAGCTTTGGAGAGTATCCGAATAGATGGCGAGCTGCACTGGGTCATTCTTTTGACGCCATCCCTTCTCCATCGCGAAGTCCAGATACGGGCGGTTCCAATTGCGCATGTACTGCTGATCGACCGGCATGTGGTACTGAAAGACGCAGTTGTTCTTGGCGTACATGTCCCACTGCTTTGGATTGGGTTCGCCGCGCAGGTGCTTGGAACCGTCCTTGCCGCGCCATCCCATAAGAAAACCAATACCAGGTTGGGCCTGGAAATTCACGACAAAGTCGGGATAGTCGTTGAACTTTCGCGTACCGTCGGCATTGGTGAAGGCAGGAAACTTAAGACGCGACGCAAGCTCAATCAGGACTTCCTGGAAGGGCTTGCACTGCCCCGATGGCGGAACGACGGGGATGCGGACCGAATCTACCGGCCCATCAAACTCAGAGATAGGTCGATCAAGCATGCTCATCACGTCATGCCGCTCGAGATAGGTGGTGTCCGGCAAGACCAAGTCCGCAAAAGCGACCATCTCACTTTGAAACGCGTCGCACACAACAAGGAATGGGATCTTGTACTCACCGCTGTCGTCCCGCGCATTGAGCATCTCGCGGACGGCCATCGTATTCATCGTGGAGTTCCAGGCCATATTCGCCATGAAGATCAACAATGTGTCCAGACGGTAGGGGTCTCCGCGAGTGGCGTTGGTGATGACGTTGTGCATGAGCCCGTGCGCAGAGAGCGGGTGCTCCCACGAAAATGCATGGTCTATGCGCAGGGGAGTCCCATCTTCGTGGATGGCAAGCTCTTCTGGGCTGGCCGGAAAGCCGAGCGGAGCTGCATTGAGCGGCGTGTTCGGCTGCACCATCGACGGATCGTTGAACGCCCGGTAGTTCGGGACGATATGTCGGGGGTATGGCGCCTTGTGACGGAACCCGCCGGGCGCATCGATTGTTCCCAAAACACTCATGAGCACTGCCAGCGCCCGAACCGTTTGAAAGCCGTTTGAGTGAGCAGCCAGACCACGCATCGCGTGGAAAGCGACGGGTCGACCTTGGGTTGTTTCGTGGCGCTTCCCCCATGCATCTGTCCAGGGAATCGGCAGTTCGAAGGCCTGATGCAACGCAGTCTTTCCTAGCTCTTGCGCCAGTTTCCGGATTCGGATTGCAGGGATGCCGGTGATCGTTTCCGCCCATTCAGGCGTCGTTGTCGCCACTCGCTCCCGAAGAAGCTGGAATGCCGGCGCCACGCGCGTTCCGTCGGGCAGGGTGTAGTGGCCTTCCAACGCAAGCACGCGCCCATCCCGATTCCCCTCCGGATACGCAGCCACCACACTGTTCGTCGCCATGTCCCACGCCAACTTGTTGTGAGGATTGCGGCCATCGCCCGGTGGCCCCGCCGCAGGGTCAAATGCGAAGAGCCCCTCCCGCTCGCCTTCATCAAGCACCACGAGTTGTGGCCCATTGGTAAACCTTTGCAGGAAAGGCCGGTCGATTAAGCCGCTGCTGAGCAACTCGTGCAAAAGCGCCATGAACAATGCGCCGTCCGTGCCAGGGCGGATCGGTATCCACTCATCCGCAATCGCGGAATATCCGGTGCGAACCGGGTTGATCGAGATAAACCGGCCTCCTTCGCGCTTGAACTTGCCAAGCGCCATCTTCATGGGATTGCTGTGATGGTCCTCTGCCGTTCCAATCATGACGAACAGCTTTGCGCGGTCGAGATCCGGTCCCCCAAACTCCCAGAAGCTGCCGCCGATGGTGTAAATCATCCCTGCAGCCATGTTCACCGAGCAGAACCCCCCGTGCGCGGCGTAGTTCGGAGTGCCGAACTGACGAGCGAAGAGCCCGGTCAATGCCTGCATCTGGTCTCGCCCGGTAAACAGCGCGAATTTCTTCGGATCGGTGGCTCGAATCTTTCCCAGGCGCTCGGCCAGGATTTCGAACGTTCGCTCCCAGGAGATGGGCTCGAATTCGCCGGCGCCCCGCTCGCTGCCTGGTTTTCTCAGGAGTGGCTGCGTCAAACGAGCCGGTGAGACCTGTTTCATAATCCCGGAGCTGCCCTTAGCGCAGATCACACCTTTGTTGATCGGATGGTCAGGATTCCCATCGATGTACCTGATTTCTCCCTCACGCAAGTGCACCCTGATTCCACAGCGGCACGCGCACATGTAGCAGGTCGTGGTCTTGACCTCCGTGCTCACGGTGTGGCTCGCGGTCGGGTTGTGGAGCGGCTCGCGGGAAAGGAACTTGAACATCCGCGGAATGCTAGGGGCCATTGTTGAATCGATAAAGCGGATAATTCTTCTCGCCATGACCGATAAAACCGATCAACGTGTCCGTTTGACCCTACGTCAGCTTGAAGTGTTCAGTGCGATTGCCCGGGGGGGCTCTACTCGCGCGGCGGCAGGACAGGTTGCACGCTCGCAATCAGCTGCAAGCAACGCCCTCAGCGAACTGGAGACGACTTTGGGCGTTGAACTGTTCGATCGGGTTGGAAAGCGCCTGGTTCTCAACGAGAACGGCCGAGCCCTCCTCCCCCGAGCAGCAAGCATCGTCGAACAGGCGATAGAAAGCGAGGCCCTCTTCACCGACTCCCACTTAGCGCCGCTTCGCCTCGCTTCGAGTTACACGATAGGTGAGTACTTGTTGCCTGATCTGCTTGCAGATTGGAGACGAACTCACCCCAAGAGTCAGATCAAGTTAAGCATCGTGAACACACATCAGGTCTTTGAGTCTGTGGCCACCTTTGCTGTCGACGTGGGATTTATCGAAGGGCAGCATACGCATCCAGACTTGACGGTGAAACGGTGGCGCACCGATGAATTGATAGTCATCGCGTCGCCCAAACATCCGTTCGCCAAGCGAAGGCCGTCCCTGCGTCAACTTGCAGATGCGGTCTGGATCCTGCGCGAACCGGGATCGGGCACGCGCGAGGCCTCCGATCGGTGGTTGATCCCCAACCTGCAACACGTCAACGTCGACCTCGAACTGGGAAGCAACGAAGCGGTCAAGCGCGCGGTTGCCTCGGGACTCGGGCTGGGCTGTTTGTCACGGCACACGGTTGTCGACGCCATCAAACAAGGATGGCTTGTCGAAGTTAAGACATCGCTATCTGAGATGCGCCGCACACTGTCGATCGTCATGCATCGCAGCAAACAGCTGGGAAGTGTTTCACAGGACTTCTTGCAGCACTGCATGCAGTCATCGAAACGCCTTCGGCAATAGCCGGACTCGAGAACTGGACACATCCATCGGATCAGGACCACGCGTGATCTATCGAGGAGTCTCGGACCGGCTCACCTCATCGTTTTTGAGAGTTTCACGTACTGATGTCCTTTGAGTTATTTTGCACATTTCGCGCCAAATGGAACCGAGGGTACGACCCGACCGATATGGAGCCGCTGTATGTCTAACTTGACCCACCGTGTCGCCTGGCCTGAACCCACAACTGAGCAGGAATCGAGCCGCATCTTCTTCAGTATCATCAGCCATCGCTCGCTCTAAGCATTGCTGGACGCAGGACCTGAAATGAGGTTTCTGTCAAACGGCTGGCAACTAGCACTGGAGAGTAGCGGATTGCCGCATGCGCGGCGGTAAGCGTCTAGAACGCTTCGCAACATCGGACGGATCTCGACGGACCCTTTTTCCCCGCGGGGGATGCAAATTGGCGTCAGCTGCGCCGTAAACACCAGTTCGCCGTGCTTCCTTGCCGCAATCTGGACGTCGAACGTGCGCGTGGGCACGTCCAGCGCATGCAGCGTCATCTCGAACTGGTCATTGGCCCACAGCGAGCCCACGAAGTCGAATGAAAGCGCGCGGGTAGGCGTGCCAAGGCCGTGATTATTCGTCGCTTGCTGTGTCCGCGTACCGAACAAGCAGCCGCCGTAAAGTGGCCAGTCCGCTCCGGTTAAATATTCGGCGAACGTCACCGTGTACACAACGCCGGCGGGATCGAAATCGCCCCACTTCACGCCAGGCCGAATGGTCACGGGTGCTTCGCAGATGACAGCTTCCTGGGTTTTCATGCAGCTCCAGAACAAGTAGTCGACATCGCGTTCAACGACTGGTGTCACGTGGACGTTGGTCAGTCATATTTGGGCTAGGCGAGGGCAGCCGGCGATCGGAGCTCTGCAACGTTGTGCCCTTCGATGTATGTAGGCCGAACGGAGCCGGACGCGGCGTGACGATTTGACCACCCTTGCATGCGCGCAGTTCGTTGAGCTTTTGCAGCAGGAAAGCCATGACTGCGGACTCACATAGACAGGGCGCCCGAAACCTTCGAGCAGGGCGACAGGTTCACCATGGGCGGCTGTGAATACTAGGGCACCGAACCATTCCCTGGGAATAGGATGCGTCAAGATGATAATGGCCCCTTGTCATCGCATCCGCGCGAATCACCTCCTTTTGGTGCCACATGAGCACCCATCGCATGAACGACAGGAATCGCACTACGAAACGACATGGTAGTAGAGGTTCTGAGGGCGGCACGCCTGAAAAAACGGAGACGCCTCGCTCAACCAATAGGAACTTGAACATTGTGGAATGCTAGGCGTCCTTGGTGAATCGATAAAACGGATAATTCTTCTCGCCGTGACCGATAAAACTGATCAACGGCCAGCGGGCCTAAACTACATACTGGCATGAACAACACCTTGCTTAAGGGCCTCGCCGTGCTCGAACTGCTTTCGCGCAGCCCGCGCGCGCTCAGCCTGACGCAGATCGGCAAGGAGCTGGGTATGGGCAAGAGCAATGTCCACCGGCTGATGCAAGCCCTGGTGGAAACGCGATTCGTATTGCGCGACGAAGAAACCGGCACGTATACACCCTCGATCAAGCTCTGGGAACTAGGCTCCGCCGTCCTTGGGAAACTCGATCTGCGCCGGCACGCCGAGCGACAGATGGAAGGCCTGATGGAACTCACAGGGGAGAGTGTTCACCTTTCGGTCCTGGATGGCCTCGAGGTCGTATACGTGCACAAGGTCGACAGCGAGTTCCCGGTGCGCGCCTACACCCAGATCGGTGGCCGGGTGCCGGCATATTGCGTCGCGACCGGCAAGGCGCAACTCGCATTCACCCGGGAGCACGTCCTCGAATCCGCTTGCGGCGCTCTGAAGCGACACACCCCCAACACCATTACGAACCGCGACGAATTCCTCAAGGACATGCAGAAGGTTCGCCAGCGCGGCTACGCGACAAACCGGGCAGAGTGGCGCGAGGACGTGTGGGGTATCGCGGCGCCGGTCATGGACGCACGCGGATTCGTGATCGCCGGCGTCGGCATTTCGGGGCCGGCATCGCGCTTTCGAAAGTCGGTGCTGACGACATGGGCCGATGCGGTGATCGCCACTGCCGCCGGCATCTCCGATGCGCTGGGTGGCGGCCGGCCGCCCACGGCGCTAAACCGCGTTCGCTTCGGCACGGCCGACGCTCTGTCATGGCCCGAATCGCCTGAGTGAGAGCACAGCCTTCACTGCATCCGTCACGGCGGACACGAAAGCCGTCGGCCGCTGCGCGAACGAGAGCAAGGTGAGCTCAGCGCCCGGCATTGCAGGCTCCGCGTGCAGGACCTCCAGCTTGCCCAGCGACACCTCGGCGCCGTAGTAGTCGCACGGCAGGAGGCCGACGCCCTGTCCCTGGGTCACCAGCCGCGCGATGACCTCCATGCTGCTGCAAGTGATCGCCGGCTGGTAGCGCGCACCACCGTTCTTGAACCACGCCTTGGTCACCGCATGATGAAAAGACTCCGGCGGGAATGCGATGACGGGATGAGCCGCGATATCCGACGGCGTGAGCCTGGTGCCCCCCACGCCCAGCGAAGGACTCGCCATCCACGCGAATCTCTCTTCGCCGACGGATTCGCAGTGCAATTCGTCATCTTCCAGGCGGCCGGCGATGATCGCCACATCGAGCTGGGAGCCGCGCAGTTTCCGGGTGAGCGACTTCGAAAGACCAATGTCCAGCTGCAGTTCGAGAGCGGGGTGCCGCGTCCGCAACTCGCGCACCAATGCCGGCAGCCATGTGCCCGCCACCACGCCGACCGCGCCCAGGCGCAAGGTCCCCGTGAGGGACGCGTGGTCGGATATGCGCTCACGCAGTTGCTCCAGCGCTCCGACGATCTGCCGAGACATCTCGAACAACTCCCGGCCCTTCGCCGTCAGCTGCGCGCGATGCGCGCTGCGGTCGAACAGCTCCACCCCCAAGTAGTGCTCCAGGTCCTTCACCCGCGCCGAAACCGTGGACTGCGTGGTGTGCAGCGCCTCGGCAGCAGCAGCGAAGCTGCCCTTTCCGACGATCTGAATGAATGTTTCCAGTTGCTTGAGGTTCATCGCCAGCAGCGATGGAAAGCCATCGCCCGAATTCATTGGCAAGTCTAGCGGAGTCTCCCTAAACTGCCGCTCACCCGATCAAAGCGTTCCCCAGGAGACATCATGCAGCCAGCCGGAAACATCCTCAGCGAATTGGATAGGAGCCCCCCGTCGGCAATTCCGCGCACGCCCGTTGCGGGCAGCGTGGTGTGGGATGCCGCGAGCCTGAGGCCGAGCGACGGCATCGTGAAGCTCGACGCCGAAGCCCTCCATGAACTCAGAAGCGTCGTCGCCGTTCTTCGCGACAACCCGTTGCCCGTCGAGATGCTCGAGCCCGACTGCTTCCGTCTCGATGCATGCCGCCAGATGATGGCCCGCGTCAAGGAAACGCTGGATGCCGGGGTCGGTTTCGTGATCATCGACAAGCTGCCGATGGATGAGTTCTCCAAGGAGGAGGCCAAGGCGGTCTACTGGATCCTGTCGCAACTCGTTTCGCGCCCGGTGGCGCAGAGCTGGGACGGCAAGATGATCTATGACGTCACGGATCTCGGGAAGCCCCCGGGCAATGGCGTGCGCCCCGACGTGACGAACGCCGAGCAGAACTTCCACACCGACAACAGCTACAACGTCTGCGCTCCCGACTACGTTGCACTGCTGTGCCTTCGCCCGGCGAAGGAGGGAGGCATCAGCAGCATCGTGAGCTTTCACACGGTGTACAACCAAATGCTTGCCAAGCACCCAAGGCTCGTGGACCGCCTGTTCGGGCCCTATCTGTTCGATCGCAACAAGGAACATGCGCCGGATGCGCCGCCCGTGATCAGCCACCCTCTGATGCAGGTGGTGAACGGGCGGCTGACGAGCCGGCTGTCCCACCGGCACGTGGTCAATGGCTACAGGATGGCCGGCGTCCAACTCGACCCGCTGAGCGAGGACGCGCTCGAGACGTTGGAAACCACGATGAACCAGCCGCACCTGATCCGTGAATTCTTCTTCGAGCCCGGCCAGATCCAGATCGTCGACAACCGCCGCCTAGGTCATCGCCGCACCGGGTACACCGACTTCAACGACGAGGACATGAAGCGGCACTTGGTGCGCCTCTGGCTGCGCACCGAAGGACGCCGTTTCTACAACGGCTGAGTCGGGCAGTTGGGTTTTGGTTCCCAAATGTGGAACTCTTGACCCGCTGATGTGAACGATGGGAAAGTCGTCGCCTCACCCACGACGGCTTTTTCCTTTTTCGGAGACAACATGCATCGACGCAACTTCCTCTACGCGGCACTTAGCACGCTCGCCAGCGGCACAGTCTTCGCGCAGGCCTGGCCCGGCAAACCGATCAAGATGATCGTGCCCTACCCGCCCGGCGGCGCGAACGACATCACGGCGCGCATCTACGGCCAGCATCTCGCCGCGGCTCTGGGCCAGTCGATCGTCATCGAAAACCGCGCCGGCGCCGGCGGCGAGATCGGTGCAGAGGCGGCGGCCAAATCCGCCGGCGACGGCTATACGCTGCTGTTCGCCGCCATCGGCAGCCTCACGATCCATGCGGTCGCTGCCACCAACAAGCCCTACGACCTGAAGACCGACCTGTTGCCCGTCTCCATGGGCGCCGGCGTTCCGCTCGCGCTCGCCGTTCGCGCCACCCTGCCGGTGAGCAACGTCAAGGAATTCCTGGAGTACGCCCGCGCGCAGAAGCAGGCCCTGTCCTATGGCTCCGCCGGCAGCGGCTCCACGCAGCACATGACAGGCGAATACTTCAAGCAGGCGGCGGGCATCGACCTCGTGCACGTTCCGTACAAGGGCAGCGGCCCTGCCATGACGGACCTGCTGGGCGGCCAGATCGACGTCGTGTTCGAAACGCTTCCTGCGTTGAGCGCGCACTACACGAATCCGAAAATCAAAATCCTCGCCGTCACGAGCGGTGCTCGCAGCAGCATGCTTGCCGAGTTGCCGACGCTGCGGGAATCCGGCGTGGCGGATTTCGACGTCACCACCTACTACGGCTTGCTGGCGCCCAAGGGCACGCCGAAGCCGATCGTCGACCAGCTGTCTGCCGCGATGCAGGCGGTCGCGAAAAAGCCGGAGTTCGTGGCGGCTATGAGCAAGGCCGGCGCGGATGCCATCACGACCACTCCGGACCGCATGGATGCGATGGTCAAGGGCGAAATCGAAAAATGGGGCCGCGTCCAGAAGACGGCCCAGGTCAAGCTGTGAAGGAAGAAGTGTTCATGTCATCCGCCCCCCTGCCGCTCAAAGGCGTGCGTGTCATCGAAGTCTGCAACGTCGCGGCCGGCCCCTACTGCGGGATGCTGCTCGCCGACATGGGCGCCGATGTGGTGAAAGTCGAGAATCCCGATGGAGGCGATACGCTGCGTAGCTGGCCGCCGATCAGCGACGGCTACAGCGAGAACTTCGCATCGCTCAATCGCAACAAGCGATCGGTCACCCTCAACCTGAAGGAGCCCGCCGACGTCGAGGTGTTTCGTCGCCTTGCGCAGGAAGCGCAGGTCGTGATCGAAAACAACCGGCCGGGCGTGATGGATCGTCTGGGCGTCGGCTATGAGGCGCTGCGCGCGCTCAATCCTGCACTCATCTACTGTTCGATTTCCGCTTACGGCCAAAGCGGGCCGCGGTCCCAGGAAGGCGGCTTCGACCTGACCATCCAGGCGATGAGCGGCATCATGAGTGTGACTGGCGAGCCGGACCGCCCGCCGGTGAAGTGCGGCGTGCCCCTCGCCGACTTCTCTGCGGGGCTGTACGCGGCTTTCGGAATCGCCTCGGCGCTCCGGCATGCGGAAGCCACGGGCGCGGGGACGCACCTCGACGTGCCGATGCTCGGTGCCACGCTGGGCATAGCCGCGTTGCAGACCTCCGAGTTCTTTGGCAGTGGACGCGACCCGGTGCAATTGGGCTCCGCGCATCCGCGCAACGCGCCGTATCGCGTCTTCCGCAGCAAGGACGGCTACTTCGGCATGGCTGCCGGCAACAACGTCTTGTGGAAGTCCGTGTGCAACGTGGTCGGCCGTGAAGATCTCCTTTCGGACGAGCGATTCGGATCGCCGACGCTGCGGGCCAAGCACCAGGATGCGCTGCTGGTCATTCTCGAGAAGGAATTCGCCGAAGCCGACACGGCCGCATGGCTCCAGCGCTTCCGCACTGCAGGGGTTCCCTGCGCGCCGATCAACAGCTACTCGCAGGTGCTTGCCGATCCGCAGGTGAAGCACATGGAGTGGGTGCAGCCGCTGGAGCTGCCCAACGGAGTCCGCACGCGCACGTTCGCTTCGCCCATGCGTTTTTCGGGCGAACGCCTGCCGGTACTGCGGCGTCCGCCCGCCCTGGGCGAGCACAACGAGGAATTGCTCGGGCCGCTTCGCAGCGCCATGGAGTCGCAGACATGACCGGCTCGGCAACTTTGCATCGGGAAGGCGAGGTCTGGACGATTTCGCTCGCACGACCCGATAAGCGCAATGCGCTGTCTTCGCCGCTTGTCGATGAGTTGAGCGATTTCGTGCAGCGTGCGCCCGCCGAGGGCGCGAAGGTACTCGTCTTCCAGGGTGAAGGCAGGAACTTCAGCGCGGGCTTCGACTTCTCCGATGTGGAACAGCAAACCGAAGGCGATCTCGTGCTGCGTTTCGTGCGCCTGGAGATGCTGCTGCAGGCCATCGGATCGTCGCCGTGCCTCACCGTTGCTCTCGCGCACGGCCGCACTTTCGGCGCCGGTGTGGACATCGTTGCGTCGTGCCGGCAGCGCTACGCCACAGCGGACAGCAGTTTTCGCATGCCCGGGCTGAAGTTCGGGCTGGTGCTAGGAACGCGGCGCTTCGGCGAGATCGTCGGGCGCGAGCGGGCCACTGCGCTGCAGGAAGAGGCTGCGACTTTCGACGCGCCACGCGCGCTGCAAATGGCCTTCCTGCACGGCGTCGTCGAACAGGCGGAGTGGCCGGCTGTTGTGGAACGCGCACGCGCCACGGCGGCGGCCCTGCCCGAGTGGAGCCGAAACGCGCTGTACGAGGTGCTTTCGTCTCGCGAGGCCGACACGGATCTCGCCTGGCTAGTGCGCTCGGCCGTTCGGCCCGGATTGAAGCAACGGATCGCAGACTACCTGCGCCCCCAGGAGAAATGACATGAACAGTGGATTTGGCGCTTCCGGCAAGCAGCGGGAGCTGAAGGAACTGGTGGCAATGGTACCGAATGGGGCGTCGCTGGCCCTTGGCGGCAGCTTCCTGCATCGCGGCCCGTTTGCCTTCGTGCGTGAACTGATCCGGCAGGGCAAGACGGACCTGGAAATCATCAAGCAGTCGCCCGGCTACGACATTGACATTTTGTGCCGCGCCGGAGCCGTGAGGAAGGTGCGTGCCGGCATCGTGGCGATGGAAGGCAATTTCGGCCTTGCCCCGTACTACCGGCGCGCGATCGAAAGCGGCTCGGCGAAACTGGAGGAACACGCTTGCGCGAGCCTCACGGCGGGCCTTCGTGCGGCTGCATTCGGCATCCCCTTCCAGCCCTGCGGCGGGCTGCACGGCAGCGACATCCCGGCGCTCAATGGCTGGAAGCGTCTGGACGATCCGTACGGCGCAGGCGACCCTGTATGGGTGATCCCGGCGATCCAGCCGGACTTCGCCGTGATCCACGCAAGCGAGGTGGACGCGCAAGGCAACGTACGCGTCGCCGGCACGCATCACTGGGACCGGATCATGAGCCGAGCAGCAAAGAGCGTGCTTGTCGTGGCCGAGAGGCTTGTCGACACGGCCGTTTTCACCGCGCAGCCCGAGGCGACGCTGGTGCCGCACTTCATGGTGGAAGCCTTCGCGATTGTTCCGCACGGCGCATGGCCCGGATCATGCTGGCCAAACTACGAGATCGACTATCCCGCGGTCGAAGACTACCTGCCGCAGGGCGATGCCGCCCTTGCCGCCCATCTCGCGAAGGCGCCGGAAGCGACGGAGGTGCGTCATGGCTGAGTGGTCCGGCTTCTCGTTCATCGTCACGAACCTCGCGAGATTCATCCGACCCAACGAAATTACGTTCAGCGGCGTCAATTCCACTATGCCGATGCTCGCATGCCTGCTCGCGAAGCGGGCCTACGACTTCGACTTCACGTATATCAACGTCGCAGGCGGTGTGGACCCGGCGCCGTCGAAGATTCCCCTTTCGAGTTCGGACCCCGTGCTGGCCGAGCACTCGGCGTCCATCTTCGCGAACGAGGACTTCTATGACCTGTGCACGCGCGGCCGGATGGACCTGACGTTCCTGGGCGCAGCGCAGATCGACGGCGACGGGTGCGCGAACAATTCCGTCATCGGCGACTGGCACCAGCCCAAGGTGCGATTGCCCGGGGGAGGCGGCGGCGCCGTCATGCTGCCGACTGCGAAGCGCTCCTGCACGTGGCGCACTGAACATTCGAAGCGCACGCTTGTCGAGAAGCTTGACTTCCGCACCTCCTGGGGCGGCTTCCATGGCGTCGTGACGCCGATTGCCGTGTTCGTGAAGCGCGACGGGCGCCTGGCGCTGCAGTCGTGGCATCCCGAATCGAGCCTGGAGGAAGTGCGCGAACGCACGGGCTTCGGTTTCGACGCGGCAGGTGCGGCCGCCGCAGAGCCGCCGACGATGCGCGAGCGGGAGGCGCTGGCAGCGCTCGACCCCCAAATGCAGTTCGAACGCGACGCGGCGGTGAAGCTGAGATGAGCGCGATCGACGATGCACCCCGACACGTGATAGCGGTCTTCCGCAACAGCTGGGTTTATCCGGCCCGCGCCGCAACGCTTGCACTGGAAGACGAACGCCGCCGGTACACGTACGCCGAACTGCACGACGCTGTCGGACGCAGTGCCGGCTGGCTGCGGGCCGTTGGCGTGCGCGAAGGGGACCGCATCGCCATCGCGATGGACCGCTCGGCCGATCTCGCGATCTGCATCCTCGGCGCGATGGCTGCGGGGGCCTGCCCATGCCCGCTTGAGCCGAAGCTCGGGGCCGAGGAAGCGCAGCGGCGCACTCGCGTTGCCGGCTTGCAGTGGGTCTTGGCAGATGCCGCCAATTCGGCCGAGGGTAGTGCCAGCGGCATTCCGCAAGAACACCGCCTCGCGTTCGAGCCTGATCCACAGGTGCCGCCCTACTGGACACAACAGCTTTCACCCGAAAGCGACGGCTTCCTGCTCTTCACGTCGGGCAGCAGCGGCAAGCCCAAGGGCGTGCTGCAGAACCACCGCGGCATGCTCGCAAACACACTGGGCGTGATCCGGCATACCGGACTCGGACCGGCGGACAGGCTGCTGCACATCATGCCGCTTCACCACACGAATGGCGTAAACAACCAGCTATTGGCGCCGCTCGCCGCCGGGAGCAGCGTTGCGCTCGCAAGCCGGTTCAGGGCAGAGCACATGCCCGAACTGATGGCACGCTACAGGCCGACCATCGTGACCGGTGTGCCGACCATGTTCGCCCGCATGCTCCCGCTCGATTTTCCCCGCGAGTCGCTGGCTTCGCTGCGCATGCTGCGCTGCGGCTCCGCCCCCATTACCGAGGAGCTGCATCGGCGAATCGAAGAAAAGTTTGGCTTGCCGCTCGTGGTTTCCTACGGCCTTTCCGAAGCGACTTGTACTTCCACCATGAATCCGCCGGCCAGGCGAAAGGTCGGTTCCGTCGGCACGCCGCTGGAGGGACAATCGGTTTTCCTGCGCAGCGCGGACGGCAAACCAGTATCCAGGCCGGACACCGATGGGGAAATATGCATCGGCGGCGCGACCCTCGTGACGGGGTACCTGATCGACGGGAGCGACGGAGTCCCCGACTCGCCGGGCCAAACACTGCGCACCGGCGACCTCGGACGCTTCGACAGCGAGGGTTACCTGTTCATCACCGGCCGGCTGAAGGACGTCATCATCCGCGGCGGCGAGAATTTGTCGCCCAACCTGATCGAGGAAGCGATCGCTGCCGTGCCAGGGGTTGCCGCGTGCTGCGTCGTCGGCAAGGCGCACGCCGACCTGGGTGAAGTGCCGGTGGCTGTCGTTGTGCGGCAGCAAGGCGCGCAAGGCTTGAAGCTCGATCGCGAGACGATCCAGCGCGCAGTGGGCTCGAGCCTGTCCCGCATCCACCAGCCCGCCGAAACCTACTTCGTCGAATCGCTGCCAGAGAACGCCACGGGAAAGATCGACCGCAAGAAGGTGAGGGAGAATGTGGCGAATCTTGTCGCCTCGACGTAGTGTCGGCTTGGCGCTGCTTCCGATTAGCTGGTATTCCCGCCGCGCCAAGTGACCGCATAGCTGGGAAGATGAGGCTGATGCCGGCCAGGACCAGGAGCACGCAGACTATGCGCGGGACCCTGGTACGCTTCCAACCAAGCAGATGTCGCCGCATTCACCAGCTCACACCCATCGCAACCGGCGCGCCGAGAGCAGCAGCGAAAGTCCGCTGAGCTGGCCGCCGCCCAGAACCAGCGCGAGGCGAATCAGCAAGCCAGACAGCATGCCGTAGAAGCGGAAAGCCGCTTTTCGACGCGTTTGCGCACGCCGGAGGCCCGCTCGCCTCACTCTGACATGCCCAACAGAGCGAGGGACTTCTGATGGAGAGCGGCAGATCCCATCAGTGACATACCGAAGTCCCATACTCCGGCATTGCCGACGATTCCCGAGACGGCGACCGCATTAACGCGGACTCGTTCACGGCCGCGTCATGTTGCTCTCCGTGATGAGGCTGAGAAGTGCGCTGGCGGCCTCTGGGCCTGTATTTCCCGGATGCCACCGACAGTCGCGTGCCCGGCCCATTTGTATCGGCGACGCCGGTGCGCCTGAGCTGCGTGGGGGAGCGCTCGGCACACCCATCGCAGACCAAGTTGTTCAACGTCTGTTGTTAGCGCCGGAGTAATACTGACCCGCCGCGCCGAAGTAAAAGTGACCCACCTGGGCGAGGATGACGGCTTTTTTGGTGCCGTCGATGTTGACCCAGGAGGAAGCAGTGGAGATACGAGTGATGGCCCGACGGGGCGAAGGGGTGAGATCGATCGCGAAGCAGTTGGGCTGCTCGCGCAACACGGTACGGCGTTACTTGCGCGAGCAGCAGGCAAGCCGGTACGGGCCGCGCGCGGCGCGCGCGTGCAAGCTGGACGACTACAAGGACTACCTGCTCGCCCGGATCGGGCAGGCCCGGCCGCGCTGGATTCCGGCGACGGTGCTGCTGCGCGAGATACAGCAACAGGGCTACCCGGGTGGCATCAGCCAGCTGAAGGCGTGGATTGCGCCGTTCAAGAAGAGCGAGCCCGAACCGGTAGTGCGCTTTGAAACCCGCCGGGCAAGCAGACGCAGGCGGACTTCACCACCGTGCGGCGCGGGTGCGATCCGCTGCTGGCGCTGGTGGCCACGATGGGCTACAGCCGTGCCAGTTTCGTGAAGCTCACCAGGGGCGAGGATGCCGCCACGCTGTGCGCGGGCCTGCGCGAGGCGTTCGACTACGATGACCTGAAGGAGCTGGCCGAGCCTCGGCTTGCAAGCCTAACCTTGTGCGAGTCCGGCCCGCGTTAGGGGTGCACTGAGTTAATCGTGGATGAGTTGGCACCCCTCCAATGCCAGGTTCGCGACCTATGGCGCCGCCCCCGCGGAGAACGCAACTTGACCAACATGTTTGAGGTCATGGTGCGAGAGCACGCCAAGAAAATTGAACCTCGCGTCTGCACCACCAATGACTGTCTACCTAGATGACATGAAGGCCAGCTTCGGCCCAATGGTGATTTACCGCCAACTTCCTCTGGTCCGTCGCCGACCTTCTGCGCGGCGACTACGAGCAGGCGGATTACGGCAAGGTAGCTACCTCGGCCGATTCAGACCAAACAATTACCTTTTGGACGCAGATGAGGGAGGCTGTCCCCTTTTTCTCGGGCAGCGCCTTTTGTCCGCGACTATATTTCTAAGGTCTGCTACCCCCAAGGCGGGCGGCTTCCTGCGGAGACTGTCTGCGACAGTAATTGTTCAGAACAGTTGCCATCGCCGATCTGGGCACCTTCTCGGCCGCCGCGCAGGCACTGAACCTGGCGCAGCCGACGGTGAGCCTGCACGTGAGCGAGCTGGAATCCCGGCTTGCGGCCCAACTGGTGCTGCGCGGTTGCCGGCAAGTGGTGTCCACGCCGGCCGGTGCCGCGCTGGTGGAACGGGCGCGCCGCCTGCTGCGGGAGGCGGACGACGCCATCGAAACGGTGCGGGCCTTCGCGCAGGGCCGCAGCGGGCGGGTGCGCCTGGGCACCTCCACCGGCATCCTGGTGTACCTGCTGCCCCAGGTGCTGGAAGCCATGGGCAAGAGCCACCCCGGCATCGACGTCGAGGTCAGCATTGTCGGCACCAACGATGGTTTGGCCCGCATGGTCGCCGGCACGCTGGACGTGGCACTGATCGCGCCGCCCCAGGGGCCCGGCGACTGGGTGGTGACGCGCTGGCGGCGCGACGCCATGCTGGCCCTGATGCCCGCGGACTGGGCGGCCCCACAGCGGGTGACGCCGCAGTGGCTGGCGGGCAAGCCGCTGATCTTCAACGACACCAGCACGCGGCTATACAAGCAGACCATGGAGTGGTTCGGCGCCGCCGGCATCGTGCCGCGGGTGCGCATCGAGCTCAACTACAACGAGGCGATGAAGAGCCTGGTGGCGGCCGGCTACGGCGCCGCCATCCTGCCGCTGGAAGGCCCGGTGGAGCCCCACCTGGTGCGCGGCATCCAGGCTGTGCCGCTCAAGCCCGCCCTGGCGCGCGACACCGTCATCGTCCATCGCGCCCTGCCCCTGCTGGACGGCGCCACCCGCAGCCTGCTGGACACCCTGAAGCAGTTTCGTCAGCGCTGATGAGGTGGCCCACAGAAGGTTCAGTCTGGCACCAAATGTGGGCGTTGTCCTACAGCCAAGACGGCTGTGCCAGGGTTTACTACACGCCAATCACCCCGACTCCTCTGAGTCCCCTCCTCCTCCGGGGTGAGCTGGTCCGGCCCTCCGTCCCGCGACTAGCATATTGCCCCCAGGCCGAAAGCCTGGGGGCTCTTTTTTTGTCCGCCGGATTTGTCGATGAGGCAAAAAAAAGGGCCCCAACGCTCATGCGCGGGGGCCCAGCTTGGAGAACCTAAATGGCAGTGCGAAATTATCCGGGTGGAATCAATTCCAGTTGCGGTGATGGCCGTGGTGCCTGTGATGCTTGTTGTGCTTCCAGTGCGGGCGGTCATACTCGTAGTAAACCGGTGCCGCGCCGTAGTACACGGGCGCCGGGCGTACATAGACGACCGGGGGCGGCGCGTAATAGACGGGAGCCGGCTGAACATAAACGGGCGCCGGCTGCACGTACACAGGGCGCGGGTAATACACAGGCGCATTCGAGACGCCCAGATGGACGCCAGGCGCCACATTGGCCCCGACGGAAAAGTACACATCGCTGCGCGCTTGCGCCACCGACGCTGTGCCGGCGGCGGCGAGTGCCAGGGCAGCGGCTGCTACGTAACGGCTGAACTTCATGGTCTTCTCCTGGGTGATCGGAGGGTCAACAGCGCCCTCATGTGTTCTTATTAAACGCACCGGCAGGGCTGCCGAATACCCTCTGCACAGTCAAACCCGTTGCCAGACGTAACTCATCCGCAAAACTTCGTCACAAACACTTGCCCCCTAAAATGGTTTCGATATGACCGCCCCTGCCGAAAAAGACGCCCTCAAGCCCAGCAATTTCCTGCGCCAAATCATCGAACGCGACCTGGAGCAAGGCACTTACGCCCAGCGAAAGTGGGCCGGCCAGCCCGCTGATGCAGCGCAGCATGGGCAGGGCCAGCCCGACCCGGCCAGGATCCGCACCCGCTTTCCGCCCGAGCCCAACGGTTACTTACATGTTGGCCACGCCAAAAGTATCTGTTTGAACTTCGGACTGGCGCGTGATTACAACGGTATTTGCCACATGCGCTTCGACGACACCAATCCTGAGAAGGAAGACAAGGAGTACGTCGACAGTATTTTGGACGCCGTGAAGTGGCTGGGCTTCAGCTGGACAGCCAATGGCACCGAGCATCTGTACCACGCCAGTGATTATTTCGACTTCATGTACCGGGCGGCCGAGTACCTGATCGAAGCCGGCCTGGCCTACGTGGACGAGCAGAGCGCCGAAGAGATGCGCATCAACCGCGGCGACTTCAGCAAGCCCGGCACTGACAGCCCCTTCCGCAGCCGCAGCATCGACGAGAACCTGCAGAGGTTCAGGGACATGCGCGACGGCAAGCTGCCCGACGGCGCCGCCGTGCTGCGCGCCAAGCTCGACATGGCCAGCCCCAACATCAATTTGCGCGACCCGGCGATCTACCGCATCCGCCGCGCCACGCACCACAACACCGGCGACAAGTGGTGCATCTATCCGATGTACGCCTACGCCCACCCCATCGAGGACGCGCTGGAGAACATCACCCACAGCATCTGCACGCTGGAGTTCGAAGACCAGCGCCCGTGGTACGACTGGCTGCTGGACCGGCTGGGCGAAGGCGGCCTGATCAACCAGCCGCACCCGCGCCAATATGAATTCGCGCGGCTGAACCTGACCTATGTGATCACCAGCAAGCGTAAGCTCAAGCAGCTGGTGGACGACGGCCATGTAAGCGGCTGGGACGACCCGCGCATGCCCACCATCGTCGGCCTGCGCCGCCGCGGCTACACGCCCGAAAGCCTGCAGCTGTTCGCCGAGCGCATCGGCGTCACCAAGAGCGACAGCTGGATCGACTACGCCACGTTGGAAGGCGCGCTGCGCGATGACCTGGACCCGAAAGCGGCCCGGGCCATGGCGGTGCTCGATCCGGTGAAGCTGGTGATCACCAACTGGGACGAACTGCATGGCGCCGGATTCCTCGATCAATGCTCCGCGCCTTTGAATCCGCACAACCCCGACGCCGGGGTTCGCGAATTCAAGTTCGGCAAGGAGTTGTGGATCGAGCGCAGCGACTACGAGGAAGTGCCGCCCAAGGGCTACAACCGCCTGTTCCCCGGCAACAAGGTGCGCCTGAAGTACGGCCACGTGATCGAATGCAAGGGCGCGACCAAGGACGCGGCCGGCAATGTGACCGAAGTGCAGGCCGAACTGGTCCCCGACACCAAGAGCGGCACCCCCGGCGCCAGCGCCGTCAAGGTCAAAGGCGTCATCACCTGGGTCGCCGCGGCGGATGCGCTGAAGGCGGAAGTGCGCTTGTATGACCGCCTGTTCGCGGTGGCGCAGCCGGATACGGGGGACAAGGATTTTCTGGAAGAACTGAACCCGGACAGCTTGAAGGTGGTATCCGCGTACGTGGAGCCGTCACTGGCGAATGCCAAGGGCGATGACAAGTTTCAGTTCGAGCGCCATGGGTACTTTGTGGCGGATCGGGTGGAACATGGCCGCGAGGGCAAGCCAGTGTTCAATCGGGTAGCAGGCATGAAGGATAGTTGGGGTAAATAACTCCCATTCATACGAGTTCGCGTCGCGCAATCCCATCATGAAAAAAGAAGGCACCGTCGCAAAATGGGACGATGCGCGCGGCTTCGGATTTATACGCAGTCCTGCCTCTGCGGCGGATGTGTTCTTCCATGTGCGTGATTTTCACGGCGGGAGTGCTGGCTCACCCCGTCAAGGCTTGGCCGTCACCTTTGAAGAAATCAATGTCGGAGGCAAAGGCCCGCGTGGAATGGCAGTGCGGCCGGCCGGGGGCGCCGCGAACCATCCGGTTCGACGTCGACATCGGCATGCACGAGTAGAAGCAGCGCCAAGCGGGTCGGGCGCGCTTGGCGCCTTGCCGCTGATGCTGATCTATGCCGTAGTGATTTTGTGGGCGGTCTGGACACGCACACTGCCGTGGTGGGTGCTGGTAGCGCTGCCCGCTCTCAACATGATGACTTTCTATGCGTACTGGCAGGACAAATACGCGGCCGAGACCGGCCGATGGCGCATCAAGGAAGACACGCTCCATCTGTTCAGCCTGGCCGGAGGTTGGCCGGGTGCTTGGTTCGCCCAGCAGATCCTTCGCCACAAATCTCGAAAGGCTGAATTTCGCGCCGCCTACTGGGCGACTGTGACGCTGAATTTCGGGGCGATCGGAGGCTGGCTATGGTGGGCGACCCGCGTTTCTTAGCGGGTGCGCGCACAATACCTGCCTCCCCACCGGCGCCACTCATGAAATACGTCACCTCTTCCCGCAGGCAACTCGTCATGGCGACGCTGCTGGGCCTGGCCATCGTCGGTGCGGCGATGCGCTACTGGGCGCCCAACCCTTCAACGGCGCGGGACATCGGCACGCTGCTGATGGTGATGTGGCTGCCGGCCGTTGGCAACATCATTGCCTTCGCCGTGCGCCAATTGCACAAGCGCAGGTCTTGACAAATGGTCCTCCTCGAATTCGCCATGAACCCGCCCGACCGCGGCGACGGACTCAGCGCCTATGTAGCGCGCATCCTCGACGTCATCGACCGCAGCGGCGTGCCCTACCAGCTCACACCGATGGGCACCATCCTCGAAGGCAGCTTCGATGAGGTGATGAAGGTGGTGGGCGACTGCTTCCGCGCGCTGGAGCAGGACTGCCCGCGGATCGGCATGAACCTGAAGATGGACTACCGGGCGGGGCCGGAGTCGCGGATGAGGAGCAAGGTCGCGGCGGTGGAGGAGAAGCTCGGGCGCAAGCTGAACGTGGATTGCGGGTCGAGCCCGCAATGACCTTACTTCGACGCCGACCCCATCTTTCCCTGAAGCACAGCCACCAGGTGCTGCTTGGCTTCCGCTAATTGGGCCTTGTCCGCGTCGTGGACCTTGCGAACACAGGCGCAACTCAAAATAAACCTTGATGCTCCCGGCAATACTGTCCCCCCTTGAACCGTACTGCGTTGTTCCAGCAGTACTTGCCTTCCGGATAGCCGATCTTCGAATTGCAATGCAGGCAGATCAAGCGCTTGGCTCCCGGCTGCTCTCCTGACTCTGCCTGTTCTACGACTGGCGCGACTTGCACCGGTGGCACGCGCGTTGGCGCAACCGCAGGCGTGGACACGGGCTTTGCGCTCGGTTGCATGAAGTCCGGCAACGCGAGCTGATTCTGCGGTCGATGCTGGCGCATGAGCTTTTCGCCCCATTCCTTGGCTGCATCCAGCGATCGCACGTTCGCGAAACCCCGCAGCGCCATACCCACGCCAAACGTCTCATCCACGAACTTCGCGTGCCAGCTGGGGAATTGGTCTGCCTTGATGACGCTGGAAGTATTGAAGTCGGAAGCCTTCGGACGCGTGATGATGGCCTTGGGGTGGAACATCACCACGTGGTGGAATTCCAGCGGGGTCCCGAGGCGATTGGCGATCTCCAGGCGCTCCAGCAGCTTGCGCAGAATGCGTTCGTGCCTGCGGCTCTGCTCGATAGGCGATGGAACACCGAAGCGGTCTTCGTCGTACTCCGCCGTGAATTCGCCGCTAGCGTTGATGCTGACGTTTCCGGCGTAGTTCTTGGTTTCGACCAGATAAAAATGACCCAGACGATTGATGATCAGGTGATCGATCTGGGCAACGTCGCCTTGGAATTCGAATCGCAGGTCGTGCAGCACCAAGTGGTTCTGGCCATCCTTGAAGTATTGGTCAAGGTAGTAGGCCGATTCTTCTTCCCCCTTGATTCCCTTGCGGAATCGGCTGAGCTCCTCACGTAGCCACTTCTTTTGCCTGAAGTCCAGCATCGTGGACTTTTGCAGATCTTCCAACAAAGCGATGCGCTTGGACTTGTCGTCCGCTTTCTTTAACAGCATATCCCTCCCGCGTCAGCTTGCTTTTTAGCACGCTACACGAGATTCACCAATGCGTATTGCTTGCGGTGCCCCGCCGATGCAGGTCGGCGAGGTCGGACGCTCGTGAGTGGATTGCGGGTCGAGCCCACTACTGTCCGGAGATATTTTCAAATAGTGAAAACTGCTGAGAAGCCTCGATTTCGTCGTCGAGATCGACGGCTTTGAGCAGGAGCACATCGATCGGTACCCGATCAAAAAGTGACAGGCTCAGTACCTGCAGGATGGTGTGTAGCGTGGCGGTGAGTTGGAGCCGCTTCTTCACGATCGCCACCAGCACATAGGTAGCGATTGCGATCCAGATTTGCGTCTTCACGGCGTTGGCGCTGTTGCCCACAAATGCCTTGATGCGCAGGTTCTGTTTGATCCACTTGAAGAACAATTC
>NZ_JABJVV010000024.1 GCF_013155545.1 Caenimonas soli | reverse complement strand
TGCCCGCCGACAACAACTGGGTGGAGAACCAGATCCGGCCCATCGCCACAGGCAGGAAGAACTGGCTGTTCGCCGGATCGCTTCGCGCGGGCCAGCGCGCCGCGGCGATCATGAGCCTGGTGCACTCGGCGCGGCTCAATGGACACGACCCCTACGCCTACCTGCGCGACGTCCTTGAACGGTTGCCCACCCAACCGGCCAGCCGCATCGACGAACTGCTGCCGCACAGATGGCAGCCGGCTTCGGCGGCAATCTGATACCGCGGCCGTCGTCAAGACGGGATCACCGCGTGCTTACGCTGAAGCGAAAGCTCGTGCAGGATCTGGGGTACCGGCTCGCCCTTACGTGCATGCATTTGTTTTAGTAGCCGGCACTTGGGCTCCCGATACTGCTGCTCCTGCGCCGAGCAGTTGCGCCACTGCGAGTCCCGTCAAAATCCTCATTGTCCGGCTGCGAGCCACTCGCGAACCGATTTGTGAGAAGTGCGCGTGAGCGGCTAATCTTCTGCACCTTCAACCGCCCGCCCGGACTTCATGAGCGCGTAGACAGTGCTGCGACCAATTGAGAACAGGCCGCAGTATTGATTCACTGACATGAACTCAGCACGTCGCTGAGGACGTCCTGTGAATGTGATCCGGAGGCGAGAGTAGGCTTCTTTTTCGCCTTCTAGCTCTATTGCCGGGGTAGGCGGCCTGACGGTCGAAAGCAGACCCGAGAGGCCCGAGCTGACAGACAAGGATGGCTCCTGACAAATCGAGCCACTCGCCCAATTTCCTGCGGGACTTTTGCGGGACTCAGACCTGAAAAACATCCAAAAACAACCGACTTTGTGCCCCATCCTGCACAGGCCGCCTCAATAGAATCAACAACTTACGGACGCGTTGCTAGCTACGAACCAAGGGGTCGTGGGTTCGAATCCTGCCAGCCGCACCATATGAATCAAGGACTTAGGTCAGAAATGGCCTGAGTCCTTTTTCTTTGCTGCGGGACTTTTCGGGGACTCAGGTGCCTTGCATCAAATCGTTCCGACGATCAGCCCAGGCGGATCACATACGGCTTTTGTGTGCCGGCGGGGAATTACCGGCGATTTCTGCACTGCTGGCGGTCTGCATGCGGAGGAACATCACACGCACAGGAGCCTTAGACAAGCTCGCCCTTGGCCATGGCGGTGCGCCAGCGATGGTTAGGCTAAAGCGCACACGCTGCCGTCATTGAATGCGTGGATTGTGGCAACGATGGGTAATTTTCGAGTGTTGCAGGGACAAAGCATCATAGAACTGCCGCAGGACCTGTGGGGCGCGCAAAACGATCGCACTCGATGGCACGATTTGCGCGAAGCTCTGGCGGCCGCGTTCCGCAGGAAGACGCGTGATGAGTGGTGCCGCTTGCTCGAGGGCTCCGACGCCTGCTTCGCTCCGGTGCTGACTTTGAGCGAGGCGAGCGCCCACCCCCACATCCGCGCGCGCTCCGGCTTCGTCGACGTCGCCGGTGTGCCGCACACGGCGCCGGCGCCGCGTTTTTCCCGCACGCCGTCGGCGATCAGAGGGCCGGCGCCTGATGCGGCGGTTTCGGTGAGGGAAATCCTCCAGGATTGGGGCAGGTACTGACGAAACACGCCGGCATCGGGTCAAGCAATGTCGAGCACGACCCCGCCCATGACCGAACCCTGCTCCACGACGTCGTGCGCGCGGGAGACTTCCGCCAGGGGTAGGCGCAAGCCGACGGTGTGTAGCAACTGATCGGCGCGCAGCAGCGCATCAAGTTCGGCCAATCCGGCCGCGCGGTCCGCCTGCGAGATGTCGTAGATCATGAAGAACCGGATGGCGATGCTGTTCTGCATCAGCCAAAGACTGGACAACTCTGTCCCGTCGCTGGAGCTGCCGTACACCACCACGACGCCGTGGGGCTTGAGGACGCCCGGGTAGAGCGCAACATTCGTGCGCAGGTCCACCTCGATGACGGCGTCCACGCCCTGGCCATCGCCCAACACCTTGATGCGGTCGGCGACGTCCTCGCGGCGGTAGTCGATCACATGGTCGGCACCGGCTGCGCATGCGTGAGCAGCCTTGGCCTCGCTGCTGACGGTGGTGAACACGGTCGCTCCGCGGGCCTTCGCCATCTGTATGGCGTAGTGGCCGACGCCGCCCGCGCCGCCAGCGACCAGCACGCGCATGCCGGGCCCTACCTGCGCCATGCGCACCGCCTGTATGGCCGTCAGTGCCGGAATGCCGAGGCAGGCGCCTTCCGCATAGTCGAGGCCGGCGGGCATCGGCACTGCCTGGGCAGCGGGAAGGGCAATGTACTGCGCGGCCGTGCCGGAAGCGCGCTTCCATTGCCCGTTCCAGATCCAGGCGCGCTCCCCGATGCGGCCGGCCGGAACGCCCGGCCCGACCGCGTCGATGTCGCCCGCGCCATCGCTGTGCGGAATGATGAGCGGCGCGAACATGCGCCGGTTGCCGCCGCCCTTGCGCGTCTTCCAGTCCGACGGGTTGACGCCGGAACAACGCAGCCGAACGCGCACTTCGCCCGGCCCGGGTTCGGGCGTCGGTTGCTCGCCCACGGTGAACACCTCGGACGCGGGACCATGCCGCTCGTAGAACGCTGCTTGCATTGCGAGTCCCTTCAGGCCGACACCACGCGCAGCGGCAGTTTGTCTAGCATGCGCATCTGATTGATGGTGCGGTACGTGGCCGGGGCCGTCAGCGTTACCGACTTGATGCGGCGCGCCATCGCGGCGAGCAAAGCCTCCGACTCGCCGCGCGCGATCATCTGCCCGATGCAGGCATGAACGCCGGTGCCCATGGCCAGATGGGCGCCGGCCAGTTGCGGTCGATCGATGTCGAAGCGGTCCGGGTCGGCCCATTGGCGTGGGTCGCGGTTGACGGCGCCAAGAAAGACGCCGATCTTGGTGTCGCCCTTCAGCCGGATGCCCGACAGGTTGGTCGCACCGGTCGTGGTGCGGTAAGTCACCTGGAACGGCGACTCGTGGCGGATGCCTTCCTCGAAGGCCGCCTTCACCTTGGCCGGCTCGGCGCGCACTTTGTCCCACTGTGCGGGATCTCTTGCCAATCCATGCAGCGCGGAGCCCACGCCGGAGATGGTGGAGTCGGTGCCGCCGCCCACGAAGCTGCGCACGACGTTGGAAGCGACGCCTTCTTCCAGTTCGCCCGCTTCCTCGGCCTGGAACAGCAGGTCCGCGATGGACCCCGGTAGCACGGCGTCGCGCTGCACCGATTCCTCGAACCAGGCCAGGTAGGGCTGCGCGTTGGCCATGGCCGCGTGGTAGAGCTCGTTCTTCGGACCACTCTGGTTGAAGCGCATCTCGCCGATGGCCAGCGTCTCGACGCGCGGCAGGCGCACGCCCACTGCGGCCGGGAACGCCTCCAGGATGAAGGCCTCCGCGCAATCTTGCACGCCGTCGAACTCGCCCGTCTCGATCAGCTTGGTCACCAGGGCGTCGGCCTTTTCGGCGAAACCTTCCTTCCAGCGGCGGATCACCAGCGGCGATAGCACGCGGGTGACGACCGCGCGAACGCGGGTGTGATCGGGAGGATCAACTTCCAGCAGGCGGCTGGGAATGCGGAAGTCGCCAGGCTGGCGGACGTCCTGGATGCCGATGCCGCCCGAGTTGGTGAAGCGCGAGTAGTCCGCCAGCACTGTCTTGGCCTCGGCGTGGCGACCCACGGCATAGACGCCGTGCGGCTCGAGGAAGGCCACCGGGCCGGCTTCACGCAGCGCCTCCTGGAACGGGTAGGGATCTCGCAGTACCTCCATCGAATACGGGTCGATGTCGAGTACGGGGGCATCGCGCAGTTCGGCGGTTTCGGCGGTGGCGGTCATGCGAAGGGCTCCTCGAGTCGGGGGATGCGTCCAAATCTAGGCCAAGGCGCGGTCCGTGTATGTCCCCTGCACGGGGACGCCGCACCCCGTTCTTGTCACTCGACACAGGGACAGACGCCGCGCCCGCTGCTTGGTTTACTTGGCGTGCATCCGCGGCAATCCGCGGCGGATCGTTCCCTTACCAGCCAGGAGACTCCATGCGTCCTTCACTCATCGGCCTGCTCGCGGTCGCCGCCTTCGCGGCCGGCCTGCCCGCGCACGCCCAGAAAAACTATGGTCCCGGCGTCAGCGACACCGAGATCAAGCTCGGCCAGACCGTGGCCTACAGCGGGCCCGGCTCGGCCTACTCGATGGTCGGGCGGATGCACGTGGCCTACTACAAGATGCTCAACGAGACCAAGGGCGGCATCAACGGGCGCAAGATCAACCTTCTGTCGGTGGACGACGCCTACAGCCCGCCCAAGACGGTGGAAGTGACGCGCAAGCTCGTGGAAAGCGACCAGGTGCTCGCCATGGTGGCCTCCATGGGCACCGCCGCGCAGACCTCGGTGCAGAAATACCTCAACGCCAAGCAGGTGCCGCAGCTCCTGTTCTACGCTTCGAGCCCCGGCCTGCACGATTCCAAAGCCACCCCGTGGACCGTGCCATTCTCGTTCGCCTACGACATCGAAGGCTCGATCTACGGCAAGTACCTGGCCGAGCAGAAGCCCAACACCAAGATCGGCGTGTTGTACCAGAACGACGACGTGGGTAAGTCGTACATCCGCGGGTTCCGCAAGGCGCTGGGCGCCAGGCAGGCCAACATCGTCAAGGAAGTGAGCCATGAGGTCTCCGATCCGACGGTCGATTCGCAAATCCTGCAGCTGCAGGCCTCGGGTGCAGATACGCTCGTGGTGTTTACCTCCAACAAGGCGCAGGCCCAGGCGATCAAGAAGGTCGCGGCCATCGGCTGGAAGCCGCTGTACATCGTCCCGTACGTGTCCAGCTCGATCACCGGCGTGCTGACGCCGGCGGGCCTGGACAACTCGGTGGGCCTGGTCTCCAGCTACTGGTTCAAGACGCCGTCCGACCCGATGTGGACCAACGACAAGGCGATGCAGGAGTACCTCGCGTACTTCAAGAAGTACCTGCCCAATGACGATCCGGGCGACACCACTTCGGTCTACACCTACATGGGCGCGCAACTGGTCGCCCTGGCCCTCGAGCGCTGCGGCGACAACCTGACGCGCGAGAACCTGCTCAAGCAGGTCACCACGCTGAAGGACGTGGAGCTGGGCATGCTATTGCCCGGCATGAAGGTCAACTTCCGCCCGGACGACTACTACCCGATCCGCCAGGCGCGCCTGGCGAGCTTTGACGGCAAGTCATGGAAGCCGATGGCCGAGTTGATCACGATCGAACGCTAAGCAAAGCCCGGAGCGCAACATGCAATTCCTGGTCAGTATCATTCCCCATATCCCGCCGGCGACACCCAAGGAGCAGATCGCCGACCTGCTGACACAAGAGACCGATGCCGCTGTCGACCTGATGCGGCGCGGCATCCTCAAAAGGATCGATCGCGCGGTCGGCAGGGGCGGCAACTACAGCGTGTGGGAAGTCGACAGTCTCGAGCAGCTAGACGACGTGCTGAACGGGCTGCCGATGGCGCCCTACCTGTCTTACGAGGTCATCCCGCTCAGGAAGCATCGCGTCCAGATCGCCTACGAGACGCGATTTCCCAAGCAGTAGCAGCTGCTATGGCGCCTTCGCGGCCGCCAGCAGGCGGTCGCCGAACAGGGCGGACCATTCCTGCGGCGTGAGTTGCGGCCGCGCCTGTGTGTACTTGGCGCGATCGGCAACCTCCAGGATCGCGGCAGCTGCCCGTTCGATCGCGGGACGGGTGCGTATGCCCTCTACCCAAGCTGCCACTGCGGAGAATTCATTCACGTCGATGCCGATGCCGCGTGTGCCGGACGCCCACGGATAGCAAGCGATGTCTGCAATGCTGTACTCGCCGGCCAGATAGTCCGACTGCCGCAACCTGCGATCCAGCACGGCAAGCAATCGGCTGGCCTCGCGCAGGTAGCGCTCGACCGCGTAGTCCTGGCCCGCGGGCGCATACCGCACGAAATGATTGGCTTGGCCCATCATGGGGCCGAGGCCCGCGACCTGCCAGACCAGCCACTGCCGGGCCTCTTGCCGGCTGCGCCATCCCGCTGGCAGAAGCTTGCCCGTCTTCTCGGCGAGGTAGAGAAGAATGGCTCCCGACTCGAACACCGCCATTGGAGCGCCGGCGTCCGCCGGCTCACTGTCGACGATGGCCGGCAGCTTGCTGTTCGGGTTGATCTTGCGGAACTCGGGCGTGAGATGGGTGCCGGCGTACATGTCGTACTTCACCAACCGGTAGGCCAGACCCAGTTCCTCCAGCGCGATTGCGATCTTGAGGTTGTTGCCCGTGGGCACGTAGTGAAAGTCGATCATGTCATCAGGCTATGGCGTGCGCCTCGCGGAAACCCTCTAGCACGGCATCATCGACCTCGCGCGGCGCCACGCAGTCGCCCACTTGCCGCACTTGCAGGCCGCGGGCCTTGAGCTGGTGATAGAGGCCCGCTTCGCTCTCGCGCATCATGCACAGCACCACTGTGTCGGCAGCGATGCGCTCGGTTGCGCCGCTCAACGAATTGCGCAGTTCTACCTGGTCCGTCTCGATGCGCTCGACGAAAGTCGACGTGCGCAGCCCGACGCCGGCCTGAGCCGCGCGCGGCATGACCCAGGGCCAATCCAGTGTGGCTTCCATCTTGCGGCCGTTCATCGCGTCCGACGTCACGACGGTCACCTCGCGGCCGCTCGCGGCCAGCAGTCGCGCCAGGCCCACCGGCAGGTAGTCGCCGTTGTCGTCCACGATCAGCACCTTGGCGCCACAGGTTTCGATGTTGTCCAGCGCGGCGATCGGATCCAGCACCTGCGCGCCGTCGGCTCGCGGGATCGCGTCGCGGTCGGTGCGAAAGGTCGAGAAGCCGCTGGTCTGCCAGCGTGCGCCCGTGGCGACGACAACCTCGTCGGCGCCGAAGGCCGCGACGGCATCGGCCGTGGCTTCGGTGTTCAGGCGGATGTCCACGTTGCGCCGCCGCAACGAGGCTTCGAGGTCGTCCACCAGGAAATTCCAGGACGCGTAGTCGGGCAGTTTCCCGGCATAACGCACCTGGCCGCCCAAGCGCGTGTCGCGCTCCCACACGGTTACATGGTGGCCGAGCGACGCAGCAGTGTCAGCGAACTTGAGTCCACCGGGCCCGCCGCCGATCACCAGCAGCTTGCGCGGCGTGGCCGCGGGCTTGACGACCGTGATGCCAACAGTCAACTCTCGGCCGGCCGCCGGGTTCACCGTGCAGCTCAGATTCGTTCCCAGTCGTCGCCAGCAGCCCTGGTTGGCGCCGACGCAGCGGCGGATCTCGTCGCTGCGTCCTCCACGCGCCTTGTTCACGATCTCGGGGTCCGCGATATGGGCGCGGACCAGCCCTACGAGGTCGGACTGGCCGCGCTGCACAATCTGCGCCGCCGTATTCAGTTCACGTACAGCCCCCTGGATCAGCAGCGGGATGCGGCCGGCCAGCGCCTCGCGCACCTGCTTGGCGTTGACGGCCAGTTGGGCCGTCTCGCCGCTGGAAGCGGGCGGCACCAGCTTGTGGTTGGTGTGATAGTCCGTGTGGGAGAGGCACACGTAGTCGAACAGGCGCTCGCGCTCCAGGATCTGCGCCACGTGAACGGTTTCGCCGGGATGGGTGCCGGCTTCGCCCATGTATTCGTCCAGGCTCAGCTTGATGCCGATGACGAAGTCGGGGCCGCAGCGCTTGCGCACCGCCTTGCCGATCTCCACGGCCAGCCGCGCGCGGCGTGCCGTGTCGCCGCCCCAGGCGTCGTCGCGCCGATTCCAGTAGGGCGACAGGAAGTTGCTCAGCAGGTAGCCGTGCGAGCCGTGGATCTCCACGCCATCGCCGCCGCCGGCCTGCACGTTGGCGGCGGTTGCGGCAAAGCCTTCGATCACGGTGGCGATGTCTTCCTCTTCCATCGGCTTGGGCATGGCGCGGTGCACCGGCGAGGGAATGGCCGAGGGCGCGAGCACCGAGCCCCACAGCGCCATCTCGTCGGTGCGGCGCGTTCCGCTGGCGCCCATGTGCGTGAGCTGCACGAACACCGGGCACCCCAGCGCCTTGGCGGGCGTGACGAACTTGTGCACTGTGTCGGCCCAATGCGGCTCCCATGGCGAGACGCCTGCACGCGCGCTGTTCTCATGCACGTGGAAGCCGTGCGTGACGATCATGCCGACCCCGCCGCGCGCGCGCTCGGCCAGGTAGGCGCCATATTCGGCCGGTGCGAACGTCGGCTGGTGGGCAGGAAGGTAGATTCGATTGCGCGTACGCACATGGCCGATGCGCACCGGTTCCCAAAGCACATCGAGCTCGGTCATGGACGGCTCGCGCTCAGGAGAAGCACATGCCGCCGTTGACGTCGAGCACAGCGCCGGTGGTGAAGGTGGCGCCGCGCGAAGCCAGGAAGGCCGCCGGCCAGCCGATCTCCTCGGGCTGGCCGAAGCGCTTCATCGGGTAGCTCTCCAGCGCGAAGGGTTGGTTGGCCGACACCAGCAACGGGGTGAGGATGGGGCCGGGGGCAACACCATTGACGACGACACCGGAGGCCGCGGCCTGCCGTGCGAAGAAGCGAACCAACGCCTGCAGCCCGCCCTTCGAAGCGGCATAAGCCGGTTCGACCGCCAGCGTGGAGCCGGCGTTGCGCGCCGCCATCGAACTCGTCAGCACGATGCGTCCGCTGCCGCGCTTCATCATGCCGGGCAGGCAGGCGCGGATCAGGTTGACCGGGCCCTTGACGTTGATGGCCATGGTGCGCTCGAACAGTTCCTCCCATTCGTCGCCGCCGTCAAGCCAGTCGCCCTTGACGTAGTAGCCGCTGGTGTCGATCAGCGCATCGAGCGGGCCGATGTCCTTGAACAGCGCATTGACGTCACCGCGCTTGGTGTTGTCCAGCGCTGCGGCGCGGGCCTTGAGCTCGCCGGCCAGTTCGGTCGGTGCCTTCAGGTCGGCGATGAACAGTTCGGCGCCCAGCGCCGCGCATACGCGTGCCGTGGCGCCACCAATGGCGCCACCGGCGCCGGTGATCAGGATGCGCTCGCCGCGCAGGTCGAATAGGTTTTTCATGGAGTGTGTTGGTTGAGAAAAGTTATTCCGGTTCGCCATAGGCGCCCGCTTCGAGCAGCGCGCGCGAGCCGAGGTCGGCGCCATTCCAGCGCGTGAAGAAGCCGGCCGAGGTGCCGCCGTCGACGGTCATCACTGAGCCGGTGACGAAGCTGGCCGCGTCGGACAGCAGGAAGAGGGTCGGGCCCGCCTGCTCGGCCGCGCTCGACAGTCGGCCCATGGGAACGCGGTCGATCATGGCGTACTGCAGGTGGTCTGGCGGGATGTTGGCGCGCACCAGCGGGGTGTCGACGACGCCCGGCGCGACCGCGTTGATGCGTACACCGTGCCGTCCCCACTCGATAGCTAGCGCGCGTGTGAGCCCGATCACGCCATGCTTGGAAGCACTGTAATGCGCGCGACCCGCGTGCCCGCCGAGGCCATCCACAGAGGCGATGGTCACGATGGCGCCGCGCTTGCGCTTCACCATCCCCTGGCCGACCGGCCGCACCGAGCGGAACATGCCGGTCAAGTTGACGTCCAGGCAGCGCGACCACACTTCATCGCTCATCGCGGTGGCGGCCGAGGGCGGCGAGATGCCGGCGCAGGCCACCATGCCGTCGAGCGGGCCGAGCTTGTCTTCGATGCGCGCGACGACGGCATCACAGGCCTGCGCGTCGCGCACGTCGAGCGTCTCGCCCATCGCCTGTACGCCCAGGTCGCGCAGCTCCGCCGCAACTTCCGCGGCACGCTCGGCCACAGCGTCGGCGACGGCGACACGAGCGCCGCCGCGCGCTGCCAGCAGGGCGATGGCCCGGCCGATGCCTGAGCCGCCGCCGGTGATGTAGATCACGCGATCCTTGATTCCGTAGTCGATCACGTTGTTGCTTCCAGTTCGTGTTGGCCAGCCTTGGCCGTGTGCTGCGCCATGTGGCGCGCGGCGATGTAGCCGAAGGTCATGGCGGGCCCGATGCTGGAGCCGCCGCCCGGATAGCGTCCGCGCATGATGGAATTCATGTCGAGTCCGGAGGCGTACAGGCCGGGAATGGGCTGGCCATCGGTTCCCAGCACCTGCGCGCTGCCGTTGGTCTCGAGGCCGCCCACGGTACTCAGGTCGCCTGGGTGCAGCGCGACGGCGTAGTAGGGGCCCTCGCCGATCGGTGCCACGCTGGGGTTAGGCGCATGGGTCTGGTCGCCACGGAAGCGCGAGTGCGCATCCGCGCCCTTGCCGAATTCCGGGTCCTCGCCGCGCGCGGCGCCTTCGTCGAAGCGGCGCACCGTCGCTTCGAGCTGGCGCGCTTCGACGCCGATGCGCAATGCCAGTTCGGTGAGCGTGGCGGCCTCGATCAGATAACCGGCCTCGACCAATGCTCGCTCGCTGAACGGCGACGGCCGGGCCAGGCCCAGGCCGTACTTGCGCAGGAAATCGCGGTTCGCGATCAGGTGTACCTCGGTCAGGCCGCGCTCGTGCATCGTGTTGACGAAGGTCTGGTACGAGGCGCCTTCGTTGACGAAGCGCCGACCCTGCGGGTCGACCACGATGCAGCCGGGCATGGCCCGGTCGATGAAGATGTGCGGGTACTTCACAATGCTGCCGTCGGGTTTGCGCAGCACCGAAACCGGTGTCCAGATGCAGTCGCCAGCGTGCTTGGGGTCGTGCACCGCGCCTGCCGCCAGGCCGAGCCGGATGCCGTCGCCGACGTTGCCTTCCGGCTGCAGCGAGTAGTGATGTTCGGGCGAAGGAACGTATTTTGCGCGCATCTTGTCGTTGGCGCCAAAGCCGCCGGTGGCCAGCAGCACGCCCCGGCGCGCTTTCACCGTGACCCGCCGGCCGTCGTGTTGCACTACCACGCCGCGCACTGCGCCGTTCTCGACAATCAGTTCCAGTGCCGGGGTGTTCTTCCACAACGCTACGCCAGCCTCGATGGCCGAATGGAACAGCCGCGCAGCCAGCGCGTTCCCGTTGACCAGCCGCGTGCCGCGCCCATGGCGCAGCCTGTCCAGCACGAAGCGGCGCATCACCTTTACCGTGTGCCTGAAGCCGGCCCAGGTCTTGAGCGCATGGCGCATCGGGTGGATATCGGCGCCTTCGATCTGCATGCTGCCAAACAGCATCAGCTGGGGCAAGGGCTGGCGTAACTCGGCCAGGCGCTGGCCCAGCAGGCGGCCGTCGAACTCGGGCGTCAGCAGCGAGCGGCACTTGGCTGCACCGGGCAGGCTGGATTCGTAGTCGGGCAGTGGGAAGGGCTTGAAGCATACCTGCGAGTTGCGCTCGAGGAACTGCAGCATCCGCGGCGCGTTGTCCAGGTATGGCCCCACCAGGTCGGGGCGATAGGCCTCGCCCAGCACGCCGCGCAGGTACCTTTCGGCTGCTTCGCGCGAATCGTCCAACCCGATCTGCTTCATCACATGGTTGCACGGAATCCAGGGTGCGCCGCCCGAATAGGCCGTGGTGCCGCCGAAAAGGGCCGTCTTCTCCACCACCAGAGCTTCCAGCCCCAGCTTGCGCGCGGTGATGGCCGCGGTCAGGCCAGCCGCGCCGCTGCCGATGACCACGATGTCGGTTTCGATCATGTCCTGACTTTCTCTGGGATTGCGACCAATTTAGGCAGTACCGTGCGCCGCGTCAGTCCCCGTGCCACGGGACAAGGGTTCGCCCCTTTCGTCGCGGTCCTGTACCACCGGCAGGGGACAGACGCCGGGCACTCCCAAGCGAATACTGGCTGCTATCGCATGCCGGCCCACCGGCGCGCTGCGCACTACCCTATGGCCACACCTCAACCACCTCGACTCACCTCCAATCCGCTGCTGTGCGTGAGCGACCTGTCGGTGCGCTTCGGCGGCATCGTCGCGCTCGACGGGATCTCGTTCTCGGTGCAGGCCGGTCAGATCTGCGGCGTCATCGGCCCCAACGGCGCCGGCAAGACCACGCTGTTCAACTGCCTGTCCCGCCTGTACACGCCGCACGCCGGCACGATCGTCTTCGATGGCCAGGACCTGCTGGCCAAGCCCCAGCATGCGATCGCGGCCTGCGGCATCGGGCGAACGTTCCAGAACGTCGCGCTGTTCCCGGCGATGACGGTGCGCGAAAACGTCATGGTGGGGCGCCACTGCCGCACCGCCACCGGCTACATCGCCAACGCGATGCGGCTACCCTCGGTCGGCCGCGAGGAGGCGCAAGTGCGCCAGCGCACCGACCGGTTGCTGGAGCTGCTTGCGCTGAGCCGCATTGCCGACACCCCGGTGCGCAACCTGTCCTTCGGCACGCGCAAGCGCGTCGAGATGGCGCGCGCGCTGGTGGCCGACCCCAAGATACTGTTGCTGGACGAGCCCGCCGCCGGCCTGAACCACGAGGAGGTGGACGGCCTGCGCGAACTGATCCTGGACGTGCGCGAGCGCTTCCACGTCACGGTGCTGCTGGTCGAGCATCACCTGAACCTGGTGATGCGCGTCTCCGACCAGGTGGTCGCGATGAATTTCGGCCGCAAGATCGCCGATGGCTCGCCTGCGCAGGTGCAGGCCGACAAGGAAGTCGTGCGTGCCTATCTCGGAACCGAGGAGACAGCCTGATGGCCGCCGCCTTGCTGGAAGCGAAGAACCTCGAGGCGTTCTACGGCCCCACCCGCGTGCTCAAGGGCATCAACTTCGAAGTGGCCGAAGGCGGGATCACCACCATCCTGGGCGCCAACGGCGCCGGCAAGACGACCACGCTTCGCGCGTTGAGCGGCCTGATCCGCACGGCCGGCGAAATCCGCTTCGCCGGCCAGCGCATCGACGGCCTGCCCACCGAAAAGCTCGCCGCGCTCGGCATCGCGCATGTACCCGACGGTCGCGGCACGCTGGTGAACCTTACCGTGGAAGAGAACCTGAAGGTGGGTGCCTACCTGCGGCGCGATCGCAAGCAGGCCGACGCCGACTTCGAGCGCATGTACGGCTACTTTCCGCGCCTGCGCGAGCGGCGCGCCCAGCAGGCGGGCACGCTTTCGGGTGGCGAGCAGCAGATGTTGGCGATCAGCCGCGCGCTGATGCAGCGGCCCCGCCTGCTTCTGATGGACGAACCCTCATTCGGCCTCGCCCCGCTCATCATCAAGGAGATCTTCCAGATGATGCGCATGATCAACGACAAGGAGGGCGTGAGCATCTTGCTGGTGGAGCAGAACGTCGCCCGCGCTCTCGACCTGGCGGACCACGCCTACCTGCTGGAGACCGGCGCTACCGTGATGTCCGGCACCGCGCAAGCACTGCGCAACGACGAGCAGATCCGCCGCTCCTACCTCGGCTTCTGAAGGAACCGCATCCATGTACAACCTGCTGCAACAGATCGCCTCGGGCATCGCCATGGGCGGCATCTACGCCTGCCTCGGCCTGGCACTGGTGATGATTTACCAGTCCACCAATCACATCAACTTCGCGCAGGGCGAGATGGCGATGTTCTCCACGTTCATCGCCTTCCTCTGCCTCAAGCATGGCCTGCCTTACTGGGCCGCGGCGTTGGTGACGGTCGCGTTCGGATTCGTCGGTGGCTTTGGGATCGAGCGGCTGATTCTGCGCCCGCTCAAGGACGTACCCGAGCTCGCTGTCATCGTCGTCTTCATCGGCCTGTTCGTGGGCATCAATTCACTGGCGGGCTGGGTCTTCGGCCACCAGCTCGAGCCCTTCCCCAGCCCGTTCCCGGTCAAGGGCCCGTTCGGCACCACGCTGATCTCGGGCCATGAGCTCGGCACCATCGCCGTGGTGCTGGTGGTCATGGCCATTCTCTATATGTTCCTACGCTTCACGCGGGTCGGCCTGGCGATGCGGGCATCAGCGGAGAACCCGGTGTCCTCCCGCCTGGCCGGCATCCCGGTGTCGCTGATGCTCTCGCTGGGTTGGGGCCTTTCGGCGCTGATCGGCGCCGTGGCGGGGCTGATGGTGGCCCCGGTGGTGTTCCTCGAACCCAACATGATGGGCGGCGTATTGATCTACGCCTTCGCGGCCGCGCTGCTCGGTGGCATCGACAACCCCTGGGGCGCGGTGGCCGGTGGCCTGATTGTGGGTGTCGTCGAGAACCTGGCGGGCACCTATGTCGTGGGTACCGAACTCAAGCTGTCGGTCGCGCTGGTCGTGATCGTGGGTGTCCTGCTGATCCGGCCCTCGGGCCTGTTCGGCCGCAAGCTGGCGGTGCGGGTATGAACACGACGATCTTGCCCGTGGATGCCGCCACCAAGACGGTTGCCGCCGTGGCCACGCCCCGGTTGGACGTTCGAACGGCCATCTGGCAACGGGTCGGCCTGGCCGCGGCGCTCGCATTTGCGCTGGCGATGCCTTTCGTGCTGACCGACTACCGGCTGTTCCTGGCGACAATGACGCTCATCACCGCGATCGCGGTGCTGGGCCTGAACATGCTGGTCGGCTACAACGGCCAGCTCTCGCTTGGTCACGGTGCGATCTATGCGCTGGGCGCCTACGTCACGGCGGTGCTGATGGAGCATGCCGGGCTTGCCTGGTGGGCCACCTTGCCCATCTCGGCCCTGGTCTGCTTCGTGTTCGGCTTCCTGTTCGGCTGGCCCGCGTTGCGGCTGAAAGGCCATTACCTCGCTCTCGCGACATTCGCTCTTGCGCTGGCGACGCCGCAGCTGCTCAAACACAAGGTGCTCGAACCGTGGACCGGCGGCGTGCAGGGCATTACGCTGCTCAAGCCCGAAGCGCCGTTCGGCTGGAAGATGACCTCCGACCAATGGCTCTACCTGGTGGTGCTGGGCATCGCGCTGCTGCTGTTCGTGGCGGCTTGGAACCTGCTGCGGGGCCGCCTGGGCCGCGCAACCGTCGCCATCCGGGAGCAGCCGATGGCGGCCTCGGCCATGGGCGTCAACGTTCCTTACATCAAAGCCATGATTTTCGGCGTCAGCGCGCTCTACACCGGCGTTGCCGGCTCGCTGGGCGCCATCGCCACTGCGTTCGTCGCGCCAGACAGTTTCGGCATGTTCGTGTCGGTGTTCTTCCTGGTCGGCGTGGTGGTCGGCGGGCTGGGGACCATCTCCGGCGCGCTGGTTGGCGCGGCCTTCATCCAGTTCATCCCGAACGTCGCGGACCAGATTTCCAAGTCGGCGCCCTCGGCCATCTTCGCGGGCTTTCTCATCCTGTCGATGTTCGTGATGCCCCAGGGTTTCGTCGGCTTGCTGCGCTCGGCCGCCCGGCGCGTGAAGGGGTGGCGCCCGGCGCGCTGACGTCCCCCCAACGGGGACTGACGCGGCGCGGCTCATGGCCGATATTTGAATCAACAGCAACGAACACTGCATAGCTCATGCCCCGTGCCATTTATATCCATCCCAGCGGCGAACGCTCCGAAGTCGAGGTGCCCGTCGGCACGAGCCTCATGATGGCCGCCACCGGTCATGGCCTCGACGGCATCGTCGGCGACTGCGGCGGCGTCATGAGCTGCGCCACCTGCCACGTGTTCGTGGAGCCCGCTTTCGCAGGCCTGCTGCCCCCGCCCGCCGACACCGAAGACCAGATGCTCGACTACACCGCGGCGGACCGCCAGCCCAACAGCCGGCTGTCCTGCCAGATCGCAATGACCGATGCGCTGGACGGAATCACGGTGCGCATTGCCGACCCGCAGCTTTGACGCCGCACCCCGCCCGAACAGACATCACCCATCCACCGGATTTCCCACGGAGTACCCCAATGCAAGCAACCGCCCCCAGCACGCTGCGCACCGCCAGCGGCAAGCCCGCCAACCCCGGCCTCACGCCGATGATGCTGAACCACGCGGCATGGGTGACGCACGATGTTGCCGCGACCACCGAGTTCTACACCCGCATCATGGGCATGGAAATCGCCAGCACCGTGGTCGACGACCATGTGCCGTCCACCGGCGACCAGATTCCGTACTTCCACATTTTCTTTCGCATGGGCGACGGCTCCACGTTGGCCTTCTTCGAGGCGCCGGGCGTGCCGGCGCAGGCCAAGTCCACGCACCCGGCCTATGACATCTTCAACCACATCGCACTTCAGGCCAAGGACCGCGCCGAAGTGATGAAGTGGCACGAGTGGCTGCTGCTCAACGACATCCCGGTGGTGGGCCCGACGGACCACAAGGGCATGATCCTGTCGATCTATTTCCACGATCCCGCCGGCATCCGCCTGGAGATCACTACGCCACTGGACCACGAGTGGAACCGCCACACCGACAAGGGCTACGCCGACCTGAAGCAGTGGGTCGATTGCAAGGAAAAGGCCAAGAACGAAGGCAAGGACGTGCCCACGGCCCTCGTCGAAATGATCACGAACATGCGCAAGCGCTACGACTAAGGACACCATGACGCCGATCGAGCTGAAACCCCTGTTCACCATCAAGGCGGAAGTAGACGCGCCGCCCCAGCTGGTGGGCGCCGTGCCGCATGGCTACACCCGGCGCGTGATGTGCGTCAGCGGTGGGCGGTTCGAAGGCGAGCGCTTGCGCGGCAAGGTGTTGCCGGGCGGCGCCGACGTGGTGCTGGAGCGTCCGGACGGCGGCCTGCACCTGGACGTTCGCCTCATGCTGGAAACCGAGGCCGGCGAGCTGATCTATATGACCTACAACGGCCGGCGCAACGGGCCCACGCCCGAGATCATGCGCAAGATCGTCAACCGCGAGCCCATCCCCCAGGGCGCGGACTACTTCCGTGTGCTGGTGCAGTTCGAGACCGCGGCGCCCGCGCTGAAATGGCTCAACGACAAGGTCGCCGTCGGCACCGGAACGCGTGAGCCCAATGGCCCGGTGTACGACATCTGGGAAGTGATATGAGACGCCGGGCCGCTCCCAAGGCTCATAGCACCGCAGTGCGCAGCACGGAGGTTTCCTGATGCTGCGCTTTGAGGGCCGGCCCGCCATCGTCACCGCCGCCGGCTCCGGCATCGGCCGCGCGATTGCTTTACGACTGCACGAAGAGGGCGCGAAGGTGCTGGCGGTGGACATCCACGCCGGATCGCTGCAATCGCTACCGGCTTCGGGTACGCTGCGCACGCTGGTGCAGGACGTCACGGCCGTCGACGCGGCCGCGCGCATCGTGCAGGCCTGCATAGGCTACTTCGGCGGCGTGCGCGTGCTGGTCAACAATGCGGGGCTGGGCAACTGCCCGCCGTTCCACGAGACCAGCGATGCCGACTACGACAAGTGGCTGGACATCAATCTCAAGACCACCTTCATGATCACGCGCGCGGCCCTCTCCGAGCTGGTCAAGGCCCAGGGCGTCGTGCTCAACATTGCCTCTTCGCTGGGGGTAGTCGGCTATCGCCGCCAGGCCGTGTACTCGATGGCCAAGGCAGGCGTGATCGGCCTCACCCGCAACCTCGCGGCCGACTACGCGGACCAGGGCTTGCGCGTCAACGCAATCGCCCCCGGAATCATCGCCACGCCGCAGACCACGGACCGGCTGAACACGGCGCGCTTCTACGCCACCATCGTGGGCACCACACCGATGGGTCGGCCGGGCCGGCCCGAGGAGATCGCGGGCGCCGCGGCCTTCCTGTGCAGCGACGACGCAGGTTTCGTGACCGGCCAGGTGCTGGCGGTGGACGGCGGCCAGACCACCAGCGCCTATATCAGCAACCCGCTGGTGCAGTGCTGGGTGGACGCCCACCCTGACCAGTGAATCCCTTTTAAAGACGGATGGATCCCATGCGTGTTGCACTCATCACCGGCGGCGCCAGCGGGCTCGGCCTGGCCAGCGCGCGGCGGCTGGCCGAGGACGGCCTGGCCGTCGCCATCGCCGACCTCAACGCGGACAGCGCCGCTTTCGCGGCGCACAGCCTGCCCGGCAAGGGCCATATCGGGTTGCGTTGCGACGTGACCGACGAAGCCAACGTGCACGCCGCGTTCGATACCGTGCAAGAGCGCGTGGGCGCCGTCACGGTGCTCGTCTGCTTCGCCGGAATCCTCAGCAGCAACCCAACGCCCGGGCGCCTGCCCACGGTCGACATCACGCTGCAGGAGTGGGATCGCGTGATGCAGGTCAACGCCGGCGGCACATTCATCTGCGTGCGCGAGATGCTGCGCCGCGCCGGCTCCACGCCAGTAGCGCAGGGCCGCATCGTCACCGTCGCTTCGCTGGCGGGCCAGATGGGCGGCATGCAAAGTGGTGCGGCCTACAGCGCGTCCAAGGGTGCCGTGCTCGCGCTGTCCAAGGTGGCCGCGCGCGAAGCCGCGCCGCTGGGCATCACCGTCAACACCATCGCGCCGGGACCGATCGACACACCGATGCTGCACCAGACCGTGGCCCCCGGCCACGGCGACCAGAAATACCTGGGCACCGCCGCCGTGCCGCTCGGCCGCATCGGCCTGCCCGAGGAAATCGCCGCCGCCGTTTCCTATCTGGTTTCGCCCGGTGGAGCTTTCGTTACCGGCTCGACGCTGGATGTCAACGGCGGCATGTTGATGCGCTAAAGAAATGGATATGAACACCATCACAGGCTGTCCCTTCCATGCGGCGGGCGCTGTCGACGCGGCCAGCACCGCCGCCGAGAGCTTCAAGCCCTACTACCGACCCGAGCTGCATGCCGCGCTGGAGCAGCAGCGCCGGCATGAACCGGTGTTCTGGTCCGAAGAGATCGGCTACTGGGTCCTCACCAGATACGAAGACGTGTACGCGGTGCTGCATGACGGCCAGCGTTTCTCGGCGCGCAACACCTCGCTGCCGGTCACGCCCATGCACCCGGATGCCCTGGCCATCCTGAAGGAGGGGGGCTATGCGCCAACCGGCGCCCATTCCAGTCTGGACGGCGACGTGCACAGGCGCATCCGCGGAGTGACGGGCCAAGTGCTGAATCTGCGCGACTTCATCAAGCTCGAGCCGCATATCCGCTCGCTTGTGGCCGAGGCCATGGATCGCATCGACGGCAAGGACGATGTCGACCTGCTGCGCGACGTGAACTACGAGCTGCCGGCCCGGGTGGTGTTCAAGCTGCTGGGTATCCCCGAAGCCGACATTCCCCATGTCAAGAAGTGGGCGGGTATGCGTAGCGTGATCGACTTCAGCCCGTCAACCTATGAGCAGCAGATCGTCGGCGCGAAGAACATGGTGGCGTATTGGCAATACTGCAGCGCCATGGTCCACGACCGCCTGAAGAATCCGCGCGACGACTTCACCAGCCGCATCCTGGCCATTCGTAACGGCGACGATTCGGTCATGAGCCTGGGCGAGGCCACCAACCACACCTTCGGCGTCGCCTTCGCCGGCCACGAGACCACAACCAACCAGCTCACCAACACCTTCCGTACGCTGCTGCAAAACCCGGACCAGTGGCAAGCGCTGTGCGCCGACCCGTCGCTGGCCGCGAACACGGTGGAAGAGGGCATGCGCTATGCGGGTGCGGTGATCGGCTGGCGGCGTACCGCGCTGGAAGACGTCGAATTCCGAGGCGTCAAGATCCCTGCCGGCGCAAGAATCATGCTGTCGTTCGCGTCCGCCAACCGCGACGAGGACGTGTTCGAGAACCCGCACCGTTTCGATATCCGCCGCAAGAACGCGCGCAAGCAGCTTACTTTCGGCAATGGCGTGCACTTCTGCCTGGGCGCGCCGCTGGCGCGGCTGGAGATGAAGATCGTGTTCGAGGAATTCGCCAAGCGCTTCCCCAAGATGAAGCTCGCCCAACCTGACGAGGCCAGGCACATGCACACCTTCGTGTTCCGCGCACCCAGCGCACTGCCGGTGGTGCTGCAATGAGCGCGGCGGAGTTCGAGGGTAAAGTCGCCGTCGTCACCGGCGGGGCGAGCGGGGTCGGGCTGGCCCTGGTGCGCCAGCTGCTGGCGGCGGGCGCGAAGGTCGCTATCGTGGACCGCGATGCGCTGTCGCTGGACCGGGGGATGAGCGGGTTGGACCCCGCCCGCGCCTTTGCAGTCCAGGCGGACGTGGCGAATGAGGCGGATGTCCAGCGCTACACGAATGCCGTGGTGCAGCGCTTCGGCCGCGTCGACCTGTTCCACAACAACGCCGCCATCGTCGGGCCGCAGGGCCCGCTGCTGGATTTCAGCATGGCGGACTTCGAGCGAATCTTCGCCATCAATGTTCGTGGTGTCCTGCTGGGAATGCAGGCCGTGGGCAAAGTGATGCGCGCGCAGGGCGGCGGCGTCATGGTCAACACCTCGTCGGTCTCCGGCCAGCGCAGCAGCCGCGCCGATGCCGGCCTGGGTGTCTACGGCGCTTCCAAGGCGGCCGTGATCCGCATGACGCAGCAGGCCGCGCTGGAGTTCGCGCCGCATGGCATCCGCATCAACGTGATTTGCCCCGGTCCGATTGACACGCCCTTATTGCGCAGTACTTTCCGCATTGATGGCCGCAGCGAGGAGGAAGTCGAGCTCGCGCTGAAGCAGCACTTCGCCAACCAGCCCCTGGGCCGTGCCGCCACTGCCGACGAAGTGGCCAACCTGGTGCTCTGGCTGCTGGGGCCGCAGGCCAGCTTCATCACGGGTGGTGTGTACAACGTCGACGGCGGAATGACGGCCTAGGCATGGATCCCGGGTCAAGCCCGGGATGACTGCCTCGTCACTGCACCGTGACGAAGTTCCCGTCCTTCACCTGCAGCAGCACGCCGCCATAGCTCGGGTTGCGCTTCTCGTCCAAGCTCCACGTGCCGTTGCCCAGCACCATCGGCACCTTGTTGAGCTTGGCCATCGCATCGCGAATCTTGGTGCGGTCGGGGTTGGGACCGGCGTTGCGCACGGCTTGGACGGCGACGGTGCCCAGCGCATAGCCCATCGCGGCCCAGTTGTCCGGCGCGGCCTTGTACTTGGCCTTGTAGGCGTTGATGAAGGCGGTGTTCAGTGGCGAGGTGGCGTTGGGCGAGTAGTCGGACACGATGTAGGTGGCTTCCACCGCCTTGCCGCCGGCCTTGATGAAGCCCAGGGAGCCGAAGGTCGACGGGCCGATGAACTTCACCTTGGGGTCCAGCCCGGCCTGGCGGATCTGGATGATCAGGTTGGCCGCCACTTCCGCCGGCGCCGCGATGAAGACGGCGTCGGTCTGCGAGGTCGCGATCTTGGTGGCCAGCGCCAGGAAGTTGCTGTCAGAAGCGACGAACTTCTCGTCGGCCACGATGGTGACGCCCGCGGCCCTCAGGTAGCTGACCAGCGCGTCCTTCTGGCCGACGTAGCCGTCGTTGCTCTGGTCGATGGCCGTGATGACGCGCTTGATGCCCAGCTTCTCCACGGCCAGCTTGCCCAGGAAGTTCATGATGTCCACGGGCGTGGCCTGGATCTTGAACGCCCAGGGCCCCGTGGCCGGGATACCCGGCGAGCTGCCGATCGCGAGCATGGGCACCTGCAGCTCGTTGGCCACGGGCGCTCCAGCCAGGGCTTCTCCGCTTGTCGTGGGGCCAAGGATCAGCATCGCGTTGTCGCGCTTGGCGAACTGGTTGACCAGGCTGATGGTCTGGCCCTTCTCGCCGGCGGTATCGCCCTCAGTGACTTTGAACTTCGCGCCGCCGGGCAGGCCGGCAGCGTTGGCTTCCTCCAGCGCCAGCTTCATGCCGTTCTGGATCGGCACACCGCCGAAAGCGTAGTTGCCCGTCATGGCATTCATGACGCCGACGGGGATTTCCTTGACCTGGCCGAAAGCCAGGCCGCTGAAGGCGAGGAGAGCGGCGGCCGCCAGGGCGGTTCTGCGATGAACGATCATGAGATGTCTCCGGTGAATGAACTTCGGGCGGCACTCTGGCCAGCCTGTGTGAAATCAGTATCCCCAGTGCCCCGCCGGGCGTCAGTCCCCATGCGAGGGGACATTCCCGCCGCGCGGACCCCTAGGTTCGCAGCTGCAACGGCAGGCTATCCAGGGTGCGCAGTGTATTTACCGGCCGCCATTCCGCCTTGCCATCCGGCTCGATCGCGCGAACACGCCGGATGATCGCGCCCAGGATGCTTTCTGCTTCGAGCCGCGCGATCATCTGTCCGATGCAGACATGGGCGCCAAAACCGAATGAACGGTGCACACCCGTGGTCTGGCGGGTCACGTCGAAGCGGTCAGGGTCGGGCCACTGGCGCGGATCGCGGTTGGCGGCGCCCATGTGGTAGCCCACCTTGGTGTCGGCGCGCAGCTTCACGCCGCCCAGTACAGTATCGGCCGTCGTGACCCGGAACATCACTTGCGCCGGCGATTCCATGCGCAGTGCCTCCTCGAAAGCGCCCTTGATCCGGGCCGGATCGGCCTTGACCAGCGCGAACTGGCCCGGGTTCTCCGACAGCAGCTTCAATGTCGATCCGATGCCGGCCATCGTGGTGTCCACGCCGGCGCGGAAAAAGGTGCGCACATGCGGCGCCGCCGTGCCGGGGTCGAACTCGCCCGCATCCTCCGCCAGGTAGATCTTCTCGCCGAAGCCACCGGGCAGCATGTACTCGCGCTGCAGCACCTGCGCGTACCACTCCATGATCGGCGCCGTCCGCTCCGTGGCGCGTTTCAGCCGCTCGTTGTTCGGCCCGAGCTGGTTGAAGTTGAGCTCGCCGGTCTGCTTGATGCGCTCGGGCGGCACGTCGACACCCAGAACTTCGGGGAAGGCCTGCAGCACGAACGCTTCCGAAATGTCGGCCACGCCATCGACACGGCCCTTTGCCACCGCGCGCTCGGCCACTTCTTCGGCGCGCTGGGCGAACTTGTCGCGCCAGGTCTTGACCACCAGCGGCGACAGGATTTTCTGCAGGGCGGCGCGCACCCGGGTGTGGTCCGGCGGGTCGATCTCGGTGATCGGGCTGCGCGGCCGCCAGGCGCCGGGCTTGCGGATGTCGCTCAGGCCGACGCCTCCGGTCGTGCTGAAGCGCGCGTAGTCACTGGCAACGATACCGGCCTCCTCGTGCCGGCCCACCGCGTAATAGCTATGGGGCTGGATGAAGACGGCGGGCGCCATTTCGCGCAGGCGCACGAAGAAAGGGTAGGGATTGGCGATGTTCTCGTCTGAAAACGGGTCTTCGTCGAGCACCGGCGCATCGGGCGCGGCTTGGGCTAGCGTGGCGGTCATGGCTTCTCCTGTTGTTGGGGGCGATTCATTTGCCGTCGGGCAGCACATAGACAGAGGCGTCGCAGATGCGCCAGCCGTCGGCGGTGCGGCGAAACCGCAGGTCATAGTGGCCGAACATGGCGAACTTGCCGGGGCCTTCGCGCCAGTCGGTGATCAGAGCGCGAGCGTGGCCCACCGCGTCGTCGGCGTTCTCGCCCGGTTCGACGTAGAAATCGGTGAACTGGTGGTGCATGCGCTGGCGGAACTTCTTCTGCATCACATCCACCATCAGCTTGCCCAGCACCTCGCGGCCGCGCATGGTCTCGCGCGGCAGGCCCGAACCGCCCATCGAGGCGGGCGGCGAGTTCTCGCGGGTCCAGGTGGCATCGGGCGTGAACAGCTCGACGAACAGCGGGTCGCCGGCATCGGCCAGGTGGCCGTAGCGCGCAAAGAGGGAGCGGATCTCCAGTTCGTCGTCGACCGGCAGTCTCGGGAATCGCATGGTTTTGTCTCGATGAAAAAAATGGGCCTACCAGGTCACCATCAGCCGGCGCAGCGCGCGGAACGAGGTGTTGGGCGTGTAGGGGAATTCCTGGCCGGGCACAAGTGCGAGGCCGGGCAATCGCGCGGCCACGGCTTGCAGCATCACTTCGAGCTCGAGCCGCGCGAGCGGCGCGCCGAGGCAGAAATGGGTGCCCGCGCCGAATGACACCTGCTGTAGCGCATTGCGACGGCCGGGCGTGAATGTGTCCGGCGAGGGGAACTGATCCGGGTCGTGGTTGGCCGAGGCAAATGCGAGCAGCAAGCGGGCGCCGGCGGGGATCGAAACACCGTCGAGCACCACCGCCTCCTTGGCCTGGCGGCGCCAGGCCTGCACCGGTGGGTCGATCCGCAGCGCCTCCTCCACCACTTGGGCGAGCGGCTGCTCGCCACGGCAGACCTTGTTCCACAGGTTGCGGTCGGGCAACAGCACCTTGAACATGTTGATCGCGGCGCTGGACGTGGTCTCGTGGCCGGCGAACAGCAGGTTGAAGGCGACAGCCGCGATCTCATGCAGCGTGGCCTGGGCATCATCACCGGCGCGCAGCCGGATGAGATCGCTCAGATAATCGTCGGTTGGGTTCTCGAATTTCTGTTGAACCAGCGCTTGGGCATAGCGGTAGTACTCGACGGCGCCGGTGGACAGGGCGACCTGCTCGGCCTCGGTCGGGCGGCCCCAGGTCATGACCACGCGGCTGGAGGCCCAGTTCTTGACCTGCTGCACGTCTTGCGCCGGCACGCCCAGCAGCTTGAACAGCACCAACGCGGGCACGTCCCAGGTGAGGCCGGTCACGAGGTCGGTCGGCTTTGCGCCGGCGGCCAGCCGCCCCACATAGCCGTCGACCGTTTCCTGGATGAAAGGCCTCAAGGCCTGGATGCGCTCGCGCTGCAGCGGCGCGCCGAAGAAGGCGCGGTAGTGGGTGTGCGAGGGCGGATCGTTGTTGACCAGCAGTGGCGGAACGTTGAAGCCGGAGTCGGCGATGATGGCGCGGGCGTGCGGGCACAGCGGCGTCAGCGGGTCCGAGGCAATCTGGGCCGAGTAGCGCTGCACGTCGCGCAGCACGGCCTTGACCGTCTCGAACCGTGTGACCACCCAGGAACCGATGCGCGGCGAGAAGAACACCGGCTCGCTCTCGCGCAGCTCCGCCAGGATGGGATAGGGATCGACCACGTAGGTCGGATCGAACGGGTCGAAGCTGTCACTGGCCGGCGTAAGGGGTCCCTGCGCCTGGGATGAAGCTTCGGTGGAAAGCGGCCGCAATTGGAACTCCTTGGCCCAGGGGCCGGTACGGGTGCGTCCAGACTAGCCAGGGGCGGCCCGGCGGTCAGTCCCCCTCCCGGGGACGCGGGGGGAAACCCGTCCCACCCCAAGGGGACATACCGGGAGCCGCTGCCCTCCTATCCTGCCCCCATGCTGATGCAACAGATACTCAACGGAATTGTCGTGGGCAGCGTCTATGGCCTGTTCGCGCTCGGCTTCACCCTGCTGTTCGGCGTGAACCATGTCATGAATATGGCGCACGGCTCCGTGTTCATGTGGGGCGCGTTCGCCGGGTTGTACGCCGTCACCGCGCTGGAGGTGCCGATCGCCGTGGCCCTGCTGATCGGCATGCTGGCCGGCGGGCTGATCTCGGTGGCACTGGACATCTTCGCCTTCCGCCCTTTGCGGCGGCGCGGCGCGCCCGAGTTCTCGGCCATCGTGTCGTCCATTGGCGCTGACCTGATCCTGCTGGCGTTGGCGCAGAAGATTTCCAACACCGCCGTGATGCGCTTCCCCTTCGATGCATTCCCGGTGATCGTCTTCACCGTCTTCGGCCTGCGCATTCAGCTGCTGCAACTGGTAATCATCGCGCTGGTGGTGCTGATGGTGTTCGGGTTGGTGTTCTACCTGTACCGCACCAGCTTCGGCCAGCGCATCCGCGCCGTTGCCCATTCGGAGCAGACTTCGCGTCTGCTGGGCATCAACCCCGGCCCGGTCAACATGCAGGTGTTCTTCATCTCGGGCGCGCTGGCCGGCATGGCGGGCGTGCTGATCGGCCTGGTCTTCAACTCCGTCCACTTTGCCATGGGCGAGCCGCTGCTGCTACGCGCCTTCGTCATCATCATCCTCGGCGGGTTGGGCAGTATCCCCGGCGCGCTGATCGCCGGGCTGGCGATCGGCATCGTGCAGACGCTGAGCGTCGCCTACATTTCTTCCGGCGTCTCCGAGGCGATCGTTTTCCTGGCCCTCTTCGTCGTCATCGTGGTGCGCCCCACCGGGCTCTTCGGCCAGCCCACGGCGGCCATGCGGGTGCAGCGCGCATGATGAATTTTTTCTTCACTTACCAGTCGCTGTTCGACCACATCCTGGTCAATGCGCTGCTGGCCATGAGCCAGTACGTGGTGCTGCGCGCCGGCGTCTTTTCGCTGGGCAGCGCCGGCTTCGCCGCGCTCGGCGCCTACTGCACCGCTATCCTGATCACGGCGGCCGGCTGGCCGCCGGCTGCCGCTATCGCCGCCGGCACGGCGCTGGGCACCGCCGCGAGTGCGCTGCTGGCATTGCCGCTTGCGCGGCTGCGCGGCGTGTTCCAGGCCGTGGCGACGCTGGCCTTCGTGCAGATCGTGCTGTCGGCTACCCAAAACTGGGAGAGCCTGACCCACGGCGCACTCGGCATCAATGGCATTCCGCACGTCGCCAACACGCCCACGCTGCTTGCGGTGGTGGCGCTGGTCGTGGTGCTGCTCGTGAGCATGGGCCGCTTCAGCCTGGGCCGTGCGCTCGACGTCATCCGTGAGGACGAAACGGTGGCCGTCTCGCTCGGCATCTCGGTGCCGCACTACCAGCGTTTCGCCTTCATCCTTTCCGGCGCGCTGGCGGGGCTGTCGGGCGGCCTGCACGCGACCAGCAGCTACGCCATCACTCCCAGCGACTATGGCTTCGGCCTGCTGGTGGCGGCACTGGCCATGGTGGTGCTGGGCGGCCGCACCACCGTCTGGGGTGCCCTGGTGGGTGCCGTCGTGCTGGTCTCGCTGCCCGAACTGTTCCGCGTCTTCGCCGACTACCGCAACGTCGTGCAGGGCATCCTGCTGATGGTGGTCATCGTCTACCTGCCGCGTGGTGTGGCCGACACGTTGATCGCCACGATGCGCGACCGCCGATTGCGGCGCGCCGCGGCCCGTGCGCCGGTGCAGTCCGCTGCGCCGCCCGATCCGGGACCCGCGCCGCACCCCGGCCTGGCCCCCACGCGAGCGGGAGTGCGGCCATGAGTGCAACCCTGGTATTGGAAAACGTGGCACGCCATTTCGGTGGCGTGCCGGCCGTCGATGGCCTGAGCCTGTCCGTGCCGGCCGGACAGATCACCGGCCTGATCGGCCCCAACGGCGCGGGCAAGACCACGGTGGTCAATCTCATCACCGGCTTGCTGCACCTGACCTCGGGCCGCGTGCTGCTGGACGGCAAGGACGTGTCGCGCTGCGAGGCGCCCGAACTGGCGCGCGCCGGCGTGGCCCGCACCTTCCAGAACATTCGATTGGTCCCCGATGCGAGCGTGCTGGACAACGTGCTGGCGGGTTTCCATCGCCATGAAAAGACCGGCCTGTGGGCCAACCTGCTGGGCCTGCCGTCGGCGCGGGCCGAAACCAGGCGCCTGAAGGACGAAGCGATGACGCTGCTGGAGCGCTTCGGCATGACGGCCCTGGCGCAGTACCGCGCCGGCGGCCTGTCGTATGGCCACCAGCGGCGCATCGAGATGATGCGCGCGCTGGCGATGCGGCCGCGCCTGCTGCTGCTGGACGAGCCGGTGGCCGGCATGAACGACGCCGAGGCCGAGAGCCTGGCCGGGATTTTTCGCAGCGTGGCGGCCGATGGCGTGGCGGTGCTGCTGATCGAGCACAACATGCGCTTCGTGATGTCGCTATGCTCCCGCCTCTATGTGGTGGCTGCCGGCCGCCTGATTGCCGAGGGCGAGCCCGAAGCCGTGGGCCGCGATCCCGTCGTGGTCGAAGCCTACCTGGGAGCCTGACTGTGCTGGAACTACGCAATGTCGACGTCCACTACCGCGGCATACAGGCGCTTCGCGGCGTCAGCCTGACGGTAAAGCAGGGCGAGATTTTCGCGCTGATCGGCCCCAACGGCGCGGGGAAGTCGAGCCTGGTCAACGCGCTGTCGGGCATCGTGCCATACGGCGGCGAAATCCTTTTCGAAGGCCAGCCGCTAGGCAAGTTGCCCGCCCACAAGCGCGCGCGGGCCGGCATCATCCAGGTGCCCGAGGGCCGACGCGTGATCGCGCCGCTGTCAGTGGCGGAGAACCTCGAGCTGGGCCGCCAGGCTGCCGGCGTGCGGGGCAGCGACGCGGGGGACCTGGAGCGCGTCCACACGCTCTTCCCCGTGTTGGCGGATCGCCGCAACCAGACGTCCGGATCCCTGTCCGGCGGCCAGCAACAAATGTTGGCGATCGGCCGGGCGCTGATGGGCCGCCCCAAGGTGCTGTTGCTGGACGAACCCAGCCTGGGCCTGGCGCCGGTGATCGTGAAGGAAGTGTTCAAGGCGCTGCAGCGCCTGAACCGCGAGGGTATGACGCTCCTGCTGGTCGAACAGAACGCGAAGCTGGCGCTGCAGACAGCCCATCGAGCGGCGGTGCTGGAGCAGGGCCGTGTCGTGCACGAAGGCGATGCGGGTGACCTGGCCAGCGACCCGGTGATTGCCGACCACTACTTCGGGCGCGCCGGCGCCATTGCCTGAAACTGCCGGTCTGACGCGGCGGTTCAGCTGTCCGCGTGGTAGACCGCGCTGCTGGCGCCGCCATCCACCGCCAGGACCTGCCCCGTGATGAAGCTGGCTTGCGGGCTGCACAAAAACAGCGCCGCCTGCGCCACCTCATCCGGCTGCCCCGCGCGACCCAGCGGCGTGGGGCCCACCGTGCGCGCATGAAAGCGCGGATCGGCCAGCGCAGCTTCGGTCAGCGGTGTGGCGATCACCCCTGGTGCGATGGCGTTCACACGGATGCCGTCGGCTGCGTAGTCAGTGGCGGCGTTGCGCGTCATGCCGACCATGCCGGCCTTGGCGGCCGAATACGCGCCATGGCCGGGGTAGCCGCGCAGGCCCAGCGTGGACGTGATGTTGAGGATGCAGCCGCCTGTTTGGGACAGTGCGGCATGCGCGTCGCGGCACAGGCGAAAGGCGCTAGTGAGATTCAGTGTCAGCCAGCGGTCCCATTCGGCGTCGCTGGTTTGCGCCAGTGGTGTGGGCGGGCCTTTGCCGGCGTTGTTGACCACGATGTCCAGCCGGCCGAACGCGGCCAGGGCGGCATCCACCATGGCGCGGGCGGCACCGTCGGCGGTGACGTCTTGCACCAGTGTCTGCAGGGCAGGGCACGTGGGCAGCGCGCCCGGCAGTGGGGTCGCACGGTCCACCGCCAGCACCTGCGCGCCCTCTTGCACAAACAGCAACGAAATGGCGCGGCCAATGCCCGACCCCGCGCCGGTAACGATGGCCGACTGGCCTGCAAGCCGACCCGCAGCCATCAGTGCACCCGGCGGGCCTGACCGGCCCAGAACGGCTCGCGCAGCACACGCTTGAGCAGCTTGCCCGAGGGGTTTCGCGGCAGCGCTGGCGCGAAGTCGACGCTCTTGGGACATTTGTAGGCGGCGATCTTGCCGCGCGTGAAGGCGATCACTTCTGCTTCGGTCAGCTGCTGGCCGGGGCGCACCACCACCACCGCCTTGACGGCCTCGCCCCACTTCGCATCGGGCACGCCGATCACCGCCGATTCGGCTATGGCGGGATGGTCGCCTAGCGCACGCTCGACTTCGGCGGGGTAGATGTTTTCGCCGCCCGAGATGATCATGTCCTTCATGCGGTCTTGGATGAACAGGTAGCCGTCGATGTCGAAGTAACCCACGTCGCCCGTGTGGTACCAGCCATCGCGCAACGCGTCGGCGGTGGCTTCCGGACGGTTCCAGTAGCCCTTCATGATGGCCGGGCAGCGGATCAGGATTTCACCGGACTGGCCGGGCAGTGCCTCCCGCCCTTCGAGCGTGACGATGCGGACGTCGATGCCCGGCAGCACACGTCCGCACGATGACAGCCGTTCGGGCAGCGCGGGATTGTGGTCGGCCGGCTGCAGCGCGGTGCCGAGCGTGGTTGATTCGGTCATGCCGAACATCTGCAGGAAGACGGGGCCCATCACTTCGACAGCCCGCCGCAGCAAGGCGGGGGGGATCGGCGCGCCGCCGTAGGTCACTGTGTCCAGGTTCGAGAAGTCGGCCCCGGCGCAGCCGGGATGGTCCAGCAGGAACTGCATTACGGCTGGTACGAGGCCCAGCTTGGTCACTCGATGCTTCGCGAGTGCGTCCAGGATGAGCTGCGGCTGTGCCTCTCGCAGGATCACGAGGGTCCCGCCGACGTATGGCGTGTTCATGCCGTAGCTGACGCCGCCCGCGTGAAACAGCGGCAGCGGCACGACGCACACGTCGTTTTCGTTCCAGCGGCCCAGGTGGCCCGCCGCCGCATAGGAGAGCGCGGTGAGCTTATTGCGGTGGGTGAGCTCTGCACCTTTGGGCAGGCCGGTGGTGCCCGACGTGTAGAGTTGCAACGCCACCTCGTCCATGTCGGCGGGCAGATTCGGGTCGACGGCGCTGCTGCGGTCGCGCCAGGCGACAAAGTGCTCGCAGCCGTCCTGCGGCATGTCCATGGCGAGCACCGTCTGAAGGCCGGGCACCGCCTTGCGCAGGCCTTCGACGAGCGGCATGTAGTCCGCGCCGACGAACAGCACACGAGCTTCCGCGTCTTTCAGGATGAAGGCGATCTCCTCGGCGGCCAGCCGCCAGTTCACCGGCACCAGCACCATGCGCGCCTTCGCCGCGCCGAGATAGACGTCGAAGAAGCGGTCGCAGTTCTTGCCCAGGTAGGCCACCCGGCTCTGGGTCGGCAGGTTCATGGCCAGCAGTGCGTTCGCGACCTGGTTGGTCTGGCGGTCGAATGCCGCCCACGTGGTGGTGCGGTCCTCGAAAACGAGCGCGGGGTGGTCCGGCCGGCGTGCCGCGTGCACGCGGCAGAGATCGCCGAGGGTGCGGAAGCGCGAGTCGATGGTGGGAATGCTTGCGGTCATGCGGTCGATTTCAGCAGAGTTGAAGTGCGGGTGTCGTGTGCCAGCGCTTGCGCGGCCTGAGCGTACTCGCGTGCGAGCCGATCGACAAGGGCTTGGGTGTCCAGCACCTCCCGCACCGCGGCGATGCCCTGGCCCGCGCCCCAGATGTCGCGCCACGCTTTCGTGCCGTTCAGGACGCCGGGTTCGCGGGCGATGCCGTCCAGCTGGTCGGGGTCGAGTCCCTGCGCACGCACCGAGGGTCGCAGATAGTTGGCATGCACCCCCGAGAACAGGTCGGTGTAGACGATGTCGTCGGACGTTCCGTCCAGGATCATCTGGCGGTACTCGGGCGAGGCTTGCGCCTCGTGGGTGGCGATGAAGGCGGAACCGATGTAGGCGAAGTCCGCGCCGATGGCACGGCACGCCAGCATGCTGCGGCCCGTGGCGATGGCGCCGCTCAGCGCCAGCGGCCCGTCGAACCAGGCGCGGATTTCCTGCACCAGCGCGAAGGGGCTGCGGGTACCGGCGTGGCCGCCCGCGCCGGCCGCCACGGCGATCAGCCCGTCGGCGCCCTTGTCGATGGCCTTGCGCGCGAAGCCGTTGTTGATGACGTCGTGCAGCACGATCCCGCCCCAGGCGTGGACCGCATCGTTGATCTCCGGGCGTGCGCCCATGGATGTGATGACGATCGGCACGCGATGCTTCTCCAGCATGGCGAGGTCGTCGTCGAGCCGTGAGTTGCTGCGGTGCGCGATGAGGTTCACCGCCAGCGGGCCGGCAGGAGCGACGGGATGGTCATCGGCAGCGAGGGCGTCGCCAATCTGCGCCAGCCACTCGTCCAGCTGCGACGTGCTTCGCGCGTTCAGTGCCGGAATGGAACCCACGATGCCGGCGCGGCACTGCGCTATCACGAGCCGGGGCGAACTCACGATGAAGAGGGGCGCGGCGATCGCGGGCAGGTGCAGCCGGCGCAGAACCGATGGCAGGGGCGGACGTGGCTGTGTCATAGGTTCTCGGTCGTGGTTGCGGCGTCGTCCGGCCAGCCGGAGGGCAGGTTGCGCGACAAGGTGTCGGGAAACACGGCTGCGCGCTTGGCGAGGAAACTCGCGACGCCTTCCTGGACGTCGGCGCTGCGCGCGCGCGACACGAGCAGCGAGCTTTCGATGCGATGCGCTTCCTCGGGGCAGGTTGCTGCACCCATGCGCCACAGCAGTTGCCGCGTGAGCGCCACCGAGACAGGCGCCGTGGCGTCCGCGATCGCCCGGGCATGGGCCATCGCCTCGGGCAACACATCGGCCGGCGCATGCAGCGAGCGGACGAGCCCCGCGGCGAGTGCCTCCTGCGCATTGAACGTGCGACCCGTCAGGCACCAGTCCAGCGCGCGGTCCATGCCGACGACGCGCGGCAGGAACCAGCTGGAGGCACTCTCGGGCACGATGCCGCGTCGCGTGAAAGGCAGGCTGAAGCGCGCACCGTCGGCCGCGAAGCGCGCGTCCATGGCGAGCGTCATGGTGACGCCCACCCCGGCGGCCGAGCCGTTGATGGCAGCGAGTACCGGCTTGCGGCAGCGATGGATGCGCAGGGTGAGCACGCCGCCTGCGTCGGGCTCGGGCTGGTCCGTCGACACCCGCTCCGTCGTGGAAGCGAACGGGCTGTCGCTGCCGGACAGGTCGGCGCCCGCGCAGAACGCACGCCCGGCGCCGGTGACGACGATGACGCGCACGCCGTCGTCGTTGTTGGCCCGGTCGATCAGCGCCACGAGTGCGTGGATCATGGCCAGCGTCATCGCATTGAGCTGGTCCGGGCGGTTGAGGGTGACCGTGGCCACCCGGTCATCCACCTCGTACAGCAGCGTGCCGTCGCTCATGTCGCGCGCGTCACGCTTCGCGGTAATGGCCGCCCGTGGCCGCGAGTTCCCGCAGCGCGGGGGGCACCGCGAAACGCTCGCCATGGCGCCGGGCGAGTTCGTCGCATCGCTGGACAAAGCGCGCCGGACCCACGGTGTCGATGTAGCCGAGCACGCCGCCCAGCACGGACGGGAAACCCCAGCCGAGGAGCGAGCCCACATCGGCATCGCGCTCGGTGACGATGCCTTCGGCCACGCAGCGCGCCGCCTCGAGCGACTGCGCCATCATCAGCCGGTCGCGCACTTCATCCACCGTGGGTTGCTCTTTCGCTAGCGGGAAGTGTTCCGCCAGGCCGGGCCACAGGCGCTTCTGCCCGTCGGCCGGGTACTCGTAGAAGCCCTGGCCGGCCTTGCGGCCGATGCGCCCCAGCTTCTCGACCATCGTGTCCATCACCGCGTCCTGAGGCTGGGGCCGGTACGCCGCGCCCTGGTCGATGCGCGCCTGCTTCAGCGCCTTGTGCAGCAGTTCGACCGAGAACTCGTCGATAAGCGCCAGCGGCGGCATTGGCATGCCGGCCATGCGTCCCGCGTTCTCGATCAGCGCGGGTTTGACGCCTTCGCCAAGCAGCGTCATTGCCTCGTAGGGAAACATGCCGAACGCGCGGTTGGCGTAGAAGGCCGGGCAGTCGTTCACCACGATCGGCGTCTTGCGGATGCGCTTGGCGAAGTCGAGCGCCTGCGCGATGGTCGCCTCGCTCGTCTTCGTGCCGCGGATCACTTCCACCAGCGGCATCTTTTCCACCGGCGAGAAGAAGTGCAGGCCGACGAACTGCGCCGGCCGCTGCGACACCTCGGCGAGCCCGGTGATGGGCAGCGTGGATGTGTTGGACGCGAAGATCGCGTCCGGGGCCATCGCAGCTTCGGCGCGGCGAGTGACTTCCGCCTTCACCGCTCGGTCTTCGAATACCGCCTCGATCACGATTTCGCAGCCGGCGAGATCGGCGTAGTCGGTGGATGCCTTCACGCGTGCCAGCGTGGCGTCGCGCTTGTCCTGCGCCATGCGGCCCTTCGCCACCTGCGCATCCATGATCTTCGCGCCATAGGCCTTGCCTTTTTCGGCCGCGTCGAGCGTCGTGTCGAGCAACACCACCTCCAGCCCGGCGACCGCGCTCACGTGCGCAAGCCCAGCGCCCATCATGCCGGCGCCGAGGACCGCCACCTTGGTGTACTTGCGCACCGGCACGTCCTTCGCGCGGTCCGCCAGCCGGTTCGCTTCGCCCATGTCGTAGAAGAGCGTGCGGATCATGTTCTTGGTGGACTGCGACGTGGCGAGCCGGGCAAACTGCCGCTGCTCGATGCGCAGGCCCGTGTCCAGGTCCACCTGGCAGCCGTCGTACACGCAGGCCAGGATCGCCTCGGGCGCCGGAATCAGGCCCTGTGTCTTGGCCAGCAGCGCACCGCCCGCAGCGAAGAAAATCTGGGTGGGTCCGGGGGTCTGGGGGCCGCCACCGGGGAACTTGAAGTTCTTGCCGTCCCAGGGCTTTTGCACCGCCTTGACGCCGTCCGCCAGCAGCCAGGTGCGGGCGCGTTCCAGCAACTGCGCGGCGGGTACGACCTCGTCGACGATGCCAGCCTCGAGCGCCTTGGCCGGATCCGCCTTGCGGCCTTCCAGCAGGTAGGGCAGGGCATTCTTGATGCCGATCATGCGCGGCAGGCGCTGCGTGCCGCCCGCGGCCGGAAGCAGGCCGAGCGTCACTTCCGGAAGGCCGAGCTGGATCCCCGGATCGTCGGCGACGATGCGTCGATGGCAGGCCAGGCAGATCTCCAGCCCGCCGCCGAGCGCGCTGCCGTTGATCGCCGCGACGAAGGGTTTGCCGGACGTCTCCAGCAGGCGCAGCGTCTTGCTGAAGGGGCCGCCCGCCGCAAACGATTCTTCCGCCGTGCGGATGTTGCGAATGAGGTCGAGGTCGCCACCGGCGACGAACTCGGGCCGCGAGGAGGTGACGATCACGCCCTTGGCCGCCGGGTCGGCGATGGCTTTCTTCACCGCGGCGTCGAAGGCCGCGATGGAGGCGTGGTTCAGGACGTTCATGGGCCGGTCGGCCACGTCGATGGTGAGCGTCACGATGCCGTCGGCGTCGATGTGGTAGTCGATCATTGCGATTCCTTGTCTTGCCGCGTCACACGCGCTCGATGATCATCACCGAGCCCATGCCGCCGCCCACGCACAGGGTGATGAGGCCGGTGGCGAGATTGCGGCGTTCCAGTTCTTCGAGCACCGTTCCCAGCAGCATGCCGCCGGTGGCCCCCAGGGGATGTCCCATGGCAATGGCGCCGCCATTGACGTTGACCTTTTCGTGCGGTATGTCCAGTACGTCCATGAAGCGCAGCACCACGGCGGCGAAGGCTTCGTTGCACTCGAACAGATCGATGTCGCGCGGTGTCATGCGGGCACGCGCCAAGGCGGCCTGAGCCGCCGGCGCGGGGCCCGTGAGCATGATGGTGGGCTCGGTGCCCACGGTGCCGAAGCTACGCACGCGTGCACGGGGCTTCACCCCCAGTTTTTTCGCCATGTCGCCGCTGCCGATCAGCACCGCCGAGGCGCCGTCCACGATGCCGGACGAGTTGCCGGCGTGGTGCACGTGCTCGATGGCGGCGAGTTCGGGGTAGCGCTGCAGCGCCATCGCGTCGAAGCCCATGCGCTCCCCCATCACGGTGAATGAGGGCTCGAGCTTGGCAAGAGATTCCATCGTGGTGTCCCCACGCACGTGTTCGTCGCGCTCCAGCACCGTCAGGCCGTTGACTTCACGCACGGGTACGATGCCGCGCGCGAAGCGGCTCTCGGCCCATGCGGCGGCGGCGCGACGCTGGCTTTCCACCGCGTACGCGTCCACGTCGCGGCGGCTGTAGCCGTACAGCGTGGCGATCAGATCGGCGGACACGCCTTGCGGCACGATGCGGTTGGGAATGGTGATCTGCGGGTCCGTGACCCAGGCGCCGCCGCCCGCGAACATGGGCACGCGCGACATGCTTTCCACGCCGCCGCCGATCATCAGCTCGGCCTGGCCCGCCATGATCATGGCCGAGGCGAAGTTGCACGCTTCGAGCCCGGAGCCGCAGAACCGGTTGATCTGCACGCCGGGCACGTGCGAGAAGCCGGGCGCGGCGAAGGTCACGGCCTTGGCCACGTCGGAGGCCTGCTCCAGTGAGGGTTCCCCACAGCCGAGCAAGACGTCGTTCACCAGCTCGGGCGCGAAGCCGTTGCGCTCCTGCAGGGCAGTGAGCAGTCCGGCCGCGAGGCGAGCCGGGCCGATTTCGTGGAGGGCGCCGCTCGCGCGGCCCTTGCCGCGCGGCGTGCGCACGGCGTCGAGAATGAAGGCTTCTGTCATGGCGCGACTGTGCCCGGCAGACGCAGGAGAGTCATCGTCGGGAACGACGATTTGGAAGGGCGCGGCGGACTAACCGATCAGCCCAAGCCTGCGTGCCGCGGCAATCGCCTCGACCCGGCTTCGGGTATCGAGCTTGACGTTGATGTTGCGCAAATGCGTGCGTACCGTCGTCTCGGCGACGAAGAGGCGCTCCGCAAGTTCGTCGTTGGTCAGGCCTTCGGCCGCGAGCCGCAGCACCTGCAGCTCCTTGCGCGTGAGCAGTTCGGTGGCTGCCACGGACGATTCGGGCCTTCCATCGGGCGCGACAGCCGGCGTGGGCGGCGGCGGTGCGCGCAGCAGCCGGTCGATGAACGCGAGCGCCTCGTCTCCATGGCCGTCCTCTCGCACGAGGTCGGGCATGGCCCGCAGTTCGCGCAGGATCACCATCAATAGCTCGCCTTCGTCCTGAAACGCCCGCACATACCCCTCGGCCCATGCCAGACGCACCGCACGCGCCAGCATGCGCACGGCCTTGTTGCGCTGGTCGTCGCGGTACAGCGCCTGCGCGAGCAGCAGTCGCAGCGTGAGTGCACGGCGCTCGCGCTGCACGCGCTCCGCCGCCTCGAGCTCGGTGCGCAGCAAGCGAATTACTTCGCCGGCGTGTCCCGTGCGCACGGACCAGCGTGCCAGCGCCACGTCGTAGGTCTCGACTTCGTTCGCGCGCAGGGAGAGCCGCGCCACGCGCGCCCACAAGTCCTTGTCGCCGCAGCGGTCGAGTTCGCTGCGCGCCTGCGCCAGCCGGTCTGCCATCAGGAGCAGCCGCACGCGCTCCAGCCTGGCCGTGGCCACCACACGCGGCAGCCCGTCGCGGTGGCCGATGTGTTCCAGCTCGGCGAGCATCCGTTCGGCGCGTTCCGCATCGCCCCGGTCGGTCGCAATGCGTGCCATCACCACGTGGCCGATGATGAGCTCGTCGGGAATGCCCACGCCGCGGATCAGCGGCAGGTACACCACCAGCAGCCGTTCTGCCTGTTCGAGCTGCCCGGCCTCGTACAGCGCCAGCGCAAGGGGAATGCCGGCGAGCGCATTGCCGTTGGTGGGCTGCGTCGCGTCGATGGCGCCGGCGCTAACGGCGACGCGCAAGCCCGCGATCGCCTTGCGCAGCCGCCCCTGCGTCATGTCGACGGCGGCCTCCGCGGCTTCCGATAGCGCGAAGTTGAATGGACTGCGGTGCGCCGGCTGGCGCGAGCGTGCCGCGTCTGCAAAGCGCAGCGCGTCGTGGTAGCGCCCGGCGATGAGTGCCAGATTAGCCATGTTGACTTCGAGGAAGCCGCTCACGAAGGCGATGTCGCCCGGGATCTCCTCGAGCGCTGCTGCCGCAAGTGGCAGCGCTTCCTCGATCTGGTCGGTCAGCGACAGGAAGAGGGGGCGCATCGCGAGGCGGTGCGCGCGCACTTCGCGGTCGGGATGCGCGCTTCGCTCCAGCCGATCAAGCAGGGTGGCGGCAGCGCGCGGTCCGCGTGCGAAGCACACCGCCCAAGCATGCACGACCTGCAGCATGGGATAAGCGTCGAGCGCACCCGCCTCCAGCAAGGGATCGAGCCAGCGCGACAGCAGGCGCACCCGGCCTTCCTCGAGCAGTGCCGGCGCATGCCGCGCCAGGGAGGGCAGCGCGTAGGGGAGATCGCCCGCGGCCAGCGCATGCTCGATGGCGGGCACGGGGCGGCGATGTTCGTCGTACCAGCGCGAAGCCGCGCGATGCAGACCCGGAATCTCGGCCGGGTGCTGGCGGGCCAGCTCGGTGCGCAGGAACTCCGCGAACATGCCGTGGTAGCGGTACTGGCTGTGGTCGCCCTGCAGCGGGATGAGGAACAGGTGCGCCTGCTCCAGGCAGCGCAGCATCTGCGCGCTGTCATCGCGTCCACACACCGCGTCGCACAACGGTGCGTGCAGCTCGCCGAGGAGGCTGGTGCGCAGCAGGAAGCCGCGCACGTCTTCGCTCTGCCGCGCCAGCACGTCCTCGACCAGGTACTCGACCACAGCGGCATTGGAGCCGGAAAAGCCCGCGATGAAACGCCCGGGATCGTCGCGGTTTTCGAGCGAGATGGAGGCAAGCCATAGCGCGGCAGCCCAGCCTTCAGTACTGCGGTGCAGGCGGCGCACGTCGTCCGGCCCGAGCACCAACCCCCGGCGCTGGCGCAGGAAGGCATCAGCCTCGCCCTCGGTGAAACGCAGTTGCGCCGGCTCCACCTCGAGCAGCCGGCCACGCGCGCGCAGCCGGCCGAGGCCGAGTTCCGGCACGCCGCGCGAGCCGACGATGAGCTGCGCACCGCGCGGCAGCTGCTCGATCAACTCGCTGACGATGCCGATGGCTGCGGGGTTCTGCAGCGCTTCGAAATCGTCGAGGAAGAGTGCGAAGGGCGCCGGGTGCGCGGCCACCCGGTCAATGACGGCGAAGGCCAGCTCATCGGGACCGATGACACCTTCATGCGGCGTCGCAAGTTCGGGAATGAGCCGCGACAAAGTGGCGGTCAACCCGGCCAGGAAGCGCACCACGTCGTTGTCGGCACGGTCGAGTGTGAGCCAGGCGGCCGGCAGGCCGGTCTGCACGAAGCGTTCGTGCACCTGCAGCATAGTGGTGGTCTTGCCGAAGCCCGCGGGGGCGCGGAGCAGCACGAGTTTTGCCGCGCCCGCTGCGAAGATGCGTTCGCACACGTCGGTGCGTGCAATCTCGAAGGCGGAGGGCTGCGGCGGGATGAGCTTCGCGCCGAGCGCGGCAGTACGGGGCAGGGCAGCACGCGCCGCATCCGCGCGCGGCGCGTTGGCCGCGGCGCGTTCGTGGGAACCGGCAGTTGCCGAATCGTTGTCGTGCTGCATGTCCAGCCCTGCGGGCATGGCGATCCTTCGCAAAACCACCGCGGCGGCCCGCCGCGGGCCGCTCAGGCCCGCTGGTAGAGGGTAACGACGCAGGCGCCGCCGAGACCCAGATTGTGCTGCAGTGCGAGCCGGACGTCTGGCACCTGCCGCGCGCCGGCCTGGCCGCGCAGCTGCCACACCAGCTCGGCGCACTGGGCGAGCCCGGTGGCGCCGAGCGGATGACCCTTGGAGAGCAGTCCGCCGGAGGGGTTGGTGACCACCTTGCCGCCGTAGGTGTTGTCCCCGTCCAGAATGAACTTCTCGGCGCCGCCCTCGGGCGCGAGGCCCAGCGCTTCGTATGTAATCAGTTCGTTCGCGGTGAAGCAGTCGTGCAGTTCCACGACCGGGATGTCCTCCGGCCCGATGCCCGCCGCTTCGTACACGGTGGTGGCCGCGCGGCGCGCCATGTCGTAGCCGACCAGCTTGCGCATGTCCTTCTCGTCGAAGCTGCTGTTGCCGTCGGTGGTGAGCGCCTGCGCGGCGATCCAGACGTCGGTCTTCAGGCCGTGCCGCTTCGCGAACTCGGGCGAGCACACCACGGCAGCGGCGCCGCCGCAGGTGGGCGGGCAGCACTGCAGGCGCGTCAGCGGCTCGAAGACGGAGGGCGACGCCATGACCTCGTCCAGCGTCAGAGGCTCGCGGAACAGCGCATGCGGGTTGTTGGCGGCGTGGCGGCGCGCCTTCACCGAGATGCGGGCGAAAGTGTCGGCCCGCGTGCCGTAGAGCTGCATGTGCATGCGCCCGGCGCCGCCGAACAGCTGCGCCGCCACCGGCACGCCGGGCGCCTCACCCTGGATCGCGTGCATGGTGTCGATCAGCCGCTGCGAGGGGTCGGGCCGGTCGGTCCAGTGCGCGGCGATGGCACCACGCTGCATCTGCTCGAAACCCATCGCCAGCACGCACTCCGCCGCGCCGCTGGCCACCGCCTGGCGTGCCAGGTAGAGCGCGGTCGAGCCGGTGGAGCAGTTGTTGTTGACGTTGATGACTGGCACGCCCGTCAGGCCCAGATGGTACGCCGCGGCCTGGCCGCTGCACGAGTCGCCGTACACATAGCCGGCATACACGGTCTCGATCGACTGGTAGTCGATGCCCGCGTCGTCCAGCGCCGCGCGCGCCGCGCGGGCCCCGAGTTGGTGATATGGTTCGCTCGCGCCAGGCTTGGAGAACGGCACCATGCCGACTCCCGCCACGTGGACCTTGCGTGTCATTCGGAACTCCTTGCGCCTTGCCGCCTGTCGTGCCTAGCGTGCGTCTGCCGCGTAGTCGTACACCACTTTCCAGCGGCCGTCCTGCAGTTGGGAGATGCGCGACGCGCGCGAGCCGATGTGCCTGGTCGGGGAGAAGGTCAGCTTCGGGCTGCCGAAGATGTCGGGCGGGATCGCGATCGACTCCATCGCCTTCACGAAGCTGTCGGCCGTGAGATGGGCCCCCGCCTTCTGCAGGCCTGCGGCGAAACGGTCCACGGTCATGTAGCCATAAGCCGCGAATACCGTCGGGTCATTGCCGAACTGGGTCTTGTACTTGTTGGCCCAGAAGCGCACCGGCTGCGACGCGTCATCCATGTATGGGATCAGCGCGAACATATCGGCGTAGAGCCCGTCCATGGCTCTGCCGCCAATGCGGGGGATGAGTTCGGTATAGGCCGACGAGGATCCCATCAGTGTCGGGTTGTAGCCCAGCTTGCGCATCTCGGCGATGGAACCTACCGTCTCCCGCAGCTGCGTGCCCAGCACGATGAAGTCGCAGCTCGCCTGCCTCAGCCGCAGTACCTGGGACGAGAAGTCCGTCGCTCCGCGCTTGTACGTGGTCTTCTCGTGGATCTCGGCGTTGATGCCCTTCAGGCCGGCCTCGGCGCCCTTGAGCACTTCGTGGCCGAACTCGTCGTCCTGCAGCAGCGCGCAGGCTTTGGCCGACTTCGTCGCCTGGTAGACACGCGGCGTGCTGTTCATCATGCCGTCGTAGTTGGGCGTGGTGAAGCCGAACTTCAGCTTGTGCGGAGGATCGAACATTTCGCGAGCATTCGACATCGGCATGAAGCTGATCACGCCCTTGTCCACGATAACCGGCATGGCGGCGATGGCCGCGGCACTGCCCATCAATCCCAGCATGGCGAAAATCTTTTCCTGGTTCACCAGCTTCTGCGTGGCGAGCACCGTTTTCTTGGGGTCGTAGCCGTTGTCCTCGATCAGGAGTTTCAGTTTGCGGCCGTGGATGCCGCCCTGCTCGTTGATCTCGACGACGCGTAGCCGCGCGCCGTTCGCGTAGTCCTTGCCCCAGGCCGCGATCGGTCCGGACAGGTCGGTGGCGGTTCCGATCACGACTTCGGTCTTCGACACGCCCTGTTGTGCGTGCAGCGGCGTGGTCAGTGCCGCGGCGGCCAATGCCGCCGCGGCGAGGGACAAGCGGTTCATGGAGTCTCCTTGGTGATGTCGCGTCATCGTTGCTCGTTCACTGCTTCGGATAGTCGAAGACCACCTTCCAGCGGCCGTCCTGCAGCTGCGACACGCGGGACGCGGTGGAACCGATGTGCTTGGTAGGCGAGAACGTGAGAGTGGGGCTGCCGAAGATGTCGGGCGGGATCGTCATCGTCTCCATCGCTTTGACGAACGCATCGGTCGTGAGGGCGGGACCGGACTTCTGCAGCGCGGCCACCAGGCGGTCGGCGATCAGGTACCCGTACACGCTATAAACCGTGGGGTCGCCGTTGAACTGCGTCTTCCACTTGTTGGCCCAGAAGCGCACGGGCTGCGATGCATCGTCGACATAGGGGAACTGCACGAACATGTCGCCATAGACGCCGTCCATGGCCTTGCCGCCCAGCTTGGGGATCTGGTCGGTGTAGACCGTCTGCGGGCCCAGGAAGACGGGGTTGAACCCGAGCTTTCGGGCCTCGGAGACGGCACCCACGGTTTCGCGGATCAGCGTGCCGAGCAGCACGAAGTCGCAGCCGGCGCTTTTCAGGCGCGCCACCTGCGACGAGAAGTCCGTGGCGCCGCGCTTGTAGGTGGTCTTCTCGACGAACTCGACCTTGATGTCCTTCAGCCCGGCCTCGCCGCCGCGCGCGACCTCGAGTCCGAAGTCGTCGTCCTGGTACAGGGCGCAGGCCTTGGTCGACTTGGTGGCCTGGTACACGCGCGGTGCGCTGTTCTTCATGCTGTCGAAGTTGGGGGGCGCGAAACCGAACTTGAGCTTGTGCACGGGCTCGTACATCTCGCGCGCGCTGGACATCGGCATGAAGCTGATGACGTTCTTCTCCAGCAGGATGGGCATGGCGGCAATCGCAGCGGAGCTGCCCATCAGGCCCATCATCGCGAAGATCTTTTCCTGGTTCACCAACTTCTGCGTGGCGAGCACCGTCTTCTTCGGGTCGTAGCCGTTGTCTTCGACCAGAAGCCGGATCTTGCGGCCGTGGACGCCGCCTTGTTCATTGACTTCGGCGACGCGCAGCTTCATGCCATTGAGCACGTCCTTGCCCCAGGGCGCGAGCGGCCCCGAAAGGTCCTGCGCCGTGCCGATCACGACTTCGGTCTTCGTCACTCCCTGCTGCGCGAGCGCAGGGGCGGTGGCGAGGACCATGGCCGCGCCCGACAGGGCGGCCGCGAGTAGGGTGCGTTTCATGCTGTCTCCTTGATAGTGCTGGCGGGATCTGGTTTCACTGGGACTGGTACATGGCTTCGATCTGGGGCGCGTACTTCTGCTGCACGAGCTTGCGTTTCAGCTTCATGGTGGGCGTGAGTTCCTCGTCCTCGGCGGAGAGTTGTGTCTCCAGCAGGTAGAACTTCTTGATCTGCTCCACGCGCGCGAACTTGGCGTTCACCTTCGCGATCTCGCCCTCGATCAGCGCGCGCACTTCGAGCGCCCGCGTGAGGCTGGTGTAGTTGGAGAAGGGAACATCGTTGTCCTGCGCGAACTTCTCGACGTTCTCCTGCTCGATCATCACGATGGCGGTGAGGTAGGGGCGCCGGTCGCCGATCACCACCGCGTCCGTCACGTAGGGGCTGAACTTCAGCTCGTTCTCCCACTCGCTGGGCGTGACGTTCTTGCCGCCCGCCGTGATGATGATGTCTTTCATGCGGTCCGTGATGCGGAAGAAGCCCGCTTCGTCGACCGCTCCGACGTCGCCGGTGCGCAGCCAGCCGTCCTGGCCGATGGTCTCAGCCGTCTTCTCGGGCTGGTTGAGGTAGCCCATGAACACGTTGGGTCCTCGCACCAGCAGTTCCCCGGTGGCCGGATCGATGCGCACTGCGTTGTAGTCGCGCGCCTGGCCGATGGTGCCCAGGCGGATGGAGTGCGGTGTCATCGAGGTGGAGATGCCGGCTGTCTCCGTCTGGCCCCAGCACTCCAGCATCGGAATACCCAGCGCGAGGTACCAGCGGATCAGGTCCGGCGCGATCGGCGCGGCGCCGGTGACGAGGAAGCGGCAGCGGTGAATGCCGATGAAGCGGCGCACGTTGTCGAGCGATGCGATGCCCGCCAGCCGGTACTTCAGGCGCAGCCAGTGGTTCACCGGTCGGCCCGTCAGCACGCGTTGCGCCACCTGTTGACCCACGCCGATGGACCACCCATAGAGCTTCTGCTGCACCGGACCGGCTTCTTTCACGGCGATGGTCACCGCGGAATAGAACTTCTCCCACAGCCGTGGCACACCGCCGAAGACGGTGGGTGCGATCTCGCGCACGTTCTCGGGCACGGTGTCGGGGTTCTCCACGAAGTTCATCTTCGTGCCGGTGTAGAGCGAGGCGTACAGGCCGGTGACGCGCTCGGCCACGTGGCACAGTGGCAGGAAGCACATGCGCTCGTCGCGCTCGTCCTGCGGCAGAAACTCGTTCTGGCCCTTCAGCACCGTGAGCAGGCCGCGGTGCGAATGCATCGCGCCCTTGGGCCGACCCGTGGTGCCTGAGGTGTAGATCAGGATCGCGAGGTCTTCGGCGCCGCGGGAGGTGACACGACGGTCGAACTCCCCGGGATGCGCTTTTTCGTATGCCGCGCCGCGCCGCCGCACCTCGTCGAGCGTCAGGACCATGGGGTCGCTGAAGTGGGCCAGCCCCGTCGCGTCGATCAGCACGATGTGGGTGAGCGCGGGCAGGCGGTCGCGCACCGCAAGCGCCTTGTCCAGCTGCTCTTCGTCCTCGACGACGAGCACCACGGTGTGCGAGTCCTCGCACAGGTAGTGCACTTGTTCGGCCGCATCGGTCGGGTAGATGCCGTTGGATACCGCGCCCGCGCTCAGCACGGCGAGGTCGCACCACACCCATTCGACGCGCGTGTTCGACAGGATGGAGACGCAATCGCCCGGCCGCACGCCAAGCGCGGCGAAGCCCATTGCGATCTCGCGCACGGTGGCGCCTACGTCGCGCCAGCTCCAGCCGCGCCAGATGCCAAAGTCCTTCTGGCGCATCAGCACGCGGTCGCCGCGTGCGGCCACCCCGTTCCAGAACATGGCGTGGATGGTGTCGCCGGGCAGCGTCGCTTCGGGACGCGCACGGAAGGAGTCGAGGTTCCAGAGGTTTGGGCTCATCGCTGTCTTACCGCCACGTTTTCTTTTTCTTCCATCGCCGCTCGCCGCGCACGCCGGCCTCTTTCATGCCGAGATAGAACTCCTTGATGTCGTCCTTCTCGCGCAGCCGCTCGCAGGTGTCTTCCATGACGATGCGGCCGTTCTCCAACACGTAGCCGTGGTCGGCGGCGTTGAGTGCCATGTTGGCGTTCTGCTCTACCAGCAGGATCGTCGTGCCGCGTTCGCGGTTGATCCGCACCACGATCTCGAAGATCTCCTTCGTGAGCTTGGGCGAAAGGCCCAGGCTGGGTTCGTCCAGCAGGATCAGCTCGGGCCCAGCCAGGATGGCGCGCGAGATGGCCAACATCTGCTGCTGTCCGCCCGAGAGCAGCCCAGCGTCCTGGCTGGCCCGGTCCTTCAGGATCGGAAAGTAGCGGAACACCGCATCCATGTCGGCGGCCACGGCGTCGCGGTCGCGCCGGGTGTAGGCGCCCATGAGCAGGTTGTCGCGCACGGACAGCAGCGGAAAGACCTCGCGGCCTTCGGGAACATGCGACAGGCCACGGCGCACGATCAGCGCCGGGTCGGTCGCCGTGATGTCCGCGCCGCGGAAATGCACGCTGCCCTTGCGTGGGTCGAGGATGCCGGAGATGGTCTTGAGGATGGTCGTTTTGCCGGCGCCGTTGGAGCCCAGCACGGCCACGATCTGACCGGGCTGCACATCCAGGCTGACGCCGCGGATGGCCTTGATGGGGCCGTACACGCTTTCCACGTTGTTGAGGCTCAACATCGGCCCGCTCATTGCACGGCCTCCGTCGCAGGTTGCAGCACGCGGGCAGGTTCGGCGCCCCGCGCAAGGGCGCCGCTTCGGCTTGCGGCAGGCACGCTGCCCGGCGGCCGCCGCAACGACGTGACGTCGTCCACGGTGCCGAGGTAGGCCTCGATCACGGCCGGATTCGACTGCACCTCGGAGGGCGAACCCAGCGCCAGCACCTCGCCCTGGTTCATGGCCAGCACCCGGTCGCTCACCTTGGAGACGAGGCCCATGTCGTGTTCCACCATCAGGATCGTGATGCCCAGGTCACGCTGGATGTCCTGGATCCAGAACGCCATGTCGCCGGTTTCCTCCACGTTCAGGCCGGACGAGGGCTCGTCGAGCAGGAGCAGGCTGGGCTCGGTGGCGAGCGCGCGGGCGAGCTCGACGACCTTGCGCACGCCGTACGGCAGGCCGGCGACGAGCTGGTCGCGGTAGTGCTGGAGTTCGAGCAGATCGATCACCTCCTCGACCTTGCGCCGCGTTTCACGTTCTGCGGCGCGCACCCCAGGCAGGAACAGCATCTCCGACCACACGCTGGTGCGGCGATGCACGTGGCGGCCGATCAGGAGGTTCTGCAGCACGGTCGCATGCTCGAAGAGCTCGATGTTCTGGAAGGTGCGTGCAATGCCGAGCGGGGCGATGCGCGAGGGAGCCACCGTCGCGAGATTCCGACCCATGTACGTCAGCGTGCCGCCGCTCGGGTTGTAGATTCGGCTGATCAGGTTGAACACTGTCGTCTTGCCGGCGCCGTTGGGCCCGATCAGCGTGAAGACTTCGCCGCGTTTCACGTCGAAGCTGACCTTGTTGACGGCCACCACACCGCCGAAACGGACAGTGAGGTCGCGTGCCGAGAGCAGCACGTCGGAAGCTGGGATCTTGCTCATTTCAGGCGGTCGGATTTCTGGAAGCTTTTTTGGCGCTTGAACATGCCGCGCCGGTAGAAGGGATACAGCTCCAGCCAGGTGCGGATCTTCGTCCAGCGCCCGTACAGGCCCATGGGCTCGAGCATCACGAAGGCGATGAGCAGGCCGCCGTAAATGACGCCCTGCAGGCCCGCGGCCTGCCCGATCACGGGCGGCAGCACGTCCTTGCCCAGCGAGATGAGCTGCGGCATGCCGATCAGGAAGGCCGCTCCGAGGAAGGCGCCGTGGATGGACCCCAACCCGCCGACGACCACCATCAGCAGCAGGTCGATCGACTGGATGATGCTGAACTGCTCGGGCGAGATGTACTGCATCTTGTGCGCGTACAGCGCGCCGCCCAGTCCCGCGAGTGCCGCCGAAATGGCGAAAGACATCGACTTGTAGACCGACAGCGTGATGCCCATGCTCTGCGCGGAGATCTCCGAATCGCGCATGGCCACGAACGCGCGGCCGGTCGGCGAACGCAGCAGGTTCATCACGAGCAGCGTGCTCACCACCACACAGGCGAGGCACAGCAGGTAGAACTGCTCGGCGCTGGCGATCTTCCAGTCGCCGATGGCGGGGGTGGGCACGGAGCGGCCGGCGTTGCCACCGGTGACGCTTTCCCAGCGCGCCATCACCTCTTCCACGATAAAGCCGAACGAGAGCGTCGCGATGCCGAGGTAGAGGCCTTTCACGCGCAGCGCGGGCAGGCCGACCACTATGCCGACTGCAGCGGAGAGGGCGACGGAGGTTGCCATCGCAGCGGGAAACGCCCAGCCGCGCGAGGTGAGGTAAGCCTCTGCGTACGCGCCCACGCCCATGAAGGCGGCGTGGCCGATGGAGAACTGCCCCGTGTAGCCCGCCAGCAGCATCAGGCCGACACCGACGGTGGCATAGATGTAGATGAACGTGAGCTGCGCGAGCCAGTACTCGGGCAGGACCCAGGGCGCGGCGAGCACGGCGACGCCGAGCAGGCCGTACCAGAAGCGCTGTCCGTTGTGGCGGGCCAGGTCGATGTCCTGGTCGTACGAGGTCTTGAAGACGAATTGCATGGCGTCAGACTTTCTTGCGCACGCGTTCGCCGAAGAGGCCGGTGGGCTTGATGGTCAACATGATCAGGACGACCACATAGGGCATCACGTCCTTGAAGCCTTCGGGCAGGTAGAAGCCGGAGAGCGACTCCACCAGTCCGATGACCAGTCCGCCCACGATGGCGCCGGGCAGGCTGCTGAAGCCGCCCACGATGGCCGCCGGAAACGCCTTCAGGCCGATGAAGCCCATGTTGGCATGCACGAACGTGAAGGGGGCGAGCAGGATCCCGGCAGCGGCGGCCACGGCGGCGGCGAGGCCCCACACCAGGCCGTTGAGCCGTTGCACGGGAATGCCCATGTAGTAGGCGGCCAGCTGGTTCTGCGACGAAGCCTGCATTGCGATGCCGATGCGGGTGAAACGGAACGCCATCCACAGCAGCAGGCACAGCGCGCCCGTGCAGCCGATGATGATCATCTGTTCGGCCGCCAGCACGACACCGCCCGCCTGCAGCGTCGCGCCCTTGTAGGGCACGGCGAGCGCGTGCGTGTCGGTGCCGATGCCGGGCACCATCGTCACGCCGCCGCGCGCGATGTAGCCGAGGCCGAAGGTGAGCATCACGATCGAGAACGCGGGCTGGCCGAGCACCGGCCGGATCACCGCGCGCTCGATGCCCAGGCCCACCAGCGCCATGGCAGCGACGGCGAGCATCGATGCAAGCCAGAATGGCAAGCCGAAAAGCCCCATGCCCGCGAGCGCGAAGAATGCGCCCAGCATCATCAGCTCGCCCTGCGCGAAGTTGACGGTCTCGGTGGCCTTGTAGATGAGGACGAAGCCGAGCGCGACCAGGCCGTATACACAGCCTTGCGCGATGCCCGCCAAGATGATCTGCAGTTGCAGCAATGCCTGTCTCCTGTGGCCGCGGCAGCTTGCGGCCGTCGGCTCGTTGAATGGGAAATGGCTCTTCGCCATCTGTCAGCGGAGATTAAGGTTGGCCCTGCGCGGGACCTATCGTCGTATCCGACGAATTCGCATCATCTCCGGGATACCCTTCGGCGCCACGATCGCCCCGCTCAGCGGCCATCACGCGCTGGTAGGTGCTGTAGTTCGGCTGGTCGACGGCGACCTTGTCCAGCGTCACGCGCCAGAGATGGTCCAGCAGCCCGGGGTCGTCCAGCGCCAGCGCACCGGATTCGATGCGCTCGCACAGCAGCCCATTGAGCACGGCGAGGTCGGCCGCGTTGCTGTCGAGCAAGGCGCGCAGGCTGTCGCGCTCGGCCTCGTCTCGCGCCGCCGGGCGCGCCAGCTGGCGTTGCACGGTCGCCAGCAAGCTGGCCGCGATGCGCGTGTCGTAGGCCGCGCGGCCGTCCAGTCGCGGCAGCGCTGTGTCGCGCAGGAAGCGGATTACGCCTTCGAGCAGTTCGTGCGGAACGGGAGAATCCTGCATGATGTTCAGCGCCGGGGTGCCAGCAGGTGCAACAGCTCGATCTCGGTCTCGGAGGCGCGCCGCCCGATTGCGGCACGCTCTAGCGAGGGGTCGGTGCCGTCGAGGAAGGCGCGACCCATGCTCTCGCAGGACACGCCCCACTTCAGCGTGCCGAACACCTCCCACCAGTGCACGCGCGCGGCATCCACCCGTGCGCCGCTGACGGCGGCATAGCCGTCGAAGAACGCTTCGCGAGAACCGAAGCCGCCCGCCGGCGCGTCGATGTTCCCGAATCGCCAGGCATTCATGCAAAAGAGGCCGAGATCCTCCATGGGATCGCCGAAGTGCGCGAGCTCCCAGTCGAGCACACCGCGCACGCCTTCGGGGCCAACCATCAGGTTGCCGTTACAAAAGTCGGCGTGCACCAGTTTCGGCTCGCCCGCCGGTGGCGGCGCGTTCTCGCGCAGCCAGCGAAAGGCCCAGGCGAAGACCGGCCTCGCGCTGCCCGCGGCGCGGTGCCGCCCGGCCCAGTTCAGCGACTCGTCACGCGCGAACGCGCAACGCAAGGGCGGCAGTGCCGCGGGGGATAGCGCGTGGATGCGCGCGAGGATCGCGCCGCACTGGGCGGCAAGCCGCGGCCGCAGCTCGGCGAATGCCGGATCCCGCAGCAGGCGCGGCCCACGTGTCTCGCCTTCGAGACGCTCCATGACATAGCCTTCACCCAGACCGTCTTGCGGCACAAGTTCGCCGCGGACTGCGGGCACCGGCACACCGCCCGCAGCCGCTGCGCGCAGCAGCGCCGCCTCGGCCGCCATGCCCGCGCTGCTGGCCTGCATCTCCGCGCTCCAGAGGCGCGCGCAACGCGCAACCAGTGGCAGGGCGCCGCGGGGTGTCACGGCATCGAAGGCCCAGAGCGCCTGGCTGGCTCCGCTGGTGATTTCGCGTACGCCGGTGACCTCCTGCGTGCCGGGGATGCAGCGTTTCGCCACGCGCATCAGCCTATCGGCCACGTCGTTCGCCGGGAGGGTTGTCTCGCTCATGCGTTTGCCTCGCTTGCCGCGCCCAGGGACGTCAGCAGGACAGTCTTGCCGAGCGCGCGCCGGTCGGCCAGCGCGCGCAGTGCGGTCGCCGCATCGGCCAGCGGCAGCCGGGTCGTGATCGCCGGCTGCAGTCGTCCCTCGCCGACCCACGCGAGCAGCTGCTGCATGAGTGCGGCGTTTCGCGCGGGCTTGCGTTCCATGAAGGCGCCGTAGAACACGCCGACAATGGCGCAGCCCTTGAGCAGCGTCAGGTTGAGTGGCGGCTGCGGAATGGTGCCGGACGCAAAGCCGATGACCAGCAGCCGTCCGCCCCAGGCCATGGCGCGAAGGGCGGCCTCGGTGAGCGCGCCGCCGACGGGGTCGTAGACAACGTCCAGCCCGCGGCCCCCCGTCAGCGCCTTGAGCGATCCGCGCAGGTCCGCGGCAGATGAATCGACCGTCTCGTCGGCGCCAAGCCTGTGGCACAGTGCCAGCTTGTCGCGGGTCGATGCCGCTGCGATGACGCGTGCACCCATCAGCTCGCCTAGCTGAATGGCGGCGGCACCGGTGCCGCCCGCCGCGCCCAGCACGAGCAATGTCTCTCCGGGCTGCAGTGCCGCGCGGTCGCGCAGCGCGTAATACGTGGTGCCGTAGGTTGCGGCGAGCACCGCCGCCGATTCCATGGGAACGCCGGCGGGCAGGGCAACAAGCGCACTGGGGCGCGTCGCCACTTCCTCGGCAAAACCGCCCCAGCCGCACAGCGCAAGCACCGGGTCACCGGGTGCGAATCCCGTGACACCCTTGCCAACGCGCGCCACGGTGCCGGCCACCTCGCTGCCGGGCGAGAACGGTAGTGGCGGCTTGAGCTGGTAGCGGTTCTCGATGATGAGTGTGTCGGGAAAGTTGACGCCGGCTGCGTGCACGCTCACCACCACTTCGCCTTCACCTGCGTCCAGTGGCGGCAGCTCGGCGAGCTCCAGCGATTCGGGCGGCCCGTGGCGGCGGCACAGCACGGCGCGCACGCGCTCAGCTCCAGCCGAGGCGGTGCGAGATGGGAACGCCGCCGGTCACCACATCGCAGAATTCCGACATGCCGAGCGTGGTGCGCCCGTCGCAGCGGTACTCGGTCATGGCCTCGGTGATGCGCGTGAAGCTGCCGGGCTGCGCGCCCGCGGCGGGCTTGTGTCGCAGGGGGATCAACGAGCGGACCAGGCCTTCCAGCGTGTAGCTGCGTCCACTCGCATTGAAGCTGGTGGTGAACCCCCGGTGCATGAACTCGCTGTCCCACTCGGTGTGCATGCGCAGCTCGCTCACGGGCTGCAGCAGGCCGCCCTGGAACACGTGGCCGATGATGAAGGGCTCCTGCCCCTTGCGCCCCATGATCGACAGCAGCACACCGAAGTCCCGGTCGAAGGTGACCGGCAACCAGCGGTACCAGAAGAAGTTGTGCCAGTGGCGCGGTCCCCACGACTTGTCGCGGTAGCCGGTGCCTGCCGCGATGGGGTAGCGCCTGCCATCCACCGTGATGTGGCCTTCGGCAGCGAGATGCTGTTCAGTGTGGCCGCGAAAGACCGCGTTCGCCGGGTCCAGCACGATGGGCTGTCCATCCATGGTGACGATCTCGCCACCGTGGACCGGCGCGACGCCCTCGAACTCAAGCTCGATTGCCGCCGCACGCTTCGGGTTCGACTTGAACGCGGCGCTCGGGTCTGTCATGTCGAGCGGCCGCTTCATCAGCAGCAGCTCGCCCTCGTAGCGCACCTTGAAACGCTTCCACGGCTCCAGCACCTCGAAGCGCAGGGGACCCGCATTCATCTCGCGGTTGTGCGAGATGGCCAGGCGGCCGTACATGAAGCCCACCTGACCGTCAGGCAGGTGCACGCAGCAGGTCATCTCGGCATGGCCCTCGTTCGGGCGGTTGCCGATGCGCATCCACGCGCCCATGCCTTCCTCCCGGCTGAAGGCATTGAAGTACATGCTCTCGTTGTAATGGGACGCGGACTCCGGCTCGTGGGTGTAGTCGTCGTGCGGGTCCAGCTTGAGGCGGGTGCCTTCGGGGATGATCATGCCGTGGCCGCCTTGTCCTGTTCGTGTTCCCACACTTGGTCCCATTCGCGCTGGGACAGGATTTCGACCATCGCGCCGTTGGTGGCGCGTGGGCTCAGGATCAGCCGGTCATCGCCGCGCCCCGTGGACGTGGGACGTGCGGCGAAGCGCACGCCCTTGGCCTCGAGTTCACGTGCCACGGCGCCGGTGTCTTCGTCCACCATGCAAAGGTGCAGCATGCCTTCGCCGTGATCGCGCAGGCGCCGCGCTACGGGGTTGCCGGTGTCGGCTTCGTCCACCACCTGCACGAGCTCCACCATGAACTGGTCCGGCGTGCCGTCGCGTGACAGGAACACCGAGCGCAGGCCCTCGGGCGGTACCTCCATGCGCTTGATCTCGCGGTAGCCGAACAGCCCGCTCCACTGGGCGATGGCGGCGTCGAGGTCGTGCACCAGCACGCCCACGTGAGTAATTTTCTTCATTGCGGTGTCTCCTGTTGTGTCACTGGCCCTGGAACACCGGCGCCCGCCGTTCGAGGAAGGCCTTCACGGCTTCCTTGTGATCCTGCGTCCCGGTGGCGTGGATCTGCTGCACGGCCTCGTACTCCAGAAGCTCGGCGAAGCCGCGCGATTGCGACGCAAGCAGGTTGCGCTTGATGCCGGCCTGCGCCAGCACGGGGCCGGTTGCGAAGCGGCTCGCCCATGCCAGGGTCTCCTGCGCGAGCGCGTCGTCATCGACCAGACGTGTCGCGAGCCCCATCGCATCGGCCGCGGCGGCGTCGAAAATGTCACCCGTGAGCATGAGTTCCCGCGCGCGCGCTTCGCCCACGATGCGCGGCAGCTGCCATGACACACCGAAGTCGGTCGAAAGCCCGATCTTCACGAAGGCGAGGCCGAAGCGTGCCGAGCGCGCGACGATGCGGAAGTCGCAGCACAGGGCCATGCCCAGGCCCGCGCCCATGGTGGCGCCCTGGATGCTCGCGATGGTGACCTTCGGGCAGCTCGCCATCGCCAGCGGAACGCGATGGCCCCAGCGCACCCAGTCCAGCTTCTGCTGCGGCGTGCGGGGATCGGGAGTCGCCATCGCCTTCACGTCGCCGCCCGCGCAGAACGCGCGGCCGGAAGCGGCCAGCACGATCGCGCCGACCTTCGGGTCGCGGCCGAACCGGTCCAGCGCGGAGAGCAAGGCCTCGATCATCGGATCGGACAGGGCATTCAGGCTGTCGGGGCGATTCAGGGTGAGGGTGGCGACGCCCCCCTCAATGGATTCAATGAGGTCAGCCATCATGCGGCGCCTTTCTTTGCGGGTTGGAAGTAGGGACGGGTGCGGCCCTCGGCGTCCTGCGCGAAAGTAACCTGCACCGGCTGGCCGATGCGAACGTCGGAGGGAGGGCAGCCCACGATGTTGGTCAGCATCATCGGACCCTCGGCGAGCTTCACGTAGGCCACCACATAGGGTGGCTCGGCGCGGCTCGCGATGCTGTAGCTATAGACTTCGCCACGGCCGCTGGCATTCGTCCATTCCGTGGCCGCGCTGAAGCAGAAGGGGCAGTGGCTGCGGGGGGTGTAGTGCACGCGTCCGCAGTCCCCGCACGTCTTCAGCAGCAGGCGCTTGTCATTGACCGCGTCCCAGTAAGTTTGCGTCTCGAAGGTGGGCATGGTTCAGACCCTTTCCAGGATGAGCGTCGCCGACTGGTGGAGCTGGCCGAGCGAGCCGCCGGTGCCGTGCGCCACGACGAGGTCGCAGCCGGGCACCTGCACACGCGGGTGCGCCTCGCCTCGCGCCTGGCGAACGGCCTCGATCACCTTGGTGACGCCGCCGCGGTTGCCGGGATGATTGCTGCACAAGCCGCCACCGTCCGTGTTGAACGGCAGCCTGCCCACGCCGGAGATCAGCCCGCCGTCGGCGACGAAACGCCCGCCTGCGCCGCGCTCGCAGAAGCCGAGGTCTTCCAGCTGCATGAGCACGGTGATGGTGAAGCTGTCGTAGAGCGACGCGTACTTGATATCGCCGGGCTTCACGCCCGCTTCGGCGAACGCGGCCGCGCCCGACACGCCGCCGGCTGAGCTCGCGAGATCAAACATGCCGCCGGAGAGGATCTTCACCGCCTCGCCCGCACCGCGGACCTTCACCAGTGGCCGCTTGAGTTCACGCGCGATCTCCGGATGCACCACGAGGATCGCGCCGCCCCCGTCGCTGATGACGCAGCAGTCGAGCCGGTGCAGCGGGTCGGCCACCATCGGTGAAGCGAGCACGTCCTCCACGGTCACCACCTTGCGCAGCATCGCATTCGGGTTGTGCTGCGCATGGTGCGAGGCGGCCACCTTGATCCAGGCAAGCTGTTCGGAGGTGGTTCCGTGGTCGTGCATGTGGCGGCGCGCCACCATGCCGTAGCCGTGCGCGAGGTGGCACCCATAGGCGAAGTCGAACTCGTCATCCGGCGTCTCGGGATCGACCGGCATGCTGGGGCCCACCCCCGCGGCGCGCGGCCGGCCGCACGACGTGATGAGCGCGACACGGCACTTGCCGGCCGCGATGGCCTCCGCCGCGTGTCCCACATGCAGGATGGGGGCCGAGCCGCCGGATTCCGTGGTATCCGTATGGCGCAGCTTCAGGCCCATGTAGTTGGCGAGTGTGAGCGCGCCGAAGCCGGGCACGCCGCCATCGCAGTAGAACGCGTCGACGTCGTCCTTGGTCAGGCCGGCGTCCTCGAGCGCCCCGCGCGCGACTTCAGCGTGCAGCTGCACCAGGCTCCTGTCGGTGGCGAGCCGGGTCGGGTGTTCATAGATGCCCGCGATGTACGCCTTGCCGTTGATGCTCATGCGGGGCTCAGTCGAAGTAGAGGAAGATTGATTCGGCGACGAGCGCGGGCTTGGTCTGGCCCTCCACCTCGATCGTTGTCTCGGTCACGCACTTGCGACCGCCTGGCGCTGGCTCCACGGCCTTGAACGCGATGGTGGCGCGCACACGAGCGCCGGCAGACACGACGTTCAGGAAGCGCAAACGGTCCGACCCGTAGTTCAGCACGCGCGATGTGCCACGCACGTCGTATAGCGGCGGCATCAGCCGCCCGAGCAGGGCGAGCACCAGAAAGCCGTGCGCGATCGTCTTGCCACCGGGCATCTCGCGCGCCGCGCGCTTTGTGTCCACGTGAATCCACTGACGGTCGCCTGTGAGTTCGGCGAAGGCGTCGATCATGCGCTGGTCGACAGTGAGCCATTCGCCGGGGCCAACGGTGGTGCCCACCATGTCGGCGAGCCTGGAAGGGGGTTCGATGATCAGCATGTGAGCCGTAAGTCAGGCTGCGGCGCGCTGCGGCGCGGTGAGGGTTGCCAGGCGCTGCTGGTGGTGGTCGGCATTGCCGAAAAGAGTGTCGAGCATCAGCAGACGCTTCATGACGTGCCCGATGGCGAGCTCGTCGGTCATGCCCATGCCGCCGTGCAGCTGGATCGCTTGGTGGCCGATCCAGCGGCCCGCGCGGCCGATCTGGACCTTGGCCGTGGCGGACGCGCGCGCGGCCACCGCAGCGTCACCGTCGGCGCAGAAGGCGGCGTGCAGAGCCAGAGAGCGGCTGCATTCGAGTTGCACGCGCATGTCTACCACGCGGTGGCGCAGCACCTGGAACTCGGCGAGCGGCTGGCCGAACTGCTTGCGCTGGCGCAGGTAATCGACGGTCTGCGTGATCGCGGTTTCCATCGCGCCACAGGCTTCGGAGGCCACAACGGCCAGTGCCTGGTCGACTACGCGACGCACCGCCGGCAGCGCCGCTTCGACGTCGCCCAGCACAGCCTGCACCGGTGCGGAGTCGAAGCGCACGTGCGCGCCCGGCCGCTTGTCGACCATGGGGAAGCGGCGGAGGGTGACGCCCGCCGCGTCGCGCGGTACGAGGAAGAGGCCGATGCCGCCTTCATCGAACCGGCCGCCGCCGCTGCGCGCCAGCACCACCAGCATCTCGGCATCGGGCGCGTCCCAAACGCTGACCTTTTCGCCGTCTATCTTCCAGCCCGTCGCCGTGCGTGTGGCGCGGGTCTGCACGTCGTGCAGGTCGAAGCGCGACTGCGCCTCGGCCTGTGCGAACGCGAAGCGCGTTCGCCCCTCGGCGATCGCCGGCAGCCATTCGGTTTGCTGCGCCGCGCTGCCCGCAGCCTGGATGAGGCCGGCGCCGAGCACCACGGTAGAGAGGAACGGCTCCAATAGCAGCGAGCCACCGAAGGCTTCGGCGAGCACCGCCGCGTCGGACGTGCCGCCGCCGAGTCCGCCATGTAGCTCCGGCAGCGGTGCGGCGAGCCAGCCCATCTCGGCCAGAACGTTCCAGAACACCGGTGCGCCCGCGTGGGCGCCGCAGGCGACCTGGCGCCAGACGGCGTGAGGGTATTCCTTCGCCAGCCAGGCCTGCACGCTGGAGCGCAAAGCCCGCTGGTCTTCGTTGTATGCGAGTTTCAAAAGTGTCGCTCCCGGTTTCAAGTGCCGAAGATCAGCTTGGCGAGAATGTTGCGCTGCGTCTCGCTCGAGCCCGCGTAGATGGTGGCGGCACGGCGCAGGAAGTAGTCTTCGACGCGGCCGAGTGCGCAGTCGGGCGCCCCCGGTGTCTGGCTCGATCCATCCCCCGCGTCTTCGTACGGCATGACGGAGGGGCCGAGCGCGTCCAGTGTGAGCTCCGTAATGAGCTGCATCACCTCGGAGCCGCGCAGCTTCATCATGCTGGCCGCGGCCATGGAGTCGCCTTCGTAGGCGTCGTCCAGCAGCAGCCGCAGGTTGGTGAGTTCCAGCGCATCCAGCTCCACCTGTGCGCCCGCGAGCCGCAGCGCGAAATGCGGGTCCTCGGCCAGCGGCCGACCGCCCGACTCCATGGTCGCCGCTATCTCGCGCAGCAGCACCATGCGCCGCTTGGAGCGGCTCACCTCGGGCGTTGCGGATCGTTCATGGCCGAGCAGGAACTTCGCATAGGTCCAGCCCTTGTTTTCTTCGCCGACGAGATTCGTGCGCGGCACCCGCACGCTGTCGAAGAAGACTTCGTTGAGCGTGTGGCCACCGTCGATGGAGATGATCGGCCGCACCGTGATGCGCGGCGTCTTCATGTCGATCAGCAAGAAGGAAATGCCCCGCTGCTGGCGGGCGTCAGGGTCGGTGCGCACCAGGCAGAACATCCAGTCCGCTTTGTGCGCATCGCTCGTCCAGATCTTGCTGCCCTCGACGATGTAGTCGTCACCGTCCACTTCCGCGCGCGTGCGCAGGCCCGCCAGGTCCGAGCCCGCGCCGGGCTCGGAATACCCTTGGCACCAGTGCTCCGTCATCGCCACGATCGCGGGCAGGAAACGCTGCTTCTGCGCCTCGCTGCCGAAGGTGTAGATCACCGGGCCCACCATGTTGATGCCGAACATCGACAACGGCGGCGCATCGGCGAGCGCGCACTCGTCCTCGAAGATGAATCGCTGAACCGGCGTCCATCCGGTGCCGCCGAACTGCGCGGGCCAGGATGGCGCGCCCCAACCCTTGCGATGCAGGATATGGTGCCAGGCCACGACGTCTTCGCGTGGCAGGTGCGAATGGCTGCGCTGCTGGCGGGCCAGCCGGGGCGGCAGCTTTTCCCGAAGGAACTGGCGAACCTCCAGGCGGAAGGCGCGGTCCGCCGGCGTCAGGTAGGCATCGATCATGGCAGTACCGATCAGAGCAAGATGCCGACCGTGGCGAGGCGCGCGGGCATCTGCCCGAGCACGCCGGGTGCCGTCGGCTTTGCGGTGCCAAGATCGGTGAGCCGGCCCACGGCGTCGGCGAACATGTCGACGGTGATGGGTTTGCGCGGGTCGAACTGCACACCAGCGGTCTCGAAGAACTGCACGCGGCCGAAGCCACCCGCGGCGGCGGTGATGATGTTGGCGCTGAAGTCGCAGTCTTCGCTGGCCATGTACGCGACCGCTGGCGCCACGTGCGCCGCCTGCATCAGCTCGTCGATCTCGCTGGACACCGCGCCCAGGCCCTGCGTCATGCGCGTCGTGGCGCCGGGGCTGACTGCATTGACCTTGATGTTCGCTTTCGCGCCCTCGACCGCCAGCACGTTCATCAGGCCCAGCAGGCCCATCTTGGCCGCGCCGTAGTTGGCTTGGCCGAAGTTGCCGCTGGTGCCCGCGACCGACGTCGTCATGATGACGCGGCCGTACTTTTGTTCGATCATCAGCGGCCATGCCGCCTTGGTGCAATACGTCGAGCCGAGCAGGTGGATGCGCAGCACGGCCTCGAAGTCCTCGAGCGCCATCTTGGCGAAACTCTTGTCGCGCAGGATGCCGGCATTGTTGATGAGCGCATCGACGCGCCCGAAGCTCTTGACCGCGGTGTCGATCAGGCGCTGCGCGCCTTCGGGCGTGGCGACCGAGTCGTAGTTGGCGACTGCGTTGCCGCCCGCGGCCCTGATCTGCGCGACGACCTTGTCGGCCGCGGCGTTGTCGCCGCCCGCGCCGTTGACGGAGCCTCCCGGGTCGTTGACGACGACGCGGGCTCCTTCACGTGCGAGCAGAAGTGCGTGTTCGCGACCCAGTCCATTGCCAGCACCGGTGACCACGGCCACCCGACCTTGCATGCGCATCTTCGTGTCTCCTGTGGGCTGCGCGCCCCTGTGTTACATGGAGACGAAGATCGCGCAAAGCGCGAGTCCGCGAATCGTCGCTTCCGACGAATCTGGGACGAGGCGCTATTCGGCCTTGATGCCCCGCTCGCGGATCACGCTGCGCCAGCGCACGGTTTCCGCCTGGATGAAGCTGCTGAATTGCTCGGGTGTTCCGCCGACGACGTCGATTCCCGCGTCCGTCAGCTTCTTGCGAATCTCGGCGGGCGCGATCGCTTTCTGGTAGGCGACGCCAAGACCTTTCACCACGACGTCGGGTGTGCCCGCGCGCACCATGAAACCCTGCCAGCCTTCCACGTCGAAGCCCTTCACGCCTTGTTCGGCTATGGTCGGCACGTTCGGGTACGCAGCGATGCGCTTGCTCCCCGCGGCGCCGATCGGGCGCAGCTTGCCCGATTCGATGTGCGGGCGAGCCGAAGCGCGATCCAGGAACATCAGGCCGACCTGGCCGCCAAGCAGGTCTTGTACGGCCGGGCCGCCGCCCTTGTAGGTGATCGCAACCAGCTTCATGCCGCTCTCGCGCGCCAGCAGCTCGGCGGCGAGGTGATGGGTGGTGCCGTTGCTGGGCGACGCGTAGCTGATGCCCTCCGGCGTGCGCGCTGCCAGGGCCGTCAACTCGGCCACGTTGTTCACCGGCAGCACATTTGGGTTCACCACCAGCAAGAAGTCGAACCTGGCAGTCATCGTGACCGGTGCCAAGTCCTTCAGCGGGTCGTACGTGAGTTTCTCGAACAGGCTCGGGTTGACTGCATAGGTGGTCATGTCGCCGAGCAGGAAGGTGTGGCCGTCGGCGGGCAATTGCTTGGCCACTGCAGTCGCGCCGATGATGCCGGACGCACCGGGGCGGTTCTCCACGATCACCGGCTGGCCCAGCGCCTGGCTCATGCCGGGCGCGACCTGCCGTGCGAAGAAGTCCGTGCCCCCGCCAGCCGGGTAGGGCACGACCAGGCGAATCGGCTGGCTGGGCCAGGCGGCTTGCGAGTGCGAACGCCCGGCGAGAGGTGCGAGGGCGGATGCGCCCAACAGGGAAAGCAGGGTACGACGATGCATTGAGAGTCCTCTCTTCGTTCAGGTGGCGTTGACCAGGTCGCGCCGCAGGATGCGGCCTAGCGCCGCTGCCAGCACGGCTCGCGGATCGCCGCGGCGACCCATCGATCGCCAGCCCACATGCTGGTCGGGCCGCACCAGGATCGCGCCATCGGCGGAAACCTCGCGCAGGTTGCGCCAGTTGCGGTCGATATCGCGCACATCTGCGTCATCGGAAACCTCGACGACGTCGATGCTCACGCCGCTGGTCTTCGCGAGCGCGCCAGCCGCCTCGGCCCAGCCGGACTTCCCATGGCCAGTGATGAGCACGAAGTTGCCAGGCCGCACCAAGTCCAGCGTGGATATCTTCTTGGCGTTGCGCTCCAGCCAGGCGTGCGGCAGCCGGTGGCCCGGCCGCGTGGTAGGCACATAGGTCTGTCCGAGCGGATCGCGTTCAGGCGTGGGCGTGCCGTCGGGCATCACCGCGCCGATGTCGTAGTGGTAGCCCAGCTCGATATCGTGGGCCTGCCACTCCATGCGTTGCACTTCCATGATCTGCGCCAGTCGCGCGCGGCGCGTGCGGCCTTCCTGGTTGTCGGCGAAGTAGCGGCGGAAGTTGGCCACGCTGGCCTCCGCGTTGCCGCGCACCAGCCCGATTCCCGCGTCGGTGAGCTGGTGGTTCTGGAATGTCATCAGCGCCCACTGCACGTTGCTCGCGGCTACCGGCCGGCGTTCGGCTTCGTAGCTGTCCAGCAGGCTGTCGGGGGCCTGGCCCTTGATCACGGCGGCCACCTTCCAGGCCAGGTTGTGCGCGTCCTGGATCGCCGAGTTCAGGCCCAGGCCGGTAGTGGGCGGATGACGATGCGCGGCATCGCCGGCCAGCAGTACGCGGCCCCAGCGGTAGCGGTCGGCCAGCACGCCTTCGACGGTCCAGTGGCCGATGCCGATGATGTCGGGCTGGAGGTCGGGGATCTTCAGCAGTTCGCGCATGCGCGGCAGCAGCGACGCTTCCTCGAAGCGTGACGGATCGTCGGGCCGGAAGCTGAAGTGGAACATCCACTCCTCGGAGTGGCGGCCGAACTTCGTGGGCCCCAGCTGTCCCAGGACGCCGCTGGCCCAGGAGCCCCCTTCGGGGTTCACGAACCATGTCGTCATCGAGTAGTCGTCGTCCCAGTACTTCGACAGGTCCGCGCGGAAGTACACGGTGACCATGTGCGCCAGGTCCGTCTGGCCCTCGATCTTCACGCCCACGGCCGGGCCCACCGTCTTGCCGCCGTCGGCGCCGATCAGGTAGCGGGCGCGCACGCGGATTTCCTTTTCCGTGGCGCGGTCCTGCACGACTGCGGTGACCCCGCCTTCGTCCTGCTCGAACGACACAAGCTGGTGGTTGTAGAGCACCTGGGCCTGCTTCTGCGCCGAGGCCAGCTCGCGCAGTAGCGGCTCCATCCGCACCTGCGGGAACAGCGTCGACTCGCAGGGGCTGTCCTTGGCGTAGTGGGCGAGCGAGCCGCCGCCGAAGGACTCGATGCGGTAGAAGGTGCGTCGGTCCAGCTCGCCGTCGCCGGCCAGCGTGGTGCACCAGCGGATGTGCGAGATGTGTTCGAGCGGCATCGAGCGCTCGTACACCCGGTCGGCCACTTCGAACTGGCGCAGCAGCTCCATGGTGCGCTGGCTGATGTAGCGGGCTTTCGGCAGCCGGCCCGGTGCGGGATGACGCTCGATCAGCAAGCTGGTTACGCCTTGGCGCGACAGGAACAGCGACGAGGCCAGGCCGCAGCCGCCGCCGCCGACGACGAGGACGGGAACTTCGATCTCTTGCAGGGTCATGGTCGTTAAGTAGGAAGTTGGTTCGAGACGATGCGGTCGAACAGTTCGCGGTGGCCGCGTGTCATGGACCCTTCCAGTGCGCCGCGCTGGCGCGTGAACGCGGCGTCCAGTTCGCTCCAGTCCTCGGCCGAAAGATAGTCCATCGCCACCGGCAGCACATAGCTCTCTTCGACCTCCATGTGGCCGAGGTAGCCTTCGATGTAGGCGCCCAGCATCAATTCGAAAGCTTCGCGGCGCTCGTCACCCATGACCTGCCAGGCCATCAGGCTGTGCTCGAGGTCGCGCACGGCGGACTCGCCGCGGCCATGTTCCGCCAGCAGCCGGTCGAGAACCGGCCATAGCGCGGGGCAGCGCTCGCGGATGAGCGGAAACAGCAGCTCGCTCTCGTTGGCATGGTGCACGCGCGCGGCCATCTCGTCCATGTAAAACAGCATGGCACGCAGCTCGTCGAAATCCGGCGGCTCGCCCGACTTGCGCGCCTTGTCCACCGATCGGCGCAGGGCGCGCAGCACGGTGGCCAGGGCGCGGTGCTCCTCGATGATCAGTGTGACGGCCTGCGGCTGCATGGGCGTGGCGTAAGCATGCTTCTATTGGCGCATCGCGGCGCCGCGCGGTCAGTCCCCGCCACGGGGGACACCCTTTCAATGCAGCGCGGGGGAGGGGGAGGCCGTTGCTTCGAAGCGCTGGCCGATCCAACCGCTCCAGCGCGTCAGGTACCAGGTGAGTAGTTCGCGTTCGCTGCCGATCGCCAGGCGCTGATAGGCGCGCTTGCGGTAAGTCTTCACGGTTTCTTCGCTCACCGAGAGGTCCAGCGCGATGCCGACGGACGAGAGCCCGTACAGGATGCGCGCACAGACCTCGGCTTCACGCCGCGGCAGGTTGCTGGTGGTGACGATGCAGCTTTCGATGTCCGGCAGTTCTGTCAGCGCGCGAGCCACGTTGGGCCGGCTCTGGCAGACGTCGGCATGTTTGCCCAGCACCGCGACCAGCAGGTCGCCGCACTGGCTGAGTTTGGCGATCGCTTCGCCGGCAAAGGGCGTGTGCGGATCGGAGCGCAGCACGCTCAGGCCGATCGCGCCGCTCGCGCTGCGGCCGCACAACAGGATGCGGTCGCGTACGTGCGGGTAGACGCGCGGGCGCAGGTCGTTGTAGCCGTCGTCGCTGAAGTCCACGTGGATGATGCTGCTGGGCGCGGGCCCGCTCACGCAGCGTTGCGCCTCGGTCATCGCCGGGTCGCGCCTCCACCAGCCCTGTTTGACGTAGCTTTCGACCCGATCGCGCGCGGTGCGCTCCGGCTCGAAGCAGCAGGCCGCGACTTCGCGCAGTTCATCCTGCCCCAGCCGGAAAGCTGCGAAATGGTCGGCGCCGCACAGGTCGTGCAAGAAGTAAGCGAGCGCTGGCCCGAAATGCTTATGGCCGATGGATTCCACCAACTGCGCCATCGAACTGTTCGGGGTAGTGCCGGGCGTCGCCGGGTCCTGAACCATCACGGTCATCATGTGCTTGTCTCCTGAGATGCTTGGGGCTGCGAGGCCCTCCCCGGCTCGGACTCGATGGGTCCGTTGGAATATCCGATAACGGAATCAGATTACGCTTAACGTAATTTCTAGAGACTGGGGAAAACCCGTACTTCCGACGGGCGGCAGGTTCAGGCCCAGCCCATCCGTCGTGAAACCTCTTCGGCGCGCGCTGACAACGTGGCCGCGATGGGCCCGTCCAGGTCGGTGTTGATCAAACCGGCCGACCCCATCACGGTCAGCACGCCGACGATCGCACCGGCGTGGTCGAGGATGGGGGCGGACAGGCCATGCAGGCCCGGATTGACGTCGCCCCGGACCTGCGCGAGTTTGTGTTGACGCACGCCCTCGAACAGGGTTTCCACCTCGTCCAGTTCTATCTTCCGGTTGGAGGGTGTGGCACCGGGATGCGGCGTGCCCGCCAGTTCCTTGCGAATGTAGGGTTCAGTGACCGAACGCGGCAGGTAGGCGCCGAACACGCGGCCGGTAGAAGACGTGAGCAGCGGCATCACGGAGCCGGGGCGGCCGCTGATGATGAGCGCATCGTTGGTCTCCTCGAAGCGGACAAAGGTCGGGCCGGCGCCGCCCCACACCGCCAGGCCGGCCGTGAAGCCGAGTTCGTCGCGCAGCGTCGCCAGCGTGGGTGATGCCACCTGCACCACGTTGAGGTGCCTCAGCGCGGCCAGTCCCAACCGCACGGCGAGTGGTCCCAACCGGTAACCACCGGTCGCCGCATCCCGTTCGGCCAGGCCGCTGCGGCAGAAGCTCACCAGGTAGCGGTGCGCCTTGGGCGGCTGCATGTCGGCGCGCTCGGCCACAGTCTTGAGCATCAGCGGTGCGCCCATGTCGATCAGCGCCGAGAGCACGCGCACGGCCGTGTCCACCGCCTGCACCCCGCCTGCATCGTCGTCGCCGTTGCCGCCTTCGTCGCTCATCGCATCATCTTCGCGAGCTTGCACCATGGACTACTCCAGTGCCGCGGGCTGTCGAACCCCGGCGGCGCGAGCCTAGCATGACTCAGGCCGCCATGGCGGGTTCCGGCTCGCGCGCGGCGGCCAGGATTTGTGCGAAGCGCGCGATGCGAGCGCCCTGGTGGCGAGCGGCTGCCAGGACCAACTCGGGTAGGGGCTGGCCGCGGCCGTCATTGAAACTCGTGCCGTAGGGGTTGCCGCCGGCCGCCTTCACCGACGCGTCGGTGTAGCCCACCGGCACGATGATCGAGCCCCAGTGGTAGAACATGTTGTGCATCGCGAGCAGCGTCGACTCCTGGCCGCCATGCAGGTTGCCCGCGCCGGTAAATGCGCCCGCGGCCTTGTCCTGCAGCTTGCCTTGCGCCCAGAGTGGGCCCAGCGTGTCGATGAACTGTTTGAGCTGCGCGGCCGGCAGGCCGAAGCGCGTGGGCGAGCCGAACACATAGCCATCGCACCATTCGATGTCGGCCGGCGTGGCCTCAGGCACATTGCGCGTCGCGTCCAGGTGCGCCTGCCACGCCGGCTTGGCGGTAATGGTTTCCGGCCCGGCGAGTTCGCGCACCTTGCGCAGCCGCGTCTGCGCCCCGGCCTGTTGCGCGCCCTGCTCGATCGCGCGCGCGGTCTCCCAGGTGTTGCCGGTGCTGCTGTAGTAGACGATGGTGACTTTGGTCATGAATAGGTTGTGTTGAGGGAGGGGCTACACCGTGATCACGATCTTCCCGAAATGCTCGTTGGCGCTCATCCGTGCGAGCGCGGCGCCGGCATCGGCCAGCGGGTAGCTGCTGTCGATCGGCAGGCGCAACCGGCGCTCCGCGATGGCCTGGCCCAGGTCCGCCAGCATGCGCGCGTTCAGCACCCGGATTTCCTCGACGGAGCGGGTGCGGAAGGTGACGCCGATGTAGGTGAGGCGCCGCAGCGCGTGCAACTGGAAGTCGAAGTCGCCGCCGGCGCCGCCCAGGCGGCCGAGGTTCACGATGCGGCCGCCAATCGCGGCTGTCTGCATGGTCTGCGCGAATTGCTTGCCGGTGACCTGGTCGACGATCACTTCCACGCCCTTGCCGGCGGTGGCTTCCAGGATGTGCTCGTGCCAGCCGGGCTGCGACGGGTCGAGCGCCAGGTCGGCGCCGAACTCGCCCAGGCGCGCACGCCGCGCGGCATGCGTGGACGTGCCGATCACCTTGCCCGCGCCCAGCAGGCGCGCGATCTGCAAACCCATCAGGCCGACGCCGGAGCTGGCGCCGTGGATCAGTACATCGTCGCCACGCTTGAGCTGCCCCTGCGTGGCGAGCGCGTCGTGCATGGCCTGCAGCGCGAGCGTGAGCACGGTCGCTTCTTCGTAGGGCAGCGACGCGTCGGGTATCTTGCAGGCGCGCCCGCCGTCGGTGACGGCGTACTCAGCATAGGCGCCGGCGCCGGTACACATGACCCGGTCGCCGGGTTTGAACGGCCCCGCTTGCGGACCGGCCTCGATCACTTCTCCGGCCCATTCCATCCCGATGACCTTGCCGTCCTTAGCCGCCAGCCCGGCCAGGTCCGCACGGTTCAGGCTCGCGGCTTTCACGCGCACCAGAATTTCATGGGGTTGGGGCTGCGGCGCCGGCACATCGGCCAGCCGGGCGCCGTCGGGAGTCGAGACAATGGCTTTCATGCGGCCAGCATAGGCGGCGCCCCGGCACGCGTATGCCCCCCTCGGATGGGACAGACAGAGCGCGCGAGGCGGCTATGGTGAATGACCTTCGCATCGAAAGATACCAATGATCTACGAGCTGCGCCTGTATTCCGTCGCACCCGGCCGCATGGCCGACGTGCACTCGCGCTTCAACGACCACCTGCCCGCGCTGTTCAAGCGCCACGGCGTCGACTGCGTGGGCCGCTGGATCGCATTGGCCGGTCCTGACGCGCCGCGCTTCGTCTATTTGATGGCCTACCGCGACTACGCGCAACGCGAAACCACTTGGGCCGCTTTCTACCAGGACGCCGACTGGTGGCGCATCCGTGCCGAAACCAACGCCGGCCATGAGATGGTGGAGCGGCACGATCTGTTCTTCATCAAGCCCAACGCGGTGTGGGCCGCACTCGCCGGTGCCGCAGCGCAGGAAGCGATCGGCGGATTGCACGAGCTGGTGCAGCAGCAGGTCGCGCCGGGCCAAGCGGCCGCGGTCAATGAATTCATGAAGCAGACATGGCTGCCGCGCCTGCGCGAAGCGGGTGCCCGCGTGCTGGGCGTGTTCGACATGGCTGCCGGCTCGGGCATGCAGAAGGTGGTGCTCTTGTACGCGTGGCCGGATGCGGCCAAATGGCACGCGGGCCATCGCCAGCTCGAAGCCGACGAGTCGCTGCGTGCCGAGCTGGCCGCGCAACGCAAGAAGCTGGGCACCACGCTGTTTCAGCGTAGCGAGGTGAATCTACTCGAGCCCGCCCCGGGCATGACTATTCATGCTGGCCTGGGCCGGCACTGACGCCCCATTCCCTGAACACCCATGATGACCTCTCGCAATTCCCGAACGCTTCCATGAGCGGCGTGCCCCAAGCCCTCGAGTCTCGCTTCATTGGTTCGATGCGGATCGAGGTGGAGAGGTCCGTTCATCTCGGTGTCACACGTTCGGGGTCTCGGCGCTTCGATATTCTCAAGGGTGGCAGCTTCGAAGGGCCGCGCGTGCACGGGACGATTCTTCCAGGCGGGAGCGATAGTCTGCTGCAGCGCTCGGATGGGTCCTACCATCCGGATGTTCGCTTGGCAATGGAAAGCGACGACGGTCAGACGGTGCTGATCACGTACCGGGGCATCCGCACCGCCAGCGAAGCAGTCAACTTTCGACTAATGGCGGGCGAACACGTTCCTTATACCGAGTTCTACTTGCGCAGTGCGGTATTCTTCGAGACCGCTTCCGAAAAGTACGACTGGCTCAACCGCATTGTGACCGTAGGGGTGGGTCGGCGCGAAGGTGCCACGGTCGTCTACGAAGTGTTCGAGATCCTTTGAGCGGGTGCTGCCATTGGGCTGATGGCGGCGCGGCGGCGTAGTCTGAACGCGAAGACAGCGCCCAACAGTGCCAGGCCGACGCTGCAAACCAGGAACAGCGGTCGGTAGCCGATGCGGTCCACGCCCAGGGCGGTGATCGCGACGCCGGCGGAGATGCCGGTGAACATCGCCGACGCATACAGGCCCACGGCCGTGCCGCGCACCGCGGGAGCCATCTGCGTCGCGTGCGTCGTCAGCGTGTTGTGCAGCATGTAGTAGCCGATGCCGGCCAGCATGCAGGCGGGCATTGCGGTTTGCCAGAGCGGCACCAAGACCAGCAGCGCCCATGACAGGCCCAACAGGCCGCCGCCAGCCAGCGCCTGGCCCGCTTCGCCGAGGCGCGCGAGCAAAGGCTTGGCGGCGAACGAATACACCATCCCGCCGACGCCATACAAGGCGACCACTGCGGCGGCCCACGAGATGCCAAGTCCGAATTCGGTAACCAGAAAAGCGGGCAGAAACGCCATCACCGAGAACGCGAAGGCGCCCTCGAAGGCGACGGCGATAAGGATGACACGCGCCCACGGGCGGCCCAGCACATGGCCGATCTGGCGCAGGTGCCCGCGGCCCGAAGGCGCGGGCGGCGATTCGCCGCGCACTTCGGCATTCAGTGAGATCACGGTGCCGGCGCCGCAGAACAGCAGCGCCAGCGCGGCGAACACGGTACGCCACCCGAACAGGTCCGTGAGCAGGCCGGAAACCCACTGGCCGGCGATCATGCCCATGATCGACGCGCTCAGGAAGCGCGCCAGCACCGCTTGCCGCTCCTTATAGGGCACGGTGTCGCCGATCCAGGCCAGCACCAACGGAATGATGCCGGCCGCCGCGGCGCCGGCCAGCACGCGTGCGGTCACCAACATCTCCAGGCTCATGGCGAGGAGCGCTGCGACGTTGCCGGCCACGCAGGCCAGCGCCGCAAAGCCAATCACACGGCGCTTGCCCCAGCGGTCGCCGAGCGGGCCGAAGACCAGTTGCATCAGGCCGTAGGCGATGGCGTAGCACGACACCGTGAAGGCGGCTTGGCCGGTGGTCACGTTGAAGTTGCTGGCCAGGGCCGGCAGCATGGGATCGCACACGCGCATCATCGCGCTGCTGCCGAAATACGCCGCCAGCAGGGGCAGCAGCATGGAAGGCCGGAGGGCGGCGGTCACGCCTGCTGCGCGTCCTGCTTCTCGAAACCGGGGCGCGGGATCAGCGTGAGCCACGCGGTGGACAGGCCGCCGTCGACCAGCACGTCCTGGCCGCTGACGTAACCCGAGCGCGGACTGGCCAGGTACACCACGACCTCGGCGATATCGCGCGGGCCGCTGATGCGGCGGGCCGGCACGATCTGCTCGCGCTTCTTCAGGACCTCGAGGTTCTGGTAGATCACTTCGCTCATCGGCGTGCGGACCATCGCGGGGCTGACCACGTTGCTGCGGATGCCGTGCTCTCCCAACTCCACCGCGAGCAATTGCGACAGCATCTTCACGCCCGCCTTGCTCACGCTGTACGGGCCGCTGTAGGGCTGCGGGACCCGGCCGGAAATCGATGCGACGTGCACCATGCTGCCGCCGCCCCCGGCAATCATCTGGCGCCCGAAGGCCTGCGAGCACAGCAGGAAGCCGCCCAGGTTGACGGCCATCAGCTGGTTCCATTTGGCCAGGTCGATGTTCATCAGCGCGTCGGCGTAGATCGCCGCGGCGTTGTTGACCAGCACGTCGCAGCGCCCAAGGGCGCGCTCCACCGCCTCGGCGGCCCGGTCCACGCTGGCCTTGTCGGTGATGTCGCAGCCGACCGCGATCGCCTCGGCGCCGCTTTCGGCGATTGCCGCCGCGACCTCGATCGCGCCTTTTTCGTCGCGGTCCAGCAGCGCCACCTTGGCGCCCACGGCGGCGAACTCGCGCGCGATCTCCGCGCCGATGCCGCCGGCCGCGCCGGTGACGACGCAGACCTTGTCTTCGAGCTGAAGCCAGCTGGCCGGCTGCGCGGGAGTGGTCATGAAATGATCCTGGAAAAAGATGGAATCAGACTTGCGGGTCGGCGATGCGCACCACGATGCCGGCCAGCTGCTCGTTCATCACGATCTGGCAGGCCAGGCGGCTGTTGGGCTGGCGCCCGGCGGCGGTGAAATCGAGGATCTGGTCCTCGTTGGGCTCCATCGCGCCGAGGCGATCGAGGAAGCGGTCTTCCACGAACACATGGCAGGTGGCGCAGCTCATGGCACCCCCGCAGTCGCCGACGATGCCTTCGATGCCGCTGTCGCAGGCGGCGCGCATGAGGTTGGAGCCAATGGCAACGTCGACGTCGCGGCGCGAACCGTCAGTACAGATGTAGGTGGCCTGGGTCATGGGGACTCCTTGGTCTTCTCTTGCCGTCACTGTCGGTCGGCTCGGCCCTGGTGTCAGTCCCCTCGTCAGGGGACGGCCGATCCCGCCGAGCGCGGGCACACTGGCCGCATTCACCTTCCGGAGACGCCATGACCGCCGCCGCCTTGCTGGCCGAGCCGCCCGTGCTCGACACCGACCCCTTCACGGCCGAAACGCTGATCGACCCATACCCCTTCTTCGAAGCTCTGCGCGAAGCCGGGCCGGTGGTACGGCTGGCGCGCTACGGCATTTACGCCACCGGCCGTCATGCGGAGACGGCGACCGTGCTGTCGCAATGGCAGCGCTTCACCAACACCGGCGGCGCCGGCTTGGCAGACATCCGCCAACCCGGCAACTGGCGGCCGGCCAGCGTCATCCTGGAGTCCGACCCGCCGCAGCACACCGAAGTGCGCGCGGCCTTACAAAAAATCCTGTCGCCCATCGTGGTGCGGCAGTGGCGCGAGCGCTTCTCGGCACGTGCCGAAGCAATGGCCGATGCCCTGGTCGACCAACGCGAGTTCGACGGTATGCGCGACGCCGCCGAGGCCTTCGTACTATCGGTGTTTCCGCCGGCGGTAGGCATCAACATTCCGCGCGAAAACGCCCAGGCCATCGGCGACATGAACTTCAATGCGATAGGCCCCAACAACGAATTGACGCAGGCGGCCGTGGCGCGCGCTCAGCCCTACATGCAGTGGTATGAGGACAGCATGAAGCGCGATGCGATGCTGCCCGGCGGCTTTGGCGAACTGATCTATCAGGCTGAGGATGCGGGTGCCTTGCAGAAGGGCTTCGCCGCCAACCTGACCCGCTCCTTCCTGCGTGGCGGCATGGACACCACCATCAGCGGCATCGGCGCCGCGCTGCAGGCGCTGGCGCGCGACCCGGGGCAGTGGGAGCTGCTGCGCGCCGACCCCGCGCTTGCGCGCAACGCTTTCGAGGAGGCGATCCGCTTCGAGTCGCCGGTGCAGGTGATGTTCCGAACCACCTGCGAGGGCGCCGAACTCAGCGGCATGGTGCTGGAGCCCGGCACCAAGATCGCGGCCTTCATGGGTGCAGCCAACCGCGACCCGCGCAAGTGGCCCGATGCCCATGTGTTCGACTTGCGGCGGCCGGCGGGGGGACAGCTGGCTTTCGGCCATGGCGCGCACCTGTGCATCGGCCAGATGATCGCGCGGCTGGAGGCCGAATGCCTGATCGGTGCGCTGGCACGGCGCGTGCGCTCCATCACCGTGGCCGGCGAGCCGGCGTACCGGCCGATCAACACCTTGCGCATCCTGGACCGCTTGCCGCTGCGCGTCGAACCTGCCTGAAAGCACCTCAAGGGGCTGAGGGGCTCGCTCGACCTGTACCGCCGCGGGGGGACTGAGCCCGGGCAGGTTCACGGCTACAGTGAACCATGACCTCTACCACCCCATCGAACCTGCACACCGAGTGGGTGCACATCCAGTACGAGGAGCGTTCGGCCTTCACCGAAACTTACGGCTTCGCCGGCAACCAGGGCGCCATCAACCTCGAGGGCATCCGCTTCCGCCCCGAAGGCAAGCCCTCGGATACGCTGATGGTGTTCATGCACCCGGCTTCCACGCTGCAGCTGCTGCCGGTGCCGCGCGCCATGGCGGCCATGGGCGCGCACGTGCTGTGCGCGGGCAGCCGTTACCAGCGCAACGACACCGCGCTGATCATGGAGAAGGTGTTCCTGGATCTGGGCGCCTACATCAAGCACGCCAAGCGGGTGTGGGGCTACAAGCACGTGGTGCTGGTGGGCTGGAGCGGCGGCGGCGCGCTCGCCGTGAGCTACCAGGCGCAAGCCGAGAACCCCACGATCACCCACACGCCCGCGGGCGACCCGGTCAACCTGAAAGATGCGGGGCTCATTCCCGCCGACGCCGTGATCTACCAGGCCGCCCATCTGTCGCGGGCGCACCTGCTGGCAGAAGCGATAGACCCCTCGGTGCGCGACGAACTCAACCCCGACGATCGCGACGTGGAACTGGACATCTACGATCCGCGCAACCCGAACCAGCCGCCTTACTCGCCCGAGTTCATCATTCGCTACCGCGCCGCGCAGCTTGCGCGCATGCGCCGCATCACCGCCTGGGCGAAGGACAAGCTGGCTGAACTCAAGGCCCGCAACACCGGCGAGATTGAGCGCGGCTTCATCGTTCACCGCACGCTGGCCGACCCGCGCTTTCTCGACCCCACGCTTGATCCCAACGACCGCAAACCCGGCTGGTGCTACATGGGCAACCCCGAAACGGTCAACACCGGCCCGGTGGGGCTGGCGCGCTTCAGCACTCTGCGTTCGTGGCTGTCGCAATGGTCGCTCGACGACTCCTGCGGCAACGGGCTGGAGGGTGCGAAGCGCATGCGTGTGCCGCTGTTGGTGATCGAGAACAGCGCCGACGATGCCGCACCGCAGACTCACCCGAAGATGCTGTTTGCCGCCGCCGCGTCGCCGGACAAGACCTTCCGCATCATCAAGGGTGCGACCCACTACTACGCCGGCCAGCCCGAGCTGCTGGCCGAGGCAACAGCATTGATTTGCGGCTGGCTCCGGGAGCGCAAGCTGCTGGAATCCTGATGCAGGAAGTCCCGCAGCCACTATGAACCTCTTCAGCCTGCTCGATCACACTGCCCGGCGCTGGCCCCATGCGGGCGCCGTCTACCTCGGCGATGAGTGCGTCCAAACCTGGGCGCAATTGCGCGGCCGCGCGCTGTCGCTGGCCGCCGCCCTGGGTGCTCGTGGCGGCACCGGCGCCCGAGTGGCGATCGCCACCGAGAACTGCCCCGAGTACCTGGAGCTGATGTTTGGCGCCTGGGCCGCGCAGGCGGCGGTGGTACCGGTCAACTACAAGTTGCATCCGCGCGAGATGGCGCAGATCGTCGAAGATGCGGATGCCGCATGGGTGTTCGCATCGCAAGAGCTGGCCGAGGGGTTGCGCGAGGCACTGCGCGCGCCGTTTCGCGAACGCATCGTCATCATCGGGTCGGACAACTACCGATCGCTTTTCAGCGCCGAGCCCGCCGAGCTGCCGTCCACCGATCCGCAAGCGCTGGCCTGGTTGTTCTATACCAGCGGTACCACCGGCCGCAGCAAGGGCGCGATGCTTTCGCACCGCAACCTGATGGCGATGACGCTGGCGCACCTGGCGGATGTCGAATCCATCGATGAAGATTGCAGCCAGATCCATGCGGCACCGATGTCGCACGGCTCCGGCCTCTATATCCCGGCTTATGTCGCGCGCGGCGCTCGGCAAGTGGTGCCGGCCTCGCAGGGCTTCGAGCCGCCTGAGTTCCTGGATCTGTGCGAAAGTCATCCGCGTTGCGGCGCGTTCCTGGCACCCACCATGGTGCAGCGCCTGCGCCTGGCCGCGCAGGCTGCGGGCCGCAAGCCGGGAGGGCTGCGCACCATCGTCTATGGCGGCGGCCCGATGTATGTGGAGGAACTGAAGAAGTCGCTGACGGTGTTCGGCAACGTCTTCGTGCAGATCTACGGCCAGGGCGAATCGCCCATGACCATCACTTGGCTGCGCCGCGAGGATCATGCGACGGACGATGACGCCATCCTCGGTTCGGTCGGCCTGCCGCGTACCGGCGTCGAGGTGCGCGTGGTCGGGCCCGATGGCCAGGCGCTGGCCGCGGGCGAAATCGGCGAGATCATTTGCCGCGGCGACGTGGTGATGTCCGGCTACTGGAACAACGCCGCAGGCACCGGCGAGGCGCTGCGCAGCGGCTGGCTGTACACCGGCGACATGGGTTCGTTCGACGAGCGCGGATACCTGACGCTGCGCGACCGCAGCAAGGACGTGGTGATCAGCGGCGGCTCCAACATCTATCCGCGCGAGGTCGAGGAGACGCTGCTGGCCCACCCCGGTGTGGCCGAGGCCTGCGTAGTGGGCGAGACCGATGCCGAATGGGGCGAGGTGGTGGTGGCCTTCATTGTCGCGGTACCCGGCGCGCCGGTGTCCGCGCAGGCGCTGGACGCGCACTGCCTGGACCGCATCGCGCGCTTCAAGCGGCCCAAGCGCTACCACTTCATCGACGGCCTGCCCAAGAACAGCTATGGCAAGGTGCTCAAGCGCGAACTGCGGGAGCGCCTGGCCCGGGCGGAGGACCGGCGCTGACCGCCGCTGCCGCTGCATCGCGCACCTCACAGGCGATGGGGCCGGCGCTGGTCGTGACCATGGTGACGCTGCTGACGCTGGCGCAGCCCCTGGCCACCGACTTGTACCTGACGGCGCTGCCGGCGATCCGCAACGAGTACGGCGCGCCGGTCAGCGTAGTGCAGCTCACCCTCTCGGTGCTGGTGCTCAGCTTCGGGCTGAGCCAACTGCTGTGGGGTCCCGCGGCCGATCGCTTCGGCCGGCGGCCAGTGATGCTGGCCGGGCTGGTCGCCTACGGCGGCGGCGCGCTGATCGGCGCGGCAGCGCCCACCATCGAAGTGCTGATCGGAGCGCGCGCCGTCCAGGGCATCGGGCACGCGGCCTGCATGGTGTGTGCTCGCGCCCTGGTGCGCGACCTGTTCAAGCCGCAGCAGGGTACGCACGTGATGGCTCAGGCGATGTCGCTGCTGGCGCCGGCGACCATGGCCATCCCGGTGATCGGCGCCTTTATCACGCAGTACCTGGGCTGGCGCGCCACCCTGTTGGCCATGACGCTGTTTGCCCTGGCGACACTGACGCTGGTCGTGCTGCGGATCCCGGAAACGGTGGCCATGCGGCAACCCGACGCGCTCAATCTCAGGCAGCTGTTCCGCACCTACGGCCGCATAGCACGCAACCCGTCCTTTCTCTCCTGGACAGCGCTCAACTGCACCGGTTACGCGGCCATCTTCGGCTTCTTCTCCAGCTCGGCCTACCTGTTCATCGAGACCTACGGCGTTGCCCGGATCAACTTCGGCCTGGTGATAGGCGGTGCCTCAGTGGCCTACCTGGCGGGCACCTTCCTGTGCCGGCGCTGGATCGCCCGGTTGGGCATCACCGGCTCGGTCCGGCGGGCGGCCTGGATGGCGCTGGCGGCCGCCGTCATCTTTATCGTGCCGCAACTGGCCAACGCCCACACCCCGGTGACGCTGACGGCCGCCTTGTGGCTGATGCTGCTGGCCTACGGCGTGCACCAGCCCTGCGGCCATGTCGGCCAGGCCTCGGCGTTTCCGCTCAATGCCGGCGCCGCGTCGGCACTCGGCGGCTTTTCATTCGCGGCCGCGGCCTTCCTGTCCGGCACCTGGCTGGGCTTGATGTTCAAGCCCGGCAGTTCGGCCGTGCTCGCGCTGTCCATCGGCCTGCTATCGGCCGCCACCGGGATCATTGCGCTGACGCTGGTGCAGCGGCACGGCAAGCCGCCCGCCCTCTGACCAGCGGCCCCTTCATCCGTCCACGTTCCAGGAGAACACGCCATGACTCACAACGCGCATATCGTCGGCTGGGGCCACACGCCCTTCGGCAAGCTCGACAACATCGAACTGGAGCAGCTGATCCGCGACGCGGTGCAACCCGCCCTGGACAGCGCGGGCCTGGAGCCCAAGGACATCGACGGCATCTTCGTTGGCCACTTCAATGCCGGTTTCGTCGGCCAAGACTTCACCGCTTCGCTGCCCGCCGTCGCGATGCCCGAGTTCCGCCATACGCCATCCGTGCGCATGGAAAACGCCTGTGCCACCGGCTCAGCCGCGATCTGGGCAGCGATGGATGCCATGGCCGCCGGCCGCATGAAGCGCACGCTGGTGATCGGCATGGAGAAGATGAACGGCCTCACCACACCGGAAGTGGCGGCCACGCTGATCAAGTGCTCGTACGTGAAGGAAGAGGGCGCCGACCCGGCAGGCTTCGCCGGCATCTTCGGCGGCATCGCCACCGAGTATTTCCGCCGCTTCGGCGACCAGTCGGACGCGCTGGCGGCGATCGCGGCCAAGAACCACAGCAACGGCATGCACAACCCCTACGCGCACATGCGGCGCGACCTGGGCTTCGACTTCTGCCGCAACCCCTCCGACAAGAATCCCTTCGTCTCCGGGCCGCTGAAGCGGTCGGACTGCTCGCTGGTGTCCGATGGCGCGGCGGCGCTGGTCCTTTCCGCCGAGCCGCTGTCCGGCGCCAAGGTGCCCGCGATCCGCTGGCGCTCGCGCACCCATATCAACGACTTCCTGCCGATGTCGCGGCGCGACCCGACCCGTTTCGAGGGCGCGGCGATGGCCTGGCAACGCGGGCTGGCCGCTGCTGGCGCGCAATTGGGCGATCTTTCCTTCGTGGAAACGCACGATTGCTTCACCATCGCAGAGATGCTGGAGTACGAGGCCATGGGCCTGGCGCCGCACGGGCAGGGCGCGCGCATCATTCTCGATGGCATCACGCGCAAGGACGGCAAGCTGCCGGTCAACCCGTCGGGCGGACTGAAGTCGAAGGGCCACCCGATCGGCGCCACCGGCGTGTCGCAGCACGTGATGGCGGCGATGCAGCTGTCCGGCACGGCGGGCGGCATGCAGGTGAACGACGCCCGCCTCGGCGCCGTGTTCAACATGGGCGGCTCCGCCGTCGCCAGCTACCTGAGCTTGCTGGAGGCCGCCTGAACCCAGCCCAGGCGATGCACCTGGGTTCGCGGCGGGCTACTTCATGAAGCGGCCGCCGGAGCTGATGATATTCAGATCCACATAGCGCGAGCCGCTTCGGTTCGCAGTCCCATAACCGACCTCAAAACCGCCCAGCTGCAAGGGGCGCATCGATTCCGCCGCCGCGACCAGCTTTGCTCGCGTCAAATCCTTCCCGGCACGGCGAATGGCTTCGACCAGGACTCGGGTGTTGATGTAGCTCTCGAGACTGGTGAACGAGAATTCGCCCACGCCGATCTTTTGCATCGCATCCTGGTATTCCTTGACGATGGGCACCCCCGATGCCCACGGAAAAGGAACGACCGAAGAAACGATGACGCCCACGCCGTCTTGCCCCAGCGCCTGGACGCTCGCGTTCGTTCCCATGATCGACAGCGCGTAATACTGAGTGCCCTTGGACGGCGCGTTGTACGCTTTGATGAAATCCACTGTGGTCTTGCCCGCGGTGAGCAGGATGATGGCCTCGGGCTGCGCCTTGGCGGTCGCGTTGACGACTCGGTCGACATCCTGCCCGTCTGGGCGGATCGTGCTGATCGAAACAGGTTTGGCGGGCCAATGTGCCATCTCGTCCAGGATCGACTGCAGTTCGTTTGAAAACGAAGATTCGAAGAACACCACTGCGACCTTGCGCGTTCCGATGGTTTTCAGGTGGGCCACGATCTTCAGGATCTCGTCCTTGTAGCTGGCACGGACGTTGAAGACATGGCGCCGTGGCGGTTGGCGCACTACTTGTACGCCCGTCCATGGCGCGAACAGGGGCACGCCCACCGCTTCCGCTTGCCGTACCGCTTCCAATGAGATGGCCGTGCCCATCACACTGAGCAGCGAAAACACTTTTTCGCCTTGGATCAGCCTGGTAATGTTCTGGACGGCTACGTCCGTCTTGTACTGGTCGTCGAGGGTGACCAGGGACAGCTTGCGTCCATGGATGCCGCCGGCCGCATTGATGCGCTCGAGACAAGCTTTGGCGCCGCTGGCGATGTCCCGGCCGAACTCGCCAAGCGGCCCCGACATGGCCACCGTTTGACCGAGGAGGACGCTGCTGTCAGTCACACCGGTCTCGGCGGCGCGGGCGGGGTCCGATAGCATGGAGACGATCAGAGGTGCTGCGCGGAGAAAGGTGCTGCGTTTCATGGCGATTCCGGGACTTGGTTAGAGGTGAGAGTGCAGTTCGGGAACTGCCGTGAACAGATCCGCTTCCAGCCCGTAGTCGGCCACCGAGAAGATCGGCGCTTCCGGATCCTTGTTGATCGCCACGATCACCTTGGAGTCCTTCATGCCGGCCAGGTGCTGGATGGCGCCGGAGATGCCCGCGGCGATGTACAGCTGCGGGGCGACGATCTTGCCGGTCTGGCCGACCTGCCAGTCGTTGGGCGCGTAGCCCGCGTCCACCGCGGCGCGGCTGGCGCCGAGCGCCGCCCCGAGCTTGTCGGCCAGCGGCGTCATCACTTCGTTGAACTTCTCGGCCGAGCCCAGCGCCCGGCCGCCCGAGACGATGATCTTGGCGGCAGTCAGTTCCGGCCGGTCGGTCTTGGCGATCTCGTTGCCCTCGAACTTGCTCTTGCCGCTGTCGGCCACGCCCGTCACGGTTTCGACGGGAGCTGAGCCGCCGGTAGCCGCCGCCGGATCGAAGCCGGTGGTGCGCACGGTGATCACCTTCTTCTCGTCCAGGCTCTGCACGATGGCGATCGCGTTGCCGGCGTAGATCGGCCGCTCGAAGGTGTCGGGGCTGTCAACCTTGGTCACGTCGGAGATCTGCCCGACGTCCAGCTTGGCGGCCACGCGCGGGGCGATGTTCTTGCCACTGGCGGTGGCCGGGAACAGGATGTGGCTGTAGTTGGCGGCGATGGCCAGCACCTGGGCGGCCATGTTCTCTGCCAGGCCATGGGCGAAGTGCTCGCCTTCGGCGTGGATCACTTTGCTCACGCCGGCGATCTGTGCGGCTGCCTTGGCGGCTTCACCGGCGTTGTGGCCGGCGATGAGGACGTGGACGTCGCCGCCACATTGCGCGGCTGCGGTGACGGTGTTGAGGGTCGCGCCCTTGATGGTGGCGTTGTCGTGTTCGGCAATAACAAGAGATGTCATGGATGGCTTTCGTATTTGGTTGTCATGCCGGACTTGATCCGGCATCCATCGGGGCGCGCCAACATGGATTGCGGGTCAAGCCCGCAATGACAGCCGTTCGTTAAATGACCTTGGCCTCGTTCTTCAGTTTGGCGACGAGGGTCACGACATCAGGCACCTTGATACCGGCCGAGCGCTTGGCCGGCTCCATCACTTTCAGGGTCTTCAGGTGGTTCTTGATTTCCACGCCCAGGTCGGCCGGCTTGAAGATCTCCAGCTGCTTTTTCTTGGCCTTCATGATGTTGGGCAAGGTCACGTAGCGCGGCTCGTTCAGGCGCAGGTCGGTGGTGATGATGGCCGGCAGGCTGATGGAGACGGTCTCCAGGCCGCCATCGACTTCGCGGGTGACACGGGCCTTGCCGTCGGCGATTTCCACCTTGGAGGCGAAGGTGGCTTGGGGCAGGTCGCACAGGGCGGCGAGCATCTGGCCGGTCTGGTTGC
>NZ_JABJVV010000023.1 GCF_013155545.1 Caenimonas soli | reverse complement strand
TCGGACAACACGGGCGTCGACATCGCCAATGTGAAGATGAGCATGAACCCCTTCGACGAGATCGCCGTCGAAGAGGCCGTGCGCTTGAAGGAGAAGGGCGTGGTCACGGAAGTCATCGCCGTCTCCTGCGGCGTGGCCCAGTGCCAGGAGACCCTGCGCACGGCCATGGCCATCGGCGCCGACCGCGCCATCCTGGTCGAGACCACCGAAGAACTGCAACCAGACCGGCCAGATGCTCGCCGCCCTGTGCGACCTGCCCCAAGCCACCTTCGCCTCCAAGGTGGAAATCGCCGACGGCAAGGCCCGTGTCACCCGCGAAGTCGATGGCGGCCTGGAGACCGTCTCCATCAGCCTGCCGGCCATCATCACCACCGACCTGCGCCTGAACGAGCCGCGCTACGTGACCTTGCCCAACATCATGAAGGCCAAGAAAAAGCAGCTGGAGATCTTCAAGCCGGCCGACCTGGGCGTGGAAATCAAGAACCACCTGAAGACCCTGAAAGTGATGGAGCCGCCGAAGCGCTCGGCCGGTATCAAGGTGCCCGATGTGGCGACGCTGGTGGCCAAACTGAAGAACGAAGCGAAGGTGATCTGACATGACCGCACTTGTTATTGCCGAACACGACAACGCCACCGTCAAGGGCGCAACCCTCAACACCGTCACGGCGGCCACGAAGTGCGGCGGCGACGTCCACGTGCTGATCGCCGGCCACAACGCCGGGGAGGCCGCCAAGGCCGCCAGCCAGATCGCCGGCGTCGTCAAGGTCATCCACGCCGACGGCGAGCACTTCGCCCATGGCCTGGCAGAGAACATGGCCGCCCAGGTGCTGGCCCTGGCAGCCAACTACAGCCACATCCTGTTCCCGGCTACCGCCAGTGGCAAGAACATTTCCCCGCGCGTGGCCGCCAAGCTGGACGTCGGGCAGATCTCCGACGTGACCAAGGTTGACAGCCCCGACACCTTCGAGCGGCCGATCTACGCCGGCAACGCGATCGCCATCGTGCAGAGCCTGGACGAGAAGAAGGTGATCACCGTGCGCACCACCGGCTTCGATCCGGCGGCAGCCACCGGCGGCAGCGCGGCCATCGAAACCGTGACCGGCGTGGCCGACAGCGGCAAGAGCAAGTTCGAGGGCAACGAGATCGCCAAGACCGACCGCCCGGAACTGACTGCCGCCAAGATCATCGTCTCGGGCGGCCGGGCGCTGGGCTCGGCCGAGAAGTTCAACGAAGTGATGACGCCGCTGGCCGACAAGCTCGGGGCGGCACTGGGCGCCAGCCGCGCCGCGGTGGACGCGGGCTATGCGCCCAACGACTGGCAGGTCGGCCAGACCGGCAAGATCGTCGCCCCGCAGCTGTACATCGCCGCAGGCATCTCCGGTGCCATCCAGCACCTGGCCGGCATGAAGGACTCCAAGGTGATCGTGGCGATCAACAAGGACCCGGAAGCGCCGATCTTCTCGGTGGCCGACTACGGACTGGAAGCGGATTTGTTCGTGGCTGTGCCGGAACTGATCGCAGCGCTGTAAAGAGGCGTCATCCCGGACTTGATCCGGGATCCATCTTTGCGCGCCACCCCATGGATGCCGGCTCGAGCCCGGCATGACAACGACTCGGAGACACTCATGAGCTACACCGCCCCCCTCAAAGACATGCTCTTCGACATCCGGCACCTTGCCGGGATCGACGAGATCGCGAAGATGCCCGGCTTCGAGGAGGCGGGCTTCGATACGGCGCAGGCCGTGCTGGAAGAATGCGCGAAGTTCAACGAGGGCGTCGTCGCCCCGCTGAACGTGGAGGGCGACCGCAATCCTTCGAGCTGGAAGGACGGCAAGGTCACCACCACACCCGGCTTCAAGGAGGCGTTCAAGCAGTACGCCGAGGGCGGATGGCAGGGCCTGCAGCATCCCCAGGATTGCGGCGGCCAGGGCTTGCCCAAGACCATTGGCGCGGCTTGCGGCGAGATGCTCAATTCGGCGAACATGAGTTTTGCGTTGTGCCCGCTGCTGACCGACGGTGCGATCGAGGCGCTGCTGACGGCGGGCTCCGACGAACTCAAGGCGATCTACCTGGAGAACATGGTCACCGGCAAGTGGACCGGCACCATGAACCTGACCGAGCCGCAGGCGGGCTCCGACCTGGCGCTCGTGCGCACCCGGGCCGAGCCCCAGCCCGACGGCAGCTACAAGGTCTTCGGCACGAAGATCTTCATCACCTACGGTGATCACGACATGGCCGAGAACATCGTGCACCTGGTGCTGGCGCGTGTCACCGGCGCACCCGAGGGCGTCAAGGGAATCAGCCTGTTCGTCGTGCCCAAGTTCATGGTCAACAAGGACGGCTCGCTCGGTGCGCGCAACGACGCGCACTGCGTCAGCATCGAGCACAAGCTGGGCATCAAGGCCTCGCCCACGGCGGTGCTGCAGTTCGGCGATCACGGCGGCGCCGTCGGCTACCTGGTAGGCCAGGAGAACCGCGGCCTGGAGTACATGTTCATCATGATGAATGCAGCCCGCTATGCCGTGGGCGTGCAGGGCATTGCGATTGCCGAGCGTTCCTACCAGCAAGCAGTGACCTACGCCAAGGATCGCGTGCAATCGCGCCCCGTGGATGGATCCATCAACGCCAGCGCCGCCATCATCCACCACCCGGACGTGCGCCGCATGCTGATGACGATGCGGGCATACACCGAGGGTTGCCGGGCGATGGCCACCGTCGCGGCAGCGGCCTATGACGCCGCGCACCATCATCCCGACGCGGAAGTGCGCAAACAGAACCAGGCCTTCTACGAATTCATGGTGCCGCTGGTCAAGGGCTACAGCACCGAGATGAGCCTGGAAGTCACGTCGCTGGGCGTGCAGGTGCATGGCGGCATGGGCTTCATCGAGGAAACCGGCGCGGCCCAGTACTACCGCGACGCCAAGATCCTCACCATCTACGAAGGCACCACGGCGATCCAGGCCAACGACCTCGTCGGCCGCAAGACCGCGCGCGACGGCGGCCAGACTGCCAAGGCCATCGCGACGCAGATCTCCAAGACCGAGATCGAACTGGCCAAGCGCGACAGCACCGCCGCGCGGGCCGTGCTCAAGCGGCTTTCGGTAGCGCGCCAAGCCTTCATCGAAGTGGTGGATTTCATCGCGGGCAACAGCAAGGCTTCGCCGAACGCCGTGTTCGCGGGCTCGGTTCCCTACCTGATGCTGGCCGGCAACCTGATGGCGGGCTGGCAAATGGCTCGTTCGCTGCTCGTTGCCGAAGAACTCCTGGCCAAGGGCGTGGACACCCAATTCTTGCAGGCCAAGATATCGACCGCGCGCTTCTATGCCGACCACATCCTCGGCAAGGCCCCGGGCATCCGCGATGCCATCGTCGAAGGCGCCGAAAGCGTCACGGCGCTGCCGCTCGAAGCATTCTGATTACCCATTGACCGGAACCACCATGTCCAAGCTGCCAAAGGCCCTGCAAAATCTCGCGCTGCCCGTGATCGGTTCGCCGTTGTTCATCATCAGCAACCCCAAGCTGGTGATCGAGCAATGCAAGGCCGGCATCATCGGCTCGATGCCCGCGCTCAATGCGCGCCCCGCGTCGCAGCTCGACGAGTGGCTGCATGAAATCACGGAAACCCTGGCGGCTTACAACAAGGCCCATCCGGGCAAACCGGCTGCTCCGTTCGCCATCAACCAGATCGTGCACAAGAGCAACGACCGCCTCGAGCACGACATGGAGATGGTGGTGAAACACAAGGTGCCGGTGATCATCACTTCGCTGGGCGCCCGCACGGACGTGAACGATGCGATCCACAGCTACGGCGGCGTGGTGCTGCACGACATCATCAACAACGCCTTTGCGAAGAAGGCCATCGAAAAGGGCGCGGACGGCTTGATCGCCGTGGCGGCGGGCGCCGGCGGCCATGCGGGCATCAAGAGCCCGTTCGCGTTGATTCAGGAAATCCGCCAGTGGTTCGACGGACCGCTGGCGCTTTCCGGCGCCATCTCCACCGGCGGCGCCGTGCTGGCGGCTCAGGCCATGGGGGCCGACTTCGGCTACATCGGCTCGGCCTTCATCGCCACCCACGAAGCGCGGGCTTCGGACGACTACAAGCACGCCATCGTCGAAGGCAGCAGCGACGACATCGTCTACAGCAGCCTGTTCACCGGTGTCCACGGCAACTACCTCAAGCGCTCCATCCGCGCCGCCGGCCTGGACCCGGACAACTTGCCTGAGAGCGACCCGAGCAAGATGAGTTTCGGTGGCGGCGAGGGCTCCAAGCCCAAGGCCTGGAAGGAAATCTGGGGCAGCGGCCAGGGCATCGGTGCCATCACCGAGGTCACCAGCACGGCGGCACTGGTGTCGCGCCTGAAGCGCGAGTACCGGGACGCGCAGCAGCGCCTGCTGCCGCAACGCGAAGCGCTGGAATCGGCCTAGTAATTCAGGGCCCGTGCCCGGCCCCAGAACACGCGGTACATGAAGATCGTGTACACGATGATGGCTGGCAGCGTGATGGCCACGCCCACGAAGATGAAGATCAGTGATTTGGTCGCGCTTGCGGCTTGCCAGACCGTCAGCCGGTCGATCACGATATAGGGATAGAGGCTGTACGCCAGGCCCAGGAAGGCCAGCACGAAGATCAGCACCGTGCTGGCGAACACCACCCAGCCATAGCCCGCCGCTACTACCCTGGGTTTGCCGATCACGTGGAAGGCCGCGTAGAACGCGGCGGCGCACGCCACCGGAATGGGCAACAGGCCTATGAATTGCGGCATGTTGAACCACCTGTCGAACACCGTCTGGCTGACCGCGGGTGTTGCCGCCGAAATGCCGACCAGCGCCGCACCCATGGGCCACAGCACCTTGCGGGCCCAGCCGACCGCCTTGAACTGCAACTCGTCGCCGGTCTTCATGATCAGCCAGCCCGCCCCGAGCATGGCGTAGGCCGTCGGCAGCGTCAGCGCTATGCCCAGGCTGAATAGCAGCGACCAGATGCCGTAGTCGAAGCCGGTCAGGTAGCTCCCCAGCATCCAGCCTTGCGCCGTGGCCGCCATCAAGGAGCCGATGGCGAACAGGGCGTTCCACATGTTCTTGTGCGTAGCCCGTGCCTTGACGCGGAAGTCGAAGGAGACGCCGCGCAGGACCAGCCCGATCAGCATCACCGCCACCGGCAGGTACAGGGCCGACAGCACGATGCCATGGGCCGAGGGAAACGCGATCAGCAGCACGCCTATGCCCAGCACCAGCCAGGTTTCGTTGGCGTCCCAGAACGGGCCGATGCTGGAGACCATCACGTCCTTCTCGTCGTCGGTGGCGAACGGCAGCAGGATGCCGACGCCCAGGTCGTAGCCGTCCAGCACTACGTATGCCAGCAACGCCAGCCCCATCACCGCCATGAAGAACAGTGGAAGCATTTCTGCCCAGGTGAAGTTCATGCGGGGCCTCCGATCGGGGTTGCGGCTTTCGGGCTTTGGGGCGTTTCGGGTGTTGGCTTGGTAGGATGCTGCGCCATGTACATCAGCACCAGCACATACGACGCCAGCAGCAGGACATACACGACCAGGTAGGCGATCAGGGTCGAGAGCACCATGACAGGTGGATGCGGGGCTACCAGGTCCGCCGTGCGCAGCACGCCATAGACCAGGAAGGGCTGGCGGCCGATCTCGGTGACGTACCAGCCCGCCAGCGTGGACACCCAGCCCGAGAAAGTCATCGCCGTCAGCACCCACAACTGCAATCGCGAGAAGGACTTGTCGCGCCACAGCGCCCAGGCGCACCACCACGACACCAGCAGCATCACTACGCCCATGCCCACCATCACGCGGAAACTCCAGAACACGGCCGCCACCGGCGGGTGGGCATTGGGAAATTCATTCAAGCCCTTGAGTTCGGCGTTGATGTCATGGGCCAGGATCAGGCTGGCGAGCTTGGGGACCTGGATCGCATAGTCAGTGCGCCGCTCCCTTTCGTTGGGCCAGCCGAACAGAGTCAGCGGCGCGCTCTTTTCGGTATGCCAGATGCCCTCGATCGCTGCGATCTTGGCCGGCTGGTGCTCCAGCGTGTTCAGCCCGTGCAGGTCGCCCGCGACGATCTGCAACGGGATGGCGACGGCAGCGGCGATGACCGCTGCGCGCAACGCGCGGCGCGTGCCCTGGTTGGCGGTGTTGCGCAGCAGCTGCCAAGCGGACAGACCCGCGATCAGGAACGAGGCCGTCAGGGTGGAAGCCAGCAGCTTGTGTGCGAGGCGGTAGGGGAACGAGGGATTGAAGATCACTTCCAGCCAATCGGTGGCGTGGACCTTGCCCTCGATCATCTCGTAGCCGGTGGGCGTCTGCATCCACGAATTCAAGCTGAGGATCCAGAAGGCCGACAAGGTGGTACCCGCGGCGACCATCATCGTGGCCACCAGGTGCACCCGGTCCGACACCCTGTCGCGGCCGAACAGCATGATGCCCAGGAAGGTGGCTTCCAGGAAGAATGCGGTAAGCACCTCATATCCCAGCAGCGGGCCCGCGATGTTGCCCGCTTTTTCCATGTAGCCGGGCCAGTTGGTGCCGAACTGGAAACTCATGGTGATGCCCGACACCACACCCAGCGCGAAGGTGAGGGCGAAGATCTTGGTCCACAGGTAGTACGCCTCTTCCCATCCCTGCGCGGCCGGCGTGCCTTTCACCGCGCTGTGGCGCAGGCGGAAGTACAGCAGGAACCAGCACAGCGCGATGTTGATCGTCGGGAAGAGGATGTGGAAGCTGATGTTGGCCGCGAACTGGATGCGCGAAAGCAGGAGTGTGTCCATAGGTCAGGCCTTCTTGTTGGAGGCGGGCGACTTGCCCGTCATGCGGTCCTTCAGCTCCAGGACCTTGGTCACCGTGGCGCCCATGCCCATGAGTTGCATGGCGGTTTCGGGGGCGAGTTTCTGCACGTCGTCGAACCAGGTCATCAACCGGTCGATCAACTCGTGCATCTGCCGCATGCGTGCCTGCGCATGGCGCTCGGCCTCGCTGGTGGGTTCTTCGAGCAAGGCCATGCGCAGCATGGACAGCGTGGGTTCGATCTCGCGCCGGCGCCGCTCCTCGGCCAGCACACGGAAGATTTCCCATACGTCGGCGGGCGCTTCGAAGTACTCGCGCCGGTCGCCGGGCAGGTGCCGCAGGCGCACCAGCCGCCACGACTGCAATTCCTTCAGGCCCATGCTCACGTTGGAGCGCGAGAACTCGAGCGATTCGGCGATTTCGTCGGCGTTGAGCGCGCGCTGCGAGATGAAGATCAGCGCGTAGATCTGTCCGACCGTGCGGTTGATGCCCCAGCGGCTGCCCATCTCGCCGAAGTGCGCGACGAACTGGCTGGACAGGGGCGGGAGGTGCTGCTGCAACGCCATACCGGCATTATGCAACAGCTTCCTCAGTTTTCAGTAATTACTGAAAACTCGACAATGTCACGGGGTCTGCGCTTGCGGCAAGGATTCTTCGATGCCCGCGATCAATGCAACCAGGCAGACTTCAAAGTCGTGCAGATGCTGCTCGACTTCGCCGCGCGGGCGTTTGTCCCGGATCGCCTGCTCCAGGGCCTCCGCATGTTCGGGAATCTGGACGGCGCCGATGCTGCCCGACACTCCCCTTGCCGTATGGGCAAGCCGTTCGGCCCTGGGCCAGTCTCCACTGTCCAGCGCGTCGCGCAGTTCGGCGGGGCAGGTGCGCTGGCCCGCGACATAGCGCCGCAGCATGGACAGGTACAGCGGCGTCTTGCCCATCATGCGGCGCATGCCGGTGACAACGTCCAGGCCGGGCACGCGGGCCAGGGCGTCAGGGCCGGCGGCGGCAGCGGCTGGCCTTGCTTTCGGCGCGTTGACCGGCTCTTTGGCGCCGCGCGGCTGGATCCATTTCAAGAGGACCTGGAAGAGGCCGTCCGGGTCGATCGGCTTGGTGACGAAATCCTTCATGCCGGCCTTCAGGCAGCGCTCGCGATCGCGCTGCATGGCATTGGCAGTCATCGCCACGATGGGCAGGCCGGCCAGGGCTTGGTGCTTGCGAATTTCGAGCGTCGCCGTCACGCCATCCATCACCGGCATCTGCATGTCCATCAGCACCAGGTCGTAGCCGCCGCGCCGGGCCATTTCGACGCCCACCTGGCCGTTTTCCGCAACATCTACGACGAAGCCTGCGTCTTGCAGGATCTCGCTTGCCACCCGCTGGTTGATTTCGTTGTCCTCCACCACCAGGATCCGCGCGCCCTTGATCGCCGCCAGCTCGGTTACCGCAGCGCGCCTGGGCTCGCCCGCGGCACGGCATTGGCTGACGCCGACGCGCACCGTGAACCAGAAGGTGCTGCCATGCCCGACCCGGCTTTGCACGCCCACGCCGCCGCCCATGAGTTCCGCGAGCTGTTTCGAGATGGCCAGGCCCAGGCCCGTGCCTCCGTACCTGCGGGTGGTGGAAGTATCGGCTTGCTGGAAACTCTGGAACAGCCGGCCCTTCTGTTCATCGGTGAGGCCGATGCCGGTATCGGTGACCGCGAAATGCAGCAGTACGCCATGCTCGTCGCGCTCCTGTACCCGCGCCGCAATGACGATCTCGCCCTTTTCGGTGTACTTGACTGCGTTGTTCGCGTAGTTGATCAGGATCTGGCCGATGCGCAGCGAATCGCCCAGCAGCCGCTGCGGCACTTCGGGGCTGATGTCGAACACCAGCTCGAGGCCTTTGGCGCCGCTCTTCTCGGTGATGAGGTTGGCCACGTTGTCCAGCAGCTTCTCCAGCTCGAAATCGGTCCGTTCGATAGCCAGCTTGCCGGCTTCTACCTTTGAAAAATCCAGGATGTCATTGATGATGCCCAGCAGATGCTGGCCGGAGGCCTGCACCTTGCTGATGTAGTCGCGTTGCCGGGGCGTGAGTTCGGTCTTCAGGGCCAGGTGCGACAGGCCGATGATGGCGTTCATCGGCGTGCGGATCTCATGGCTCATGTTGGCCAGGAAATCGGTTTTCATCTGCGTCGCCTCTTCGGCCAGTTCCTTGGCCTGCCGGACTGCTTCTTCGGCCTTCCTGCGCTCGGTCACGTCGCGGCCGATCGCCAGGATGCCCAGCAGATTGCCGTCCTGGTCGCGCAGCGGGTTGCGCACGGTCTCGAGATAGATTTGCTTGCCGTCCGGGTAGGTGGCCAGTTCTTCAGCCGACGACTTCTGCAACGTGGCCAGCATCTCTTCGTCCCGGGCGCAGACGACCTCGGCCCGTTCCTGCGGAAACAGCTGGCGCGCGGTATGGCCGGTGACTTCGGCGGCGGACTTTCCCGTCATGGCGGAGAACGCCTCGTTGCAGCCGAGGAACACGCCTTGCGGATCGCGATACGCGATGGTGTCCGGAATCGAGTTGATCAGTGCGTCCATCAGCGCCTGATGGCGCCTGGTCTCAAGGGCTGCCGCTTTCTGCTGCGTGATGTCCTTGAAACTGATGATGTAGATGTCGCGGTCGCCATCCTGGGTCAGCGATGCCGTGGCATCGACGTTGCGCCGGTGCCCGTCCTTGCGTTTGTAGACCGTCCGGAAGTTGATGGGCTTGCCGGTGCGGCGCAATTCCTCATCGAGCGGCGCGATGGCCTCGGGCGAGTAGTTCACATCGAGGACTTCGATGCTGGTGCCGACGAATTCCTCGATGCGGTATCCCAGCAAGTCGCACGCCGCACGGTTGGCATAGGTGACCAGCTTCCTCGTGTAGTCGACCCACATCATCGGGCCGGAGCTCTCCACCACCACGTGGTTGAACATCATCTTGTGCTCGAAGTGCACCCGCTGGGTCACGTCACGGTAGTTGATGACCTTGCCTATGCAGCGGCCGCTCGCGTGCTGGGGTGTCACGGAACGCTCGAAGATGCGCCCGTCCTTGAGCTCGATGACGCCAAAGTCTTCCCCATCGGGGGCCCGCGACCGGATCTGGCGGATGAAGTGATCGGGGTTCAGGACCTGTACCGCCTGCATCGCGATCAGTTCCTCCTCGGAGAGGCTGCTGAGCGCGTCTTCCGGCAAGCCCCACATTTTGACGAACCCGATGTTGTAGTGCATCGATTTGGGCTCGTAGCGGACCGCAAGCACGCCGTCGGTGGTGGAGTCCAGCGTGGCATACAGCAGCGAAAGCGTGGAGCGCGCTTCGCCGAGTTCGCGGGTGCGCGCTTCCAGCGCCTGCCTGGCCTCGTGCAGCTGCGCTTCGAGGGAAGCGATGTCCGCCAGCGTTTCGCGCTTCATTAGTGCAGGCGGTCGGCCATTTCGCGCAGTTCCACCGCCGCCGCGGCGCGCTCCGTCGAAGGCAGGCGGTCCAGGTCGATCAGCACCCGCATGCCCAGGCGCTCCCACTGGAACACCTTGCGCGTGGTCCCCTGCACCTCGGCTTCTTCCTCCACGGCGTAGGCCGAGACCGGCTCGGAAAAGCCCTTGACCATGATCGGCTGCTGCTCGGTGGCGACGATTTCGTCACGCACCAGGCCATAGGTTTCCTTGGAAATCAGGATGCCGCCGGGGTCGGCCGCGTGCTCCAGTCGGGCGGCCATGTTCACTTCGGAGCCGATGATGGTGTAGTCCATCCGCAGGTCGCTGCCGAAGTTGCCCACGTCGCAGTAACCCGTGTTGATGCCCATGCGGACCTGGAAAGTCTTGTCCGAGCCCATTTCGCGCCACAGGATCTGCAGCTCGGACATGCGGCGCTGCATCGCCATGGCCATCTTCACGCACTGCAGCGCGTCCTCCTTGACGCCACGGGTTTCCGGGTCGCCAAAGAAGATCACCATGGCGTCGCCGATGAACTTGTCCAGTGTGCCGCCATACTCCATTGCGATCTTCGACATCTCCGAGAAGTAGCTGTTGAGCAGGAAGGTGATGTCCTCGGGCTGCCATTTGGCGGTCGAGGCGGTGAAGTCCTTGATGTCGGAGAAGAACACCGTGAGCTTCTTGCGCTGCGTGCGGATCTCGGCGTCGCGCGAGCCGTCGAACAGCGACTTGTACACCTGCGGCGCCAGGTAGCGGCTGAGCTTCTCGGACAAGGCTTGCAGCCGGCGCGCGTTGGCGCTGCGCTCCAGGTGGGTGTTCACGCGGGCCAGCACCACAGGGGGGCTGATCGGCTTGGTGATGTAGTCGACGGCGCCGAGGTCCAGGCCGAACTGCTCTTCTTCTATGCTGGTCAGCGCGGTGAGGAAGATCACGGGGATGCTGGCGGTAGCCACGTTCTGGCGCAAGCGGCGCATCACTTCGTAGCCATCCATCTCCGGCATCATGATGTCCAGAAGGATCAGTTCGGGCGGTGCGTCTGACTGCGCCATCTGCAGGGCCGTCGCGCCGTCGGGGGCAGTCGTGACCTCGTGCTTGTCCTCGAGCAGGGCGCCCATCAGGAACAGGTTGTCGGGCGTGTCGTCCACGACCAGGATCTTGGCCTTGCGGCTGGCGGGCTTGTTTGTTTCTTTCACGCGATCCCCTTTGACTGCTGCGCCCCAACGGTTGTGGCGATAGGTGTATGAAACCATTCGTTGCTTTTGTGTCGCTACGAAAAAACCTCGCGGCCGCTAGGCAATTTGCTGTTCGCTGAAAGTGTTAAGTGCTCGCATGTACGCCCGCAGGCCTTGCATGGTGGGGTTGTCCGGTGCATACTGTAAATATGAACAGTATCGAGGCGCGCCATGGATGAAGTCAGGGTTCCATTGGAAGCCGTCAAGGGACGCGGCGCGGCCACCTGGCTTGCGCATCGTTTCGAGCGGGACAGCCGCCAGGTGTTCCACGACGGCTGGGACACGTTGGGCGAAGGCCTGGCGCAGCCGCGTGAGCCGCTTCGCACCGAAGTGATGTGGGAGGACGCGCGCAGCATCATCAGCAGCAACGAGTCGCCCGACGTGTACTTCGACCGCTCGATCAACCCCTACCGCGGCTGCGAGCATGGCTGCATCTATTGCTATGCGCGGCCCAACCACAGCTACATCAACCTGTCGCCCGGTCTCGACTTCGAAACCAAGATCGTTGCCAAGCGCAATATCGCGACAGTGCTGCGCGCGGAGATGGCCAGGAAGAACTACGAGCCTCGGCTCATCGCCATCGGCACGTCCACCGACTGCTACCAGCCGGTGGAGCGCGAACTTCGCCTGACGCGCTCGGTGATAGAGCTGATGCACGAGACGCGCCACGCGTTCTCGCTGGTGACCAAGTCCAGCGGTGTCGAACGCGACCTGGACCTGATCGCGCCGATGGCGGCGATGGGCCTGGCGAGCGTGAACGTCACGATCACCACCCTGGACGCGGAACTCACCCGCAAGCTCGAGCCGCGCGCCGCGGCGCCGCACCGGCGGCTGCGCATCCTGCGCACGCTGGCCGAGCATGGCGTGCCCTGCGGAGTCAGCCTGGCCCCGCAGATCCCTTTCCTCACCGACGATATGGAGCAGGTGCTGGAGGCCGCGTGGGAGGCGGGGGCGAGAAGCGCCTTCTATCACGTGCTGCGATTGCCATGGGAAGTGAGCCCGCTGTTCAAGGAGTGGCTCGAAGTGCACTATCCCCAACGCGCGCAAAGAATCATGGCGCGCATCCACGACATGCGTGGCGGGAAGGACTACGACAGCGATTTCGCCACACGCATGAAGGGGGCAGGGCCCTGGGCCGAGCTGATAGCCCAGAGGTTCCAGAAGGCCAGCAGCAGGCTCGGCTTCAACCGCGAGAGGGTCCACCTGGACGCCACCGCGTTCCGCAGGCCCGGGGCGGTGGGGCAGGGCAGCCTGTTTTAGCAGCGGCTAGCCTTGGCCAGGCTGCAGCCGCTCCTCTTCTTCCAGCAGTTCCTGAGCCCGCGCCCGGATGCGCGCCAGCATGCCGGCCAGCTGCTCCACCTCGGCCGGCTCGAGGCAGGCGCGAAACGCTTGGTCGCGCTCCTGGGCCGCGCGCTCCAGGGCCACGGTCTTGCTGCGGCCCGATTCGGTCAGTTCGAGTTGCGCCGAGCGGGCGTCACCTTCGCGCAGCCGCCTCGCGACCAGGCCCCGGGTCACCAGGGCCTTGACGATCCGGCTGATCTGGGCCTTGTCCGCGCCGAAATCGGCCGCCAGGTCGCGCAGGCCTACCGGCTGCAGATGCCCGATCAGTGCCAGCGTGCGCCACTCCATCAGGCTGACGTCGTGTTCGCGGCGCATTCGCAATGCGGCGCCGCGGCGCAATGCCTCGGAGGTGCTGTTGATCTGGTGGGCGAGCAAGGCACGGAACGCGGGACTGCTGCGTTCGGCCATAGCGCCTAGAAGGAGCCTCGGAACAGCAAGAAGCCGCTGGCGGCGACCATGATGGAAGCCAGCAGGATTCCCATCATGTTGATACTCAGTTGCTGGGGGCCCGGCAGGCGTCGCACCTGCGTGTTCCACAGCAAGACCGTGGGTGCCAGGGCGAGCACCGCGAGCGATGCCGATACCTGCCAGCGCAGCAGGCTGGCCCACGGCGGCAGGAGGATCGTGGAGAGCCGTTTTTGCATCAGGCTCGCATCCACGGGGAGGGCTTGTGCCCAGATTGCGCAAGCGAAGAGCGCGGCGACAAACAGGATCAAAGTGGCGGCCGGCTTGAGCGTCTTGCGCCAACCCAGCAAGCTCAGGATCGCCGCGCAGACGGCCGCGACGAAGGCGCCCAGTGCGAAGGCCCATGCCAGGCCCGCCGGGTCGCCCGTCCATAGTTCACGCCAAAGTGCCACGTTGCAGGCGAATCCGGCCCAGGCGCTGACGGCTGTGATGATCCAGCCCGGGTGCATCGACGCCCGGGTTTCGCCGGGCGAGAGGATGGACTCATAACCGGTGGAACGGAAGAGCTTGAGCGACATGGCCGCATTCTGCCTCTATCCGCGCCCCGGGCGCATAGGTATGTGACCTAGAAACTACGAATCACCCACGAACAGGCCGCGACTATGTACTAAAAAAGCCCTTCAGCTTGTCGGCCCAGCTCTCCTCGGTGGGGGAGTGCTTGGCGCCGCCTTTCTTGAGCGACTCGTCCAGTTCATTGAGAAGCTTGCGCTGGTACTCGGTGAGCTTCACCGGCGTTTCCACGGCGATATGGCAATACAGGTCGCCGGGATAGCTGGAGCGCACACCCTTGATGCCCTTGCCGCGCAGGCGGAACTGCTTGCCCGCCTGGGTGCCCTCGGGAATGTCGATCGCCGCCTTGCCCTGCAGGGTAGGCACTTCGATTTCGCCGCCCAGCGCCGCCCGCGTGAAACTGATCGGCACGACGCAATGCAGGTCATCGCCTTCGCGCTCGAAGATGTCGTGCTTCTTCAGCCGGATCTCGATGTACAGGTCGCCCGGCGGCCCGCCATTGGTGCCCGGCTCGCCGTTGCCGGAACTGCGGATGCGCATGCCGTCGTCGATGCCGGCGGGGATCTTCACTTCCAGTGTCTTCTGCTTCTTGACGCGGCCCTGGCCGTGGCAGGTGGTGCAGGGCTCGGGGATGATCTTGCCCGCGCCGCGGCAATGCGGGCAGGTCTGCTGCACGCTGAAGAAACCCTGGCGCATCTGCACCACGCCCTGGCCATGGCAGGTGCTGCACGTCTTGGCCTGAGTGCCCGGCTTGGCGCCGGTGCCGTGGCAGGTGTCGCAGCCTTCCCAGGAAGGAATGCGGATCTGCGCCTCCTTGCCGAGCGCGGCCTCTTCCAGCGTGATCTCCATGGCGTAGGAGAGGTCGCTGCCGCGGTAGACCTGGCGGCCCCCGCGCGCACCGGCCGCACCGCCGCGCTGCTGCCCGAAGATGTCGCCGAAGATGTCGCCGAAGGCCTCGGCGAAGCCGCCGAAGCCTTCCGCGCCCGGCCCGCCGGCGCCGCGCATGTTGGGGTCCACGCCCGCATGGCCGAACTGGTCGTACGCCGCGCGCTTGTCGGCGTTCGACAGCATCTCGTACGCTTCCTTGGCCTCCTTGAACTTGGCTTCCGCGCCCTTGTCCTCGCCCTGGTTGCGGTCAGGGTGGTGCTTCATCGCGAGCTTGCGATACGCCTTCTTGATCTCTTCATCCGTGGCGTTCTTGGGAACGCCCAGGATTTCGTAATAGTCTCTTTTGGTGGCCATCGTTATCTACGGTTTAGGCGAAACGCCGCGCTCGACGATACCGCAAGGTATCGGTCGAACGCGGCGAGTAAATGCGGCCATGGGTCCGCCATGACGGCGATCAGCCCTTTTTCACTTCCTTGACCTCGGCGTCCACCACATTGTCGTCGGCCGGCTTGGACGATGGGGCTTCGCCGCCCTCGCCACCCGCGCCGCCACCGGCCGCGGCCTGGGCCGTCTGCTGCGCCTGCATGTCGGCGTACATCTTCTCGCCCAGCTTCTGGCTGGCCGTCATCAAGGTGTTGGTCTTTTCCTCGATGGCCGCCTTGTCGTCGCCCTTGAGCGCTTCCTCGACGTCCTTCAGGACGGCCTCGATCTTTTCCTTCTCGCCGGCTTCCAGCTTTTCGCCGTATTCGGTGAGGCTCTTGCGCACGCTATGGACCAGCGCTTCGCCCTGGTTCTTGGCCTGCACGATCTCGAGCTTCTTCTTGTCCTCGGCGGCGTTGAGTTCGGCGTCCTTCACCATCTTCTGGATCTCTTCCTCGGAGATGCCCGAGTTGGCCTTGATGGTGATCTTGTTTTCCTTGCCCGTGGCCTTGTCCTTGGCGCCCACGTGCAGGATGCCGTTGGCGTCGATGTCGAAGCTCACCTCGATCTGGGGCAGGCCGCGCGGCGCCGGCGGAATGCCTTCCAGGTTGAACTCGCCCAGCAGCTTGTTGCCCGCTGCGATGTCACGCTCGCCCTGGAAGACTTTGATGGTCACGGCCGGCTGGTTGTCGTCGGCCGTCGAGAAGGTCTGCGCGAACTTCGTCGGGATCGTGGTGTTCTTGGTGATCATCTTGGTCATCACGCCACCCAGGGTTTCGATACCCAGCGACAGCGGCGTCACGTCCAGCAGCAGCACGTCCTTGCGCTCGCCGCCCAGCACCTGGCCCTGGATCGCGGCGCCCACGGCGACGGCTTCGTCCGGGTTCACGTCCTTGCGCGGTTCCTTGCCGAACAGCTCCTTGACCTTCTCCTGCACCTTGGGCATGCGGGTCTGGCCGCCCACCAGGATCACGTCGTGGATGTCGTTGATGGACACGCCGGCGTCCTTGATGGCCGTGCGGCAGGGCTCGATGGTGCGTGCGATCAGCTCATCCACCAGCGACTCGAGCTTGGCGCGGGTCAGCTTGATGTTCAGGTGGCGCGGGCCATTGGCGTCGGCCGTGATGTAGGGCAGGTTGATGTCGGTCTGCGAATTGCTGGACAGCTCGATCTTGGCCTTTTCGGCGGCTTCCTTCAGGCGCTGCAGGGCCAGCACGTCCTTGGACAGGTCGACGCCTTGCTCTTTCTTGAACTCGGCAATGATGTGGTCGATGATGCGCTGGTCGAAGTCTTCGCCGCCCAGGAAAGTGTCGCCGTTGGTGGAGAGCACTTCGAACTGCTTCTCGCCGTCGACGTCGGCGATCTCGATGATGGAGATGTCGAAGGTACCGCCGCCCAGGTCATACACGGCGATCTTGCGGTCGCCCTTTTCCTGCTTGTCCAGGCCGAAGGCCAGGGCCGCCGCGGTGGGCTCGTTGATGATGCGCTTGACGTCCAGGCCGGCAATGCGGCCGGCGTCCTTGGTGGCTTGGCGCTGGCTGTCGTTGAAGTAGGCCGGCACCGTGATGACGGCTTCGGTCACGGGCTCGCCCAGGTAATCCTCGGCGGTCTTCTTCATCTTGCGCAGCACTTCGGCGGAGATCTGCGGGGGCGCCAGCTTCTTGCCGCGCACTTCGACCCAGGCGTCGCCGTTGTCGGCCTTGACGATCTTGTAGGGCATGAGGTGGATGTCCTTCTGGACTTCCTTTTCCTCGAACTTGCGGCCGATCAGGCGCTTGACCGCATAAAGGGTGTTCTTGGCGTTGGTGACCGCCTGGCGCTTGGCCGAGGCGCCGACCAGGATTTCGCCGTCTTCCTGGTACGCGACGATCGAAGGCGTGGTGCGCGCGCCTTCACTGTTCTCGATGACCTTGGGCGTATTGCCCTCCATCACGGACACGCACGAGTTCGTGGTGCCGAGGTCGATGCCGATGATTCTTCCCATGTTGCTTCTCCTTGCTTGCGGCCCGCGGGCCAATTCAGATTCGATGTGTGTTACTTGTGGATAAGCTGTGTGGTTTCAAGCTCTATTTGGGCGCCGCCACGGTCACCAGGGCCGGTCGCAGCACGCGATCGGTGATCAGGTAGCCCTTCTGCAGGACGTTCACGACGGTGTTGGCATCCTGTGTGGATTCGGGGGGTAAGGGCACCACCGAGATGGCCTGGTGCTGGTGCGGATCGAACTTGTCGCCTGCGGCGGGGTTGATCTCTATCACCTTGTTGCGCTCCAGGGCGCTCTTGAGCTGGCGCAGGGTGACCTGCGTGCCTTCGCGGATCTGTTCGGCCGTGGCGTCCTTGTGGGCCAAGCCCGCCTCCAGGCTGTCGACCACCGCGAGCATGCTCTCGGCGAAGCCTTCCACGGCGAACTTGCGCGCCTTGGAAATCTCGTCCTCGGCGCGGCGGCGGGTGTTCTGCATCTCGGCCTGGGCCCGCAGGAGTTGCTCGCCGAGTTCGGCGTTCTTGGCCTGCAGCGCGGCCAATTCGGCCTGGGCCTGGTTCAGCGCATCGGCATCGTTGGCGGCCTGCGCCGCTTCTTTTTCCTCGGGGCTGGGGCCCTCGGGAAAGGGCTCGAGGGTGGGTTCGGTCCGGGTCGTGTCTGACATCTCTTTTCTTAGCTGGGAATGAGGACTGCGCAGCAGCTTGGGGCCCTGAAGCCCTTTTCAAGGCAAGGGCAACGGTTCAGCCCAAAAAAGAAGGGGGCAGTCCCGCCGCCCAGCCATCGGCCCAGCGATTAAGAGGTTTGAGGTACTTGATGAGCTCGTGGCCGGTTGGCGTGAGGCGATAACCGGCGTCCGCAAGCTCTACCAGGCCCGCCTCCCGCAGCTCCTTGAGGCGGCCGTTCATGACCGACGGCGAGATGTCGTCCGCGCTGGAACGCAGCAGCCGGAAACTCTGCGGATGGCCATCCCGCAGCTCCCAGAGCAGCCGCAGGGTGCCCCGTCGCCCGAGCAGGTCCAGTAGCGCCAGCACCGGCCGGCGGGGAGGGTGACCAGGCGATCTCATGGCGGCGATTCTAGCCATTCGCCTCGTGATACTTGCGACTTTCGCTACGGAATATGTAGCAAGGAGGTGGGCGCTAAAGTTCGCTTGCTAAACCAAGGAGACATCCCCATGGCAAGACGGCTTATCAGTTCGGGTTCCACGTTCGAGCAGGACATCGGCTATTCGCGCGCCGTGGTCGACGGCGACTGGGTTTTTGTCTCCGGTACCACCGGCTTCGATTACACCAGCATGACCATCGCCCCGGACGTGGTGGCCCAGGCCGAGCAGTGCATGAAGAACATATCGCACGCCCTCGAGCAGGCGGGTTCCAGTCTGCGAGACGTGGTGCGTGTCACCTATGTGGTGCCGAAGGCCGACGAATTCGAGTCGTGCTGGCCGGTGTTGCGCAAGTACTTCGGCGAGGTGCGGCCGGCGGCCATGATGATTTCCGCCGGCCTGGCCGATCCGCGAATGCGCATCGAAATCGAAGTGACCGCCCGCAAAAGTTAGCCCCCGCGCTTGTCACTCCGTGTACTGCGCTGCCCCCCGAGGGGGCTGGCCTTGCTTGGGGCCGCCCGGCGCGGCGGCCGGCGGCGGTATCAGTGCGCGTCGAGCAGTTCGACGTCGAACTTGAGCGTGGCGTTCGGCGGGATCACGCCACCGGCGCCGCGCGCGCCGTAGCCCAGTTGCGGAGGAATGATCAGCGTGCGCTTGCCGCCGATCTTCATGCCGGCAACGCCTTCGTCCCAGCCCTTGATCACCATGCCCGCGCCCAGTGAAAAGGCGAACGGGTCGTTGCGGTCGACGCTGGAGTCGAACTTCGCTCCCTGCACACCATTGGTGTAGAGCCAGCCGGTGTAGTGCACGTGCACGTGCTGGCCGGACTTGGCTTCGGCGCCGCCGCCCACGGTGGTGTCTTCGTACTGCAGGCCGGAAGGGGTGGTGATCATGGGATGTCCTTTGCTTTTAAAAAATGAGGGGTGAGACTACTTCTTCTTGGCCTGGCTTGCCACCCATTTGGAAGCGAAAGCCGGCAGATCGTTCATGCGTTTGAGCAGGTCGGAGCCGGTGGGGGTGACGATGTAGCCGTCGCTGCCGTGGTTGACCAGGCCGGCTTCGCGCAATTCCTTGATGCGAGTATTGAGCGTGTTCGGCGTGATGCCGCCCACGCTGTCTTGCAGCAGGCGAAAAGTCTGCGCGTGGCCATCCCGCAGTGCCCACAGCACGCGTATGGCATAGCGCGACTCCAGCAGCCCCAGCAGCTGGCTGATGGCAGCATTCTCCTTCGAACTCATGCGCTGTACTCCTCGGGGCCGGTGTTATTTTTGGACGGCGGGGAACGGAGTGTACGCACTTCCTGCTATACAAACAATAGCAAGTTCGACTAAGGGAATCCCTATAGGTAGATTTTTTTCAGCAGCCTGATCAGCGTCCTGGCTTCGCTGGCGGACAGCCGTGCGGCGACTTCCGCTTCCAGTTCGGCCGCGGTGCGCTCGGCATCGCGCATGAGCTTTTGGCCTTTCGCGGTCAGGTGCAGGCCCGTCGCCCGGCCATCCCGCGGATGGGGCTGGCGCTGGATCAGTTCGCGTTTTTCGAGCGCGTTGATCATCCCCACCAGGTTCGGCGGCAGGATGCCCAGGGTGCTGCACAACTGGCGGGAGGTGATGCCCGGGTTGTGCGTGATGAGGGACAGCACCGAAAAGTCCACCGGCCGCAGGTCGTAGATTGCCATGCGTTCGAGGAACACCTCGATGACGGACAACGCCGCCCGCCGCGCGTTGTAGCCGATCAGGCCTTCCAGGTAGCTGGTATCGACCTGATCGACGGCGGGGGCGGATTTGATCGTCATGCGTTGGAGATCACGATTCTGCCGTGAACCCGACCTTCTTGACGAGCGGGCCCCAGCGGGTGTGCTCGTCCTTCTGGCTCTTTTCCATTTCGGCCGGCGTCGAACCCTGGGCCACCAGGCCCATGACGGCCAGCGAATCGATGACGCCCTTGTCCTTGAGCGCGGCGTTGATCGCCGCGTTGGCGTTGGCCACGACGTTGGCCGGCGTGCGTGCGGGTGCGTAGAAGCCGAACCATTCCTCCGTGGTCAGCTCCGCGAACCCCTGCTCGGCGTACGTGGCCACTTCGGGGGTGAAGGGTGTGCGCTGGGCGCCGGAAGTCGCGATGATGCGGATCTTGCCGGCCCTGTGATTGGCCAAGGCATCGCCGGTGGGCGTCGAAGTCGAAGCAAGCGTCCCGCCGATCAGGTCGGCCACGGCCGGCAGCGATCCGCGATACGGCACGTGCTTGAGTTCCACGCCGTTGTTGATGCCCAGCAGCGCGGCCAGGAAATGCGGCGTCGAGCCGGCGGCCGGCGAGCCATAGCTCGCATCCTTGGGGTTGGCCTTGGCCCAGGCCAGGTAGTCCTTGACGGTCTTCACGCTGGCCGGTACCAGCGGGCCCACCGTCAATGCATGCGTCATCACCGCGCCCATGGACACCGGAACGAAGTCCTTGAACGGGTCGTAGCTGAGCTTGCTGTAGATGTGCGGGTAGATCGACATGCAGGAGTAGGGCGTGAGCAGCAGCGTCGCGCCATCCGGCGGCGCGCCCTTGACCACTTCGCAGGCGATGCGGCCGCCGGCGCCGGGCTTGTTCTCCACCACGCCCGCGTTCCTGGCGTAAGCGGTACCACCGATTTTTTCGGCGACGCGGCGGCTGGTGCTGTCGGCGGTGCCGCCGGCCGGGAAGCCGTTGATGATTTTCACCGCCTCGAAGGCCTGCGCAAATGCGGCGAGGGGAAAGGCGCCGAATGCGGCGAGCGATGCAGCGGATTGCACGAAGTGACGGCGGGTGGTCATGAAAGTCTCCTGCTTGTTTTCGAACGTGACGGTCAAGATTCTGCTGTAAAGCCGATCTGCTTGATCAACCTGCGCCATTCGTCGGCGTCGGCCTTCAGCAGGTCCCCGAGGACTTGCGGCGAGGAGGACTGCACCTCCATGCCGAACTGGGCCATGCTGGTCACGACATCCGGCTGCGACAGCGCGGTCTGCACGTAGGCGGCTGCGCGGCGCGCGGTCTGCGCGCTGGCCTTGCCCGGCAGGAACAGGCCATACCACTCGCGCACGGTGATCGGCAGGCCCTGCTGGCGGAACGTGGGTACATCGGCAACGAACTGGCTGCGGTTGACGCCCGAGATCGCCAAGACGCGCAGCTTGCCCGTCTTGATGTAGGGCAGGTAGTCGCCGATGGGCGAGCACATCGCGGCGATCTGTCCTCCGAGCAAGTCCTGGATGCCTGGTGCGGAGCCGCGATAGGGGATGTGCTTGAGTGGCACGCCGGAGAGTATCGACGCCAGGGCGGCGACCATGTGCGGCATGGACCCAGCCGCGGGCGAGCCGTAGTTCGCCTTCTCGGGGTTGGCTTTCGCCCAGGCCAGGAAGCCCTTGAAGTCCTTCACGGATTCCGGCACGGCGGGCCCCACGCCAAAGCCGTGGTTGAAGGTGCAGGCCAGCGACACCGGCTGCAGGTCTTCCAATGGCTTGTACGGGAGCTTGGGATACGTGAACGGGTAGATCGACAACATCGACGAAGGCGTCAGCAGCATGGTGCTGCCGTCGGCGGGACTGTCCCTCAGCGTGGTGACCGCGATCTGCCCGCCGGCACCCGGCTTGTTTTCGACGACCACGTTGGTGGCGTAGCCGCCGCGCAGCTTGTCGGCGATGCGGCGCGAGATCGCGTCGCTGGTACCGCCGGGCGGGAAGCCGCAGAGGATCTTGGCCAGCTCGAGGTTCTGGGCCTGGGCCCCCAGCGGCACGCCGGCCGCGCCGAGGGCGGCAAGGGCGGCGGATCGCTGCACGAATTCACGGCGTGTCGTCATAGTGTCTTTCTCCTCTTTGAAGTGATACGGGGCTCAACGCGGCGCCATGCGCAGCGCTCCATCCAGGCGGATCACTTCGCCGTTGAGATGGGTGTTGGTGACGATATGCACGGCGAGCTGGGCGAACTCCTCGGGCTTGCCCAGCCGCGGCGGGAAGGGAATGGATGCCGCCAGCGACTGCTGTACGGGTTCCGGCAGCTGCTTCAGCAGCGGCGTCGCGAACAGGCCGGGCGCGATGGTGCACACGCGGATGCCGTGCTGGGCCAGGTCGCGCGCCATCGGCAGCGTCATGCCTGCCAGGCCGGCCTTGGATGCGCTGTAGGCCTGCTGGCCGACCTGTCCATCGAATGCAGCGACCGACGCGGTGAACATCATCACGCCGCGCTCGCCGTCTTCCAGCGGCGCAAGCTTGGCGCATTCCGCGGCGAACAGGCGGCTCACGTTGTAGCTGCCGATCAGGTTGACGTTGATGACCCGGGCGAAGTCTTCCAAGGGTGCGGCGGAGCCGTCCTTTTGCACCACGCGCTTGGCCGAGCCGATACCCGCGATGTTCATCAGGATGCGGGCGGGGCCATGCGCTTGCGTCGCCTTCGCCAATGCCGCCGCGACGCTTTCCGCGTTGGTGATGTCGCACTGGCAAGCCACACCGCCGATGTCTGCGGCGACTTTCTCGGCCAGTGCCGGATTGACATCCAACACCGCTACCTTGGCGCCCAGCCGTGCAAGTTCCCGCGCAGTGGCTTCGCCCAAGCCCGAAGCGCCACCGGTGACGAGCGCGGCATGTCCCTGGATGTTCATGAGTTTCCTTGGGGTTGGATGGTGAAGGGGAGGGTGCCGGCATGCAGGGCGTCCACCATGGCTTCGCGGTGCTTGAGCACGGCGCGCTGGTTGATCGATCCCTTGTCGGTGACCTCGCCCTTGTCGATGGAGGGCGGCTCGTGCATCAGGTGCAGCCGCGCGATGCGGTTGGCGCTGCCGGTCGCGCCGGTGGCGAGCCCGTTGACGACCTTCTGGAAACAGGCCTGGACTGGGGCGCTCTCCAGCACCTGCTTCAGCGTTGCGTCGTCGGGCAGGCCCGCCAGCTTGCGCACGGCGGCCGTCGGAAAGATCAGCGCGCCGACCTCCTTGAGATTGATGCCCGTTATCACTGCATCCTGCACGTAAGGCGCACCCGCGGCGATGATCTTGCCGCGCAGCGGCCCCACGCTGACGAAGGTGCCGGTGGCGAGCTTGAAGTCCTCGGCGATGCGGCCGTCGAACCGCAGGCCCTGGTGCACGTCGTTCTCATCGATCCATCGCACAGCGTCGCCGGTGCAGAAAAATCCCTCGTCATCGAAGCACTCCTTCGTGGCTTCTTCATTGCGCCAGTAGCCCGGCGTGATGTTGGGGCCTTTGTAGCGCACCTCGGCCTTGCCTTGCACGGGAACCAGCTTCAGTTCCAGCCCGGGCGTGGGCACACCCAGATAGCCTGCCTTGACGTTGGGGTTGGTGATGAAGATCGCGAATGGCGAGGATTCGGTCATGCCCAGGCCGGTACCCATGACGATGCGTTCGCCGATCTCGCGTTCCTGGCTCTCGTGCAAGGCGTCCCACACCGGCTGCGCCAGCGCGGCGCCGGCGTAGAAGAACATGCGCACGCGCGACAGGAGGTTGCGCCGCAACGCGTCGTCGGTTTTCATCGCGTTGGCGATGGCTTCGAAGCCCGTGGGGACGTTGAAATAAACGGTGGGCGCGATCTCGCGCAGGTTGCGCAGCGTTTCGCCCATGAGCGCGGGCACCGGCTTGCCGTCGTCGATGTAGAGCGTGCCGCCGTTGTAGAGGGTGAGGCCGAAATTGTGATTGCCGCCGAAGGTGTGATTCCACGGAAGCCAGTCCACCAGCACCGGCGGCTCCTCGGCCAGCACCGGCATGGACTCGCGCATCTGCTGCTGGTTGGCGCACCACATGCCCTGGGTGTTGATCACGGCCTTGGGCAGCTTGGTCGAGCCGGAGGTAAACAGAAACTTGACGATGGTGTCCGGGCCGGTCGCTCGCATGGCGGCATCGACCGCCGGTCTCGCATCCGCCGCAAGAAGCGCGGCAAACGGCGTAGTCTTGCGGCCTTCGAGCGTGCCGGCGGCCAGCACAACTTCGACATCTGCCGCCACGGCGGCAGCGATGGCCTTGCCATAGCGCGCACCATCCGCTGCAAAGACCAGCCCGGGCGTCAAGGTGCCAAGCACATGGCGCAGCTTGTCGTAGTCCTGGCTCACCGTAGAGTAGGCCGGCGACACAGGGCAGTAGGGCACGCCCGCGTAGATGCAGCCTAGCGCCAGCATCGCGTGCTCGAGGTCGTTTTCGCTCAGGATGACAACCGGCCGCTGCGCGTCGAGGCCGCGGTCGAGCAGAGCCTGGCCGATGCGCCGCGCGCTATCCAGCGCCTCGCTGAACGACACGTGGCGCCACGAGCCCGTCGTGCCGTCGGCGTTCCTGGTGCGGCGGGCCATGAAGCTGCGATCCGGTGCGGCCTGGGCCCAATGCACCAGACGGTCGGTGATTCGCAACGCGTGCTCGCCCAGCGGCTGCTCCGCTTTCATGTAGCGCACGCCTCCCCCACCGTCCCGCATGACCACGCGCGTGACGCCGAATTTCAGCGGACGGTATTTCGGGGCAGTGGCATTCATCGGTTCAATCTTTCTTGACCTTGTTGGCGCGGCCTTCGAGGAAATCCTTCACTCGGCTCTTGGCTTCAGGGGCGCTCTGGGCGATGGCCGCCATCAGCGCCTCGGTGAGGAAGCCCTGGTCGGCCGGCTGCTCGGCGATGCGGGGCAGGGCGTGCATCAGGGCATAGTTGGTCAGCGGTGCGTTCTGCGCCACCCGCTGGGCCAGCTCGAATGCCTTGTCGAAGGCCTGGCCCAACGGCACGAGGTATTGGGCGAAACCGATACGCTCGCCATCCTGCGCGTTGTACACGCGGCCGGTAAGCATCATGTCGGCCATGCGGGCTGCGCCGATGAGGCGTGGAATACGCACCGCGCCACCGCCACCGACGAAGATGCCGCGCGAGCCCTCAGGCAGCGCGTAGAAGGTCGATTCGTCCGCGACGCGGATGTGGCAGGCGCTGGCCAGTTCCAGGCCGCCCCCGACCACGGCGCCGTGCAGCGCGGCCACGACCGGTACCGGCCCGTATTGCAGGCATTCCAGGGCCGCGTGCCACATGCGCGAGTGATGCAGGCCCTGTCCGGCGTCCCGCTCCTTGAGCTCCGACAAGTCCAGGCCAGCGCAGAAATGTTCGCCTTCGCCGTCGAGCACCGCCGCCCGCACGGTGTCGGGCAGATTCTCGAAGACGTTGCGTAGGGCCAGGATGAGGCCGTCGCTGAGTGCATTGCGCTTGGCCGGGCGGCTCAGCCGGACGATGGCGACAGAGTCGCGGATCTCGAGGTGGACGTCTTTGTTGCTCATGAAGTGTTTGCCAAGTGGGTGGATTATGGTTATAAATAATAACCAAACCAAGCCCCTCTTACCAGGACTTTCCTAGGACTTTCCCTAGGCCCGGAGCACCTCATGGATCACGCCAACCTCATTGCCATCGATGTCCACACCCACGCGGAAGTCAGCTGCTGGAACCCCTTCGACAACTATGGAGAGGAGTACGACCGCGCGGCCGACAAATACTTCCGCTCGAACCGCCGGCCCACCATCGCCGAAACCATCGCCTACTACCGGGAGCGCAAGATCGGCTTGGTGATGTTCACCGTGGACAGCGAATCGAACCTCGGCCGCAGGCGCATCCCGAACGAGGAGATCGCCCAGGCCGCCCGCGAGAACAGCGACATGATGATGTGCTTTGCCAGCATCGACCCGCACAAGGGCAAGATGGGCGCGCGCGAAGCCGAGCGCCTGATCAAGGAGCACGGCGTCAAGGGATTCAAGTTTCACCCCACGGTGCAGGGCTACCACCCTTACGACAAGATGGCCTGGCCGATCTACGAGGTGATCAACGCCCACAAGATGCCGACCATCTTCCACACAGGCCACAGCGGCATAGGCTCGGGCATGCGCTGCGGCGGCGGTCTGCGCCTGGAGTACAGCAACCCCATGCATCTGGACGACGTGGCCATAGCCTTCCCCGACATGCAGATCGTCATGGCCCATCCCAGCTTCCCCTGGCAGGACGAAGCCTTGTCGGTCGCCACGCACAAGCCCAACGTCTGGATCGACCTGTCGGGCTGGAGTCCCAAGTACTTTCCGAAGCAGCTGGTGCAGTACGCCAACACGCTGCTGAAGGACCGCATCCTGTTCGGCAGCGACTATCCGCTGATCACGCCCGAGCGCTGGATGAAGGACTTCGAGGACGCGGGCTTCAAGCCCGAAGTGATGCCCGGCATATTGAAGGGCAATGCGGTGCGCCTGCTCGGCCTGGCCTGATCACGGCACGATCCTCAGCGCCGAGCCCAGCGACAGGTTCAGGCTGGTTTGCAGGCGGTTGGCCCGAGCCTCACAGAAGCAAAAGCATTGCAGAGGCGACGACGGTAGGTCCCAGCGCCCCAAGTAACAGTCCACCGGCGCCGGCCGACTCGTCGGCAAAGCCGCGCTTGAGCAAAGCCAGACCTGCTGGATTCGGTGCGTTCGCGATGACAGTCAAACCTCCCCCTGCCACGGCGCCGGCAACCAGCATGTACTTCGACTCTGCTGAGATACCGGAAATCTGCGCGCCGAGATAGGTCAAGGCGGCGTTGTCCGTCACCGCCGTCAGGCCGAGCGCACCAAAGAACAGCGCAAGCGGTTCCAGTGCTGAAACGATGGGCTGTAGCCACCAGCGCTGCAGCCCGCCCAGCACAACCAGGCCGGCCAGAAAGAACGCCACCAGCAGCGCCTCCTTGATAAGCAGCGGATTCTGGTGGCGCTCATAAGCCTGCGCGAAGCCCAGGAACAGCAGGAAGATGCCCAGGAACGCAACGGGATGATGCGCGAACACGATGACGCCCACCAGCAGCATCAGATGGACTGCTGCCACCTGCCAAGGTACGCGCGAAGATGGCAGAACAGTCGCAGTATCGGGCGAAGCGTCTTTTACGAGGTGTTTGCGAAGTACGAAGGCGGCAACGGAAGCATTGAGCATCACAGCAATCGCAGCCTTCCAGCCGAATTGGGTGAACATGAAGGCACTATCCCATTGCCAAGTCGCGGCGACCATGAGCACAGGCGGCGCTGCATAGGAGGTCAAGGTTCCGCCAATGGATACGTTGACGAACAGGACGCCGAGGGCCAAATACTTCACTGATTCGGGCAACTCCTTCCTGAACACCTGTGGCGCGAGCATCAGAGCAGCGATGGTCATGGCTGCAGGCTCAGTGATAAGGGATCCCAATAGCGGAACAGCAGCTAGCCCCAGCCATGCCGTGGCCAGTTGCGTCGAGATCGGCAGCAGCTTCGCAGTCGCATTGATTGTCCACAGTACTGTGTCCAGCACAGGCTTGGACCCGGCGACGACCATGACCACAAAAACGAACAAGGGCTCGGTGTAGTTGCGGGACTCTGCGTAGGCCAACGCCTGTTCGCCACCGGACATGAAAGCCATCGCCAGCACGAGAACGATGGCCCAGAACCCGAAGACCACTTCGACTTCGCCCAGCAAATGAAACAGGCCGGCGTGCCGTGGAAAACGATTGGCTAGGCGCTCGAACTGCTTGGTGCTGAAAGTATGCAGGAGAGCAAGCCCGAAGAGGCCTGCGGCGAGAAAGTCAATGGGGAATGTGGGCATCGGGGGCGCGGTTAAGTCCGCGAGGCGGCCCGACCATCGCGCAAACCTGATTCATCAAACAGATGAAGCACCCACTCAATAGTGTACCGGTAGTCACAAACGCGGTCCCGAAACCCCGCTCAACGCTGCGCTCACGAAATCAACTGCCGGGGCAAGGTGGGATTGCCAGCCGGTTACCAGGGCGGCGCTGACGCCGTCGAGCCCGAAGGTCTGCACGCGATGCCGGCTCGCGCCCACCGGCGAACACCAGCCAGGCAAGGAGCGGAAGGGCGATGGACCATGGGGGCAGGGTGGGCTGGTGATGCATGCGGCCATGATATTCGGCGGTTCCGGGCCTGAGGGTCAGCCCTTGGCGTGCAGCAACTGCAGGAAGAGCGACGCCGCCGAACTGGCGGGGCGGTCGCGCCGCTGGATGCTGCCGTAACTCGCCAGCTTGTGGCGGATGGAGTAGGGCAGGATCTTGAGCAGCTTGTGCTTCTCGTAGCGCGAGGCCACCGGCTCGGGAATGACCGCGATCATGTGGGAACGCGTTATCAGGTCGGTCGTGGTGAGAATCGATGCGGTCTCGATCAGGCCCTTCGGCAGGGCTGCCTGGTGCGACGCGAACTCCATTTCCATCACGTCGCGCATCGGGCTGCCCTGGGGCTGCAGGATCCATGGGTAGTCGAACAGCGCGGGAAAGCCCAGGGTCTTCCGCGCGGCAAGCGGATGATCCCGCGCGACCACCACCGAAAGGGACTCCTCGGCGATCGCCTTGAAAACGTAATCCTGTCGGGAGAGGCCCGCCACCCGCCCGATCATCAGGTCCAGCGCCCCTTCCTGCAATTGTTCGAGCAGTCGATCGCTGGTGCCCACGCTGATCTCCACCGCCAGCAGCGGGAAACGCTCCTTGAGGCGGATCAGCGCCTCGGTCAGCAGGGCGGGCGAGGCCGCCATGATGCTGCCGATGAAGAGTTTGCCGGCGCTGCCCTGCCGCAGCTGCTGCAACTCGCGCCCCAGCGATTCCATGGTCCCGCGCAACCCCCGGAAATATGCGAGCACGCAATGTCCCGCCGCCGTCAGCTGCAGCCCGCGGCCGACGCGATCGAACAGCGGATGCCCCAGCACATCCTCCAGCTCCTTGAGCATCTTGGTGGCGGCGGGCTGCGTCATGCCCAGCGTGGTGGAAGCGCCGCGCAGGGTGCCGCAATCGTCTACGGCGAGCAGCAGCGAGACCTGCCGCATGCGCAGGCGGTTCAGCAGCTGGGGGGTGAAATCGGGACTGTCCATGGGTTCCTGAAATGATTACCTGGGGTTATCAATCCATATTAATCTTTCACTATACGGGAATCAATAGCCAGTCTACGATTCCGCCACGAGTCCAGATCATCGGACCGATGGAGACAATTGCATGAAATCCCTGCTCGCAACCGCGCTGATCGCAGCGCTCGCCCTGCCCGGCGCCGGTGTCATGGCGCAGGAGTGGCCGGCCAAATCGGTGCGAATCCTGGTGGGATCGGCGCCCGGCGGCGGCACCGATGCCATGGCGCGGGCGGTGGCGGACCGCCTCGGCCCCTTGCTCAAGCAGCCGGTCGTGGTGGAAAACCGGCCCGGCGTATCCAATACCCTCGCGGCCGATGTCACGGCCAAATCCAATGACGGCCACACGCTGCTGATGGGCGTGTCGACGGCCCATGCCATCGCGCCCCACCTGTTCAAGCTCGGCTACGACAGCAACAAGGACCTGGTGCCGGTGGCCTTCGTCGGCTCCGTGCCCAACGTGCTGGTGGTCACCAACAGCGTGCCGGTGGATTCCGTCGCCTCGCTGGTCCAACTGGCCAAGAGCAAGCCCGGCCAGCTGAACTACGCCACCAGCGGCGCCGGCAGCACCCAGCACATCGCCGCGGAACTGTTCAAGGACACGACCGGCGTCTTCATCACCCACATCCCGTACCGCGGCAGCAGTCCGGCGCTGGTCGACTTGATCGGCGGCCAGGTGCAGATGAGTTTCGACACCCTGCCTTCCGTGATCGGCCACATCAAGGGCGGCAAGATGAAGGCGCTTGCCGTGGCCAGCCTGAAGCGCAATCCGCAGTTGCCCAATGTGCCGACGCTGGCCGAGGCCGGAGTCAAGGGCGTGGAGATGAGCGCCTGGTACGGTATTTACATGCCCGCCTCGACGCCGAAAGAAGTGCAGCAGCGGGTGCATGACGAAGTGAACAAGATCCTGGCGATGCCGGAGACCAAGACCCGGCTCGACGGCATTGGCGCGGACGTGACGCCGATGACGCAAGCGCAGTTCCAGACGTTCCACAACGCCGAGTACCAGCGCTTTGGCGAGCTGATCCGCAAGAAGAACATCAAGATCGATTGAGCAGCATGCGCGACGACCAACTGAATCCTTCCGAGCTCCCCGTCGTGGTCCTGACGCTGGGCGATGCCGCCGGTATCGGGCCGGAGCTGATCGCGCGGCTGCTGGGGCAGACCGATTCCGTCCAGCATGCCAATATCGTGCTGACCGGCGACGCCTGGCTGTGGGCCGAGGGCCAGCAGGTCGCCGGTGTGCAGGTCGCCACCACGCCGGTCCAGAGCTTTGCCCAGGTTCGGGGCCGGGCCAATCCGGCGGTGCCGGCATGGTTGCCGGTGGACACCGTGGCGCCCAGCCAGGTCCAGCGCGGCGTGGCCCAAGCGCCCTGCGGCAAGTCGGTGCTGGCCATTCTCAACACCTGCATGGATGCCGCCAAGCGCCGCGAGGTCGATGCCATCTGTTTCGCGCCGCTGAACAAGTTCGCGATGAAGCAGGGGGGCCTGCGGCACGAGGACGAACTGCACCATTTCGCCGAATACCTGGGCGCGCAAGGCTACTTCTGCGAATTCAACACGCTGGGTGACTTGTGGACCTCGCGAGTCTCGTCGCACATTCCGCTGAAGGATGCGCCCAGCTTCCTGAGCAAGGACCGCATCAAGAGCGCCACGCGCCTGATCTACCGTTCGCTCCAGGCCGCCGGCGTGGCGGAGCCGAAGGTCGCTGTGGCGGCATTCAATCCCCACGGCGGCGACGGCGGAACCTGTGGCCGGGAGGAGGTGGAGATCATCGAGCCGGCCGTGCGTGAGCTCGCGGCAGAAGGATTCCCGGTGGACGGCCCCTATCCCGCGGACACCATTTTTCTGAAGGCGCGCGACGGTCAATACCAGGCCATCGTCACCATGTACCACGACCAGGGCCAGATCGCCATCAAACTGATGGGTTTCAGCAAAGGCGTGACGGTGCAGGGCGGACTGCCGGTGCCCATCACGACCCCGGCCCATGGCACGGCCTACGACATCGCGGGAAAAGGCATCGCCGATGTCAACGCCACCTACAACGCCTTTCGCATTGCCGCCCGCATGGGCGCGACCTTGCGCAACAGCTCCCTCGTTTGAGAACCCAAGGAACCTCGACATGAAGATCAAATCCGTACGCGCCCGCGTTTTTGAATGGAAGGGCAAGACCGTTCCGCCCCAGGGCAACTTCTGCTCCAACGCCATGGACCTGCTGTATTCGAACAGCGAGACCATGAGTACCTTCCGCTTCCACTCCTGGACGGTCGTCGAGATCGAGACCGACACGGGCATCGTGGGTCTCGGCAACGTCGCCCTGGCTCCGAAGATCGCCAAGGCCATCATCGACGAGTACCTGACGCCGCTGGTGCTGGGCCAGGACCCCTGGGACTACGAATACCTGTTCCAGCGCATGTACCGCGGTACGCACGCCTGGGGCCGCAAGGGCATCACCATGGCCACGATCTCGGCCATCGACATCGCGATCTGGGACATCCTGGGCAAAAGCGTCGGCAAGCCGGTGTTCAAGTTGCTGGGCGGCCGCACCAAGGAAGAGATTCCCTGCTACTACTCCAAGCTGTACCGCACGGACATCAAGGAGATGCAGGCAGAGGCCGAGAAGTACATGAAGCAGGGCTTCACCATGTTCAAGTCGCGCTTCGGCTATGGCCCGGCCCACGGCACCAAGGGCGTGGCGGAGAACCTGAAGGCGGTGGAAGCCATCCGCGAAGTGATCGGCTACGACAACGACCTGATGCTCGAGTGCTACATGGGCTGGACGCTGGAATACGCCAAGCGCATCCTGCCCAAGCTGGAGAAATTCCAGCCGCGCTGGGTGGAAGAGCCCGTGATCGCCGACGACATCGACGGCTATGCCGAGTTGAACCAGCTCACCAGTATCCCGATCTCGGGCGGCGAGCACGAGTATTCGCTGCTGGGCTTCAAGCAATTGCTGGACCGCAAGGCCGTTAGCGTGGTGCAATACGACACCAACCGCGTGGGCGGCATCACGGCGGCGCACAAGATCAATGCGCTGTGCGAGGCCTACAGCGTGCCCGTCATCCCGCACGCCGGCCAGATGCACAACTACCACCTGACCATGAGCACGCTGGCCTCGCCCATGAGCGAGTACTTCCCGATGTTCGACGTCGAAGTGGGCAACGAATTGTTCTACTACATCTTCGACGGCGAACCGGTGGCCGATAACGGCTTCCTGCAACTCGACGACAACAAACCGGGTCTCGGCCTGACACTCAAGACGGAGTTCCTCAAGGACTTCAACATCATCGAATGAATGCCCGCTCCGCCATCCCCAGCGCCCGCACCATCCGCCTGCATCCGGCGGACGACGTGGTCATCTCGCTCGACCAGCTGGTCTCGGGCACGCACATCGCAGCCGAGGGGGCGGCCGTGGCCGGCCTGATCCCGCCGGGACACAAGATGGCTACCCGGGCGATTGCCGCGGGCGAGCCCGTCCGCCGCTACGGGCAGATCATCGGTTTCGCCAGCCAGGCTATCCGCGCCGGCCAGCACGTCCACACGCACAACCTCGCGATCTCGGACTTCACGCGCGATCATGCGCATGGCGCCGAGGCGCGCCCGACCGTGTATGCCAAGGAGCCGGCAACTTTCGCGGGCATCGTGCGCGAGGACGGCCGGGTCGCGACGCGCAACTACATCGGCATCCTGACCTCGGTCAACTGCTCCGCCACGGTGGCGCGCGCGATCGCCGACCGCTTTCGCCGCGACATCTTCCCGGAGCGGCTGGCAGCGTATCCCAACGTGGACGGCGTGGTTGCGCTCACGCACGGCGCGGGCTGCGCTATCGACCCCGAGGGCGAGGGCCTGGCCATCCTCCAGCGTACGCTGGGCGGCTACGCCTGCCACCCCAATTTCGCCGGCGTCCTGGTCATCGGCCTGGGCTGCGAGACCAACCAGATCTCCCGCCTGCTGGCGACGCAGGGCTTGCAGAACAGCGATCGCCTGCGCAGCTTCAACATCCAGGACACCGGTGGCACCACGCTCACCATCGAACGGGGCATCGCGCAGATCGAGGAGATGCTGCCGCGCGCCAACGAGGTGAGGCGCCAGCCGGTTCCGGCCAGCCACCTGGTCATCGGCCTGCAGTGCGGCGGCTCGGATGGCTATTCCGGCATCTCCGCCAACCCGGTGCTGGGCGCCGCCGTCGACCGGCTGGTGCAGCACGGCGGCACGGCCATCCTTTCGGAGACTCCCGAGATCTACGGCGCCGAGCACCTGTTGACCCGCCGGGCGCAGACGCCCGAGGTCGGCCACAAGCTCCTGGAGCGCATCCGCTGGTGGGAGGCTTATTGCGCGCGCAACGGCGCCGCCATGGACAACAATCCGTCCGCGGGCAACAAGGCCGGCGGCCTCACCACCGTGCTGGAAAAGTCGCTCGGCGGCATCGCCAAGGCCGGCTCCACCAACCTGGTCGACGTGTTCGAGTACGCGCAGCCGGTGCGCTCGCGCGGCCTGGTGTTCATGGATACGCCGGGCTATGACCCGATCTCCGCGACCGGCCAGGTGGCGGGCGGCGCCAACCTGATCTGCTTTACCACCGGCCGCGGCTCGGCCTACGGCTGCGCGCCTTCGCCGTCGGTCAAGCTGGCCACCAATACGGCGTTGTGGCAGCGGCAGTCCGACGACATGGACCTCAATTGCGGCGAGGTCCTGGACGGCACAAGAACCATCGACGAGCTGGGGGCCGACCTGTTCGCGCTGATGCTGGAAACGGCATCGGGGCGGCCCTCGCGCAGTGAACTCCATGGCTATGGCCAGCAGGAGTTCGTTCCCTGGCAACTCAGCGTCATCACCTGACGCACGATCCGGCAACATAACTCATGATCACCGCCCGCTACCGGGGGCTCTTCCCCGTCGTTCCCACACCCTTCACCGAATCGGGTGAGCTCGACCTCGCAAGCCAGAAGCGCTGCGTCGATTTCATGATCGACGCCGGTTCCGACGGGCTGTGCATCCTGGCGAATTTTTCGGAGCAGTTCCTGCTGGCCGACGACGAGCGCGAGCTGCTCACCCGCACCATCCTCGAGCATGTGGCCGGCCGCGTGCCGGTCATCGTGACCACCACCCATTTCAGCACCCGCGTCTGCGCCGAACGCAGCCGCCGCGCGCAGGACATGGGCGCCGCCATGCTGATGGTGATGCCGCCCTATCACGGCGCCACCTTCCGGGTGGGCGAGCCGAAGATCTACGAGTTCTACTCGCGCCTGTCCGACGCGGTCGACATCCCGATCATGATCCAGGACGCGCCGGCGGCCGGCACTCCGTTGTCCGCCGCCTTCCTGGCGCGCATGGCCAAGGAAATCGAGCATGTCGCCTACTTCAAGATCGAGACGGCGGGCGCGGCCGCCAAGCTGCGCGAGCTGATCCGCCTGGGCGGCGACGCGATCGAGGGGCCCTGGGATGGCGAGGAAGCCATCACCTTGCTGCCCGACCTGGACGCCGGCGCGACCGGCGCCATGACCGGTGGCGGCTTCCCCGACGGCATCCGGCCGATCCTGGACGTCTACCGCGCAGGCCGGCGCGACGAGGCGATCGCTGCATACGAACGCTGGCTGCCATTGATCAACATCGAGAACCGCCAGTGCGGCCCGCTGGCGGCCAAATCGCTGATGAAGGAGGGTGGGGTGATCGCCTGCGAGGCGCCGCGCCATCCGTTCCCGGAGATCCACCCCGACAGCCGCGCCCTGTTGATCGAGACGGCCCGCCGGCTCGATGCGCTGGTGTTACGCTGGGCGCGCTAGTTGCGTAGAAGCGCGCCGGCGACCACCGCGCCATTCAGGACAATCCAACCAATGCACGCGAGGTAGATTGTCTTGTCGCGCTTGCGCAGTCCGTGGACGAACCAGAGGCAGGCCGCCAGCAGGTAGGCGCTCCAGGACAGTAGCGACACGCCTTCGACGCTTTCGGTCGTCCAGACGGCCCACACCTGGGGTACCGTCATCACCATGGTGAAGATGGAAAGGATGGGCAGGACCTTCTCGAGTCCACTGGTCGGCGTCTGTTGCGACACGGGGTCAGCGGCCATGCGCGGAATCCGTGCGGCCGGAGCGGCGGTGGATGGCGCGCTCGGCAAGCTCGAACAGCGCTTCGCTCAGCAGGGCCAGGGCCGCGGCAGGGATGGCGCCGGCCAGCAGCAGGCCGCTGTCGTTGAGCGCCAGGCCGGTCACGATGCGCTCGCCGAAGCCGCCCGCACCGATGAAGGCCGCGATGGTGGCGGTGCCGATGGCAATGGTGGTGGCGATGCGCAGCCCGGCGATGACCGTGGGCAAGGCGAGCGGAAGTTCGACCAGGCGCATGCGCTGGCGCGCCGTCATGCCCAGCGCCGTGGCGGCTTCGCGCAGGCCTTTCGGCACCTCGGCCAGGCCGGTGACGGTATTGCGCATGATGGGCAGCAGGGCATAGAGCGTGAGCGCCAGCAGCGCCGGCACCACGCCGATGGCGCCCAGCAATGAGATCAGGATGGCCAGCAATGCCAGCGAAGGCACGGTCTGCAGCAGGCCGGTGACGCCCAGCAGCAAGGCGCGCAGCCGCGGGTGGGCGAAGCTCGCCACCGCCAGCGGAATCGCCACCAGCGCGGCAGCCACCACCGAGGCCGCTACCAGCCCCAGATGCTGCCAGGCCAGCCGCCACAGGTCGGGTGCGAACAGCTTGGCCCAGAAGCCGCGTGCGCCGGCGCCGGCAGGCCCTTGCGTCCCGGCCAGGAAGTCGCGCGCAATCGCGTCGAAGGCCACGCCCTGCAATTCGGCCTGCGCATTCATCGCGATCATCGCGTCCTCGTCGATGCGGCCGGCCAGCTGCTGCAGCGCGGCCCAAGCCGCGGGAAAGCGCTGCGGCACATCCAGCCGGTACAGCACCAGCGCGTCATAGCGCGGAAAGTAGGCTTTGTCGTCCCGCAGCACGGTGAGGCCCAGGTGGCCGATCTTGGCGTCGGTGGTATAGATGTCGATCACGTCCACCTGCTTGCCCGCGATGGCGTCATAGGCCAGGCCGTGGTCCAGCCCGGTGGGCGCGTGGCGCAGGCCGTAGTGGGCGGCCAAGCCCTTCCAGCCGTCGGCGCGGCCGATGAATTCGTTGGACAGGCCCAGCTTGAGCTCGGGATGGCGGGCCAGGTCGCTGAGTGTCCGGATGCCTAGTTGCTTGGCGTCGGCGGCGCGCAGGGCCAGCGCATAGCCGTCGTTGAAGCCCAGCGGAATCGCGGCACCCAGGCCCAGCGGCGCCAGTGCCTGGTTCATCGCCTGCAGCTCCATGGGCTTGGGACTCTTGAGGATTTCCAAGGCGATCGTGCCCGCGTATTCCGGGTATATGTCGATGCTGCCCGAGCGCAGCGCTTCGTAGACGATGGCGGTGTTCCCCAGGCCCTGCTTGACTTCCGGCGTGGTCGGCAGTTTGGGCGCCGCCACCTGCGCCATCAGCTGCGCCAGGATGTACGACTCGGTGAATCGCTTGGAGCCGATGCGCAGCGGCTCGTCTGCGAGAACGCCCGCGGCGGCACTGAGGAGGGCAACGAGACAGAGCAGGCGTTTCATTGGCGGGAGCATACGCCGTTAACACCGCAAACCCGCAACTCAAGGCATGTACTGGCCGCCGTTGACGTCGATGATCTGCCCGGTCACGTAGCCCGACAGTGTTTCCGAGGCGAAGTAGAGGAAGGCGCCCACGCATTCGTCGGCGCTGCCGATGCGAGCCATCGGGATGCCGGCCTTGAACGACTCGAGCATCTGCGGCGTGGAGAAGCGGTCGTGGAAAGGGGTCTGGATGACGCCGGGCGCCACCGCGTTGACACGGATGCGATCGGCCACCAGCTCCTTGGCCAGGCCCCGCGTGGCCGTGCTGACGAATCCTTTGGATCCGGCGTAGATGAAGGCGCCCGGGCCGCCGCCATGGCGGGCCGCGACGGAGGTGACGTTGATGATGCTGCCGCCCGTCCCCTGGGTCCTCATCGACGGCACCACCTCGCGGCAGAAGGCCAGCATGGAGCGGGCGTTGATGTGGAGCACCTCATCGAAGAGTTCGTCGGTGAACTCGGCTACGGGCACGCGCTTGACCAGGCCACCGGCATTGTTGACCAGGATGTCGATGCGGCCGAAGGCCTTCAGCACCTCGGCGACGGCCTGCCGGATCGCCGCGCTGTCGCGCACGTCGGCCTTCACCAGCAGGGCCTCGCCACCCGCCTTGCGAACCGCTTCGGCCACCTCGTTAGCCGGCCCTTCGGACTGGTTGTAGTGCACTGCCACCTTCATGCCTTGTGCCCCGAAGGCGCGGGCCACGGCTGCACCGATGCCGGTGCTGGCGCCGGTCACCAGCGCTACCCGACCGCGCAGGTCGGGCAGGGCGATGGCGGCGAGAGAGGCTGTGGTTGCGGTTTCCATGGACGTGATTCCTTTATTTGCCGAGTACGACGGAGGGCAGCCACAGCGAGAACGCGGGCACATAGGTCACCAGCAGCAGGGCCGCGATCAGCGCGCCGTAGAACGGCCAGATGGTGCGCATCACGGTGCCCACCGAGACGCCGCCGATGGCACAGCCTACGAACTGCGTCGTTCCCACCGGTGGGGTGTTCAGTCCGAGCGCGCAGTTGATCAGCATCATCACGCCGAATTGCATGGGGTTCATCCCGTAGTGGGCGCAGATGGGCAGGAAGATGGGGGTGCAGATCAGGATGGTGGCGGCCATGTCCAGGAAGGTACCCAGGACGAACAGCAGCACGTTCACCATGAGGAAGATCACCCACGGTGTCTGGCTCACCGTCGACATGAGCTCGCCGGTCTTTTGCGGCACCTCGTACAGCGCCATGAAGTAGCCGAATGCCGCCGAAATCCCGATCAGCAGCAGCACCACGCCGGTCGTCTTGCAGGCCTTGGCGCACGCTTTCAGGAAATGCTTGCGCGACAAGGATCGGTACACCAGCGTGGTGACTAGCAACGCCCACAGCACGGCCGTGGCGGCGGATTCAGTCGCGGTGAATACGCCCGACAGGATGCCGCCCAGGATGATGAAGATCACCAGCAGGCCGGGCAGGGCGGCGGCGAGGCTGCGCGCCACCTCATGCCAGCCCGCGAAATCGCCCCGCGTGGGGTAGCCGCGCTTGACGGCCACGAAGTAGGCCGCCGCCAGGTTGCACAGCGTGAGGATGAACGCCGGGATCAGGCAGGCGACGATCAGCCCGAGCACGCTGACCGAGGCGATGCCGGTGGTCGCCAGCGTGAAGATGATGATGTTGTGCGAGGTCGGCATCAGCGCGCCCACCAGCGCCGCGTGGGTGGTCACGTTCACGGCGTAGTCGGCGTGATAACCCTCCTTCTTCATGAGGGGAATCATCACCGAGCCCATGGCCGAGACGTCGGCGAGCGGCGAGCCCGCCACCCCGCCAAACAGCGTGCAGCCGACGACGTTGCTCATGCCCAGGCCGCCGCGCACGTGGCCGACCAGGCTGTTGGCAAAGCGCACGATGCGATCGGCGATCCCACCGTAGAGCATCAGTTCGCCGGCGAAGATGAAGAAGGGAATGGCCAGGAAGGAAAACACCTGCATCCCGCCGACCATCTTCTGGAACACCACCGCCGTGGGCAGGCCCGCCGCCATGATGGTTGCGACGGAGGCCAGCCCAATGGCGAATGCCACCGGCACACCCATCAGAAGCAGCAGCGCGAAGCTCACGCCCAATACGGTCAGTTCCATGCGGGTGCTACCTCGTGCCCGCGCAAGAGCGCGATGATGTGTTCGGCGCAGAACAGCACGATCAACGTGCCGGCCACGACCAGGGGGATGTAGTCCGCGCCTTCCGGGACACCGAGCATGGGCTTCTTCTCGTTCCACTTGCCCGTTGCCCAGAGCCAGCCGCTCTTGGCCATGAGGAAGCCGAAGGTGGCGACCAGCAGGTGCACCACGATGGCCAGCTTGCGCTGCCAATGTTCTGGCAGCAGCGTGGCGAGCGACTCCAGGCCGATGTGGCCGGCGTCGCGCACGCCCACTGCCACGCCCAGCGACGTCATGTACAGCACCAGCAGCAGCGCCAGCGCCTCGGCCCAGGTGGGCGTGTCATTGAGGACATAGCGGCCGATCACCTGCCATTGAACGCACAGCACGACGCCGATCAGCAGCGCCACGGCCAGCATCAGGCTCACCCTGGACAGCAGGGCGCACAGGCGGGTGTACCAGGCGAAGACGCGCGGCCCCGCCGTTGCCGGCGCCGCCGCGGATTGCGAGGTCATTACTTCGCGTCCTGCACGGCCTGGACCAGGCGCTTCAGGTCGGGCGTGGTGATGAACTTCGCGTACACGGGGTCCATGGCCTTCTGGAACGAAGCCTTGTCCACCTCGACGATCTCGGCCCCGGCGGCCTTGACCACGGCGAGCGACTTGGCCTCCTGCTCGTCCCACTTCTTGCGCTGGAACGCCACCGAATCCTTGGCCGCCTTGCGGATCATCTGCTGGTCAGCGGCGGGCAGCTTGTCGTACACCACCTTGCTCATCAGCAACATCTCGGGCGCCATCGAGTGTTCGGTCCGGCTGTAGAACTTCACGGCCTCGTAGTGCTTGAAGCCGTCGTAAGAGGGGATGTTGTTTTCGGCGGCATCGATGAGGCCGGTCTTCAGTCCCGTGTACACCTCGCCGATCGGCATGGGCGTGGCGTTGGCGCCCATGGCGCTGATGAGGGCCACCCACAGGTCCGACTGCTGGACGCGGATCTTCATCCCCTTGGCGTCGGCAAGAGCCTTCACTGGCTTTTTGCCGTAAATCGAGCGGGCGCCCGAATCGTAGAACGCCAGCCCGACGAAGCCGTAGGGCTCACAGTCCTTGAGGATCTCGTCGCCCACCGGGCCATCCAGCACCTTGCGCATATGCTCGACCGAGCGGAACAGGAAGGGCATGGTCGGCACCTGAGTCTTGGGGCAGATGGCGTTCATGGGGCTGATGTTCACTCGCGTGAAGTCCAGCGCGCCGATCTTGGCCTGATCGATGGTTTCCTTCTCCGAGCCCAGCGCGCCCTTGTTGAAGACCTTGATGGAGTGCTTGCCGCCGCTGGCCTGCTTGATGAGATCGCTCATATGCTTGACCGCGGCGACGGTGGGATAGTCGTCGCTGTTGTGCACGTCCGAAGAACGGAATTCGGTGGCCGAGGCGCCGAACGCCAGGGTGGCCGCGAGGGCGGTGAGGGTGGTCTTGAGTTTCATGTCTTCCTCTCGTTGGTATGGATGCTTTTAGGGGATGCAGGCCGGCTCCGGCAACCCGCGCACGCCCGGGCGCAGTGCGAACAGCCCCCCGGCCAGCGGCTGATCGGACAGGTCGACGTTGTCGGGGCGGATGGAGGTGACGTACAGCGTGTCCAGCCCAGGGCCGCCGAACGCGCACATCGCGGGTTTCCTCACCGGCACGCGCAGCGAACGATCGAGCTTTCCGGCCGGTGTGAAGCGATGGATGACGCCGGCGTCATTGCCGCAAATCCAGTAGCAACCGTCCTCGTCCACCGCCGCGCCGTCGGGCCGGCCAGGCAGCGGCATCATGTCCACGAACAGGCGCCGGCCGGAAGTCGCGCCGGTTTCCGTGTCGTAATTGAAAGCCCATATGCGCTGGACCTGGGGATGCGAGTCGCTCAGGTACATGGTGCGCCCGTCCGGACTGAAGGCGAGGCCATTCGGCACGACCAGGCCCGATACGATGGGCTTGAGTTCACCGCTGCTCTCATAGCTATAGAGCGCGCCCACCGGAAGCCCGGGTGCCATGTCCATCAGCATGGTGCCGGCGCGAAACCGGCCCTGCCGGTCGCAGCGGCCGTCGTTGAAGCGCATGCCGCGGCGAGAGTGCGCCACGGTTGCTACCCGCGTTCCTTCAAGGAGCCCGCCTTCGCCGGTTTGCATCTGGAACAGGCCGGACTCCATGGCGCACAGCCAGCCACCGTCCGCACGCGGGGCGATGCAGCCGATCATCTCCGGCGCGGTCCAGTGATCGACCCGGCCGCTGGCCGCCTGCCACCGATACAGCTTGCGCGCGGGGATGTCGACCCAATACAGCGCCTGCTCCGAGGGTAGCCAGACCGGGCTTTCGCCGACGGCATTGCGGGCATCGAGAACGAGTTCCGCGTTCATGGGAGTCAGAGCGTTTCGAACGGGCCCGACTTGACGAAGGCGCCGCCCTGGTAGAGCGCGGCGGGGTCGGCCGGATCCAGCGCGGGCAGGGCCTCGACCTTGGCGCGGAACGGCTCTGAACTGTCTTGCGGGTGGAAGCCGATATGGGCGGCCTTGCTGTTGTCCCACCATTTGTCGCGGTTGTCGGATGCGCCGTAAACGATGGTGTGGCCGAGCCGGGGCGCGAACAGGGAGCAGCGCACCAGTTCCGTGAGGTCGCGGTAGCTCAGCCACGTTATGAGCATGCGCCGGTCCTTGGGCTCGGGAAAGGAGGAGCCGATGCGCAGGCACGCCGTCTCGATGCCGTAGCGGTCGAAATAGAAGTGGGACAGGTCTTCCCCGTACGCCTTGGACAGGCCGTAGTAACCGTCGGGGCGGGGCGGGGAGTCCGCATCGAGCACCTCGCCCTGCTTGTGGAAGCCGATCACGTGGTTCGAGCTGGCGAACACGACGCGCTTGACTCCATGGCGGCGCGCGCCTTCATACAGGTTGAAGACGCCCTTGATATTGGCCTCCAGGATTTCCTCGAACGGCCGCTCGGTCGAGACACCACCCAGGTGCACGATGGCATCGCAGCCGCGGACCAACCGGTCGACTGCGGCCTTGTCTGCCAGGTCGCAGGGTTCGACCTCTTCGCCCGGCCCGCCAGGGCCCATGGCTGCCACATCGGACAGACGCATCACTCGGGCGAAAGGCTTGAGGCTTTCGCGCAGGACCTTGCCCAATCCTCCGGCCGCGCCGGTCAATAGCAAACGCCCGAGTTTGTCCGTATCGTTCATCCTTGGCCTGTCGGTTATCGGTTGTCGTACAACCTGAATCGGATTATCATGAGCCCATGGCGACTTTGTCAACCGAGTTGGCTGCGGACAATCCCGAGGGATTGTTGGCTGCTGTAGAGCCCGCTGCGGGGCCGGACGCCCCTTTGCGCAGGCGATCGCGCAGCCTCGCCCATGAACTTGTCGAAGGCATTGGCGCGCAGATCCAGGGCCAGGTGCTCAAGCCCGGAGACAAGCTGCCGACCGAATCCGCCATCATGCAAGCCTATGGCGTCAGCCGTACCGTCGTGCGCGAAGCGCTATCGCGGCTGCAGGCTGCAGGCGTCGTGGAAACCCGCCACGGCATCGGCACCTTCGTGCTCGAGGCGCGGCCCGGCCAGGGCTTCGGCATCGATCCTGGGGAAATCGCGACGGCGGTGGACGTGATGGCCGTGCTGGAACTGCGCATCAGCCTGGAAACCGAATCGGCGGGACTGGCGGCCCAGAGGCGCAGCGATGCGCAGCTGCAGGAAATGCGCGCCGCGCTCGATGCGTTCGAAGCCAATGTAGGCGGGGCAGGGGACGCGGTTTCGCCCGATTTCCGATTCCATCTGGCGATCGCCAATGCCACCGGCAATCGTTACTTCGCCGACATCATGAGCCACCTCGGCTCCACGGTGATACCGCGCACGCGCATCAACTCATCGCGGGTGGCCCAGGAAGACCTGCCGCAATATCTGCGCCGGGTCAATCGCGAGCACGAAGAGATCTACCAGGCTATCGCACGGCGAGATCCTGAATCCGCTCGCGCCGCGATGCGAATCCACCTCACCAACAGCCGGGAACGGCTGCGCCGGGCCCAGGAAGCGACCGAGGCGGCTGCGCGGGCCACCACCCAGCCCTGAAGGCGGGCCGGTTTTTCTCTTTGCAAAGTCGTCGAGATAGTTGTACGATAACAGACAACCAAGGAAGCCTTCATGAATATCCCCCGGCGTGCCATTCTCCTGGCTGCGGCAGCGGTCGCAGCCCCCAGCCTTCGCGCACAGGCCACTGGTTGGCCCAACAAGACCTTGCGCATCGTCGTACCCTATCCGCCCGGCGGGTCGTCCGACATCATCGCCCGCGCCATCAGCCAGCCGCTGTCGGAAGCGCTTCGCCAATCGGTGATCGTCGAAAACAAGCCGGGTGCCAACGGCAACCTGGGGGCCGACCTCGTGGCGAAATCGCAGCCCGACGGCTACGCCATGCTGCTGTGCGACACCGGTGCGCTGGCGATCAGCCCGTCTGTGTACACGCGGCTGCAGTTCGACCCGTCGAAGGATTTGCGCGGCGTCACCATGCTCGCGTATTCGCCGCACCTGCTGGTGGTCCACCCCTCGGTGCAAGCCTCCAACCTCAAGGAACTGGTCGCCCTGTCGAAGCAGAAGGAGTTGAACTTCGCCGTCTCGGCGACGGGAGGAGCGCCGCATCTGGCCGGCGTCGCATTGGAGCGCGCCAGCGGTGCGCGCTGGCAGTACGTTCCCTACAAGGGCGGCGCGCAGGCCATCCAGGACACGATCGCCGGGCAGACCCAGGTGATGATGAATGGCATGCTGGCCACGCTGCCCCATGTGCAGAGCGGAAAGCTTAAGGTTCTGGGTGTCTCCAAGCGCTCCCGCATGCCCTTGATCGGCGAGGTTCCCACGATCGCCGAGCAAGGCGTCGCCGGATTCGAATCGGGCACTTGGCAGGGAATGCTGGTGGCCAACGGCACGCCCGCCGGCATCGTGCAGCAACTCAACGCCGAGCTGATCCGGGTGATCCGCTCTCCCGACGTGCGCGCGCGCTTGGCCGGGCAGGGCGCGGAGGTCGTGACCATGACGCCGGCCGAACAGGATCGCTTCTTCGGCGTCGAGCGTTCGCGCTGGGCGCAGGTGGTGGCCCAAGCCAACATCAAGCTCGACTGATCCCCTGCGGCGTGCCGGTCTATCCGGGAGACGTGATCGTCGGAGACGACGAAGGAGTCTCCGTGATTCCGCGCCATCTGGCCGATGAAGTGGCGCGCGATGCGGCGGAGCAGGAAAAGCTGGAAGCCTTCATCCTGGAGCGCGTCGAGAACGGCGCCCAGCTGCCCGGCACCTATCCGCCGAATGCGCAAACCCGCGCCGACTACGAGGTCTGGCGCAAGCAAAAGGGCCTTTGACATGAAGCCCGGCAATGCTTACACGATGGCTTGACTGAGCGCCGGCGCCTCGATGGCGGATTCGCGCGGAATGCGCGCGGGCGAATTCTCGTTGAGCGTGAAATAGAAGCTCGCGCCTTCGCCGGGCATGGATTCGGCCCAGACGCGGCCCCCGTGGCGCGAAACGATCTTGCGCACCATGGCCAGGCCGATGCCCGTGCCCTCGAACTCGCTCGAGGTGTGCAGCCGCTGGAACGGCCCGAACAGCTTGTAGGCGTAGGTCGGGTCGAACCCCGCGCCGTTGTCCTTGACATGGTACAGGTAGGAGCCGTTGGGCCAGGCCTGGCCGCCGAAGACGATTTCCGCCTGCGGCATCTTGGAGGTGAATTTCCAGGCGTTGCCCAGCAGGTTCTCCATCACGTCGGTCAGCAGGCGGACGTCGCCCTGGGCCCGCACGGTTTCTTCGATGATCACGGTGACGTTACGCTCCGGCTGGAGTTCACGAAGTCGCTCGACCACACTTCGGGCCACCGCCGACAGGTCCACTCCCTGGTGCAGCAGCTGGGTATTCGACAGGTCGGCGAGCGCCAGTAGCGCATCGGTCAGGTCTGCCATCAGCTTGACGCCGGCGCGTACCCGCCGCAGGTAATGGCGGCTCTTGTCGTCCAGCTGCTCGGCCAAGCCCCGCTCCAGCTGGGCGCTGAAGCCGTCGATGGAAGCAAGAGGCGCCCGCAAGTCGTGCGCCAGCGAATAGGCGAAATCGCGCAGGTCCTCGTTGCTCTCCTCGAGCTCGGCCGTACGCTTGCGGATCCGCTGCTCCAGCAGGTTGTTCAGCAGCACGATCTCTTTTTCGGCCCGGCGGCGCTCGGTCACGTCGGTGCTGATGGCCAGCACGCCCGTCGGCCAGCCGTCGTTGTCGCGCATGACGGTGCAACGCCGCTCCACGGTGAGCATGCGCCCCTGCGCGTCCACACACTCCAGCTGACCTGTCCATTCACCTGTTTCCAGAAGCTGCGCCGCGGCATCCGGCGCCAGCGTGGCACCCGGGCCCATCAGGGTATCGAAAGTGCGGCCTTCCGCCTGCTCGCGGCTGAAGCCGAACATGCGTTGCGCACCCATGTTCCAGTAGCGGATGGTTCGATCCAGGTCGTGCACCACGATGGCGTCGCGTGCCTGATCCAGCAACTCGGCCTGCTCGCGCAGCCTGCGGTTCGACAGCCTGAAACGCTCCTCGCTCTCGCGCAGGGCCGCTTCGGCGAGCTTTCGCTCGCTGATGTCCTGCACTTGCGCGATGAAATGCAGCGGCGCCCCGCCTTCGTCGCGGACCAGGGCACAGCTGACATGCCCCCACATCAGGCTGCCATCCTGGCGCCGCAGGCGGCGCTCGCTTTCGTAGGTGGAAGAGGCCCCCGCGAGCAGCTGTGCGCGCTGGCCAAGTTCCTCCTGCCACTCCTCGGGGTGGTTCAGGGCATAGGGCGGCAACTCCAGCAGCTGCTGTCGCGTGTAGCCGAGCATTTCGCAAAGAGCCCGGTTGGCCCCCCGCACACTGGAGTCGGGTCCGAGCACCGCCATCCCGAGGGCTGCGAACTCGAATGCCGAGGCGAACTGTTGTTCGCTGATGGGGATGACTACTGGCATCTCCGCCCTTTTGCGCTTATGTAACTGTCCGTCTGCCTCATTCTCGCGCCCCCTGCTGGCTCGCGGGGCCTTTCTGCACAATTGCTTAAGGGGGTTAAGGAAATTCCTTAGGCTGAGCTCCTGATCTCAACCAATACTGCGGTTACGTTTGGAGACAAAAGCAATTTCATGTCGTTCCGCATCAATAGCACGAACATGAAGTCGCGCCCAATGTTTCTCGTCGCGCCCACGCCGGTGCCGGTCGGGGGCAGCGTGCACGACGCCGGTGAAGCGGAATTCACCAGCGCCTTCGAGAATGCCGCCATCGGGATGGCGCTGGTCGCGCCGGACTCGCGGCGCCTGCGGGTCAACAAGTCATTCAGCCGGATGATGGGGTACTCGCAAGCCGAAATGCTTTCCACGGCTGTGCATCAGATCACCCATCCGGACGACGTCGACGAAGACTTCCGGCAGCGCGCGCTGTGCCTGGCGGGCGAGAAGCAAACGTACCAGCACGAGAAGCGCTATCTGCACCGGGACGGGCACGTGGTCTGGGGCCATCTCACCTGCACCCTGGTGCGGGACGCGAACGGCCGGCCCTTGCACTTCATTTCGCAGGTGCAGGACATCAGCGAGAGGAAGATGGCCGAACAGGCCCTGCGCGAGAGCGAGGAGCGCTTCCGCAGCCTCACCATGCTGTCCTCGGACTGGTACTGGGAGCAGGATGAGCACTTCAGGTTCACGGCCTTTTCCGGCACGCAGCAGTCGGGCCTCTGGGTTCACGAGCAAACACTCGGCAAGGCCCACCGGCGCTGGGACCTTCCCGGGCTCTTCCCGTTGCGGGGCACCTGGGAGGAGCACCGGTCCGTGCTCGAGGCCCATCAGCCTTTTTATGACTTCCAGTGCGTGCGGACAGTTCCCGGCGATCCGCCGCGCTACGTGTCCACCAGCGGTGAACCCGTGTTCGACGCGGAAGGCCGCTTCCGCGGCTACCGGGGCACGGCTCGCGACATCACGCAAAGCAAGCTGGCCGAGCAGCGGTTGCGGGACACCCAGGCGCTGCTTCACATGGCCGCGCAGGTGGGCCGGCTGGGAGCGTGGGCCTTCGAGGTCGGCCAGCCGCGAATGACCTGGTCGGAGGAGGTGTGCGTCATCCATGGAGTCAAGCGGGGTTTTGCGCCCACGCTGGAAGAGGCCGTCAATTTCTACGCGGCCGAGTACCAGGCGACCATGCTGGCGATCTACAGTGCCTGCCTGAAGGACGGCAGCCCTTTCGACGTGGAGGCACAGATCACCACGGCCAAGGGCCGGCGGGTATGGGTGCGCGCGATCGGCGAGGCGCAGTGGGACGAGCGCGGCCGGGTCGTGAGGCTGCAGGGGGCCTGCCAGGACATCACGGAAAGCAAACGCGCCGCCGATGACGCGACAATGGTGGCGGAGCAACTCACCACGACCCTGGAGAGCCTGACCGACGCCTTCTTCACCGTGGACCGGCGCTGGCGCTTCACCTATTTGAATGCGGAGGCGGAACGGTACTTGCGGCGCAGCCGTACCGAGCTGTTGGGCCTGGAGATCTGGAAGGCGTTCCCGGACCTGCTGGAGCCGGTCTTCGCAGGCAACTACCAGCGCGCCATGAACGAGAACGTGGCGGTGCAGTTCGAGGCGTTCTACGCGCCTTTCGGCGTCTGGGTGCAGATCAAGGCCTACCCGTCCAAGCAGGGCCTGGCGATCTATACCAAGGACGTGACCGAGCGGATCGCTGCACAGCAGGAAATCCTGCGCCTGAACGCCGAACTGGAAGAGCGGGTAAGGCAGCGCACGGCGCAGCTGCAGGCGGCCAACAAGGAGCTCGAGGCCTTCTCGTATTCCATCGCCCACGACCTGCGCGCACCGCTGAGCTCGATCGACGGGTTCAGCCTGATGCTGGAGCAGACGGCGGGCAATGATCTGGCCGAACGGTGCCGGCACTACCTCAGCCGCATCCGCGCCGGGGTCAAGCAGATGGGCGAGCTCACCGACGGCCTGCTGTCGCTGACCAACCTGTCGCGTGCCAGCCTGCGCAGCGAGCCGGTGGACCTGGCGGCCCTGGCCTGCGCCGCGGCCGCGTCCTGCCGCGAGCGCTCGCCGGAGCGCGACGCCGACATCGAGATCGCGCCGACGCTGCCCGCCACGGGCGACCCCCGGCTGCTGGCCCAGGTGATAGGCAACCTGGTCGGCAACGCCTGGAAATTCACGGGCAGGCGTGAACGCGCGCGCATCGAGGTGGGTAGCCTGCAAGGCGAGGACGGCCGCCCAGTGTACTTCGTGCGGGACAACGGCGCCGGGTTCGACATGGCGTACGCGTCAAAGATGTTCGAGGCCTTCCAGCGCATGCATTCGCCGGCGGACTTCGAGGGCACCGGCATCGGACTGGCCATCGTCCACAAGATCGTCGCGCGCCATGGCGGCCGGATCTGGGCCGAGTCGGCGACCGGGCAGGGCGCGACGTTTTACTTCACACTGGGTCCGGGCACCCACTGAGGGCCCTGTAACGCATGAGATGCACGGCATCTCGGCGAGGCACTTTGCGCGCACGCAACAGCGATGCGGCACAAATGCGCCATGTCGACACGCGCTTTCCCCTAGAAACTTTAACCCCCTTGCTTTTGTCTACCGTTCACCTACAGTGAACACAGATTTTTGCTTACAGCCGATGTTCTTTTATACAAGCGCCCGTGCGGTAAAGTGGTGTTGCCAAGGGGTGAATACTGCACCGTACCCGAAGGAGGTTCCATGGATGTAGTTCGCAATTTTCTAGCGCGTTACGAGCAGACGCGCGAGGAAGAATTGTCGTTGGAGGAGTACCTCGATCTTTGCAAGCGAGACCCGCTGGCCTACGCCACCGCCGCTGAGCGCATGCTCAAAGCCATCGGCGAGCCCGAAATCGTCGACACCCGCCACGACCAGAGACTTTCGCGCATCTTTGGCAACAAGATGGTGCGCATCTATCCGGCGTTCAAGGATTTCTATGGCCTGGAAGAGCCGATCGAGCAGGTCGTGTCCTGCTTCCGGCATGCGGCCCAGGGCCTCGAAGAGAAGAAACAGATCCTCTACCTGCTTGGCCCAGTGGGCGGCGGCAAGTCGTCGATCGCCGAGCGCCTGAAGCTGCTCATGGAGCAGGTGCCGTTCTACGCCCTCAAGGGCTCCCCGGTCAACGAATCCCCCCTCGGCCTGTTCAACAATGCCGAAGATGTTCCGCTGTTGCAGCAGCAGTACGGCATCGCTCCCCGCTACCTGCAGCGCGTCATGTCGCCCTGGGCCGTCAAGCGCCTGGAAGAATTCGGCGGCGATATCCGCAAGTTCAAGGTGGTCAAGCGCTTTCCGTCCATCCTCAAGCAGTGCGGCATTGCCAAGACCGAGCCGGGCGACGAGAACAACCAGGACATTTCTTCCCTGGTCGGCAAGATCGACATCCGCAAGCTGGAGACCTATGCCCAGGACGATCCCGATGCCTACAGCTATTCGGGCGGCCTGTGCCTGGCCAACCAGGGCCTGCTCGAATTCGTGGAAATGTTCAAGGCGCCGATCAAGGTGCTGCACCCGCTGCTGACAGCCACCCAGGAAGGCAACTTCAAGGGTACCGAGGGCTTCGGCGCCATCCCGTTCGACGGCATCGTGATGGCCCACTCCAACGAGAGCGAATGGAAGGCGTTCAAGAACAACAAGAACAACGAGGCCTTCCTGGATCGCATCTACATCGTCAAGGTGCCTTACTGCCTGCGCGTCACTGAAGAGGTGAAGATCTACGAGAAGCTCATCCGTAACTCCTCGCTCAAGGACGCGATCTGCGCGCCCGGCACGCTCAAGATGATGGCGCAGTTCGGGGTGCTGACCCGCCTGAAGGAGCCCGAGAATTCCAGCATCTTCAGCAAGATGATGATCTACGACGGAGAGAACCTCAAGGACACCGATCCCAAGGCCAAGAGCTACCAGGAGTACCGCGACTACGCCGGCGTCGACGAGGGCATGACGGGCGTCTCGACCCGGTTTGCCTTCAAGATCATCTCCAAGGTGTTCAACTTCGATTCCACCGAGATCGCCGCCAACCCGGTGCACCTGATGTATGTGCTGGAGCAGCAGATCGAGCGCGAGCAGTTCCCGCCGGAGATCGAGCAGAAATACCTGGCATACATCAAGGAACACCTGTCAGCCCGCTATGCGGAGTTCATCGGCAAGGAAATCCAGACCGCCTACCTCGAGTCGTATTCCGAGTACGGCCAGAACATCTTCGACCGCTACGTCACCTACGCCGACTTCTGGATCCAGGACCAGGAGTACCGCGACACCGACACGGGCGAGATCTTCGACAGGGCAGCGCTGAACGCCGAGTTGGAGAAGATCGAGAAGCCGGCGGGCCTGTCCAATCCCAAGGACTTCCGAAACGAGATCGTCAACTTCGTGTTGCGCGCGCGCGCCAGCAACGCCGGCAAGAACCCGGTGTGGACGAGCTACGAGAAGCTGCGCACGGTGATCGAGAAGAAGATGTTCTCCAACACCGAGGACCTGCTGCCTGTGATCTCTTTCAACGCAAAGGCCAGCGCGGACGAGCAGAAAAAGCACGAAGATTTTGTCAACCGCATGGTCGAGAAGGGCTACACCCACCGGCAGGTCCGCTTGCTGTGCGAGTGGTACCTGCGCGTTCGCAAGAGTTCCTGACGGACGGGAGAAGGCGCCACAGTGTCGTCCCCCAATGCCAAGCCGGAGAGGTCCATGCTTCACCAGGTCATCGACCGCCGCCTGTCAGGCAAGAACAAGTCCATAGGCAATCGCGAGCGGTTCCTGCGCCGCTACCGCGACCAGATTCGCGACGCGGTGCGCAAGGCGGTGGGTGACCGCAGCATCCGCGACATCGAGGAAGGCACGGACATCACGCTGCCCAAGCGCGATGTGTCCGAGCCGGTTTTCAGCCATGGCTCCGGTGGCACCCGTGAAACGGTTCATCCAGGCAATCGTGAGTACGTGCGCGGTGACCGCATCCGCCGGCCCGAGGGCGGTGGCGGTTCGGGCAGCGGCAACGGCGCCTCGAACGACGGGAACAGCGAGGACGACTTCGTCTTCCGCATCACGCGCGACGAGTTCATGAATTACTTCTTCGACGACCTGGCGCTGCCCCGCTTGATACGCACGCAGTTGCTGGCCGATGCGCCGGAGTGGAAGACCCGGCGCGCGGGATTCGTTTCCGAGGGCAACCCCACCAGCCTGCACGTGGTGCGTTCCATGCGCGTGGCCCTGGGCCGGCGCATCGCCATGGGCAGCGACGCCCGCGTCGAATTGCGTCGGCTGGAAGAACACCTGAAGCAGCTCGAAAAGCTCGACCACACGCCGGCCGCCGAGATCATGGCGCTGAAGGAGGAGATCGAGCTGTTGCGCGAGCGCCTCAAGCGCGTGCCCTGGCTCGATCCCTTCGACCTGCGCTATCGCAACCGCGTGCGCGAGCCGCTGCCGACCAGCAAGGCCGCCATGTTTTGCCTGATGGACGTGTCCGGGTCGATGGACGAGGCGCGCAAGGACCTGGCCAAGCGCTTCTTCATCCTGCTGTACCTCTTCCTCACACGCCACTACCAGCAGACCGACGTGATCTTCATCCGGCACCACACGCAGGCCGCGGAGGTGTCGGAGGACGAGTTTTTCCACGCCACCGAAAGCGGCGGCACGGTGGTGTCCAGCGCGTTGACGCTCATGCACGAGATCATCCGCGAGCGCTACATGGGCCAGGAATGGAACATCTATGGCGCCCAGGCATCGGACGGCGACAACTGGCAGCAAGACTCTTCCAAGTGCCGGGAGCTGCTGGACGTCAAGCTGTTACCGCTGGTGCGCTACTTCGCCTACGTGCAAGTGGCGGATGAAGACCAGAACCTCTGGGAAGAGTACACGAGGGTGCGCGACTCCAACCCGCACTTCGCGATGCAGAAGATCTGCACGCCGGCGCAAATCTTCCCGGTGTTCCGTGACCTGTTCAAAAAGAGCGCGAACGCATCATGAACACCTTGAACGGCGATCACGTCGCCAGCAAACGGCTGCCCAGTCCCTCGGACTGGACTTTCGAGCTGATCGAAACCTACTTCGAGCACATCAAGCGCACGGCCCACAGCTTCGGGCTGGACACCTATCCGGTGCAGCTGGAGCTGATCTCCGCCGAGCAGATGCTCGACGCCTATGCCTCGGTCGGGATGCCGGTGAATTACCGCCACTGGTCGTTCGGCAAGCAGTTCATCTCCAGCGAGAAGAACTACCGCCGCGGCCACATGGGCCTGGCCTACGAGATCGTCATCAATTCCGATCCCTGCATCGCCTACCTGATGGAAGAGAACACCATGCCGATGCAGGCACTGGTGATGGCCCACGCCTGTTTCGGCCACAACTCCTTCTTCAAGGGCAACTACCTCTTCCGCATGTGGACCGACGCGAGCTCCATCGTGGACTACCTGGTCTATGCCAAGGCCTATATCAGCGAATGCGAGGAGCGCCACGGCATCGATGCCGTGGAGGAGGTGCTGGACTGCTGTCATGCCCTCATGCATTACGGCGTCGACCGCTACCGCCGGCCGCAGAAGATTTCGATGGTCGAAGAGGAAATCCGGCGCAAGGATCGCGAGGCCTACCTGCAGCAGCAGGTGAACGACATGTGGCGCACGCTACCCAAGTCCCAGGGCAAGCAGTCCAAGAAGGAGCACAGGCGTTTTCCCGAAGAGCCGCAGGAGAACATCCTGTACTTCATCGAGAAGAATGCGCCGTTGCTGGAGCCGTGGCAGCGCGAGATCGTGCGCATCGTGCGCAAGATCGCCCAGTATTTCTATCCGCAGCGCCAGACCCAGGTCATGAACGAGGGCTGGGCGACCTTCTGGCACTACACGCTGCTCAACGACATGTACGACCAGGGCCTGCTGTCCGACGGCTTCATGATGGAGTGCCTGAGCTCCCACACCAACGTGGTGTTCCAGCCGCCGGTGACGCATCCGGCCTACAACGGCATCAATCCCTATGCGCTGGGCTTCGGCATGTTCACCGACCTGCGGCGCATCTGCGAGAAGCCGACCGAAGAAGACCGCCAGTGGTTCCCCGAGATCGCCGGCTCGGACTGGCGCAAAACGCTGGACTACGCCATGCGCCACTTCAAGGACGAAAGTTTCATCGGCCAGTACCTGTCGCCGCACATGATGCGCGAGTTCAGGCTGTTCTCGATCGTGGACGATTCGACCCAGAAGGAACTGGAAGTGTCGGCCATCCACGACGACACGGGTTACCGCCGGGTGCGCGAGGCGCTGTCGCGCCAGCACGACCTGAACTGGCGCGAGCCCAACATCCAGGTGTGGAACGTGAACCTGCGTGGCGACCGTTCGCTGACGTTGCGCCACATGCGCCACAACGACCGCCCACTCGACAACGGCGCGGAAGAGGTGGTCAAGCACGTGGCCCGGCTATGGGGCTTCAGGGTGCGACTGGAAAGTGTCGACAGCCACGACCGGGTGCTGCAGCACTGGGAAGTCACGCCCGTGCCGCACGGTTAGCGACGGTTACGGCAGCTTGGCCAGGATGCCGGTCATCTCATCCTTGGTGAAGGCCCTCAGCGTCTCGAAGCGCACGTTCCCGGCCGAGGACACGGCCAGCCCGAATGCGGCGACGGCCTGTTCATTGTCGGCATCGAGCAGCGTGACCAGGTCATACTGGCCTTGGGTCCAGTAGATCTCGCGCATCTTCACGCCGAAACGCCCGGCCATATCCTTTACCGCGTCGGCGCGCTTGGTCGTGTCCTTGACGGTCCGGATGCCCTGGTCGGTGAATGACGCCAGCACGACATAAGTGGTCATGATCCATCTCCTTTGAAGAATGGCGCTCGATTGCGCGGTTCCAAGAGTAGATCGTGCGGCGCGGATTTTCAAAGAGATTCAACTGGTCTGTTCCAGTGTTCGAACTGGAGTGCGGCAAACGACGTCAGCTTTCCCGCCAATGCACTTGCCGCGACCGTGGGAGGGCTGGCCAGCCAGACCTGGCCCGGCCCCGAGCGGCCCGGGAAGTTCCTGTTGATGGCGCTCACCGTCACTTGTTCAGCAGCGGTGGAAGATCCGGGACCGCAATTGGCGCAAGCACCGCAGGAGGGCTGCAGCAGCCGCGCTCCCATCGCTTCGAAGGTCTTGTCGTAGCCGCGAGAAATGCAGTAGTCCCGCACTGCCGTGGTTCCGTACTGCAGGTACAGCGCAACATGGCCTGGAACACGCAAGCCGTGTTGCAGCCCCCATGCCAGGACTTCGTGGTAATGGTCGAAGTCATCGCGCTTGCCAGCCGTGCAGGAGCCGCCGTAAGCGATATCGATCATCACTTCGCGGTCAAGCTGGTCGATCGGGATGACATTGCCGGGATCACCGGGCGCCGCGACGATGGGGCTCAAGGCCGCGCAATCGACTCGAATCGTCTGCGCATAGCGGGCGCCCGGATCGCTTCGCATCCACGGCTCGATCGCGAAACTCACGCCCCGCCGCTCGCGCAGGAACCGCACGGTTTCCTCGTCGGGCTCAACGATGCCGGTGAGGCCGCCAAGTTCCGCGGTCATGTTGGTGAGGGTCGCGCGCTCGTCGGTGGCGAGGGCCCGCACCGCCGCGCCGGCGAACTCGAACACCTTGCCCACCCCGCAGCCGCTACGAATTTCCGGCAGGGCCAGCAGCTGCAAAACGATGTCTTTGGCGGTCACGCCCGGGGGCAGGTCGCCATCGAGTTCCACCCGCAGCGTTTGCGGCATTGTCATGCGCACGGCCCCGGTGACGAAGGCGTTGGCCATGTCGGTGGTGCCTACGCCGAAAGCCACGCATCCCAGCGCGCCGCTGTGCGGGGTGTGCGAATCGGTGCCGACCACCACCTGGCCCGGGAGGGCGTAGTGCTCCGCCATCATGGCGTGGGAGATTCCGGCGGTGTTGCTGCCGTCGTCGCGCAAGGCTTCCTCGTCGGTGAGAGTCCGGTGCGCCCGCAAGCCGTACTCCGCGGCGAAGTCGCGCTGGGCCTGGCACATGGCCCTCATGTTCGGCACCAGGCCCGCGCGCAGGTGCGCGGGGCTCTGGTCCACGTACGAGGTGTGGTCTTCGAAGACGACGATGGACTGCGGCTCGTGCAGTGCCAACGGACGGCCGAGCGTGCTGTGCAACAGGTGCGAGGCCATGCCGGTGTAGTACTCGTGGATGAAGCGCCAGTCTGCGCGCACGAATGCACCTTCGCCCGGCTCGGGGTCCGCTCCGGTGACCGGCGTGGCCAGCAGATGCCTGGCAATGATCTTTTCGAAAAGGGTGAGGGGTCGCGCATCGCCGGCCGGCAGCGCGGGACGGGCTTCACGCAGATGCGCCTGCCCGAAGCTCAGCATGCCGCCGCTGCGCAGGATGTCGGCCGCGAGCTCGTCGCGCCCGGCCAGCAATTCCTCCAGCGGGATTTCTTCCCCGCGTTGGATCCGCTCTACGAGCCCGAAATCGGTGGAGGTGAACAGGCCGATGTTGTCGGCGTTCTGCCGGTAGATGCGCTCGAAGCTGCGCGCGATGACCAGCCGGATGCCGGCGAGCTTTTCGGCGGCCGGGCTGTGTTCGCGGGAGGAGCCCTTGCCGTAGCGCCCACCTGCAACCGTCACCACGAATCCTCCGGCCTGCGCGGCACCGGCACCGATCGGGGTTTCGGCGCCGGCCTTGAAACCCGTATAGGGAAAACGTGCCAGCCGGTCGTCGTAGTGCGACATGATGTGCACCGGCGTGATCTCGTCGGTGGATACGTCGTCGCGCAGCTCGCCTGCCTGCTCGAGGCTGAGCCGCCGGCCGGCCAACTGGGCGTGCATCGCCTGCGGATCAGCCGAAAGAAAAAGAACCCGCGGATTCGGGCCCAGCGCGAGGGTAGTGGGATGGGTCATGGATGGGAGCGGCCGGCCAGATGCTCGACCAGGAGTTGCGCCGCCGGCGAGAGCGCCTGCGCGTCGCGAAAACAGATGATGAAGCGGCGTTCGGCCCAGGGCTCCGCGAGCGGGACGATCGTCAGCCCATAGGCCATGGCATAGATTTCTGCCACTTCGAAAGGAACCAGGCTGATGGCCAGCCCCGCGCGCACGACACGCAAGGCGGCCTCGAAATTGCTCACGACCACCCGCTGGTTGAGCGTGCGTCCCAGCTGCGCGGCGGCGCGCTGCAGCATGACCTGGACGGCGCTGTTCACGGGCAGGCTCACATGTTCATAGTCCAGGGTCTGCGCGAAACGCAGGCTCTTGCGCGACGCCAGTGGATGCCCTTCCGGTACCACCATGCAGAGATGGTCGCTGCGGTAGCCGCGGGACTGCAAGGAACCCAGATCGGCTGCGTCCCAGCACACGCCCAGCGAAGCCGCGCCATCGCGAATCCCGCGCACGATCTCCGGGCTGACGCGTTCCTCCATGTCCACCTGGATGTTGCGGTGACCAGGCATCTGCAGGAACGCGGCCACGTCGTCGGCCAGGGATTCAGACATGGCGGAGACCGAGGCGAGGATGCGCACCTGGCCGCGCACCCCGGACGCGTAAGCTTCCATGTCGCGCTCGATCCGGGCTGCGCTGTCGAAGATAGTGCGGGCGTGTTCCAGCAAGGTGTGTCCGGCGGCGGTAGGGATGACGCCGTGGCGCTTGCGTACCAGCAGCTGCGTGCCGACGGTGTCTTCCAGCTGCGCCAGGCGCTTGCTGATGGCCGAGGGCACCAGGCTGGCCTTGTCGCCGGCACGCGCGATATTGCCGGTCTCGCAGACGGAGGCAAACAGCCGCAATGAGGTCAGGTCGAGGTCGCGCAAACTAGAAGTTCCAAAATGGAACGTCATCGCTGACAAAATAGCGCTGACGTCGTGGTTTGGAAATTCTAAACTTCAGGCCAGGCAAACGCAAATCATGGAGACAAAGTGACACGAACCAGCGCAACCACCCGGCCGGCGCGCCAAGCCATCATTCGCGAGATGGGCTTGCGCGACGGCCTGCAAAGCATCTCTACCGTCCTGCCCACTGCGAAGAAGCTCCAGTGGATCCGCGCGGCCTACGACGCCGGACAGCGCGAGATCGAGGTCGGATCCTTTGTTCCGGCGCGGCTGCTCCCCCAGTTGGCGGACACGGCCGAGGTACTGGCGTTCGCCAAGACCTTGCCCGGGCTGATGGCTTCAGTGCTCGTGCCCAATCTTAAGGGCGCTGAGCGGGCCATCGAGGGCGAGGCGCAGCTGATGCTGGTGCCGCTGTCGGCGAGCCACGCCCACAGCCTGGCGAACCTGCGCAAGACACCAGATGAAGTGGTGGCGGATATCGGCAGCATCCGTGCGCTGCGCGACGCGCGCGGCTCGAGCACGCTGATCGAGGTCGGCATCAGCACCGCCTTCGGCTGCACCCTCCAAGGCCGAGTCGAGCCGGCCGAAGTGCTGCGCCTGCTGAAGGCCGCGCTCGACGCCGGCGTGGACCGCGTGAGCCTGGCCGATACGGTGGGCTACGCAGACCCGGCGATGGTCCGAGAGTTGTTCGAACTGTGCCTGCCCGTGGCCGGCGACAGGCTCAACTGCGGCCACTTCCACGACACGCGCGGCCTGGGCCTGGCCAATGTGTACGCCGCGCTGGAGATGGGCATCACGCGTTTCGATGCGTGTCTTGGCGGTATTGGCGGCTGCCCTCATGCGCCCGGCGCCAGCGGCAACGTAGCCACGGAAGACCTGGCATACATGCTGGCCAGCATGGGGTACGAGACCGGCCAGGACTTCGACGGCCTCCTGGCCCTGCGCGAGCAGCTGGCGCAATGGCTGCAAGGCGAAACCCTGCACGGCACGCTGTGGCGCGCCGGCCTTCCCAAAACGATGCTGCCGGCGACGGCTGAAGCCTGATCATGAATCCATCCAACGAGTCCATGCCCCAGCCCCTCACCGGCTTGCGCGTCATCGAATTCACCCACATGGTGATGGGCCCCACCTGCGGCATGGTGCTGGCCGACATGGGGGCCGAGGTCATCAAGATCGAGCCTGTCGACGGCGACCGCACGCGCCGTTTACTTGGCGCGGGGTCCGGCTTCTTTCCGATGTTCAACCGCAACAAGAAGAGCATCGGCATCGACCTGCACAGCGAGGAGGGCGCGGAGACGGCCCGCCGGCTGTGCGCCACGGCCGACGTGGTGGCCGAGAATTTCAAGCCCGGGACCATGTCCAAATACGGCCTGGACTATGCGAGCCTCTCCAAAGCAAACCCCCGCCTGATCTATGCGAGCCACAAGGGTTTTCTGCCGGGTCCGTATGACCATCGCACCGCGCTCGATGAGGTGGTGCAGATGATGGGCGGCCTGGCCTATATGACGGGGCGTCCCGGCGATCCACTGCGAGCCGGCACCAGCGTCAACGACATCATGGGCGGGCTCTTCGGCGCCATCGCGGTGCTGGGTGCGCTGATACAGCGCGGCATCACCGGACGCGGCATGGAGGTGCAAAGCGCCCTGTACGAGAACAATGTGTTCCTCATGGGGCAGCACATGCTGCAGTTCGCGATGACCGGCAAGCATCCGGCCCCCATGCCCGCGCGCGACAATCCCTGGGCGGTGTACGACGTGTTCACGGTCAACAATGGCGAGCAGATTTTCCTGGCGGCTGTCAGCGATGCCCAGTGGCTTACTTTCTGCGATGCGCTGGGCTTTGCGGATCTCAAGGCCGAGCCGGAACTGGCGACGAACAACCTGCGTGTCACGCAGCGCCCGCGCCTGCTCAAGACCATCTCAGAGCGGATTGCCCATCGCTCGGCGAGTGAGCTGGCGTCGCTGATGGAGAAGGCAGGCCTGCCGTTCGCGCCGATCAGGCGACCCGAGGACCTCTACGATGACGAGCATCTGCTCGCCACTGGCGGGTTGGCGGACGTCCGGCTGCCCGACGGCCCGAAAGCCGGCCAGACGGTGAAGACCACCTTGTTCCCAATTACCATGGACGGGCAGCGCCTGGGCGTGCGGCTGGATCCGCCGCGCCTGGGCGAGCACAGCCGTGAACTGCTGGCCAGCGCGGGATATGACCAGCGCGCCATCGACGAGTTGCTGGCCCGGGCCATCGTAGCCTGAGGCCATCCATCTAATTCTTACTGGAGACAAAACGATGATCAAACGACTGACTTCTTTTTCGCGCCGCGATGCGTTGCTCGCCCTGGCGGCGCTGGGTGCCGGCGCTGCCGGTCTGTCTTCTCCCGCGGCCCGTGCGCAGTCGGACCGGCCCATTCGGTTCATCCTCCCGGTGGCCAGCGGCTCCGGCGTGGACACCATCACGCGGGCGGCGAGCCAGGCGGTATCGAAGGCGCTGGGCCATCCGGTCGTGGTGGAAAACCAACCCGGCGCCGGCGGCGTGATCGGCACGCACGCGATGATCAAGTCGCCGCCCGACGGCTTCACGCTGAGCGTGGTCTCCAACAACCATGTGATCTATCCCAGCGTGCTCAAGTCGGTGCCGTTCGACCCGGTCAACGACATCACGGCCATCACCGTGATGGGTACCACGCCCCTGGTGCTGGTCGTCAATCCCAAGGTCCCCGCCACCAATGCGAAGGAACTGATCGCGCTGCTGAAGACCAAGCCGGACTCGCTCAACTATGCGTCTTCGGGCAACGGGACCATCCTGCACCTTGCGGCCGAGATGTTCATGGACGAAGCCGGCGTGAAAGCCAAGCACATCCCCTACAAGGGCGTCGGCCCGATGCTCACCGATCTGATCGGCGGCCAGGTTGAAATCGGCGTGCTGGCCCTGCCTTCGGTTCAGGCCCACCTCAAGAGCGGCGCCTTGCGCGCGATCGGCACCTCCTCCGCGCAGCGGATAGCCGCCGCGCCGGAGGTCCCCACGTTCGCCGAGCAGGGGCTGCCCAAGTATGTGGTGGAAGGTTGGTTCGCGGTCGTGGGCCCGAAGGGCCTTCCTGCAGCCGACGTGAAACGCATCCACGCGGCTTTCACCAGCGCGTTCAACTCGCCGGAGGTGAAGGAAGCGATGGCCAAGCAGGGCAACACCATCTCGATGACCTCGCCCGAAGCGGCCCAGGCCTTCTTCCGCACCGAACTGGGCAAGTACGCCGCGCTGGTAAAGAAGGCCGGGCTCGAGCCTCAGTAAAGATCGATTGCCTGCCGGTGGCCCGCCTATTCTTACAAGGAAGTAGCCTTGTGAAAGGAGCGGACCATGAAGCCAGGAAAGATTCGCTGCGCCGCAGTGTTATGGGTGGCGGCTGCGGCGCCGGTCTTCGCAGAACCCCAGACCCAGGACTGCCAGGTGCAGCCATCACAGGCTGATCCGTTCGTCGATCGGGTCGCCACGCTATCGCGCTACGAGCAGCTCCCGCCTTACTGCCTCAAGGCCGTGTTCATGCAATGCGCCGAGCAGGCCAACCAGCAGATGCTCGACTTCGGCAGCGCCGCCACCTGTTCGATCGCCTACGAGGCGCTGCTCAAACGTGGATTCTCCGGCGACTTCCAGGCGCTCATCGCGTGGTGGCGCACGCAGCGGAACGAAAGCGCCTCGGCCAACTGAACTTCAGGGCCTGATGATGGTGACCTGCGAAGCCGAGTTCTGGGTGGGGTCGTAGTTCATATTGCTGCCCGACAGGCCGCCGAGGGTAAAGACACTCGTATTGTCGACCGAGCTGATCGGCGCGCTGGTGAGCGTGCAAGTGCTGTTGCTGGCCGTGACGCAACTGGCGTTGCCACCTGGAGCGAAGCTGCCCGTGACCGTGACGTTGGGCATGGCCATTAGCGTGCTGTTGACGTTGCGCACCGTCACGGTCGCTTTGGCGCGCCAGTTCTTGCCTTGCTTGCTCCATGAGCCCGTCAGCGCGCTGACGGCAATCTGCGCGGCCGGCGGCTCGGCGGCGGAGCCCGTGCCCAGCGAATACAGCAGCAGGTTCGGCGAGCCCGTGCCGACCGAGCCGATCCTGTCGGCGGTGGCGCTGCCCACCAGGAACGCCGCGATCGCCGCGGGCGATGCGGTCGGATTGGTTTGCGCGACCAGTGCGGAAACCCCGGCGACATGGGGTGACGCCATCGAAGTTCCACTGATCGTGTTGGTGGCGCTGCTGCCGCTGTTCCAGGCCGACGTGATGGCGCTTCCGGGGGCGAAGATGTCCACGCAGGCGCCATAGTTGGAATAGGAAGCCCGAACGTCGCCGCTGGTGGTCGCACCCACGGTCAGGGCGCTGGACTCGCTCGACGGCGAGTAGTTGCAGGCATCGGCGCTGCTGTTTCCTGCCGCGACCACCATGGTCACGCCCTTGGCAACCGCGCCGGCGACGGCCGCGTTGACCGAGGTGGATTTGCCGCCCCCGAGAGACATGTTCGCCACTGCCGGTCGCAGGCCGCTATTGGCTACCCAGTCGATGCCGGCGATGACGCCGCTCCAACTGCCGGAGCCCCGGCAGTCGAGCACCCGCACCGGCCGCAGGCTGACTTGCTTGGCCACGCCCCAGACAGTGCCGCCTACCGTGCCGGCGACGTGCGTGCCATGGCCGTTGCAGTCGTTGGTCCCCAAGCCGTCGGCGATGGCGGTAAAGCCCGGGAAAAGCCGGCCGCTGAACTCGACGTGGTCCGGCCTTATACCGGTGTCGATGATGAAAGCGTGGACGCCCAGGCCTGTGGCGTTGTAGTGGTAGAGTAGGTCAAGGGGCCGATCGGCCTGGTCGATCCGGTCCAGGCCCCAAGTGGCTCCGTTCTCGACTTGCGTCAGCGAGACGGTCTGGTCCTGCTCGATGTAGTCCACATTGGGGTTGTTCTGGATGCCGGCCAACGCGGCCGCGGGCAGGGTGGCGGCAAAACCCTTGAGCGCCGTGGAATAGACATGGTGGAGCTGTGCTCCGGGCCCGCGAACGTGATTGGCGGCCTCCGCTGCCGGATTGCCGACGTCCTTCTTGAGGACAACGATATAGCGGTCCGTTATGGGGCTCGACTGTGCAAACGGATGGGTAGGCGGCGAATCGGGTACTTGCGCGTGGATGGCGGGCGAAACGAGCGTGAGCAAAGCGGCGAGCGGGCCAGCCCGTAGCAAGCAGTTGCGAATGTTTGGCATGTTTCGTTTGTATTGACGGAATCAAACGCCATGAAACAGCACCAGCCTCATCGGCACAAGGGTTTCTTGCGCGCGATCACGTCGCTTACACACCCTTGCCCCGGCCGCGTTGGAAATTTCACGCGGTGCGTATGACGGTGATGTGCTCGGTGCCGCTTTCCGGCAACCACACTTCGCCTGCGCGGCCCAGGATCTGGCGCACGTTCGCACTGTCGCGCGGAAAGCCGAAGCGCTCGAACTTTTCGGTGCGCGGGTCGAAGGCAAACATGGCGTTGCCCCCAAAGTCGCTGACCCACACGATGTCCCGCTCGTCCACATAAACGGCGTAGGGCTTGGGACTGCTGCCCGGCAGTTTCCATTGTGCCCAGGTGCGAGCCGCCGGATCATGAACGGACAGGTTGCCGCTGTTCCATTCGCTGACCCAGATGCGGCCCTTGCTGTCGGCCCAGACGCGACGCGCGCCCTGGTTGCGAGTCGGTGGCTCCACCACGGTCGAGTCCCCGGTGCGCCGGTCGATGCGCGCAATGAACGAGCCGGCCAGCGAGCACCACCACACGTCGCCGCCGGCCGTGGCGCAGATGCCGTAGGGACCGCGGCCACGTGGGGCTTCCTTCACGCTGACCTGTCCGGTTTTCACCGCCACCTTGCCGACGTAGCCGCTTTGGCCGGTGAACCACAGGTCGCCCTCGCCGTCGAAAGCCGCCGTGTTGAGATTGGCATAGGGGGTGCCCTGCGGCAACGCGAGGACCTGCACCTTGCGGTCGGGCCAACCGACGCGAACGATGGCGTTCTGCCCGCTGTCGGTGACCCAGGCTGCCTTGTCCGGACCCTGGATCACGCCGTGCGGCGATGAGCCCGGGCCCAAGGGAACCAGTTCGGTGCGGCCCGCCTTGGGATCGAACCAGCCGAGATGGCCACTGGCCTGGGCCGTGAACCAGACACCACCGTCGGGCGCGGGCGCCAGGTCATGGATGCCGGTGCGGCGCGGCGTGCCCAGCGGCCAGGATTGCATCCGGGCGGGCTGGGCCGCGAGGGGCTGCAGGGCCATGGCGCCGGCGGCGACCACAGCGGCGCGTCGTGTGATCCAAAACATGTCCACCTCGCTGCAGTAGTGGCGGACGCCAATTCTCCCCCCAAACCTCGCGCACTGTCTCAACGCTAGCTTTTCAATCCGGCGCTGGGCATACTGGAAACAGTGCCATCCGGTGCGAGAGGGGATCGCCATGAACCAGCCCTTGGGTCAGGAGCCTCAGTTCGAGCGCAGCAGTTTCCGGCAGACATGCGATTACTGCGGCGCGATCTTCGAAGTGTTCGTGTCGCGGCTCGCCGATGCCGACGTCGACGAGGACTATCACTGCCCCGAATGCATCAAGCACTTCACCATTGCCGCCGCGCTGCAACCCCTGGTCAGGCTGCGCGTCAAGCGTGGGGATGGCAAGACCGACCGCTACCAGGACACCATGTTCTGAGCGGGCAAAGAAAAAGCGCCCCGAAGGGCGCTTGAGGTCAGAGCGTGTCGATGAAGCTGCGCAGCTTGTCTGAACGCGACGGGTGCTTCAGCTTGCGCAGGGCCTTGGCTTCGATCTGGCGGATGCGCTCGCGGGTCACGTCGAACTGCTTGCCGACTTCTTCCAGCGTGTGGTCCGTGCTCATCTCGATGCCGAAGCGCATGCGCAGCACCTTGGCTTCGCGCGGCGTCAGCGAATCCAGGATGTCCTTGACCACGTCGCGCAGGCCGGCCTGCATCGCCGCCTCGATGGGGGCGGTGTTGGCCTGGTCCTCGATGAAATCGCCCAGGTGGGAATCGTCGTCGTCGCCGATCGGCGTTTCCATGGAGATCGGCTCCTTGGCGATCTTCATGATCTTGCGGATCTTGTCTTCCGGGATTTCCATCTTGGCCGCCAGGATGCCGGCGTCGGGCTCGAAGCCGAACTCCTGCAAGTGCTGGCGCGAGATGCGGTTCATCTTGTTGATGGTCTCGATCATGTGCACCGGGATGCGGATCGTGCGCGCCTGGTCGGCGATGGAGCGGGTGATGGCCTGGCGGATCCACCACGTCGCATACGTCGAGAACTTGTAGCCGCGGCGGTATTCGAACTTGTCCACCGCCTTCATCAGGCCGATGTTGCCTTCCTGGATCAGGTCCAGGAACTGCAGGCCGCGGTTGGTGTACTTCTTGGCGATGGAGATCACCAGGCGCAGGTTGGCCTCGATCATCTCCTTCTTGGCCTCGCGCGACGAGGCCTCGCCCTCGTTCATGCGCTTGTTGATGTCCTTCAGCTGGGCCAGCGGAACGACCACGCGCGATTGCAGGTCGGCCAGCTTTTGCTGCAGTTCCTGGATCGGCGGGATGTTGCGCGCGATGACGGTGGACCAGGGCTTGCCGGCGGCAGCCTGCTTTTCGACCCACTTGAGGTTGAGCAGGTTGGGCGGGAAATCCTTGATGAAGACTTCCTGGGGCATGCCGCACTTGTCGACGATGATGCGGCGCAGTTCGCGTTCCTTCTTGCGCACGTCGTCGACCTGGCCGCGCACCATGTCGCACAGCTTTTCAATGGTCTTGGCCGTGAAGCGGATGGTCATCAGCTCTTCCGACAAGGCGTGCTGGGCCTTGACGTAGGTGGGCGTGCCCCAGCCTTCCTTGTCATAGACCTTGTGCACCTTCTCGAATAGCAGGGCGATGCGGGAGAAGCGCTCCAGCGCCTGGGTCTTGAGCTCTTCGAGCTTCTTGGTCAGCGCCTTGGAGCCGCCCTGGCCGTCGTCGTCATCGTCGGCGTCGAACTCGTCGAAGTCTTCCTCGGCCACATAGTCGTCGGCCTCGTTGGGGTTGGAGAAGCCGTCGACCACGGTGGAGATGACGACCCGGCCTTCACGGATTTCATTGGCCAGCCGCAGGATCTCGGCGATCGTGGCCGGCGAGGCCGAGATCGCTTCCATCATGGCCATCAGGCCGCCTTCGATGCGCTTGGCGATCTCGATTTCACCTTCGCGCGTCAGCAGCTCCACGGTGCCCATCTCGCGCATGTACATGCGAACCGGGTCGGTGGTGCGGCCGAATTCGCTGTCCACGGTGGACAGCGCGGCTTCGGCTTCTTCTTCGGCTTCCTCGACGGTCGCCGTCGTCGGCGTTGTGTTGTTCAGCAACAGCATCTCGGCGTCGGGCGTCTGCTCGTACACCGCTACACCCAGGTCGTTGAGCATCGCGACCACGACTTCCAGCGTCTCGGCATCGACCAGCTTTTCGGGCAGGTGGTCGGTGATTTCGGCGTGCGTGAGGTAGCCGCGCGTCTTGCCCAGCGTGATCAGGGTCTTCAGGCGCTGGCGGCGCTTGAGCATTTCCTCTTCGGACAGGACTGTTTCGTCCAGGCCGAATTCCTTCATCAAGGCCCGTTCCTTGGCCTTGCTGATCTTCATGCGCAGCGGCTTGACCTTTTCAGTCGTCTCCGCCACCGGCTCGCCGGCCAGATCGTCCTCGATGTCCGACATGTCCATGTCTTCGCCCGGCTTGGCGTCAGCAGCATTTTTCGGCTTGCGGCCGCGCTTGGCGCCCGTCTTTGCCGGGGCATCGCCCGCGGCAGAGGCGGCCTTCGGGGGACGGCCCGGTTTCTTCTTGACTACCTCTTCGGTGGCAGTGGCCTTGACGGGCTTCTTCACCTCATCCTTGGCGGTGGCTTTGTCGGCTGGCTTGGTGGGGGACTTCGTAAGGGGCACTGGCTTTACTTTCGTTGCGGGCTTCACGGCGGCACTGGCCTGGGGCTTTTGCTGGGTCTTGACGACCTTGAGCTGGGCCTGGGCCGGGGCTGCCGGTTTGATTACTTTCTTGGCGACGGGTTTCGCAGTGGGCTTCACTAGTTTTCCGGACTTTTGAGCAGGCATGAAAAATACCTCTGGGCTTCGAAAAAGCAGAAACACAAAAAGCGCCAATACAACCCGGCGCGGGCGGATAGGAGCTCGCCAGCGCGCCCTAGGGGCTCACTGTCGGTCCATCAGGGCAAGATGTGTGGGCGAACATTTGGGGTGCAGTCCTTGCGGGGAGTTGGCGGATCGCGCGCTATGGCGTCGGTTGGCCGGGGCCCGGAGGTGCTGCTGTCGCTCTTGCCGCTAGCAACCCTACATTATACCGCTGTCACGACTTTTCAAGAGTTTGCCGCTTCTTGAGGGCGAATTGCTGGCGTATGAGCTGTTCTTCCTGGCCCACCCGGCCCGGATCGGTGGCCGGCAAGGCTTGCACCCGCTTCAGCTCGAGGTCCAGCACGTCGAGCTGGAGTTTCAACACCGCCGAGTGCAGGTCGGCCAGGGGCATCTCCGGGTCCTCGACCAGCCGCCCAGAGGGTTGCAGGCTGTCGAGTTCGATGATCCGGCGGGCTATGGCCTCGAAGGGCTGGCCCTCCAGGCCGACGGCAAGCGCCGCCAGCGGCTGGGGCCCATGCTCGTGCACCTGGGCGTCGATCCACCGGAATAGGTCGCCGAAATCGCCCTCCAGGGCACAGAGGATTTCGTGCTCGCCGGAATTGAGAACCTCCCAGAAGCGCGAGTTGCCGAGCAGCAGGCGGGCGATGTTGCTGGCGCTGGCTTCGATGGACGGGCGGATTCCCAGCCGCCTGGACGGCGGCTTGGGGCTGGGTCGGCGCGCGGCCGGGCCGGCCCAGGGGGCCGGCGCCACGGACCACAAAGAGGCCAGCTCGCGTGCCTCGACTTGCACCAGGGCGGCAATTTCACCCAGCAGCTGCCTGCGCAGAGCCCCATCCGGAAGCTGGGTCCAAAGCGGCTTGGCGTTGGCCGCCATGTGGGCGCGGCCCTCGGCCGTGCTCAGGTCGCAGCCTTCCCGCGCGGCTTCGATCAGGAAGCGGGACAACGGTGTCGCTTCGCTCACATACCGCGAGAAGCCTTCCCGGCCGAACTCGCGGATGTAGCTGTCCGGATCGTGGTCTGCGGGCAGGAACAGGAATTTCACCGTCCGCACATCGGTGGCGTAGGGCAGGGCGCCGTCCAGAGCCTTGCGCGCGGCGCGCCGGCCGGCCTCGTCGCCGTCGAAGCTGAACACCACCGCGTCGGTGAAGCGGAACAGCTTTTGCACATGGTCGGGCGTGCAGGCCGTGCCGAGCGTGGCCACCGCATTGGGGAACCCGAGCTGCGCCAACGCCACGACGTCCATGTAGCCTTCGGTCACCAGCACGTAGCCGTGTTCGCGCAGGGCGTTGCGGGCCTCGAACAGGCCATAGAGCTCGCGCCCCTTGCTGAACACCGGTGTTTCGGGCGAATTCAGGTACTTGGGCTTTTCATCTCCCAAGACCCGCCCGCCGAAGCCTATGCATTCGCCTTTGACGTTGCGGATGGGGAACATGACGCGGTCACGGAAGCGGTCGTAGCGCTTTTCCTCGTCCTCGTTGACGATGACCAGGCCACTTTCGGCCAGCAGCGGATCGTCGTAGTTGGGAAACACGCTGGCCAGGCTGCGCCAGCCTTCGGGCGCGTAGCCCAGGCCGAACTGCTTGGCAATTTCGCCCGAGAGGCCGCGGCCCTTGAGGTAGCCGATGGCGCGCGGCGAGATCTTCAACTGCTTGCGATAGGCTTCGCCGGCCTTCTCGAGCACGTCCGTGAGCGTGGCCTGCTTTTCGCGCTGCTGTGCGGCCCGGGCCCGGTCCTGAGGCGATGCATCCTCCTCAGGCACCTGCATGGCGTACTGGCCCGCCAGGTCTTTCACCGCCTCCACGAAGTTCATGCCGGCGTGCTCCATCAGGAAGCTGATGGCATTGCCATTCTTGCCGCAGCCAAAGCAGTGGTAGAACTGCTTGCTGGGACTGACCGAGAAAGACGGTGACTTCTCGCCGTGGAAAGGGCACAGTCCCATGAAGTTGGCGCCGCCCTTCTTGAGTTGCACATAGCGGCCGACGATTTCCACCACGTCGGCGCGGGCCAGCAACTCCTGGATGAAAGACTGGGGAATGGCCATCGTTCGGTATTCTTACGTAATTGCTGCGCTGCACCAAACAGGGTTACGCTAGGGCCACACGGGGCAAACCCGGGAATTTGGAGACAAAGACCATGACGAGCATTTTCGACCAGGATCTGTCGCGCAACCCGGCCAATTTCGCCCCACTGTCGCCGCTGTCGTTCATCGAACGCGCGGCTGAAGTCTATCCCCAGCGGCTGGCCGTGATCCACGGCGACCTGCGCCGCAGCTGGAGCGAGGTTTATACGCGCTGCCGGCAGCTCGCCAGTGCGCTTGCCCGCGCCGGCGTGGGCAAGGGCGATACGGTGGCGGTGATGCTGCCGAACACGCCGGCCATGGTCGAGGCGCACTTCGGCATCCCCATGAGCGGCGCCGTGCTCAATGCGCTCAACACGCGGCTCGATGCGCCGACGATAGCCTTCATGCTGGACCATGGCGAGGCCAAGGTGGTGATCGTCGATCCGGAGTTCGCCGGCGTCATGAAGCAGGCCATTACCTTGCGCAAGCAGTCGCGGCCGCTGTTGGTCATCGACGTGGCCGATGCGCTGTTCACCGGCCCCGTCGAACGCATTGGCAGCGTGGGCTACGACGAATTTCTTGCCACCGGCGACGCCGCGTTCGAGTGGCAGCTGCCCGCCGATGAATGGGACGCCATCGCGCTGAACTACACCAGCGGCACCACCGGCAATCCCAAGGGCGTCGTGTATCACCACCGCGGCGCCGCGGTGAACGCCATATCGAACATCCTCGAGTGGGATATGGGCAAGCACCCGGTCTATCTGTGGACGCTGCCCATGTTCCACTGCAACGGCTGGTGCTTCCCGTGGACCGTGGCGGCACGCGCGGGCGTGAATGTGTGCCTGCGCAAGGTGGAAGCCAAGGCCATCAGCGATGCCATCAAGGCGCACGGCGTCACGCACTACTGTGGCGCGCCCATCGTGCACGGCATGCTGGTGAACGCCCCCGATGAAATGAAGGCGGGCTTGCCCAGTGGCGTCAAGGCCATGGTGGCCGGCGCGGCGCCGCCGGCATCGATGATCGAGGGCATGGAGCGCATGGGCTTCGACCTCACGCACGTGTACGGCCTCACCGAGGTCTATGGCCCGGCGACCGTGTGCCCCAAGCACGACGAGTGGAACGACGTGGACATCGGCGAGCGGGCCCGGCTCAATGCCCGCCAGGGCGTGCGCTACCACCTGCAGCGCGACGCCAGGGTCATCGACGCGCAGACGATGCAACCCGTGCCCCTGGATGGCGAGACCATGGGGGAGATCATGTTCCGCGGCAACATCACCATGAAGGGCTATCTGAAGAACGCTTCGGCCACCCAGGAAGCGTTTGCGGGCGGCTGGTTCCACACCGGCGACCTGGCGGTGCAGTACCCCGACGGCTACATCAAGATCAAGGACCGCAGCAAGGACATCATCATCTCCGGCGGTGAGAACATCTCGTCCATCGAAGTGGAAGACGTGCTGTACCGGCATCCCGACGTACTGGCTGCCGCCGTGGTGGCCAAGCCCGACCAGCGCTGGGGCGAGACGCCCTGCGCCTTCGTGGAACTGAAGGCCGGTGCCAAGGTGACGCGCGAGGAGATCGTCGCCCACTGCAAGAAGCACCTTGCCGGCTTCAAGGTCCCCAAGGCCGTGGTCTTCGGCGAGCTGCCCAAGACCTCGACCGGCAAGATCCAGAAGTTCGAGCTGCGCAAGCTCGCCGGCTCAGCCGCTGCAATCGACGTCTGACGCCGGCGGGGCATACTCGCCGCATGCCGATCCTCAGCCACCAAGCAGCCCATGTTCTGGCCCATCCGGGCGAGTTCGCCTGGCGGGTGCTCAAAGGCTTCAAGGCCAACCAGGGCTTGCTGCTCGCCGGCGCAGTGGCGTACTACGCGCTGCTGTCGGTAGTGCCGCTGTTGATCCTCACGGTCATCGCGCTATCGCATGTGATCGACCAGGCCGAGCTGTTGCAGACCCTGGGCCGCTACCTCGAATGGCTCATACCGGGGCAGTCGCGCGCCATCGTCGCCGAGCTGGCGAATTTCCTGCAGCACCGCGACGTGATCGGTTGGGTGTTGCTGGTCACCATGCTTTTTTTCAGCTCGCTGGCTTTCACGGTGCTGGAAAACGCGATGTCGGTGATCTTCCTGCATCGCATCGCGATCCGCCGCCGCCGCTACATCATCTCGGTGCTGCTGCCGTACTTCTACATTCTCAGCCTGGGCTTTGGCCTGCTGGTGGTGACCCTCGTGTCCGGCAGCTTGCAGGCTATGGGAGAGGAGAGCGTGCAATTCCTGGGGCGCGAATGGTCGCTCAAGGGCGTGTCGGGCTTCCTGCTTTACCTGCTGGGACTGGCGGGCGAAATCTTCGTGCTGACCTCGGTGTACGTGGTGATGCCGGTGGGCCGGCTATCGCTGCGCCATGCGCTGCTGGGCGGAGTGACCGCCGCCTTGCTCTGGGAGATCACGCGCCACGTGCTGGTCTGGTACTTCAGCACGCTGTCGCAGGTCAACGTGGTCTATGGCTCGCTCACCACGGCCATCGTGGTGTTGCTTAGCCTGGAGATCGCCGCGACCTTGCTCTTGCTGGGCGCGCAGGTGATCTCGGAATTCGAGCGGATTGACCGGCCGGAGGAACCGCCGCCGGCCAATCCGCTGGAAACGGAAGAGGCCGCCGACAGGGCCTAGTCGCCCATGACCACGCCTTCGCGGCGCGGGTCGGCCCCACCCAGCCACAGCGGTGTGCCATGGGCCTGGCCGCGGGCGATCGCCTGGAGGCCGCTCGTCAAGGCTTGCTCGCGCACTTCGGCGCCGCGCGCGCGCAGCGCTTCCACTGTGGCCGGCGGAAACCGCTTTTCCTCCAGCAGGCTGGGACCGTTCAGCGAGCCGAAGTTGGGTAGATTGATCGCCTGCTGCGGCATCATTCCCCAGTTGAGCACCCCGTACAGAGTCTTGGCGGTGAAGTGGATGATGAGCGCGCCGCCCGGGCTGCCGCCGCTCATGACCAGCTGGTTGGTGGCCTTGTCGAACACCAGCGTGGGTGCCATCGACGAGCGCGGCCGCTTGCCTGGCTGGACGCGGTTGGCGATGGGGCGGCCCTGCGCATCCGCAGGCGCGAAGCTGAAATCGGTCAACTCGTTGTTCAACAGGAAGCCCTTGACCATCTGGCGCGAGCCGAACGCGTCCTCGATGGTCGTGGTCATGGCGATGGCGTTGCCGTAGCTGTCGACGATGCTGATGTGGGAAGTGCCGTACTCAGGCTGATCCGCCATGGGCGCGTGGCCGGTGGCGACCGGGCCGGGCGTGCCGGGCTGGGCCGTTTTCATGCTGGGGCCGGTCGGCTGGATCAGCCGGGCGCGCTCCGCCAGATATGCCGGCGCCAGCAGGCTCATCCAGTTGCCGCCGGGCGGTTGGACGAAATCGGGATCGCCCAGGTACTGCCCGCGGTCGGCGAACGCCAGCCGCGCGGCCTCGGTGTACAGATGCAGCCAGTCGGCGCCAGGCAACCCGTTGTCCAATGGCAGGCTCGCCGCGTTCGTGTTGCCGAGGATGCCCAGGATCTGACCCACCGCGATGGCGCCGGAGCTCGGGGGCGGGAAGCCGCAGACGCGGTAGTCCTTGTTCTGCGCCCGATAGTCGTGGCAGATCGGTGTGCGCTTCTTGGGCTGGTAACCGGCCAGATCCGCGAGGGTCATCTTGCCGGGGTTGGTCGGGTGCTTCTGCACCTTGTCGACGATGGCCTGGGCGATCTCGCCTTCATGCAAGGCCTTCGAACCCTCGGCCGCTATCTTGCGCAGCACGGCCGCGAGTTCGGGATTGCGCAGGGTGGAGCCGACATCGCGCGGCTCGCCGTCGGCCTTGAAGAAGTAGGCCGTGGCCGTGGGGTCCTTCTTCAGGTGGGCATCGCCCTTGGCCATGGTGTTCAGGCGCGGGCTGACCTTGAAGCCGCCTTCGGCGAGGACGATGGCGGGCTGGATCAGCTGGGCCCAGGGCAGCTTGCCGTATTGCTTGTGCGCCACCTCCAGCATGCGCACCGTGCCGGGCACGCCGACCGAACGGCCGCCGACCACGCCTTCGTAGAAGGCGACCGGTTTGCCGTCGGCTCCGAGGAACAGCTTGTCGTCGACGCCCGCCGGGGCCGTTTCGCGGCCGTCGAAGGCCTCGACGTCACGGCCGTTGTAGTGCAACAGGAAGGCGCCGCCGCCGATGCCGCTGGATTGGGGCTCGACCAGGGTCAGCACCATCTGCACCGCGATCGCCGCATCGATGGCCGAGCCGCCGGCCTTGAGCACCTGGTAGCCGGCGTCGGTTGCCAGCGGGTTGGCCGCGGCTACCGCGAACTTGCTGGTGGCCCAGCCCGGCTTCTCGACGTAGCCCGAGGCACCCTCGGGCAGCAGGGGAGGGCTGTAGCTGAAGTTTGACGGCGCCGTAGCGCAAGCGGCCAGCAGGGCGGCGGCCGCCAGCAGCGAAAGCTTGAGTTTCATTGCATCTCCTCGGTTGAGCGAGATGCATGTTAATCCGAACGTTGCTTAGCGTGGTGCCAGGCGAATCGCGCCATCGAGGCGGATCACCTCGCCATTGAGCATGTCGTTCTCGAAGATGTGCTTGGCCAGCTTGGCATAGTCTTCCGGCGTTCCCAGGCGCGAAGGGAAGGGCACGCTGGCGGCCAGCGCGTCCTGCACCTCCTTGGGCATGCCGAACAGCATGGGCGTGCCGAAGATGCCGGGGGCGATCGTCATGTTGCGGATGCCGTTGCGCGCCAGGTCGCGCGCGATCGGCAGGGTCATGCCCACCACGCCGCCCTTGGACGCGCTGTACGCGGCCTGGCCGATCTGGCCGTCGTAGGCGGCGACCGAGGCGGTCGAGATCATGCAGCCGCGCTCACCGGTGCTTTCGGGCTCGTTCTTGGTCATGGCATCTGCCGCCAGGCGGATCATGTTGAAGCTGCCGACCAGGTTGACCGTGATGGTCTTGGCGAACAGGCTCAGCGAATGCGCGCCGTTCTTGCCCACGGTTTTTTCCGCAGGGGCGATGCCCGCGCAGTTCACAAGGCCCATCAGCTTGCCCAGCGACACTGCCTTGGCCACCACGGCCTGGCCGTCGGCTTCCTGGCTGACGTCGCATTTGACGAAGGCGCCGCCGATTTCCTTGGCCACGGCCTCGCCTTTTTCCGCCTGCATGTCGGCGACGACGACCTTGCCGCCGGCCGCCGCCAGCATGCGCGCCGTTCCCTCGCCGAGCCCCGACGCACCGCCCGTAACGATGAAGACCTTGCCCTTGATGTCCATGAGTGCTCCTGATTGACGTTTACGTTACGTCAATTATGGCCCATGCTATTTGAAGCCGACACGGTCCAGCATCTGCTGCACCTTGACCTGGTTGGCCCCGACGGCTGCCAGCGGAATGGTTTCGGTCTTGAAATCGCCGCCGCCGCTCATGGACTGCAGGGCCGCGTTGCTCACCTTCACGCCCTTGGCCGTGGGCCACTCGTTGTTGCCGTTGGCAAAATAGTTCTGCGCTTCGGCGCTGGCCAGGTACTCGAGGAACTTCACCGCATTGGCCGGGTTCTTGGCGTTCTTCGCAACGGCGCCGCCGGCGATGTTCAGGTGGGTGCCCCAGGAGGCCTGGTTAGGGAACACCACGCCCACGCGCTCCATCAGCGCCTTGTCCTCGGGGCTGCTGGAGCGCAGCAGGCGCGCGATGTAGTAGGTGTTGCTCACCGCGATCTGGCATTCGCCGGAACCGACGCCCTTGATCTGGTCGGTGTCACCGCCCTTGGGGTCGCGCGCCAGGTTGGCGACGACGCCCTTGAGCCAGGCCTCGGCCTTCTGCTCGCCCAGGTGTTCCGTGATGGCGCCGAACAGCGACAGGTTGTACGGGTGCGATCCGGAGCGGATGCAGATCTTGCCCTTGTTCTTGGGGTCGGCCAGTTCCTCGTAGGTGTCCACGTCCTCGCGCTTGACCTTGATCTTGTCATAGACGATGACGCGGGCGCGGGTGGAGAAGCCGAACCACGGCGTTCCTTCCGGCGTCGCCTTGGCCCGGTACTGGGCCGGGATCGCGTCGTCGAGCAGCTTGGACTTGATGGGCTGGAACAGGCCCTCGACCTCGCCCTTGTGCAGGCGCGCCGCATCGACCAGCAGGATCACGTCGGCGGGCGAGGCGGTACCCTCGGCCTTGAGCCGGGCGAGAATACCGGCATCGTCGGCATCGACACGGTTGATCTTGATGCCGGTCGCCTTGGTGAAGTTGGCGTAGAGCGCTTCGTCCGTGGAATAGTGGCGGGCCGAATAGAGGTTCAGCACCTGCTCCTGCGCAAAAGCGCCGGCCGAGACGGCCAGCAGGACGGAAGCCAGGCCAACAGCCTTTTTGATCATGGGATTTCCTTGGAAGCGGTTGAACGAATAAACGCAATGATAAGGCAAACACGAATCATTCTCAATTGTAAGTGCCTCATGGACTGCAGATCCTGGTTGCTGGCCCTTTGCGCATCGCTGCTGCTGGGGGCTTGCGCCTCGGCGCCGCCGATCGAGCAGGTCGCCCCGCCACAACCCATTGCCAAGCGGCCGCCCAAGATCGGGCTGGCGCTGGGCGGCGGCGCGGCGCGCGGGTTCGCCCATGTGGGCGTGATCCAGGTCCTGGAGGAGGCCGGCCTGCGGCCTGACTTCGTGGTGGGCACCTCCGCTGGCAGCTTGGTGGCGGCGCTCTATGCCAGCGGCCGCACCGGCGCGCAGCTGCAGCAAGTCGCCCAGGACATGGAGGAGGCGGCCTTCACCGACTGGACACTGCCGATTTTCAGCCGCGGCATGCTGCGCGGCGAAGCCCTGGCGCGCTATGTCAACGCGCATGTCGGCGGCAAGCTCATCGAGCAAATGCCCTTGCCGCTGGGCATAGTCGCCACCGACCTGAACAGCGGCCAGGGTGTGCTGTTCCAGCGTGGCGATACCGGCACGGCAGTGCGTGCGTCGAGCGCGGTGCCGGCCGTCTTCCTGCCCGTGAAGATCGGCAGCCACGAGTACGTGGACGGCGGACTGGTGTCGCCCGTGCCCGTTCGCTATGCGCGGCAGATGGGAGCCGAATTGGTGGTGGCCGTGGATATCTCGAGCGCCCCGGAGGGCAACCCCGCGGGCGACACGCTGCAGATCCTGCTGCAGACCTTTGCCATCATGGGCAAGAGCATCAATGGCTATGAGCTGCGCGAAGCCGACGTGGTGGTGCGGCCGGCGTTGGCTGGCGTAGGCGGCGCCGACTTCACCGCCCGGCGCCGGGCCATCGAGGCCGGCCGGGCGGCCATGCTGCGGCTGCTGCCCCAGCTGAAGGCCGCGCTCGCGGCCAAGGCGCAATAAAAAAAGCCCCAGTCTTGCGACTGGGGCTTGAAGGATCCCTGAACCCGTGAGGGTGTCGAAAGGACCCGAGGAGACAACCTGAAGAACTCCGGTTCAATGACAAGAGTGTCGAATAGATGCTCCGTGTCTTGTAGAGTTCCCGCTCCACTCAGCTGGAGTCGGGCCTCTGAAATACAAGGAACGAATTAACGCTTCTTGGAAGTCGTGGTGGTCTTGGCAGCGTTCACGGCCTGGCTGGCCACGGCGTTGAAGTTGGCTTCGGCGACATCGGAGGCTTGCTTGACGGCCTTCTGGACCGATTCCAGGGCGTTGTTGCCGGCGGCAACGGCGCTCTTGAACACGGCGACGGCGGTTTCGCTGCCGGCGGGTGCGTTCTTGGCGGCGTTGTCCACGACAGCCAGGAACTTCTTCTGGGCTTCAGCGGTTTGGGCTTCGAAAGCCTTGCCGAACTCGGCGCCGGTGCCGGAAGCGATGTCATACAGATGACGGCTGTAGGCGGCGGTCTTCTCGGCCAGGGGCTGGAACAGGGAAGCTTGCAGGGCCAGCAGCTCTTGCGCGTCCTTGACGGCCAGGATGGCTTGCGTGGTGCCGGCGGCTTCGCCCAGGGCGGCCTTGGAAGCGGTCAGGTTCAGCTCGACGAGCTTCTCGACGCCTTCGAACGCCTTGGTGGTCAGGCCGAAGAGGGTTTCGACGGTGGCTTTTTGCGAGGCCAGGACTTGTTCAGCGGTCAACATATGAAATTCTCCATTGGGTTTAGGTGGGGATCAACGTCTGCTCTGAACTTGGGCCCCTGGCCCTGTTTATGTTGCAGTGCAGCATGGGGTCGAGTATAGAGGTCTCCAGGAGCTTTGCAAGGGGTTTTTGCTGCAATGCAACATTCTAGAACCGCTTGCCTAAAACAGGGGTTTTCACTGCCGGGACACAATCTCGTCATGCAGGTCTACTACGCCACCCAGTTCGTGCTGCCCCTGCCGGCGGGGCACCGCTTTCCCATGGCCAAGTACCAGCTGCTGAGGGATCGGCTGGCGGCCGAGCTGCCCGGGATCGAGCTCATGCAGGCCTTGCCCGCGACAGACGGCGAATTGGCGCTGGCTCACAGCCCGGCTTACATCGCCGCCATTTCGAATGGCTCAGTCGACCCCAAGCTCATGCGCGAAATCGGCTTTCCCTGGAGCGAGGCAATGGCAGAGCGGGCGCGCCGCTCGGTCGGGGCCACCATTGCCGCCTGCCGGGCCACCTTCAAGGAGGGCGTGGCCGCCAACATCGCGGGCGGCACGCACCATGCGTACGCCGACAAAGGTGGAGGGTTCTGCGTGTTCAACGACGCTGCCGTGGCGTCGCGCCTCATGCAGGCGGAATGGGCCCGGGAATGTGGCCCCCACGCCCGGCCGCTGAAGGTGGCCATCGTGGACCTCGACGTCCATCAGGGCAACGGCACGGCACGCGTTTTCCGCGATGACCCGAGCGTGTTCACGCTCTCGCTGCACGGGCAGAAGAACTTCCCGTTTCGCAAAGAGGCGAGCGACCTCGATATCGATCTTCCCGACGGCTGCGGCGACGACGACTACCTGCACGCGCTGGAGCGCGCCCTCGATGAACTCGAGCAGCGGTTCGAGCCGGGGCTCGTCATCTATCTGGCGGGTGCCGACCCCCATGAGGGCGACCGTCTCGGGCGCCTGAAACTTACCTGGGATGGCCTGGAAGCCCGCGACCGGCGCATCTTCGACTGGGCCTGGCAGCGCCGACTGCCGCTGGCGTTCGCCATGGCGGGCGGCTATGGCGCGCGCATCGAGGACACGGTGCAGGTGCAGGTCAACACTTTCAGGGTCGCGGCGGAATATGCACGGCGCTGGCAGAATCTGGCGCGATGACCGACACAGTGACCGACAAGCCCCAGCCTTCCCCCCGCGGTGCGTACCGCGCGTTTCGCACCATCAGCACCCGCTGGATGGACAACGATGCCTATGGGCACGTGAACAACGTCGTCTATTACAGCTGGTTCGATACCGTGGTCAATGCCCACCTGATCGAGCAGGGCGCCCTGGATATCCATCACGGCGAAGTCATCGGCCTGGTGATCGAGACCCACTGCAACTACTTCTCGTCGATTGCATTTCCGCAATCGGTGGAGGCGGGGCTGCGGGTCGCCCACATGGGCCGGTCCAGCGTTCGCTATGAAGTGGGCCTGTTCGCGCAAGGCGAACCGCTGACGGCCGCCAAGGGGCATTTCGTCCATGTGTATGTGGACCGCGCAACGCGCCGGCCGACCGAGCTGCCCGGTAAACTCAAATCGGTTCTGGAGGCCCTGAAGTGACGAAATCCCAAGTGAGTACCCTGGTCGAGGATCCCGCCAGCGTGGACGCCGCGATCGAAAGCCGATTTTCGGCCCGTGCCTTCCTGCCCCGGCCTGTTTCGCGTGAAACCATCGCCGAAATCCTCCGCGTTGCGCGACGTGCTTCCTCCGGCACCAACACCCAGCCCTGGAAGGTCTATGTGCTGCAGGGCAAGAGCCGCGACAGCCTGGTGGAGAAAGTCTGTGCGGCGCATGACGCGATCTATGCCAACCCTGCATTGGCGGCGGAATACAAGGAAGAGTACGACTACTATCCGGAGAAATGGGCTTCGCCCTATATAGACCGGCGCCGCGAGAACGGCTGGGGACTCTACGGACTGCTGGGCATTACCAGGGGCGAAAAAGACAAGATGCATGCCCAGCACCACAGGAACTTCTGCTTCTTCGATGCGCCCGTGGGATTCATGTTCACGCTGGACCGGGCGATGGGGCGAGGTTCGCTGGTGGATTACGGCATGTTCATGCAGAACATCATGGTGGCAGCGCGAGCCCGCGGCCTGCACACCTGCCCGCAGGCCGCCTGGAACGGCTATGCAAAGAAGATCATCCTGCCCCATATCGGCGCCGGCCCGGACGAAATGCTGGTTTGCGGCATGGCGTTGGGCTACGCCGACGAAACACACCAAGTGAACAGCTTCCACACGCCGCGCGTGCCTGTGGAAGAGTTCACCCGTTGGCTGGACTAGTGTCCTGTCGCAGAAATACGTTGCATGATTCTTGCATGACTTCCGGTACATTGTTTACCGGAGGCGAGCATGCATGTGCGGGCGGATGCGACGATCGAGTTGAGCAAGGATCAGCGAGCGGAGCTGGAAAAACTGGCGCGGTCGCGGCGCACCGCGCAGGCCGTTGCGCTGCGCGCGCGCATTGTTCTGATGACGGCCGAGGGTATTGGGCCGGCGGCCATCGGGGAGCGCCTGGGCATTTCGCAGCCCACGGTGCGCAAGTGGCGCGAGCGCTATGTCGAGCAAGGGCTGGCGGGCTTGCGAAGCGAGCTGCGCCCAGGGCGTCCCCGTTCGTTGGATGATCAGCGGGTTGCCGATCTACTGAACCAGGCGCTGCAGACGCGGCCGGCCAAGCAAACGCACTGGAGCGTGCGCAGCTTTGCTGCCGAAGCCAATATCAGCAAGGACATGGCGCATCGGCTGTTTCGCGCTGCCGGCTTGCAGCCGCATCGCTCGCGCAGCTTCAAGCTCTCCAACGATCCCGCCTTCGTGGAGAAGGTGCGCGACATCACGGGGCTGTATCTGAATCCGCCCGATCACGCCTTGGTGCTATGCGTGGACGAGAAGAGCCAGATTCAGGCGCTGGAGCGCACCCAGCCGGTATTGCCGATGGGATTGGGCTATGTCGAAGGCATCACCCACGACTATGTTCGCCACGGCACCACGACGCTGTTCGCCGCACTTGATGTGGCCAACGGGCAAGTCATCTCGCGAGTGCGAGCGCAGCACCGCCATCAGGAGTTCCTGGACTTCCTGCGCCAGATCGACAAGCAAACTCCGGCCGAGTTGGACCTGCATCTGATTGTGGATAACTACGTGACCCACAAGCACGCCAAGGTCAAAGCGTGGCTGGCGCGACACCCGCGGTTTCATCTGCATTTCACGCCGACCTACAGCTCTTGGCTCAACCAGGTGGAGCGCTGGTTCGCTCTGATCACCGAGCGCGCCACCGCCGCAACTCGTTTACCAGCGTGCGCGAACTCAAGCAGCAAATTGAGCTGTTTGTGCAGCGCTACAACGCCGATGCCTCACCGTTCCAATGGGTGGCTACCGCCGATTCAATCCTGCAGAAGATCGAGCGGGCAGCGAAACGTATTTCTGCGACAGGACACTAGCTGTGATGTTTCAATAGGTTGTTCACCCGGAAGAGTCTGGGAGACTGGAGTTACGACGCTTCAGCACTCTCAGAGGAATTCCCCCGGATGAACAGCCATAAGAATGCCAGATTGACCTTCGAGGGTCGCAAATTGCTTGTTGAACGCATTTCTGTCCTGGGGCTGATGCCCGCGGCCGAGGCCGCGGGCATCAGCCGCCAGACTGCGCGCAAGTGGCTTCGGCGCTTTGAACAAGGCGGCGAGAACAGCTTGAGGGATCGCAGTTCGCGTCCGGCGCGCACGCGCAGTACCGTG
>NZ_JABJVV010000022.1 GCF_013155545.1 Caenimonas soli | reverse complement strand
GCCGTGAAGTTCACCGACAAGGGCGAGATCGTCATTTCGGTGCGGGCCAGCGAGCGAACCGAGAAAGACGTGCTGCTGCACTTCCGGGTGCAGGACACCGGCATCGGCCTCACGTCCGAGCAGATGAGCCGGCTGTTCCAGAGCTTCTCGCAGGCCGACACCTCCACCACCCGCAAGTTCGGCGGCACCGGCCTGGGCCTGGCGATCTGCAAGAGGCTGGCCGAACTCATGGGCGGCGAAGTGGGCGTGCAAAGCGAGCACGGCAAAGGCAGCACCTTCTGGTTCAGCGCGCGCTTGGGCATAGGCTCCATGGCGCGGCGCGAACTGCTGCCCAACCCCGACCTGCGCGGCCGCCGTGCGCTGGTGGTGGACGACAACGACCATGCGCGCGCGGTCATCATCGGCATGCTGGAAGGCATGACTTTCCTGACCACCGAAGTCGCCTCCGGCGCGGCCGCGATCGAAGAGGTCCGCAGGGCGGCCGGCGAGAGCCGTCCCTACGACGTGGTTTACCTCGATTGGCGCATGCCGGGCATGGACGGAATGGAAACGGCGCGCCGCATCAAGTCGCTGGGCCTGCCGACCACGCCCATGTTTCTCATGGTGACGGCGTACGGCCGGGAAGAGGTGCTGAAGGAAGCCGAAGGCGCGGGCATCCAGAACGTGCTGATCAAGCCGGTCAACGCCTCCATACTTTTCGACACCACGATGGACGTGCTGGGAGGCCGGCGGCTGGAGCAAGCACCGGGCGCGCAGCAGCCCGGCGGCGGAGTCGACGAGCGCCTGGCCGCGATACGCGGCGCGCGCATCCTGCTCGTCGAGGACAACGACATCAACCAGCAGGTCGCCCGCGAATTGCTGGAAGACGCGGGCCTGATCGTCGATGTCGCCGACAACGGCCAGGTCGCGCTGGAACTGACGCAGAAATTTTCTTACGATATGGTCTTCATGGACATGCAGATGCCCGTCATGGACGGTGTCACCGCCACCCGTGAAATGCGCAAGCAGGAGCGGCTGGAGCATCTGCCGATTGTGGCGATGACGGCCAACGCGATGGAGCAGGACCGCCGCAAGTGCATGGACGCGGGCATGAACGACTTCCTGATCAAGCCGATCGATCCGAAAGACATGTGGGCCATCCTGGTTCGCTGGGTGCGGCCGCGCCGCGCCGCCCCGCTCGCCGTCCCGACGGTACCGGTCCAGGCGCGGCCCGCTGCGCCCATCCAGGGTAGCGCGCCCGCGAACGACGGCCTGCCGCATGGCATCGCCGGCCTGGACACGGCGCTGGGATTGAGCCGCATGATGGGAAAAAAGCCGCTGTACCTGGCGATGCTGCGCCGCTACGCGGTGGGCCAGCAGGATGTGGTGCGCGACATCCGCAACGCACTTGCCACCGGCGACGTCGCGACGGCCGAGCGACTCGCACACACGACCAAGGCGGTATCGGGGAACGTAGGGGCCACCTTGATCCAGGAGCGCGCCACGGCCCTGGAAGCCGCGCTGCGACAGGGCCATGGCACGCCACAGGCCGAACCGCTGCTCGCCGAGCTGGAAGCGCCAATGAGCGAATTGCTCGCCGCACTGGGCGCCCACCTGGCGCTGGAAGCTGCCGCGCGCGCCTGATTCGGGGCGATGGTTTGCGCGATTCTCCTAGCGCACGCTAAGCAATCGGCTTAAGCAGCAAGGTGGGTCGCGTGGTTTGATAAGGTATCGCGCGCAGCTGCGCTTCACGACAAGGGTTTTTCTTATGGGTCATGCACAACCGGTTGGGGCTAAACCAGAAAGGCAGCAGGCGCCGCAAGCCGCCGGGCTCGCGGACCTGGTCAACCGCCTCGCGCAGGAGCTGGCCGAAGCACGGCGCGCCCTGGCGGCCGCTACCCAGAAACTGGGCACGACCAGCCGCACGCTGGAAGGCCGGACACAGGAATTGACCGAAGCGAAGGCCGCTCTTGCCCTGCTGCTGGCGACCCTGGATTCCACCACCGAGGGCATCCTGGCCATGGGCTATTTCGGCCGCGCCATGCACTACAACACGCGCTTCATCGAGATGTGGGGCATCTCCGCGGACAAGCTGGCCACGCTCAACGACGGCGCGCTGATGGCCATGCAGATGTCACTGGTCAAGGATCCCGCGCGGTTCCTGGCGCATGTCGAAGCTCGCAAGGCCAACCCCGACACCGAACAATTCATCATGATCGAGTTGACCGACGGGCGCATCTTCGAATGCCACGTCATGCCGCAACGCGTGCGCGGCAAGCGCGTCGGCTCGGTCACCAGCTTTCGCGACGTGACGGAGACCCAGCGCCTGGGCCGCGTGATCTCGGCGCTGGAAGCCGAGATGCCGCGCGAAGTGGCCGAGGCCAAGGCTTCTGCGTACTAGCGGTCACCGGAAGAAGCCGTCCCACACCAGCTTGGTGCCGGTGAGGAACATGCCGGTATAGATCAGGCGGTAGAACACCAGCGGCTGGATGCGATGGGCCAGCTTCACGCCGACGAGCACGCCAATCGGAGCGATCGGCAGCAAGGCCAGCGACGTCGCCATGTTGCGCAGGTCCAGCAGGCCCAGCCAGGCGTACGGAACCCACTTGCTGAGGTTCACCACGAAAAAGAACGCGGCCATCGTTGCCGTGAACACCAGCGGCGGCAGGCGCATCGGCACCACATAGGCACTGACCGGCGGCCCGCCCGCATGCGCCACGAAACTGGTGAAGCCCGACGCCACGGTGAGTATGGCGCCCAGCCACTTGGGCGGATGCGGGCTGTCCGGCCTGGGCGGGAACAGCAGGCGCTGGGCCAGGAACAGCAGCGTGAAAACGCCCACGATGCCTGCGACCAGGCGGGCGTCCAGCAGCTTGAACGACAGCGTGCCCACGACCGTCCCCAGCAGGCCCAATGGCACCAGGAAGCGGATCAGCTCGCGGTCGAAGTGCTTGCGAAAGGTAGCCAGGCCCATCACGTCCATCAGCAGCAAGATCGGCATCATGATGGCCGCCGCCTGGGGCACCGTGACCGCGAGCGCCAACAGGGGCACGGCGAGCGAGCCGAAACCCGCGCCGAAGCCGCTTTTGCTGATGCCCATCAGCAGCACCGCCGGAATGGCGACGGCGTAGAAGTACGGATCGGTGATGAGCGGGAAATTCAACAGGGCTATTCTGGCAGCATCCCGCCCGGCGCAGCCCTAGCCCCAGCTCGGCACCAACTGGAACTGCGCCTGCAAGGTTTCGCCGGGCGCCAGCCGCGCCCCGCCCAAAGGCCCGTGGCCATGCTGGGGCAGCAGGTTGAGCCAGTCGGTGCATTGGCTCACCGGCTCGGCGCAGAAATGGTCGAATCCGCGCGGGCAATAGACCACGAAGTAGTCGAGCGGCGCCTGCGCTTGCATGACCAGCCTGCGGCGCGGGCCGGCTGAGTCGGCCGGCCACTCGACGATGGCCTCGCGCTCCCAGCCGACGAAATTGTTGTCCAGGTCGAGTTCCGACAGCACGATGCCGGTGCGCAGTTTCTTCACCGCATCACTGACTTCCACGGTGGTGGGCATGACTTCGGCGTCCCCGCCCCACATCGCCTGCGTGCGACTGGTGAGTCTGGCGCCAGGCGTGTGGGGAAAGTAGGGGTGATGTCCGATGCCGGCGGGCATGGCGGCGGTGTCCTCGTTGGTCAGGGACATCGACACCGAAAGCCGGCGCTCGCTGAGCGCGAAGCGTTGCCGCGCCGAGAACCGCCAGGGCCAGGCCCGGCTGGCTCCGACCTCCAACGCCAGTTCCGCCTGCGCCGCATCGGCAGTCACCACCTGCCATGGAAGCTGCCAGCCGATGCCGTGCAGGGGATGCGGCGAATCGGCCGATGGATGGTTGGGTGGAAAGCGGATTTCGCGTCCCTCGAAACTGGCCCTGCCCTGGCGGATGCGATTGCAGAACGGCAGCAGCGGGAAGCTGGCCATCCCCAGAGGATTGCGCATTGCCCGGGCCTCGTCGGTTGCAGGACGCAGCCAATCGAGGCGCCGCTCCACCCCACCCTCGCGCCACTCGCGGCTGAAGCCGGCGATGGAGCCGCCGACGGCGGGCGCCAGGGCGAGCCTCAATTCGCCCGCGGCCAATTCGACCAGGTCGGTGTCAAGCGCAATTTGCGTGTATTCGTACTCGGCAGCTGTATAGGGCATGGCGGACAGTGTAGGAACTGCCGCCATGCGCGCAACGTTGGTGCCCGGTCACAATTGGCACAAGTTGTGGGTTCTCAGACCCGTTCGAGGATCACGGCAATGCCCTGTCCGACGCCGATGCACATGGTGCACAGTGCATAGCGCCCGCCGCTCTTGTGCAACTGGTTCACTGCCGTGGTGGCCAGCCGGGCGCCCGAGGCGCCCAGGGGGTGCCCCAAGGCAATGGCGCCGCCGTTCGGGTTGACGCGCGCGTCGTCGTCCTTCAGTCCCAGGAGCCGCAACACGGCGAGGCCCTGGGCCGCGAAGGCTTCGTTGAGCTCGATGACGTCAAGCTGCTCGAGCTTGATGCCGGTGAGGGCCAGCACCTTCTGCGTGGCAGGCGCCGGGCCTATGCCCATGACGCGCGGCGCCACTCCCGCCGTGGCCATGCCGACCACCCGGGCGCGCGGGGTTAGGCCGTGCCTGGCGGCCGAGGCTTCATCTGCCAGCAGCAGCGCGCAGGCGCCGTCGTTGACGCCGCTGGCGTTGCCGGCCGTTACCGTGCCGTCGGGCCGGACCACGCCTTTGAGCTTGGCCAGCGCCTCCAGGCTGGTTTCGCGCGGATGCTCGTCGCGGCTCACGACGATAGCGTCGCCCTTCTTCTGCGCGATCGTGACCGGCGTGATCTCGGCATCGAAGAAGCCGGCCTTCTGCGCGGCCACGGCTTTCATCTGCGACGCCAGCGCCATGCGGTCCTGCGCCGCGCGTTCGATCTTGTAGTCGGTGGCGACGTTCTCGGCCGTCTCGGGCATGGAGTCCACGCCGTGCATCTCTTTCATCAGCTTGTTGACGAAGCGCCAGCCGATGGTGGTGTCATAGACCGCGTTGTTGCGCGCAAAGGCGCTCTCCGCCTTGGGCATGACGAAGGGTGCGCGGCTCATGCTCTCGACGCCGCCGGCAATCATCAGCGTGGCCTCGCCGGCCTTGATCGCCCGTGCCGCCGTGCCGATGGCGTCCAGCCCCGATCCGCACAAGCGGTTGATCGTAGCGCCCGGCAGCTCGATGGGCAGGCCCGCGAGCAGGCTCGCCATGTGCGCCACGTTGCGATTGTCTTCGCCCGCCTGATTGGCGCAGCCGAAGATCACATCGGTCACGGCCTGCCAGTCGACCTTGGGATTGCGCGCCATCAGCGCCCTGAGCGGGATGGCTCCCAGGTCGTCGGTGCGCACTGACGACAGCGCGCCGGCATAGCGGCCGAAGGGAGTGCGGATGGCGTCGCAGATGAATGCGTGTTTGGTCATGGCGTGTGCTTCCAGTTAATCAGGTGGCAATCGGCAGGCCGACCAGCCGTTCAAGTTCAGAGTGCGAGAGACCATCGATCTTGTCGATAAGCTTCATTCCCTGGGGCGTGCACTCCAGCGTAGCGAGGTCCGAATAGATGCGCTTGACGCAGGCGATGCCGGTGAGCGGGTAGCTGCACTGGGAGACGACCTTGCTCTCGCCCTTCTTGGTCAGGAGGTCCATCATCACCCAGGTCTGCCGGGCGCCTATTGCCAGATCCATGGCGCCGCCCACGGCGGGAATCGCATCCTTCTCGCCCGTGTGCCAATTGGCGAGGTCACCGGTGGCCGAGACCTGGAAGGCGCCGAGGACGCAGATGTCCAGGTGGCCGCCGCGCATCATCCCGAAGCTGTCGGCATGGTGGAAGAAAGCGCCGCCGGGCAGCAGCGTGACGGGCTGCTTGCCCGCATTGATGAGGTCGTAGTCTTCCTCGCCCGGCGCCGGTGCCGGTCCCATGCCCAGGATGCCGTTCTCGCTGTGCAGGATGACTTCCATGCCGGCCGGCAGGTGGTTGGCCACGAGCGTCGGCATGCCGATGCCGAGGTTGACGTAGGCCCCGTCGTGGATGTCGCGGGCGACTCGCTGGGCGAGCTGGTCCTTGTTGCGTTTCTGGTAGGTCATGTGCTTTCCTCAGGCCACTTGCTTGAAGCCGCCGGCCTGCGTCGCGGTGCGACTTATCTTCACGATCTTGCTGACGAAGATGCCGGGTGTCACGATGTGCTCGGGATCGAGAGCGCCCAGCGGAACGATCTCATGCACCGTGGCGACGGTGCGCTTGGCCGCCGTTGCCATCACCGGCCCGAAGTTGCGGGCGGCCTTGCGGTAAGTGAGGTTGCCCCAGCGGTCGCCGCGCTCGGCCTTGATGAGGGCGACGTCGCCGTAGATTGGGTACTCCAGCACATAGGGCCGGCCGTCGATCTCGCGCGTTTCCTTGCCCTTTGCCAGGTCGGTGCCGTATCCGGTGGGCGTGAAGAACGCCCCGATGCCGGCGCCCGCCGCGCGTATGCGTTCGGCCAGGTTGCCTTGCGGCACCAGCTCCAGCTCGATCTTGCCACTGCGATACAGCGCGTCGAATATATGGCTGTCGGCCTGGCGCGGGAAGCTACAGATGATCTTGCGCACGCGGCCGGTCTTGAGCAGTGCGGCCAGACCCTGCTCGGCATTGCCGGCGTTGTTGTTGACCACGGTCAGGTCGCGCGCGCCCTGTTCGATCAGCCCGTCGATCAGCTCGTTGGGGATGCCGGCGGTGCCAAAGCCGCCAATCATCACGCAGGCGCCGTCGCCTATGTCTTGCAGCGCCTCGCCGATGCTGGCGGCTGTCTTGTCGATCATGGAAAAGTCCTTGTCAAAGCAGACGGGTCTTGTTCTAATTGCGAACAAGTGTTCGTATATTGAATTTTAAGGGCGCGCCGGCCGAATGGCAAATTCCTCCTCCGATCCCCTCAGACCCGGCGACAGCTATGTGCAGTCTTTCGCCCGCGGCCTGGAAGTGATCCGCTCATTCAGCGCCGCCGCACCGCGCCAGACCCTGACTGAGGTGGCGGGCCGCGCGGGCCTGACCCGGGCCGGCGCCCGGCGGATCTTGCTGACGCTGCAAACCCTGGGCTACGTGGAAAGTGACGGCAAGCTGTTCTCGCTGACCCCTCGCATCCTGGACCTGGGTTTCGCGTACCTGTCGTCTATGCCGATCTGGAACCTGGCCGAGCCGGTCATGGAAGCGCTGGTGGAGCAGGTCAAGGAATCGTGCTCGGCCGCCGCTTTGGACGGTACCGACATCGTCTACGTCTTGCGCATTCCCACCCGCAAGATCATGAGCATCGGCCTGGGCGTTGGTTCGCGCCTGCCCGCTTATTGCACGTCCATGGGCCGCATGCTGCTGGCGGCCCTCCCCGACGAGGAAGCGCTACGGCGGCTGCGCGCTTCCAAGCGGACGCCCTTCACGCGGCATACGGTGACCGACGTGGACGCGCTGTTCGCCAAGGTCCAGCAGGCCCGCAAGCAGGGCTGGTGCCTGGTGAACCAGGAACTGGAGGAGGGTTTGATTTCCATCGCCGCGCCTGTGACCAATCGGACAGGCGACACGGTTGCAGCTCTGAACATCAGCGGCCAAGCCAACCGCACCAATGCCAAGCTGATGCAGGAAACCATGCTGCCGCCCCTGTTGGAGGCGGCGCAAACCATTTCGCAGTTGCTGGGCGCACACCGCGCCTAGCGCCGGCTAAGGTCGCTTGAAGCTCAGGACAAGCAGGACGCCCCCCAGCACGATGGCGCCCAGGCTGAGCCACTGGGGAATGTTGACGGCTTCCTTTTCCTGGACCTGCAGCTTGATCGGCCCGAGCTGGGCCTGGGTGGTGTTCTTGGTGAAGCTGAAACCACCCGTGAAGAACCCGGCGATGCCCAGCACCAACAGGACGATCCCGACAATTCGTGTGGCAGTCATAGAGGTCTCCAGTTGCTATCACCGTCAGATTAACAGCTACTAGCGAACTCAGCCGTAGGACAAGCGCGTGCATGCTACGCTGGACGGATGTTCAATCCCTCGCAAGCGGATGTGCGGCGGTTCTTCTGTGCCGTGCATGCCAAAGCCCGCGCTGGCCAACCCATGGACGCATTGGAGACCCTGGCCGGACAGTGGCTGGACCAGCATCCCGAGTACCACCCCGAATTGGGGGATGCCGAGGCTGCCGTCGCCAAAGTGTTCGACGGCGGTGACGGCGGCGCCAATCCTTTCCTTCATTTGTCCATGCACTTGTCGATCAGCGAGCAATGCTCGATCGACCAGCCGCGCGGCATCCGCCAGGCTGTCGAGTTGCTGGCCGCCCGCCGCAACTCCCTGCACGACGCGCATCACGAAGCCATGGAGTGCCTGGGGCAGATGCTCTGGGAAAGCCAGCGCTCGGGCCGGCCGCCGGACGGCGCTGCGTATATCGAGTGCGTGCAGCGTCGGGCTACGCGGGACTAGGCGGCCGAGGCGCGCACCAGCGCCATGAACTGCTGCAGCAGCGGCGAGGCAGGCAGGTCGCTGCGCAGCAGCAGGCCCACCGGCTCCTCTGTTCCCTGCGTTGCCACGCGCAACCGTACCAGCTGCTTGCCGGCCAAGTCGTCGGCGACGGCGCCCAGCGGCGTGAACCAGACAGCGTCGGACTCGCGTGCGAGCAGCCGCGCCACCGACACCACCAGTGTTTCCGTTCGATGCGACGGCAGCTTGAGGCCGAATGCGCTGAGCAAACTTTCGGTGTTGTGGCGCGGGATCGTGCCTTCGCTGTACACCACCAGCGGATAGCCGAGCACGGCCTGCATGGAAGGCTGCGCCTGGCCGGCCAGGGGATGGCCAGGCCGGACCGCGAGCACGAGCGGCTCCACGTGCAGCAGCTCGAACGACAGGCCCACCATCAGCTGGGGGTCGGCCATCCGGCCCGCCACGAGGTCGAGCTCGCCGGCCCGCAATTCCTCCAGCAGGCGTGCATTGGCCTCGCTCTTGAGCTGTATCTGCACCTCGGGCTGGCGGCGCCGGAACTCCGCCAGCGGAGCAGGCAGCAAGGATGGGCCGACACTGGGCAGTGCCCCGATGCGTAGGCGAGTTGTGCGCGCCGCGCTCGCGGGCGACAAGGCCAGCGCCGCCTCGCCCAGCGTTTCCAGCACGCGCAGCGCATGGGCCAGCAGTTGCTGGCCCGGCGGAGTGAGCTGCGCCCCGCGCCTGCCGCGTTCCACGAGCGCGACGCCTGCAAGTTGCTCCAGCTCTGCCAGCGTCTTGGAGATGGCGGGCTGGCTGAGGGAGAGCCTCGTGGCGGCACGCGCCAGGTTGCGCTCCTGCGCCACCGCCACCAGGCAGCGCAGATGCCGGAGCTGGACACTGCGGGAAAACGCCTCGGGCCCAGCCAGCATTTTCAATTACCTCAGGTTATGGAAAAACGATTGCTTTTCAATTTACTTCAATTCTATTGATGAATAAAGTGTGACCCATGACCCAATTCATATCCCCTAGGGACTGGGCGAGCCACCCGCCCTACGTCTACCCCGGCTACAAATCGACCCTCAAACGCGGCCCGACCCGTCCCCTCATCCCGATCAAGGCCGCCTTGGGCGAGCTGGCCCAGCCCGTCTACGGCCACGACGCGGTGGGCGAGTTGGACCATGACCTGACGCGCAATGCCCGGCGCAATGGGGAGCCCCTGGGCGAACGCATGGTGCTCACGGGCCAGGTGCTGGACGACCGCCACCGCCCGGTGGCCAACACCCTGGTGGAGCTGTGGCAGGCCAATGCCTGCGGCCGCTACGTGCACAAGGTGGACCAGCACGACGCGCCGCTCGATCCCAACTTCCTGGGGGCCGGCCGCTGCCTCACGGACAGCGAGGGACGCTACCGCTTCCTCACCATCAAGCCCGGCGCCTACCCCTGGGGCAACCACCCCAACGCGTGGCGGCCCCAGCACATCCACCTGTCGCTGTTCGGGCAGCATTTCGCCAGCCGCCTCGTGACGCAGATGTACTTCCCCGGCGACCCGCTGCACCAGTACGACCCCATGGTCATGAGCGCGCCCGAGCGCCTGCGCAAGCGCCTGATTGCCGATTTCAGCCTGGACGCGACCGAGGAAGGTTACGCGCTGGGCTATGTGTTCGACATCGTGCTGCGCGGCGCGGACGAGACACCTTTCGAAAGCCGCTGATGAAGACACTTTCTTTGATGACCGGCCAGCAGGCCGACTTCGGCGCCACACCCTCGCAGACCGTGGGGCCGTTCTTCGCGTACGGCCTGACCGCACGCCAATACGGCTACGACTTCGGCCAGCCCTTCGATGACGTGGTTGCCCTGCCGCAGGCGCAAGGCCAGCACATCGTGCTGGAAGGCCGCGTGCTGGATGGCGACGGCCAGCCCATCGTGGATGCGATGGTGGAGATCAGCCAGGCCGATGCACAAGGGCGCTATCCGGCGAACATCGAAGAGGTGAAGGCCAGCGGCTTTCGCGCCTTCGGCCGGGTGGGCACCGGCACCGACCCGGACCAGCGCTTCGTGTTCCGCACCATCAAGCCCGGGGCCGAAGCGCCAGGGCAGGCGCCTCACATCAATGTCATCGTGCTGATGCGCGGCATGCTGCTGCACGCGTTCACACGGGTGTATTTCAGTGATGAAGCGGCGGCGAACGCGGCCGACGCTGGGCTCAATTCGGTCCCGCCGGAGCGGCGGGACACCCTGATCGCCCAGCGCCGCGAGGAAGGCGGGCTAGCGGTCTACCGCCTGGACATCCACATGCAGGGACCGCAGGAGACCGTTTTCTTCGACGTGTAGGCTAGCGGAACTTGTTCTCGGGCTTGACCTTGAGGTCGCCCTCGAGCGAGCCGACGTAATTGGCCAGTTCCTTGAGTTCGGCGTTGCTGAACTGCTTGGCGATGGCGCCCATGATGCCGTTGCTGCGGCCGACCGCGGGGTTGTTCTCGGCCTTGTAGGCCTTCAGCGCCACGAACATGTAGTCGGCATGCTGGCCGGCGATCTTGGGATAGCTAGGATCGAGCGGCTTGGCGAAGTTGGCGCCGTGGCAGGAAACGCAGGCAGCCTTTTGCATCAGGGCGGCCACTTGCGGGCTCGGCTCCTTGCTGGGCTTGTCGGCCAGGGTCTTGCCTTCTTCCTTGCCGTGCGATTCGTAATAGGCGGCAATATCGTTCATGTCCTGTTCGGACAGCGTATCGGCGATGCCGCGCATGGTGGGGTGCTTGCGGTCGCCGTTCTTGTAGGCGGTGAGCGCGGCCACGATGTACTTGGCGCTCTGGCCCGAAATCATCGGGACCTTGTGGACCTCGGGGAAGCTCGCCTGGTAGCCCTTGATGCCGTGGCAGCCGATGCACATGGCCACCTTGGACTCGATCGACTTGGCGCCGCCGGCCGCGGCCGGCGCAGCGGGTTTGGCGGCCGGTGCGGCGGTGGAAGCCTTTTGCTGGGCCGGCGCCGAGGCCTGGGCATGCGCGAAGCTGGTCACCGAAGCGACAGCCAGGGCGAATAGCGTGGTCAACAACTTGTTCATTTTGCGAGCACAATCGGGTGAGAGGTCAGTCTTCTAATCAACCTTTGATTATATCCGGCGCCACCTGCGCGCCTTTTCATTGCCACACCCCATGAAGTTCCAAGGCTCACAGAACTACGTCGCAACACAAGACCTGATGCTCGCGGTGAACGCCGCCATCACGCTGAAACGCCCGCTCCTGGTCAAGGGCGAACCCGGCACCGGCAAGACCATGCTGGCCGAGGAAGTGGCCCAGGCCCTGGACGTGCCGCTGCTGCAGTGGCACATCAAGTCCACCACCAAGGCGCAGCAGGGCCTGTACGAATACGACGCCGTGAGCCGGCTGCGCGATTCGCAATTGGGCGATGCGCGTGTCAAGGACATCCACAACTACATCGTCAAGGGCGTGCTGTGGCAGGCCTTCACCGCGGACCAGCCCGTGGCCCTCTTGATCGACGAAATCGACAAGGCCGACATCGAATTCCCCAACGACTTGCTGCGCGAGCTCGACCGGATGGAGTTCTACGTGTACGAGACGCGCGAACTGGTCAAGGCCAGGCACCGCCCGCTGGTCTTCATCACCTCGAACAACGAGAAGGAACTGCCCGACGCCTTCCTGCGCCGCTGCTTCTTCCACTACATCAAGTTCCCCGATGCCGACACGATGAAGCAGATCGTCGACGTGCACTTCCCCGGGCTCAAGAAGGAGCTGCTGACGGCGGCCATGAAGACCTTCTACGACGTGCGCAACCTGCCCGGCCTGAAGAAGAAGCCTTCCACCAGCGAACTGCTCGATTGGCTCAAGCTGCTGGTGGCCGAGGACATCCCGCTGGATGCGCTGCAGAGCAAGGAAGACAAGGTGGCGGTGCCGCCGCTGGTGGGCGCGCTGCTCAAGAACGAGCAGGACGTGACCTTGTTCGAGAAGCTGGTGTTCATGCAGCGCCACAATCGCTGAAACAAGGGGCCCGCACATGAATCCACTGCTGGTTGAAGGACTCGCCGACGCCATTGGCTTCGTGGCAGGCGCGCTGCTGGCGTATTGGATCGGCAAGATGCTCGGCTTCGATCCGCTGGCCCAGGGCTACGACAGCAGTTCGATAGGCGGCATCGTGCTGGCCGGCTTGGGTGGCGGCATCGGCCTGCAGTTGGCCCGGCGCTGGCGCGCGGGGCGCAAGAAGGACCAGTGATGCGAAAGCCCGTGCCTTGCACCCTGGAGACTCCGCTGGTGCGGCTGGAGCCCATGGACGCGGACCACGCGGCCGGGCTCGAAGCGGCGGCGCGGGACGGCGAACTCTGGAGCCTGCGCATCACGTCGGTGCCGGCGCCCGGCGAAACCGCCGCCTACATTGCGGCGGCGCTGAAGGGCCGGGACGACGGCCACATGCTGCCGTTCGTGGTGCGCGATCTGGCCAGCGGCAAGATCGTCGGCAGCACCCGCTATCACGACATCGTGCCCGCCGTCGAGCGTCTGGAGATCGGCTACACCTGGTACGGCAAGAGCTGGCAGCGCAGCCACGTCAACACAAGCTGCAAGCTCTTGCTGTTGACGCATGCCTTCGAAACGCTGGGCGCGAAATTGGTGGGCTGGCGCACCGACAACTACAACTTCGCCAGCCAGCGCGCCATCGAGCGGCTGGGCGCGAAGAAAGACGGCGTGTTGCGGCACCATGCCTTGCGCCGCGACGGCACCGTGCGCGACACGGTCATGTACAGCCTCGCCGCCGGCGAATGGCCCGAAGCCAAGGCCCAGCTGCAGTACTTGCTGGCCAAGCCCCGAATCGACTAGGAGAGCAGCGATGCTGATCGACTTCTTCTACACCCTGCGCAGCGCCAAGCTGCCGGTCTCGGTCAAGGAATACCTGACGCTGATCGAAGCGTTGAAGGAAGGCGTTGTCGGGCCCAACAGCGAAGACGGCTACAAGATCGACGACTTCTATTACCTGTCGCGCACGGCCCTCGTCAAGGACGAGAAGCACTACGACAAGTTCGATCGCGCCTTCGCCGCCTACTTCAAGGGCGTCGAGATGGTGGCCGATTTCACCAAGGACGTGCCGCTGGAATGGCTGCGCAAGAACCTGGAGCTCGAGCTCAGTCCCGAAGAAAAAGCCAAGATCGAGAAGATGGGCTGGGACGAGCTGATGGAGACGCTCAAGAAGCGCTTCGAGGAGCAGAAGGAACGTCACGAAGGCGGCAGCAAGATGATAGGCACGGGCGGCACCTCGCCCTTCGGCGCTTACGGCTTCAACCCGCAGGGCATCCGCATCGGCCAGGACAAGGGCCGCAACAAGAGCGCGGTGAAGGTCTGGGACCAGCGGGCCTACAAGGACTACGACGACAGCCAGGAGCTGGGCACCCGCAACATCAAGATCGCGCTGCGGCGCCTGCGCAAGTTCGCCCGGGAAGGCGCCGCGGACGAGCTGGACCTGGACGACACCATCAAGTCGACGGCAGCCAACGCCGGCTGGCTGGACATCAAGATGGTGCCCGAGCGGCACAACAACGTGAAGATCCTGCTGCTGATGGACGTGGGCGGCACTATGGACGAGCACATCCATCGCGTGGAAGAGATGTTCTCCGCGGCCAAGGCCGAGTTCAAGCACCTGGAGTTCTACTACTTCCACAACTGCGTCTATGACTTCATGTGGAAGAACAACCGCCGCCGCTTCTCCGAGAAGTTCGCGACCTGGGACATCATTCGCAAGTACAACAAGGACTACAAGCTCATCTTCGTAGGCGACGCCACGATGAGCCCCTACGAGATCTTGCAGCCCGGCGGCAGCGTCGAATACAACAACGAGGAAGCCGGCGCCGAATGGGTCCAGCGCCTGACCAACGCCTTCCCCAAGTTCGCCTGGATCAACCCCGAGCCCCAGGGCGTCTGGCAATACCGTCAGAGCATCAGCGTCATCCAGCAGCTGATGAGCCAGCGCATGTACCCGCTGACGATCAAGGGGCTGGAAGAGGCGATGCGGCTGCTGTCGAAGTGATGCGCTCGCAGGTTGGGCCTTTACAATCCAGCCTCCAACGCCGCCGTAGTTCAATGGATAGAACGAGCGCCTCCTAAGCGCTAGATACAGGTTCGATTCCTGTCGGTGGTACCAGCTATCGCGGCTTTCCTACAGCCGCTGTCGGCCGTCTCCTACAGACGAGTTCAACTCTTCACTTAACGTATTGCAACGCACCAAATCAATCGGTTACATATGAGACGTGGCCTTGCAATGGCGTCATTGCACTGTCAAAAGCTCGGTCTACCATGGGCATTCACCAGAACAGAAATCAGAACCGAGACAAGCAGAGTGAGGTCATCCATGTCGTCTGCCGATTTCCGCGTCGAGAGCAATCACCCTATCGCTACCCGGCTGTTGCCGGTTTCCGGCTCCCGCCAGTACTTTTTCTGTGATCGCGCCCTGGCGGTAGCCATGGCCGCAAAAAGCACGACCAAACCGTCCGGCCAGGAGATCCGCGTGGTGCACGTGCCCACGGGTGAGGTCGTTTTCCGAAAAGCAGCCGCCAACCGGGCGGAATGGAGCGAAGAGCTCTAGCTCTGCCCTATCGTCCGGATGGGCGCAGGCTACGGCTCAGCAGCACCACCGGAATCAGCCCGACCAGCACCAGTGCCAGCGACGGCAGCGCTGCTTCGCCCAGCCGCTCGTCGCGGGCCAGCTGATAGGCTACCACGGCCAGCGTGTCGGTATTGAACGGCCGCAGCACCATGGTGGCGGGCAGCTCCTTCATCACATCCACAAAGACCAGCAGCGCCGCGGCCATCGCCGATCGCTGCAGCAAAGGCCAGTGGACCCTGGCCAGCAACCCGAAACCGGCGGTGCCCAGCATGCGCGCCGAGTCGTCGAAACTGGCCGGGATGCGCGCATAGCCGCTCTGCATCGACTGCAAGGCCACGGAGACGAAGCGCACGAGGTAGGCCCAGACGACACCCAGGACGGTGGCAGTGATCCAGGCGCCGGCGCCCGACTGCGGCGCGGCCTGCTGCAGCCATCCCACCGGCAACAACAGGCCGACCACGATCACGGCGCCCGGCACCGCGTAGCCCAGGGCCGCCAGCTGCACCACGCCGCGCGTTATCGCGTCGGGCGAGCGGCGCAGGCAGAAGGCCAGCAGCACGGCCAGTAGCACGGCCAGCACCGCACTGATGGCGCCCAGCCGCAGGCTGTTGAAGGCCCACAGCAGGAAGCGGTCCCAGGGCAGCACCGACCAGTCGGCCGCGAGCGGGCGCAGCATGAACAGGACCGGCAGGATGAAACCCAACAGGACCGGAACCGAGCACAGCGTCCAGGCCAGCGCCAGATGAGGGCCGCGCAGCTGCATGGGCTGGGCATCGGCCGAACCGGCGCGGGCGCCGCGCGGCATGGCAAAGCGAAGGCGGCGTTGCGCCCGCCGCTCCAGCGCCAACAGCGCGGTCACTACCAGCAGCAACAACGTGGCGAGCTGGGCCGCGGCAATGCGGTTGTCCATCGCCAGCCAGGCCTTGTAGATGCCCGCGGTGAATGTCTGGATGCCGAAATAGCTGGACACGCCGAAATCCGCGAGCGTTTCCATGAGCGCGAGGGCGACGCCGGCGGCAATGGCCGGGCGCGCCAGCGGCATGGCGACGCGGCGAATGCGGCGCCGCAGCGGAGCACCGAGCAGGCGGGCCGCCTCCATCAGGTGGCTGGCCCGCTCGCCAAGCGCGGTGCGCGCCAGAAGATAGACGTAGGGGTAGAGCGAGAAGATGAACACCAGCGCGGCGCCGCCGAAGCTGCGAACCTCGGGGAAGACGCGGCCCTCCAGCCCGAACGTGTTTCGCAGCCACGATTGCAGCGGCCCGCCGAATTGCAGGTAGTCGGTGTAGGCGTAGGCGACCACATAGGCGGGCATTGCCAGCGGCAACAGCAGCGCCCACTCGAAGGTCCGGCGGCCGGGAAAATCGAACAGGGTCACGGCCGCGGCTGTTGCGCCGCCGACCAGCGCCACGCCTATCCCCACCACCAGGCAAAGGCCCAGGCTGGTCCAGACGTAGCCGGGAAGCACGGTGCGCGCCATTTCGCCCAGGACCTGGGCGCTCTGGCCGTCCCATTGCAGCCAGGAAGCCAGCACGGCCAGCACCGGCAGCACCAGCAGGGACGCGAGCAGCAGTAGAAGCAGATCTTGGAGCCGTCGCAGGGCCATGGAGTTGGGCAATCCCGATTGATGCAAATGAGAATTGTAAGCATCTACAATCGCACTTATGTTCGTCGAGGTCACCAAACTGCGCGTTCAGTACCCTGGCCGGCCCCATGCCGCCGTCGACGAAGTCTCGTTCGGGCTGCGCGCGGGCGACATCGGCGTGCTGATCGGCCCGTCCGGCTGCGGCAAAACCACCCTCTTGCGGGCCGTCGCCGGCCTCGAACGCGCCACCGCCGGCGAGGTGCGCATTTCCGGGCAGGTCGTGGGCGGCGCCGGGGTTCATGTGCCCGCGGAGGAGCGGCGCGTCGGCATGGTGTTCCAGGACTACGCCCTGTTTCCCCACATCGACGTCGGCCGCAACGTGGGCTTCGGCATCCACAGCTTGCCCAAGGCCGAGCGCGTTGCCCGGATCGCCGAGGTCCTCGAATTGGTCGGCCTGCCCGGCATTGAGCGCCATTTTCCGCACGAGCTATCCGGCGGGCAGCAGCAGCGCGTGGCGCTGGCCCGCGCCCTCGCGCCCAAGCCGCAGTTGTTGCTGCTCGACGAGCCCTTCTCCAACCTGGACGTCGATCTGCGCGAGCGGCTGGCCCATGAGATCCGCGCCATCCTCAAGGCGGCGCATGCCACCGCCTTGTTCGTGACGCATGACCAACTCGAAGCCTTTGCCATCGGCGACGTGATCGGCGTGATGCACGAAGGCCGCTTGCACCAGTGGGACGATGCGTACACGCTGTATCACCGGCCGGCCACGCGCTTTGTCGCCGACTTCATCGGCCATGGCGTATTCGCGCCCGCCACCCTGCGCGAGGTCAACAATCAGGTGCTGGTGCAGACGCCGCTGGGGGAGTTGGCCGACGTGGCCGAATGTCCCCTGCCCAGCGCCTTCGTGTCGGGCGAATGCGATGTGCTGCTGCGTGCGGACGACATCGTCCATGATGATGACGCCCCCGTGAAAGCGGAGATCATGCGCAAGGCCTTCCGCGGCTCGGAGTTCCTCTACACGCTGCGGCTGGCCAGCGGCCAGACCGTGCTGGCCCACGTACCCAGCCACCACGACCACAAGATCGGCGAGTGGATAGGCATCCGCGCCGAGGTCGACCACGTGGTGACCTTCGAACGCGGCTTGGCGGACTGATCAGGTTTGGCGCAGCGCGTCGACTGCGCAACGCAGGTCGGCGGCCCAGGCCCGGCGGTCGCGGCCCGATGCGTGTTGCGGCTCCCCGTAATGAACCACCGCTGTGACGGGCGGCCCGGTCACGGTGCGCCAGAGTGATCCCACCAAGGTGTCATCGCCGATGTAGCAGGGCGTGAGGCTGGGCGCGCGGGTCTGGCTGTCCACGAAGCTCAACGCGACGGGTTGCACCGGCACGCCGGCCGAAATCCCGGCCTGGATCAGGTTGGCGTGGAACGGCAGCAGCGCCACGCCGTCGCTGGTGGTTCCCTCCGGAAATACCGCGACGACTTCGCCGCGCTGCAGGCTCTCGGCGACGTGATGCACGACCCGCAGCGCATCGCGGCGCGACTCCCGCTCGATGTAGATGGTTCCGCCGCCAGTGGCCAGGGTGCCGATGAGCGGCCAGCGCTTCACGTCGGACTTGGACACGAAGCGGCAGTACCGGGCGGCGTTCATCACCAGGATGTCGAGCCAGGAAATGTGGTTGGCCACCAGCAGCACGGGGCCCGCGGCGGGCGGGCGGCCGCGCAGTTCGAGGTTCACGCCCAGCAAAGCGAGCATGCGCAGGGACCACGACTGCACCCGCGCCTCGCGCCCGGGCTGGCTCATCTTCGGGAACAGGAAAAGGATGGTGGCCAGCCCGGCCAGCGCATGCATCAGCGCCCGCCCCAGCCTCCACGCGGCGCGCAATGGCTTCATGGCCTGCGTCAGCGGTCCCGGCCTTCGAACGCGATCTGTCCCGCGGCGATGGTGCAGCGCACGCGGCCGGGAAGCTCGTAGCCCGAGAACGGCGTGTGCTTGCCTTGGCTGCGCAGCGAAGCATCGGTCACCGTCCATTGCGCCTGCGGATCGAACACGCAGACGTCGGCGATCCCGCCTTCTACCAGCTGGCCCATGCTCGCCTGCAAGGTGCCCAGCGACGCGCCGAGCACCTTGGCGGGCTCGCTGGTGAGCACCGCGAGCGAACGGGCCAGGCCCGCGCCGCTTTCCTGCCCCCACTTGAGCGCCAGACCCAACAGCAATTCCAGTCCGGTCGCGCCGGCTTCCGCCTCGGCGAAGGGAAGCGTCTTGGCGTCTTCGTCCACCGGCGTGTGATCGGACACCAGCGCGTCTATCGTGCCGTCGGCAAGGCCGGCGCGCAGGGCATCGCGGTCCCTCTGCTGGCGCAACGGCGGATTCAGGCGCATGCGGCTGTCAAAGTAGCCGATGTCGGTGTCGGTGAGATGCAGCGAGTTGATGCTGACGTCGCAAGTGACCGCCAGGCCCTGCTCCTTCGCCTGGCGCACCAGCGCCACGCCGGCAGCGCTGCTTAGGCGGCACAGATGGACGCGGGCACCGGTCATCTTCATCAGCTCGAAGATCGTGTGCAGTGCAATCGTTTCCGCCGCCACCGGCACACCGGACAGTCCCAGTCGCGTGGCCAGCGGGCCGCTTGCAGCCACGCCCTTGCCCAGGTGCAGCTCCTGCGGCCGCAGCCAGGTGGTGTAGCCGTAGGTGGCCGCGTATTGCAGGGCACGTTGCAGCACCTGCGTGTTCGACAGCGGCACCTCGGCCTGGCTGAAGCCGACGCATCCGGCCTCGGCCAGTTCCACCATCTCGGTCAGGATTTCGCCCTGCAGGTTGCGGGTGAGCGCGCCCAGCGGGAACACTCGCGCCTGGTGCAGTTTCTCCGAGCGGAATTTCAGCATCTCGACCAGGCCGGGTTCGTCGAGCACGGGATCGGTGTCGGGCGGGCAGACCAGGCTGGTGACGCCGCCGGCAACGGCCGCGGCCATCTCGCTTTCCAGCATGCCCTCATGTTCGTAGCCCGGTTCGCGCAGGCGGGCCGCCAAGTCCACCAGGCCCGGCATGACGATGCAGCCCGTGGCGTCGATTACCTTGTTGGGCGCGAAGCCGGGAGCAATGTTCTTGATCGCCAGCACGCGGCCTGCCGCCAGCGCCAGGTCGCAGACCCCGTCGAAACCCGAGGCGGGGTCGATCACCCGGCCGTTCTTGATGAGGATCTTCATGCTTCGTTCCCTGCCACGATGCTCATCACCGCCATCCGTACCGCGATGCCGAAGGTGACCTGCGGCAAGATGACGCTCTGCTTGCCGTCCACCACCGCCGAATCGATTTCCACCCCGCGATTGATCGGGCCCGGGTGCATGACGATGGCATCCGGCTTGGCCAGTTGCAGTTTCTCCGGCGTCAGGCCGAAGCTCTTGAAGAACTCCTGCGACGAAGGCAGCAGCGCCCCGCTCATGCGTTCGTTCTGCAGGCGCAGCATGATGATGACGTCGCAGCCCCGGATGCCCTCTTCCAGCGAATGGCAGACGCGCACGCCCATCTGCGACAGATCGCTCGGCACCAGCGTCTTGGGGCCGACCACGCGCACCTCGGCGCAGCCGAGGGTCGTGAGCGCATGGATGTCCGAGCGCGCCACGCGCGAGTGCAGCACGTCGCCGACGATGGCCACAGTGAGATTGGAGAAGTCCTTCTTGTAGTGCCGGATGGTGTACATGTCCAGCAGGCCCTGGGTCGGATGGGCATGCCGGCCGTCGCCGGCATTGATCACGTGCACATGGGGCGCCACATGCTGCGCGATCAGGTACGGCGCGCCGGACTCGCTGTGGCGTACCACGAACAGGTCCGCCGCCATCGCCGACAGGTTGGCGATGGTGTCCAGCAGCGACTCGCCCTTGGAAGCCGAGGAGCGTGCGATGTCCAGGTTGATCACGTCGGCGGACAGCCGGGTAGCCGCGATCTCGAAGGTGGTGCGCGTGCGGGTCGAGTTCTCGAAGAACAGGTTGAAAACGCTCTTGCCGCGCAGCAGCGGGACCTTCTTGACCTCGCGGTCGCTCACGCTGACGAAGCTGGCCGCGGTGTCCAGGATGTGCGTGACGATTTCGCGCGGCAGGCCTTCGACCGACAGGAGATGGACGAGTTCGCCGTTCTTGTTGAGTTGGGGGTTTCTTTTGTAGAGCATCAGGTCTCCCAAACGTGGCGGCTCATTTTCTAGGCTTCCTCCACCTTGAAGCTGAACTTGCCCGCGTCGTCGCGCGCCAGGGCCAGCGACTGCGCAGCGGGCAAGGCGACGCGCGCTGCGGCATAGTCCGCCTGCACCGGCAGCTCGCGCCCGCCGCGGTCCACCAGCACCGCCAGCTTGACGCTGCCCGGCCGGCCATAGTCGAACAGTTCGTTGAGTACGGCGCGGATGGTGCGCCCGGTGTAGAGCACGTCGTCCAGCAGGACGATGTGCGAATCGTTGACGTCGAACCCCAGCTGGGTCTGCTGGCCGGCGCCCGACAGCCCGCGCTTGGAGAAGTCGTCGCGGTGCATGGCGGAGGAGATGACGCCGGCCTGGCCCGCGAGCCCCAGGTCCTTGTGCAGCCGCTCGGCCAGCCACGCCCCGCCCGAGGTAATGCCTACCAGGCGCGTATCGGGCGTGCGCAACTGCTGCACGCCGCGCAGCAATTCGCGGTACAGCGCTTCCGCATCCAGGACCAGGGTACTCACGGGATACTCCTCAAAAACTGCTCAAGAATCACGCAGGCCGCGCCCGCGTCCGGGTCGCTCGCTCCGCCCGCCAGTGCTTCGGTCGTGCTGTAACGCTCGTCCACCTCGTACACGGGGAGCTTGACCCGGCTGCGCAATTGGCGCGCGAATTTCTTCGCCCGCGCCGTATTGTCATGGCTGGCGCCATCCGGGTGAAATGGCACGCCCACCACCAGCGCGTCGGGCTGCCACTCGCGCACCCTGCCCAGCGCCTGCTCCATCCGGGCCTCTCCCTCGGCCTTGATGGTGGCCTGGGGCGTGGCGCTGCGAAGCAGCCGGTTGCCCACGGCCACACCGGTGCGCTTCAGGCCGTAGTCGAAAGCGAGAAATGTCTGGAAGTGTGGCGGAACGTCGAGCACCGGGGCGCTCATGCGTGCCCCGCATCTCGCGAGAGCATCCATGACTGGAGGCCCAGCAGCGACAGCGCTTTTTCGTAGCGCTCTTCCACCGGCGTATCGAAGATCACGGACAGATCGGCACCGACGGTGAGCCAGCTGTTTTCAGCCAGCTCCGATTCGAGCTGGCCCTCGCCCCAGGCCGAATAGCCGAGCGAAACGAGCACCTTCTTGGGGCCAGCGCCGGTGGACAAGGCCTCGAGCACGTCCTTGGAAGTGGTCATCTCCAGGCCGCCGGGGATCGTCATGGTAGAGGCATAGACCGGCTCGTTGGGCGCGGCATCGGCCGCGAACACGGCCTCATGCAGGACGAAACCGCGCTCGGTCTGCACCGGGCCGCCCTGGAATACCGGCGTGCGAGCCAGGTCGTCGCGGCCCAAAGGCAGTTCGACCTTCTCGAACAGGTTGCCTAGATTGATATCGCTGGGCTTGTTGATCACGAGACCCAGCGCACCGCGGGCGCTGTGCTCGCACAGGTACACCACGCTCTTGGCAAAGGCATCATCCTCCAGGCCCGGCATCGCAATCAGGAAGTGATGCGTCAGGTTGATTGCGGGGGCATCGGCGGACATACACCGATTTTAGAGCAAAGCCCCCGGCCGCACGCGATCAGGTCAGCATGGCGGCGGCGCAGTAATGCTTCACCAGGCTTAGCAGCTCTTCTTCGGAGTAGGGCTTGCCGAGGTAGTGGTCGACGCCCAGTTCCTTGGCGTGCTCGCGATGCTTCTCGGCGATGCGCGAGGTGATCATGATGATGGGCAGGTCTTTCAGCCGCTGATCGCCGCGGATGTTGCGCGCCAGGTCGAACCCGTCCATGCGCGGCATCTCGATGTCCGACAGCACCACAGTGGGCTTTTCTTCCGCCAGGCGCTCGAGCGCCTGCAGCCCGTCGGCGGCCATCGATACGCGATAGCCTTCGCGCTGCAGCAGGCGCTGCGTCACGCGGCGAACGGTGATGGAATCGTCGACCACCAGGACCAGCGGGATCTGGGGCGCCGCCGGCGCCATCGGCACGGCCGGCATGCGGGCTCCCGCACCGCTCTGCTCCAGCATGTGGGGCTGGGCATGGTCCGCGCTGAGCTGGCGTGCCTGCTCGCCGTACACCGCCGTGAGCGCCACCGGGTTGTAGATCAGCACCACGGCGCCGGAAGCCAGCACGGTCATGCCGGCCAAGCCGGGCAGGCGGGCCAGCTGCGGCCCGAGGTTCTTCACCACCACTTCCTGGTTGCCCAGCACTTCGTCCACGTGCATGGCGATACGCTGAGCGGCGCTTCGGAACACCACCACGGGCAGCGTCTTGGTCTGCTGCTCGGTGCTGCGCTGCGAAGCCTGCAGCAGTGCGCCGGACCAGAAGAAAGGCAATTGGTCGCCACCCAGCTCGTAGAAGCCGGTGTTGTAGGCCTGCTGCACTTCCTTGGCCGGGGCGCGGCGGACGATTTCCACCACGTTGGCGGGCACGCCGATGGACAGGTTGCCGCTGCGGATCATCACCACCTGCGTCACAGCCGTCGTGAGCGGCAGCACCAGCTTGAAGTTGGTGCCCTGGCCGGGCTGCGTGGTCGTTTCGATCCGGCCACCCAGCGCATTGACTTCGGAACGCACCACATCCATGCCGATGCCTCGGCCGGCCAGTTCGGTGATGGTCGCCGCGGTGGAGAAGCCAGGCAGGAAGATCAGGTTGGCGGCGTCTTGGTCGCTCACCTCCTGGCCCGGCGTAATCATGCCCTGCTGCAAGGCCTTCTCGCGGATGCGCGGCAGGTTCAGGCCGGCGCCGTCGTCGCGGAATTCGACCGACACGTCGTTGCCTTCGTGATGCAGGCCGATCAGGATGGTGCCGGTCGGGTCCTTGCCCGCCGCCACGCGCACCGCTGGATCCTCGATTCCGTGGGCCACGCAGTTGCGCAGCAGGTGCTCGAACGCCGGCGTCATCCGGTCCAGCACGCCGCGGTCCATTTCGATGGAGCCGCCGGTGATGTCCAGTTTCACCTGCTTGCCGGTTTCCTTGGAAGCCAGGCGGATCACGCGGTAGAGGCGGTCGGCGATGCCCTCGAACTCCACCATGCGGGTGCGCAGCAGGTCGCGTTGCAGTTCGCGCGTCTGGCGCGCCTGCGCGATCAAATCGTCTTCGGTGGACTCCACGGTGCGCTGCAGGTTGCGCTGCACGGTGGCCACGTCGTTGACCGACTCGGCCATCATGCGGGTCAGCTCCTGCACCCGCGTGAACCGGTCGAACTCAAGGGGGTCGAAGCCGGCCGCCGAATCCTTGGCCTGGGCCAGGCGCGACTGCATCTGCGACTCGGCCTGCAGCTCGATGTCGCGCAACTGGGCGCGCAGGCGATCCAGGTTGCCCGTCAGGTCGGTGAGCGAGCCACGCAGCTGGCGCAACTCGGCCTCCAGGCGCGAACGCGTGATCATCACCTCGCCGGCCTGGTTGACCAGGCGGTCCAGCAACTGCGAGCGAACGCGCACAGCCTGGTTCGAGGCGGCGCGCTGCGGCGCCAGATTGGTGACCACGGGCCGGGCCAGCAGCGCCCGCGTCGGCGGCGCGGCGGCACCAGGCTGGGCAGCCGGGGCCTCAGCCCCGGGCGCAACAGGCGTGGCCTGTTGGGGCACATCGATCTCAACCTCGGCCGCGGGCTGGAGCGGCGCCTCGACGCCGACCGGCAGCCCGCCGCTGGCGCGCAGGACGTCGAAGTTGCCCTGCATGCCGTCGAAGAGGTGGAGTAAAGGCTCTACGTCCGCCGCGGACACTCCCTCGGAGCCCAGGCGCTCGATCGCCGATTCCAGGCGGTGGGCGAGTTCGCCCAGCCGCAAGGCGCCGGCCAGCCGCGCGCTGCCCTTGAGGGTGTGCAAGGCCCGCAACACTTCGTCGCGGGCGCTGCGGTTGTCGGGCCGCGCCGTCCATTGGCGCAGCGCGCCGCCGAGCTGGGGCATGAGCTCGATCGCCTCTTCCTCGAAGATCGGGAGCAGGTCGGGGTCGATCGCGTCGACGATGTCGATGTCGTCCTGGTCGTCGCCGAAGTCGGCGACGTTGCGGCTCTCGGCACTGGCCGCCGGCGCCTCCGGCATGGGCGTGAACACTGGCACGACGCGGGCTGCGACGGTCGGGACCGGCACGGCGGGCGGTTCCGGGCGCACGACGGGCGCCGCCACCACAATCGGCTCGGCCTGCGGCGGCGGCGGTTCGAGACCGGCGAAATCGCTGAACGGCTCGTCCTCGGGCAGGTCCGCGCGTTGCGGGATCTGCAGCTCCTTCAAAGCCTGGAGCGCGTCGATGACACCCGTGTTGGGCTCTTTCAGGAAGCCGGCCGCGAACTGGTGCAGCAGCCGCCGGATTTCTTCGGACGCATCGATGAAAGCCTTGCCATGCTGCACGGTGCCATAGGCCAGGGACTGGGTGTGTTCCAGGGCGTTTTCCAGCGCCCGGGCCACATCGGAAAGCGTGTGAAACCCCACCGTGGCGGAACTGCCCGCCAAGGCGTGGGCCAGGCCCACGGTCGAATCCGGCACCGGCTGGTTCAGCTCCAGGGCCCACTCGGCCACTTCGGTGGCGAGCCGGCGCGACCATTCGTCCGCCTCATTGAGGTACACGTTGTACAGCGGGATGCCGATGCGCAGAGACCCGATGACCTTGACCTGTTCGTCGGCCTCGGATGCCGCCGGCTCGGGATGCATATCAGCCAGGTCGAACGCGAAGTCATCCAGCGCGATCGGCTCGGGCACGGGTGCCGGCGCTTCGGGCGACGGCTCCGGCATGGCGAAATCTGCCATGTCGATGATCAATTCGTCGGCGGGCGCTGGCGGCTGCTCGGCCGCCGAGGACGAGACGGCGGCGAGGCTGCCGAAGTCGATGCCGTCGATCTCGACGGGCGCGGGCGCCGGCTGGGTCACCGTGGGAGACATGTCGAACTCGAAGTCCGGCGGCAGTTCGGCCGGGGGGAGCTCGGCTGCCAGTGGCGGCTCGTCGCGAATCACCTGCGTGGCTTCGAAGGAGAAAGCTTCGATGGCTTCGGGCGCCAGCTCGAATTCAATGGCAATGGGGGCGGCAACCGGCTCGGCGGGTGCCGGCATGGCCAGGGGCACCAGCCGGTTTTCGGTGCGCATCGCATCGGCCGGCCCACGGAACTGGGAGGCCTTCCAGGCGCCATCGGTCTGGTTGGCAATGTCTTCGGTCCAGCGGCCGAAAGCTTGCATGGCATCGCCCGACAAGGTGCACAGATCCTCGGTGGCCGTCTTCTGGTCGGCCAGCCAGGTGTTGAGCACCTGCTCGAGCGACCAAGCGGCTTCGCCGAACTCGGTCAGGCCGACCATTCGCGAGCTTCCCTTGAGCGTATGGAAGGCGCGGCGCAAGGTGGTCAGCTCGGATGCGTCGCCCGGATTGGCCTTCAGGGCCGCGATGGCGGTCAGGCCGTTTTGCACGACTTCCCGCGCCTCCTCCAGGAAGATGTCCCGCAGGTCGTCTTCTTCGACGTCGGGCTCGGTCGCCGCTGGCGGCATGACCGCTGCCGGCGGTTTGACGGCAGCCGCCAGGTTGGTCAGGGCGGCTACGGCGGCGCCAGTGTCCTGCGCCGACACGGCCGCGGCCGCCTCACGGGCGGAATGGGCGATACCGGTCTGCTCGGCCAGCACCGCATGGGCGGCGATGGCGTCGAGCTGCGCCGTGAGGTTCTCGCGCGAAGCGCCGGGTTCCACGGCGCTCACAAGAGCATTCACTTCCAGTGACAGCTCGCTGGTCGCCGCCGGCGGCGCTTCTTGCGCCGTGTGGCCGGCGCGGCCCATCAAGGGCCGGAGCTCGCCGGTGCTGTCGTCATAGACGAACAGCTTCTTGGCCAGCGCCGGCTGGTAATTGAGCATGTCGATCAGGAAACCGAGGGCGCCCAGGTTGTTGCCGAGCTTTTCGAAGGTGCCTGCCGCGCGGACCTGCTCCTCGTCGATCTCGGTGACCATGATTTCCTCGACAGCCTCACGCATGCGCAGCACGGCCTGGGCCGCCTGGTCCAGGCCCAGCACCGACAGAACTCCGCGCATCTGCGACAGGTGGCCCGGCGCGTCGCGCAGCGGCGTCTTGTCCTGGAGATTGCGGAAGAACTGGTCCAGCACTTTTTCCAGTTCGCTCAACGTTCCGCGCAATTCGCCGACCACGCTGCCCATGGTCTGGCGGTCGCTGACGCGGCGGTACAGCTCCTCCATCCAGGGCTCGAGCGCCTCGGGCTGTCCGCCCTGGCGCACGGTGTCCAGCCGTTCGGCCAGCCGCGCCGTACGTGCGGCCAGTTGTGCGTCCGCCGGATCCAGATCTTCGAACGCCGCCTCGAGGTACAGCACGGCGGTGGCCACTTCCATGGCGAGCTCGGGGCCGGGCGCACGTGCCGATCTCACCACGGCTTCGACCACGTTGTTCAGCGCCTGCGCCAGCGGCCCGCTCGGCGGATGCAGCTTGACCAGGGAGTCGCTCACCAGGTGGAACTGGTCGGCGACGCCCTTGATCTTTCCGGCGTCGCCGCCGGACAGGCCCGACCAGGTTTCCTTGGCGACCACGATGCGCTTGCGCGCCTGGGCCAACAGCACGGGATCGAAGCGCCCGTACTGCGCGGTCTGGTAGTCGACAGGCGCGAATCGCGCCAGGCCCCAGGCCAGGCGCACACCCTGGAGCGACGGGCCATCGGCCGCGCTGGCGGGAACCGCCTGCGAGCAGAAGAAAACGAGGTCTTGAGCCAGCCTGTCGGACACGCCGAGCTCGCCTTTGGCGAGCGACGCATATTGCAGCAGCACGCGCGAAGCCGCCCGCTTCACATACAGATCGAGCGGCAACAAGCCGAGCGCCAGGGCCTCGAAGTAGCCCGCACAGATCTTCCAGAAAATCTTGGGCTGGCGCGCAGCCTGCGTGGCAGCCAGCGAGAGGCTGACCTTGACGAGTTCGCCTGCAGCGGCGGCGTCGCCGGTCTTCACCAGCTTCAGCACGGCCTGGTCCATGCGCGAGCGCACGGCCTGGTCGTAGATGAGCGCTTCGGCAACGGCCGGCGTCTGGGGTTCGTTCCAGCGCCACTCCAGCGCCCACAAGTCGGCCGGGTGAATGCGGTCGGCCCCCGCCAGCTCCTGCACGTCGCGGTACTGGGGAAACAGGGCCACGGCCGTGGCCGGCTTGCCCAGCAGCACGCCTTCGAGGTATTCGGTCAGCGCGAAGCCGGCGCGTTCCACCTTGGCGGCAGAGGTCTCGTTGCACAGCTCGGGCCGCTCGATGAACTTCTGCACAGCCGCTTCCATCGATCGCAGGATGTGCGCCGGCGCGCCCAGGCCCACCATCTCGAGGGCGCCAACCGCCTGGTGCAGTTGCTGCCGCGCGATGCGCAGCTGGCCCTCATCGACCGAAGCCATGTCCGAACCGCGCGCCATGCCGGTATCGCGCACGAATCGGCGCAGCGCGGCGGACGCGGAGTCGAGCGACTTGCGCAGTTCGTCCAGCACCCAGGCCAAGGGGCCCAGGTCATTGGTTGCCAGATCAAGATCGGTTTCGTTGGCTTGCATGAAAAGCTCTGGCTAGGACGGGACGGGAAGCAAACTGCTATGTAGTGAAGAACGCCTTATGCGATCTTGAACCGGGAGACCGACTGGCGAAGCTCTTCGGCCATGCGCGAGAGCTCACGCACCTGCTGCGCCGTGGAGCGCGTGCCCTCGCCGGTTTGTTCCGTCACCGCGAAAATGTGCTGGATGTTGCCGGCCACCACGTTGGCGGATTCGGCTTCTTTTGACGCCGAGGCGGAAATCTGCTCAATCAGCTCGGCGAGGCGGCGTGACACCTGGTCGATCTCGGTCAGCGCGGTACCCGCGTTGTCGGACAGCTTGGCCCCTTCCACCACACCCTGCGTGGAGCGTTCCATGGCGGCCACCGCATCCTGCGTGTCGGTCTGAATGGCTTTCACCAGCGCCGAGATCTGGCGCGTGGCGTCGGCGGAGCGTTCAGCCAGGCGCTGCACTTCTTCGGCCACCACCGAGAAGCCTCGTCCGGCTTCACCGGCGGACGCCGCCTGGATGGCTGCGTTGAGCGCCAGCACGTTGGTCTGTTCGGTAATGTCGGAAATCAGTTCGGTGATTTCGCCGATCTCCTGGGACGATTCGCCCAGCCGCTTGATCCGCTTGGAGGTTTCCTGGATCTGGTCGCGGATGGAGTTCATACCGCCGATGGCGTTCTGCACGGCCGCGAGGCCCGACTCGGCGGCTTGCAGCGATTGCCGCGCCACCTGGGCCGATTCCTGCGCCTGGCCCGACACCTGGTTGATTCGGCCGGCCATGTCGAGCACCGACTGGCCGGTTTCGCGAATTTCGCGCAGCTGCTCGGTGGAGGCCGCGAGCAGCTCGGTGGACGTGCTTTCCACCTGGGCCGTCGTCTGTGCCACCTTGGTCGCCGTGTTCTGCACGTTGCCCACCAGCTGGCGCAACTCTTCCACCGTGTAGTTCACCGAGTCGGCGATGGCGCCCGTGATGTCCTCGGTCACGGTGGCTTCCTGCGTCAAGTCGCCTTCGGCCACTGTCTGCAGTTCGTTCATCAATCGCAAAATGGCCGCCTGGTTGGCGTCGTTCACGCGCTTAGCTTCCTGCTCCTGCTGCTCGGCTTCCAGCCGCTGCTGTTCGGCCACCGTCTGGCGTTTGCGGCTGTCCTGCAGCTGCACATAGGCCAATCCGACCGCGCACAGGATGGCGAAGATCGACGACAGGCCCAGGGCCGTCAGCGCGCCTGCGCCCAGGCCGGTCTGCGCGGACAGCTTGCCCTGCAGCTCTTCCATCGAGCGGCGCAGCGGTTCGCTGTCGGCAATGATCGCTGCCTGCGCTTCACGTGCGGACACCAGGCCCTGCAGGTTGCCCAGGATGGCGCCGGCCTGCGTGCGGGTCTGCTCGTATAGCTTCATCAGCGCCTCCAGGCGCTCGCGGGTCTGGGGATCCTTGGAGCCGGCCAGCCGCAGCTCGGGGCTGCCATCGAGCAGGCCCTGCGCGATTTCCTTGAAGGAGTTCAAGTCCTTGCCCAGCAGGAACACGGCCTCGGGGCTCACGCCTTCCATGGTCAGGAATTCGTTGGCCGACTTGCCGATACGCTGCGTCAACATCACCAGCTGGCCGGCGGCGGAGATTTCCGCCGGGGCCGCGTTCTGCTGCAGCTTGAGCGACGACACGGTCTCGGCGATTTCCAGCAGGTCGGACGACTGGCGGTTAATCGTGCGCAGAGCGTTGCCCACCTGCGTCAGGATCTTCTGCTGGCTCATCACGGTGGCGGCGTTCTTTTCGGCGCGCTCCATCAGCGGAACGATCTTCTCGACGTCTTCATGGAACTCGGACTGCACCGGGTGCAGGCGCAATGCCTCGTCGCCGTTGCGCAGCCCGCGCACCGTCTTGGCCAGCACGTCGGCGCTTTCCTTCACGTCGGGGAAGGCCTGCGCGCTACCCACCAGTGCCTGCGAAACCGACTTGGCGAGACGCTGCGACTGCATCAACGACTGGCCGGTACCGGCCATCTGCTGGGCGACCGTATCCGCCTGGCGCACCGCGAAGACGGCCACCGAGCCCAAGACCACCAGGGCCAGGGCCAGCAGGGTGAACAGGATTCGCTGGTGCGTGACGGTGGTGCGCCGCCCAAGCAGCGGCACCGAGATCAGTTCGGCTTCCTCGGCGGTTTCCAGGGGCGCGATCGAGTCGTCCTCGGCCACGCTGTCGGGATCGGCCGGGCCCATCGAGACGGCGTTGTTGCTGCTGTGCGCCTCCATCGAACCGGTGGCCATGGAGTCCACCGACCGATCGGGCATCGCCAGGCTCAACTCGCCGCCGGTTTGCAGCGACGACGACTCGTCGGACTTTTTCGAGAAGAGGTTTTTGAGTTGGTCAACGACTGACATGATGCAGGCCTTCCGGGGAATACTTAAGCGCTGATGCTCAGGAACTGGGGTTGTTGCGACAGCGCCTGGAGGTTGATTTCCTGCCAGTACGCGCCATTGGCATCGGTGTAGCCGCTGCCGAAATAACCCGGCGAGCCTTCTGGGGGCTCGCTCGAGGAGGAAAAAGCGTCAAGGCTGCGCAGGCCCGCCAGCCGATCGATCAGCAGGGCGCAATTGACTTCGAGCATGGCGTTGAGCGCGACCAGCCGGGACTCGGCGCGCGTCGCATCGGATCGCATGGCGGGCGCGCGGCCGGCGACGAAGCCGGCCAGGTCCACCACTCCGTACAGGCCCCCGCGCAGGTTGGCCACGCCCAGGAACCAGGCCTGGGTATAGGGCACCGGCTGGGCGCTGGCGAACGGGAAAATCTCGCCCGACTGCGCGAGCGGGAACAGGTATTTGGCCCCTGCCGATTCCACGGCCAGCCACGAGGCCTGCACGCCTTCAGTGCGAGCGGCCTGCAAGCGGCTTGCCAGCCGGCTTTGGAGATCTCTAAGAGCTTCGCGGTTGGCCATTGTCTGCCGCTGTGGGTGTCAGCTCAGGGCCTTGATCTTGGCCATGAGCTCGTCGGCATCCACCGGCTTGGTGATGTAGTCGCGCGCGCCCTGCCGCATGCCCCAGACCCGGTCGGTTTCCTGGTTCTTGCTGGTGCACATGATGATCGGCACGTCGGCGTAGAGCGGATCGCGGGTGATGGCGCGGGTGAGCTGGAAGCCGTTCTGGCCCGGCATCACGACGTCCATCAGGATCAGGTCGGGCTTTTCCTCTGCCAGGCGGCGGAACGCATCTTCGGCGTTCTCGGCCGTCTTCACGGCGAAGCCGTTCTTTTGCAGCAGGTCCGTCATGAACATCAACTCGGTCTTGGAATCATCCACAACGAGGACTTTTTTTATAGCCATCACATCACTCCTTCTTTTGCGGCCCCGAACTGCTGCACGGTCTGCAACAGCTGGTCCTTGGTAAACGGTTTGGTCAGGTAATCCTGCGAGCCCACCATCCGGCCGCGCGCCTTGTCGAAGACGCCGTCTTTGGATGAAAGCATCACCACCGGTACTGACGCGAATTTGGCGTTGCGCTTGATGATCGCGCAAGTCTGGTAGCCATCGAGGCGGGGCATGAGGATGTCGCAGAAGATCAGGTTGGGCTGGTAGTCGTTGACTTTCGCCAACGCGTCGAACCCGTCTTCGGCCAAGAGAACATCGTGGCCGCCCTGCTTCAGGAATATCTCCGCACTGCGCCGGATGGTATTGCTGTCGTCGATCACCAGCACCTTCAACCCAGTCGTGCTCACTTGACGCTGCTCCTCATTTGTAACTGCATCGGATGCGGCATCATCCAAAGATGTAACAGACGCCGCCCTTTAAATTTGTACCATCTCAAAATCTTCCTTGCGGGCACCGCATTCGGGGCAAGTCCAGTTCATCGGAACCTGGGACCATGGGGTCCCGGGTGCGATGCCATGATCGGGGGCTCCGGACGCTTCGTCGTAAATCCACCCGCAAATCAGACACATCCAAGTTTTCGTATCGGTCACAGCTTAAAGGGCCTTCGAATAGAATGCAACGATTGTATCGAGGCCCTTCACCGCGCCATCGCACAGCGTGCCAACGGCTGGAAGATTCAGGCCTATGACAAACCCCAACCCCGCAACTGACCCCACTTCCGCAACCGCCGATGAAGACGACGGCGGCAATCCCGCGTGCGTGATCGTGTTCAACGCAAGCGACCCGAGCGGCGCCGGCGGACTTGCCGCAGATGTAACAGCGATCGCCTCGGTCGGCGCTCATGCCCTGCCAGTTGTAACCGGCGCGTACGCTCGCGATACGGCGGAGGTTTTCGACCATTTTGCCTTCGACGAAGAGGCCATCGCGGAGCAGGCCAGGGCCATCCTCGAGGACGTGTCGGTGCAGGTTTTCAAGGTCGGTTTCGTCGGCAGCCCCGAGGCCATCAGCACCATCGCGGAGATCGCGGCGGACTATGCCGAGGTCCCGCTCATCGCCTACATGCCCAACCTTTCGTGGTGGGAAGAAGGGCAGATCGATGCGTACCAGGATGCGTTTCGCGAGCTCATGTTGCCGCAGACAACCGTGTTGGTAGGAAACCACAGCACGCTCTGGCGATGGCTGTTGCCTGACTGGAGCAGCGACCGCAGCCCCACCGCGCGCGACATCGCCAAGGCCGCTTCCGAGATGGGCGTGCCCTACACGCTGGTCACCGGCATCCCCTTGCCCGAACAGTTCATCGACAACGTCCTGTCCACACCGCAGGCGGTGTTGGGCAACGAGAAATTCGAGCGTTTCGAAGCCGTGTTTTCCGGCGCTGGCGATACCCTCTCCGCCGCGCTCGCGGCCCTGGTCGCCAGCGGCACGGACCTGGTCGCAGCGGCGACGGAAGCCCTTGCCTACCTTGACCGCTGCCTCGATGCGGGCTTCCGCCCCGGGATGGGCAACGTCGTTCCCGACCGCCTGTTCTGGGCCCAGCCCGAAGGCGAAACCGAAGAGCTCACACCCGAAGAAGCGCAGGCCCTGCAGGTCTTCGACATGCCCGCCCATGACACCAAGCACTGACCGCAACCAAGAGCTGTTCGAGCGCGCCAGGCGGCTCATTCCCGGCGGCGTAAACTCGCCCGTGCGCGCCTTCAAGGCCGTGGGTGGAACGCCGCGATTCGTGGCGCGCGCGCAGGGCGCCTACTTCTGGGATGCCAACGGCAAGCGCCACATCGACTACATCGGCTCCTGGGGCCCGATGATCCTGGGCCACGGCCATCCCGCCGTTGTCGAAGCGGTGCAGAAGGCCGTGCTCGAAGGCTTCTCGTACGGCGCGCCGACCGAGCGCGAGGTGGAACTGGCCGAAGAGATCGTCAGCCTGGTGCCCTCGATGGACATGGTGCGCCTGGTGAGCTCGGGCACCGAGGCGGCGATGAGCGCGATCCGGCTGGCGCGCGGCGCCACCGGCCGCAGCAAGCTGATCAAGTTCGAGGGCTGTTACCACGGCCATGCCGACGCCCTGCTGGTGAAGGCCGGCTCCGGGCTCGCCACCTTCGGCAACCCCACCAGCGCCGGCGTGCCCGCCGAGGTGGTGCAGCACACGCTGGTGCTCGAATACAACAACGTGGCGCAGCTGGATGAAGCGTTTGCGCTGCACGGCAAGGACATCGCCTGCCTGATGATCGAGCCGATCGCCGGCAACATGAATTTCGTGCGCGCCAGCGTGCCCTTCATGCGGCGTTGCCGCGAACTCTGCACCCAGCACGGCGCGCTGCTGGTATTCGATGAAGTGATGACCGGTTTCCGTGTCGCCCTGGGCGGCGCCCAGAGCCTGTACGCCAAGGCGATTCCCGGCTTCAAGCCCGACCTGTCGGTGCTGGGCAAGGTGATCGGCGGCGGGATGCCGCTGGCCGCATTCGGCGGTCCGCGGGCGATCATGGAGCAATTGGCGCCCCAGGGGCCGGTGTATCAGGCCGGCACCTTGTCGGGCAATCCAGTGGCCACGGCCTGCGGATTGGCCACTTTGAAAGAAATTCGGAAAGCGGGATTTTTTGATGCTTTGGCGGCGAAAACAGCAACACTTGTCGCCGGACTGAAAGCGGCTGCCTCAGCAGAAAGCATTCCTTTTAGCACCGACTGCGAGGGCGGCATGTTCGGTTTCTTCCTGCTGCCGCAGCTGCCCCAGAACTATTCGCAGGTCATGCAGACCGAAAGCGCGCTGTTCAACCGCCTGTTTCACGGCCTTCTGGACCGCGGCATCTACATCGCGCCGGCCCTTTACGAAGCCGGGTTTGTAAGTTCGGCGCACAGCGAGGCCGACCTCGCGGAAACAATTTCGGCTGCCAAAGAGGTCTTCCAGGCGCTGTCATCCCGGGCTTGACCCGGGGTCCATCGCAGCCATGGATTGCGGATCGAGTCCGCAATGACAAATCTAGTGCCTGAAGTGCCGCACGCCTGAAAACACCATCGCGACGCCGCGCTCGTCGGCCGCCGCGATCACTTCCTCGTCGCGCATGCTGCCACCCGGCTGGATGACGCAGTCAGCGCCGGCATCGACCACCACGTCCAGGCCATCGCGGAACGGGAAGAAGGCGTCGCTCGCCACCACCGTTCCTTTCAGGGACAGCCCGGCATGCTGGGCCTTGATGCTGGCGATGCGCGCCGAATCCAGCCGGCTCATCTGGCCGGCGCCCACGCCCATCGTCATGCCGTCCTTGCAGAAGACGATGGCGTTGGATTTCACGTACTTGGCCACCTTCCACGCAAACAGCAGATCCTGCAGTTGTTCGGCCGTCGGTTGTTTCTTGGTCACGACCCGCAGCTCGCCCACGGTCAGCTCGCGGTTGTCCGCAGTCTGCATCAGCAGGCCCGAACCCACACGCTTGACGTCCATCGCGTTGCGGCCGTTGTCCCAGTCGGTGCGGCCGCCGGGGGGCATGGCGATCTGCAGGACCCGAACGTTGACCTTGGTCTTGAACACTTCCAGGGCCTCGGTCGTGAAGTCGGGCGCCATCAGCACCTCGACGAATTGCTTGGACACGGCCTGCGCGGCCGCGGCGTCCAGGGTCCGGTTGAACGCGATGATGCCGCCGAAGGCCGAGGTCGAATCGGTCTTGAAGGCCTTGGCGTAGGCCTCGAAGGCGTTGGCGCCCACCGCCACGCCGCAGGGGTTGGCGTGCTTGACGATCACGCAGGCCGGCCCGTCGAAGCTCTTCACGCATTCCCAGGCCGCATCCGCGTCGGCGATGTTGTTGTAAGAGAGCTCCTTGCCCTGCAACTGGCGCGCCGTCACCAGCGAGCCGGGCGCCGGATGCAGGTCGCGGTAGAACGCGGCCTGCTGGTGCGGGTTCTCGCCATAGCGCAGGTCCTGCAGCTTGACGAATCGGCCATTCGCCTGGGCGGGGAACAGGCTGCGGGCGCCGCCTTCCTGGAAGCTGGAGAGGTAGTCGCTGATGGCAGCGTCGTAGTTGCTGATGCGGTTGAACGCCGCCACCGACAAGGCGAAGCGGGTCGCGTCGGAAAGCTTGCCGTCGGTCTTGAGTTCCTGCAGCACCACCGGGTACTGCGAGGCATCGGTGAGGACGCCCACGTCCTTCCAGTTCTTGGCCGCCGAACGCACCATGGCCGGGCCGCCGATGTCGATGTTCTCTATCGCGTCCTCGAGCGTGCAGCCGGGCTTGGCCACAGTGGCTTCGAACGGGTACAGGTTGACCACCAGCAGGTCGATGGTGTCGATGCCATGGGCCTTGAGGGCGGCCATGTGCTCGGGCATCTCGCGCCGGGCGAGCAGTCCGCCATGCACCTTGGGGTGCAAGGTCTTGACGCGGCCGTCCAGCATTTCCGGGAACTCGGTGACCTGCGCCACCTCGGTGACGGGCAGGCCCTGGTCGGCCAGCAGCTTGGCGGTGCCGCCAGTCGATATCAGCCGGATGCCCAGCGCGTGCAGCGCCTGCGCCAATTCGACGATGCCGGTCTTGTCCGAGACGGAAATGAGTGCGTTCATGGTTTGAGGAGCCTGTGTTCTACGAGTTTCTTGCGCAGCGTGTTGCGGTTCAGCCCCAGCCACTCGGCCGCCTTGGACTGGTTGTGGTCGGCCTTGGCCATCACCACTTCGAGCAGCGGCTTTTCGACCACTTTGACCAGCATCTCGTACATGCCATCGGGCTCGGTGCCGCGCAGATCCCGGAAGTAGCCTTCCAGGCTGGCGCGCACGCATTCTTCTATGTGTTTTTTGCTCATGCGTTTGTTTCCACCGCTTCTTCTTCCTCGTCCGTGTGGCTTGCCGGCGCCGGCATGCGGTCCATCGCGCCGGCGAGTTCGTCGAAGAACTCCGCCACTGCGCCGAGCTGGCCGGCACAGTCTTCGATGGCGTTCATGCGGGCCCGAAAGTCCGCGCCGCCCGGCAGTGTCTTGACGTACCAGCCTATGTGCTTGCGGGCGCTGCGCACGCCGGTGAATTCGCCGTAGAGCGTGTAATGGTCCTGCAGATGATCGAGCAGCAGCCGCCTGACCTCGGCGACCAGCGGCGGCGCCAGATGGCTGCCGGTGGCCAGGAAATGCGCGACCTCGCGGAAGATCCAGGGCCGGCCCTGCGCGGCGCGGCCGATCATGATCGCGTCGGCGTTTGTGTAGGCCAGCACATCGCGCGCCTTCTCCGGCGTGGTGATGTCGCCGTTGGCGACCACCGGAACGCGCACCGCGGCCTTCACCGCGGCGATGGTGTCGTATTCGGCGTGCCCGCCGTAGCCCTGTTCGCGCGTACGGCCGTGCACCGTCAGCATCTGGATGCCGGCATCCTCGAAGGCGCGCGCCAGCGTCACCGCATTCTTGTGCGACTGGCACCAGCCGGTGCGCATCTTGAGCGTGACCGGCACGCCGTGCAGCGCACAGGCCTCGACCACGGCCCGCGCGATCGCCACCGCCAGCGTCTCGTCCTGCATCAGCGCCGAGCCCGCCCATTTATTGCAGACCTTCTTGGCCGGGCAACCCATGTTGATGTCGATGATCTGGGCGCCGCGCTCGACGTTGTACGCCGCCGCCTCGGACATCATGGCCGCGTCGGTTCCCGCGATCTGCACGGCAATCGGGCCGGGCTCGCCCTCGTGATTGGCCCGCCGCGAGGTCTTCAGGCTGTTCCACAGCTCGCGGCGCGACGTCACCATCTCGCTCACGGCATAGCCGGCGCCGAGCTGGCGGCACAATTGCCGAAACGGCCGGTCCGTCACGCCCGCCATCGGCGCCGCGAACAGATTGTTCGTCAGTTGGTGGGGGCCGATGTTCATGCGGTGGGAGGAAGGCGTCTGCTGAAAAATGAGGCACGATTGTATGCCCGCCGCATTTCAGCCATTGAAATAAAGAACTGCTTGTGCGCCTACATGTTCACGGTGCCTGCCTATCTATACTGGCGCGCAATGAATAGTTCCCACTGATGGACTGGCTCGCACCCATTCTGGCTCTGCTGGCGCTGCCTCGTTTCGGGCTCTCCACGCTGTTCGTCGCGGCGTTCATTTCCGCCACGCTGGTGCCGGTGGGATCCGAAGCGGTGCTCTACGGCCTGCTTCGCTTGAACCCGGAGCTGTTCTGGAGCGCCGTCTTCGTGGCCACTGCCGGCAACACACTGGGCGGCGCCGTGGACTGGTGGATGGGCTACGGCGCCCATCAGGTCGTGGACAAGTACCACCATTCACGCTCGCATGTGAAGGCTATTGAATGGCTGGAGCGCCTGGGCCCCGTGGCTTGCCTGCTCTCGTGGCTGCCGATCGTCGGCGATCCGCTATGCGCCGTGGCCGGCTGGCTGCGGATGCCGTTCTGGCCTTGCGTGGGCTACATGCTGATCGGCAAGTTCCTGCGCTATGTGACGATGACCGCCGCGCTGCTGTACGTCTGGCCAACGGCGGCTACACATTGAACAGGAAGTTCAGCACGTCGCCGTCCTTGACGACATATTCCTTGCCTTCGCTGCGCATCTTGCCCGCGTCCTTGGAGCCTTGCTCACCCTTGTAGGCGATGAAGTCGTCGAAGGCGATGGTCTGGGCACGGATGAATCCGCGCTCGAAATCGGTGTGGATCACACCTGCGGCCTGCGGCGCCGTGTCGCCGATGTGGATGGTCCAGGCGCGCACTTCCTTCACGCCGGCGGTGAAATAGGTTTGCAGGCCCAGCAGCTTGAACGCCGCGCGGATCAGGCGGTTCAGGCCCGGCTCCTCCTGCCCGATTTCTGCCAGGAACATCTGCTTGTCCTCGTCGCTCATGTCGGCCATCTCGGCTTCGATCTTCGCGCAGATCACCACCACCGGCGCACCCTGCGTTGCCGCGTAGGCGCGCAGCTGGTCCAGGTAGGGGTTGTTCTCGAATCCGGCCTCGTCGACGTTGCCGACGAACATCGCCGGCTTGGCCGTGATCAGGCACAACGGCTTGAGAACCGCCTTCTCCTCGTCGGTGAACTTGAGCGCGCGCACCGGCTGCGCCTCGTTCAGCGCCGCCTGCACCCGGGTCAGCACGCTGACCAGCTTGGCGGCTTCCTTGTCGTTGCCCGACTTGGCCGCCTTGATCGAGCGCTGCAATGTCTTGTCCACCGTCCCCAGGTCGGCCAGGCACAACTCGGTCTGGATCACCTCGATGTCCGACACCGGGTCGACCTTGCCCGAGACGTGGATGATGTTCGGATCGTCGAAGCAGCGCACCACGTTGACGATGGCGTCGGTCTCGCGGATATGCGCCAGGAACTGGTTGCCCAGGCCCTCTCCCTTGCTGGCGCCGGCGACCAGCCCGGCGATGTCGACAAACTCGACGATGGCGGGCACGACGCGCTCGGGCTTGACGATCTCAGAGAGCCTGGCCAGGCGCGGGTCGGGCAGTTCCACGATGCCGACGTTGGGCTCGATGGTGCAGAAGGGATAGTTTTCCGCGGCAATCCCAGCCTTTGTCAACGCATTGAACAAGGTGGATTTCCCTACGTTGGGCAACCCTACAATCCCGCACTTCAAGCTCATGGCAGTTCCAGAAAATCAAGCCCGAAAGTGTATGCGATGCATCGCTCACGCTGCCCGCGATGCCCTGCGCGCGGGCATGGTGGCGTTGCTGCTCTCGGGCTGGGCCGCCGCCGCGACCCAAGGACAGCCGCCGCCTCCCGTGCAGCTCAGCGATACGCAGGGGCCGCTGGATGCCCAGGGACTGGCGGGCGCATGGGTGGATCCGCGCGGCACCGCCACGCTCGAACAGGCCCTGCAGGGCGGGCCGTCGCTGTTCCAGCCGGCCCGCGCCGAGCTGATCTACTCGCTCGGCAAAGACGGTGCCCTCTGGTTGCATTACCGGCTGGTGCGCGGCCGCAACGATCGCAATGGCTGGCTGATGGCTCTGCCGATGCCCGTGCTCGATTTCGCGACCGTCTACCAGCGGGACGCCCGCGGGCAGTGGCTGAGCCAGACGGCTGGCGACATGATCGCCGTGGCGGCCTGGCCCGAGCCCGGCCGCTACCCGCACTTCCGCCTGGACTTGCCCTCCGGAGAGGTTCGCGATGTCTATGTGCGCATCAAGCATCTCACCCCCGCCAACTTCCCGGTCCAGCTGATTTCGGAGTCGGCCTACGACCAGCGCATCCAGATCGAATACCTGGGGCTGGGCCTCACCTTCGGCGCACTGATGCTGCTGATCGCCACCTGCCTGGCCCAGACCCTGGTGTACCGCGACCGCGTGTATGCGTGGTACGCCTTGTACGCACTGGTCACCATGCTGGGCGTCACCGCCTACACGGGTGTGGCGGCGCACCTGATCTGGCCCGAGTTCGGGGCGCTGGGCGATGCGCCCCAAGCCTGCCTGGCCATACTCGCCGCTGCCGCGGCCCTGCTGTTCGTGCGCAACCTCACCGGGATATCGGCCCGCCATCCGGTCATCGACGAAATGGCGTACTGGGCGGGACTCGCCGGCATCGTGCTGGCCGCCGTGTACCCGGTGTTGGACAAGCCCGTGGGTCTGATGGCGGTTGCTGCCTACTTGGCCGCAACCTCGCTGACCAACATCTGGATCGCGACGGCGGGCTGGCGCCGAGGCGACATCGTGGGCGCCTGGGTGCTGGTGGCCTACTCTCCATTCGCGATGGCGATCGGCATGGGCGTGCTGCGCTTGTTCGGCTGGCTGCCGGTCTCGTTCGGCACGCAGTACGCGGTGGTGGTGGCGACCGCCCTGCAGGTGCCGCTACTGCTGGTCGCATTGAACATCCGCTCGCGCGAGCGGCACGGGGCGGAAATCCGCGAGCAGGCGCTTTCCAGCCAGGACGCGCTCACCGGCCTGCTGGCGCCGCACCTGTTCCACGACCGGCTGCGCCAGGTGGTGGCGCGCCACAAACGCGACAAGGAAAACGCCGCGGTCGTGTTCATCGACCTGATCAACTACCCGCGCATCAAGGACTACTACGGTTCGGCCGTGGCCGAGCAAAGCCTGCTGCGCAGTGTGATCAAGCTGCGCCGGCTGCTGCGCGACGTCGACACCGTCAGCCGCATCGGCGAGGCACGCTTCGGCCTGATCCTGGAAGGCGTGACATCGCGCATCGCGGTGACCGACCGCGCCGCGCGCTTGATCGCCGCGGGCCTGATGCCGCTCAAGGGCCTGAAACCGGACGTCACCTTGCAGTTCCATATCGCGGCGGTACTGCTCGACGAACGGATGTCCGAGGCGCCCGAGCTCGCGGATGCGCTCGACGGGCTGCTGGGCGGCATGTCACCGCGCACGCGCCGCCCGATCCGCTTCCTCGAGCCCGAGGTGACGCAGCCGGCGCCGATGGAGTCGGACTCGTCGATGCTCGAATCGGACAGCGGGCTGCCAGTGCCTGAAGGCGCAAGGGTCTCCGCGGGAATCAGCCTCAGTCGAATCGCCAGTCGGCCGTGACGGACTGGCCCACGCGCAGGGTCTGGTCGATGCCCTGCAGCACGATGGCGTTCATGCCGAAGGTCACGGCGCCATTGACAAGCTCGTTGCTGCGATAGGTCTGCAGGGTATCGGACACATGCGTCGCGGTTTCGGCCGTGGCCGGATCGATGTTGGGGATGGGGCAGCGCGGGCAGGGCTTGACCGGTTTCAGCTGAACCTCCTGCGCGGCGGCGATCCGCAGCACGTCGAGCCGGTCTTCATCGTGGGCCTCCAGGCCCGCCAGCACGATGTTGGGCCGGAAGCGCTCTATGCCCACCGGGCCATGCCCGGCCGCAGCCAGCCGGCGATTCAGCTCGGTGAGCGATCCTTCGCTCGCGACCAGGAGGGGGAAGCCATCGCTGAACTGGTTGGTCGCCTCCACGCCGCCGGTCCATTTCAGGCTGGACAGGCGTCGCTGCTCGGGATCGAAGCGCACCAGCCGAAGTTTTTGGCCGAGGAAATCGCTGAACCACTGCGCAGCGACGCCGCCCATGTCATAAGCGCTGACTTCGTCATCCCAGACGCGCACCTTCACGGGTTCCTCCACGGCATCGATGGACAGGTGCAAGGCCAGCATGCCCGGCGCGCGCAGCACCACCTCATAGTGCTTCAGCTGCACCTGCACCAGGGCCATGCGGGGCAGTTCGCGCTGGCTGACGAATTCGCCTTTTTCGTCCACCACCATCCAGGCGCGGTCCAGGTCCAGGCCGGTTTCGGTGAGCACGGCTTCCTGCAATTCCACGCCGGCGCAGGATTTGACGGGATACACGAACAGGCGGGCGATACGGGTGTTGACGTCGGGCATTGAGGAGCTCATGAACGTGATTGTGCCCCGCTCCTACAATCCCCCCATGGTCCCCGATGTTTGTATCCGCGGCGCCGGCGTCGTCGGCCGGACCCTGGCCCTGCTGCTGGCGCGCGACAGGCTGCGCGTGGGCCTGGTGCGCGACGCCGCGCCTGCGAGCGGCGCGGCCAGCGATGTGCGGGCCTATGCGCTCAATGCCGCCTCCAAGGATTTGCTCGAGATGCTGCGCGCCTGGCCGGACGCCCAGCACGCCACGCCGGTACTGGGCATGCGTGTGCACGGCGACGAGGGCGGCGAGGTGCATTTCGATGCCCAAGCCCATGGCGCACCGGCCCTGGCCTGGATCGTCGATGTGCAGGGGCTGCAGGAACGCCTGGCCGATGCCTTGCGCTACCAGCCGCTGGTGGAATGGCTGGACGCGCCGGCGCCTGCTGCACTCACCGTGATCTGCGAGGGCAGGGCCAGCACCGCCCGCGCCGAGTTCGGCGTCCAGTTCGAGGTCACGTCTTACCGGCAGCGCGCCATCGCGGCGCGGCTCCACTGTGAGAAACCCCATGACCGGCTGGCGCGGCAGTGGTTCGCGGAAGGCGAAATCCTGGCTTTTCTGCCCTTAGGCGGGTCCGAACCGGGGGCCAACGGGAACTCGGTGGCCGTTGTGTGGTCAGTCGAGGAGCAGCGAGCGACGGATTTGCTCGCGTCAGACAATGCAGCCTTCGAAGCGCAGCTGGAAGCGGCCAGCCATCGGGCCCTGGGCAAGCTGAGCTTGGCGAGCGAGCGGGCCGCGTGGCCCTTGCAGCTGGCCCAGGCCGACCGCTGGTGCGGTCCCGGTTGGGTGCTGGCGGGCGATGCCGCCCACACCGTGCATCCCCTGGCGGGCCAGGGACTGAACCTGGGGCTGGCCGATGCCAGGGAACTGGCGCAGGTGCTGCACCAGCGCGAGTACTGGCGCAGCGTCGGCGATCTGAAGCTGTTGCGGCGTTTCGAGCGCTCGCGCAAGGCCGACGTGCTGGCGATGGCCGGCGCGACGGATGGCCTGCAGCAGCTTTTTGCGCAGCAGGCCGAGCCTTGGGCGACCTTGCGCAATTGGGGCATGACGGGGTTCGATCGCAGCGGGCCTTTGAAGGATTGGGTGGCGCGCCAGGCGATGGGCCGCCTTTGAACTTGAAGTAATGGAACAACAATGACACTGATCAAACGCGCTGCGCTGGCAGCCTTGGTGGCCGCCGGCCTGCTGGCCGGCACGGCGCAGGCGCAGGAAGCGGCCATCCGCAAGAACCTCGCGGAGCGGCTGCCGCAGCTGGGCAAGATCGACGAGATCAACAAGACCCCGATGTCCAGCCTCTTCGAAGTGCGGGTAGGCACCGAGCTGTTCTATACCGACGCCGACGGCAACTTCCTGATCCACGGCCAGCTGATCGATACCAAACAGCAGCGCAACCTCACCGAGGAGCGCATGGAAAAGCTGATGGCGATCGACTTCTCGGCGCTGCCCGTCAAGGACGCGTTCACCATCGTGCGCGGCAATGGCAAGCGCAAGGTCGCCGTTTTCGAAGACCCGAACTGCGGTTACTGCAAGCGCTTCGAACGCGACTTGCAGAAAGTGGACAACGTCACGGTGTACATGTTCCTGTATCCGATCCTGGGCCCGGACTCCGGCGAAAAGTCCCGCAACATCTGGTGCGCCAAGGACAAGGCGAAAGCCTGGCTGGACCTCATGGTGCGCGACCAGGCGGCGCCAGCGGCCAGCTGCGACGCCGGGGCCATCGCGCGCAACGTCGAATTCGGCAAGAAGTACAAGATCACCGGCACGCCTACGCTGGTGTTCGCCGATGGGACCCGTGTTCCGGGCGCCATCGGTGCCGCGCAGGTCGAGAAACTGCTGGCCGACGCGAAGCAGTGACGCCGTCTCCGCCACGCGGCGCCAGCATCCACTACCGGGTGGAAGCGGCGGACCTGCACGCCCACCTGTTCCACGTCACGCTCAGCATCGATCAGCCCGCGGCCCAGCAGCGCGTATCGCTGCCGGTCTGGATTCCGGGCAGCTACCTGGTGCGGGAGTTTTCGAAGAACCTGCAGCGCCTGACGGCCCGGCAAGACGGCCGACCAGTCGCAGTCCAGCAACTGGACAAATGCGACTGGCAGATCGAGTGCGTTCCCAGCAGCCCGCTGATATTGAGCTACGAGGTCTATGCCTTCGACAACTCGGTGCGCACGGCCTGGCTGGACACGCAGCGGGGCTTCTTCAACGGAACCAGCCTGTGCCTGAGGGTGCACGAGCAGGAAAGCTCGGTACATTCGCTGGAGCTGCTGGCCGTGAAGGGGATGAGCCACTGGGAAGTGGCGACGGGCCTGGCTCCGCACAGGGTGGGCAAGCGCGGTTTCGGCACCTACCTGGCAGCGGACTACGACGAGCTGGTCGATTGCCCCGTGGAGATGGGCGCCTTCTGGAGCGGCGAGTTCAAGGCCGGCGGCGTGCCGCACCGGCTGGTGGTGGCCGGCGCCAGCGAATCGCTCGACCATGCGCGGCTGCTGGCCGACGTGCACAAGATCTGCGAGACCGAGATCCGCTTCTGGCATGACCGCAAGCGCCCGCCGCACAAGAGCTACCTGTTCATGCTCAATGTGGTGGACGACGGCTATGGCGGACTGGAGCATCGCAACTCCACCGCACTGATCGCTTCGCGGCGCGACCTGCCGCGGCTGGGCGAGGCGCGCCTGAACGATGGCTACATCACCCTGCTGGGCCTGATCAGCCACGAGTACTTCCACACCTGGAACGTCAAGCATCTGCGGCCGGCGGAGTTCACCCACTACGACTACACCGGCGAGAACTACACGCACCTGCTCTGGTTCTTCGAGGGTTTCACCAGCTATTACGACGACCTGCTGCTGCGCCGCGCCGGACTGATCGACGACGCCACCTACATCAAGCTGCTGAACAAGACCATCAACCAGGTGCTGCAGACCCCGGGCCGCGAAGTGCAGTCCGTGGCCCAGGCCAGCTTCGACGCCTGGGTCAAGTACTACCGCCAGGACGAGAACACTGCCAACGCCACCGTCAGCTACTACACCAAGGGTGCATTGGTGGCGCTATGCTTCGACCTCACACTGCGCGCCGAGGGCCACACCACGCTGGATGAAGTGATGCGGGCCCTGTGGCAGCGCTGCAAGGCAGGTCCCATGGCAGAGGCAGATTTCGCGGCGGTCCTGAAGGAACTGGGCGGACGGGCTTTCACGCGCGAGATCGCGTCGTGGGTTCACGGCACGCGCGAGCTTCCGCTGGAGGAATTGCTGCAGCCGCTCGGCGTGGTGGTCTTGGAAGAGCCCGCGCAACTGCAACAGCGGCTGGGCATTCGCGCCACGGAAACCGCAGGTGTCGTGATCAAGACCGTGCTGCGCGGAGGCGCGGCCGAACAGGCCGGTTTCGCCGCCAACGACGAGTGGCTGGGTATTGAAATCGGCGCGACCGGTTGGCGCATGACCAAGCTCGACGACCTGCTCCTTTACGCCGGCAGCCACAAGAAGGTAACGGCATTGGTGGCACGGGACCGCCGCCTGTTGCGGCTCGAGTTGAACCTGCCGTCCGCGGTGACTACCTGGCGGCTGGTCTTGCGCGACCCCGGCCGCGCCCAGCCGTGGCTGGCCGCGCACGCCTGAGCGCCGGCGCCGGCTGGCGCCTCGCGGCGCTGTTGGCGATCGTCGTGCTCGTTCACGCCCTGACGCTGAACTGGCTGTCGCGGCAATTGGACCAGACGCCTCTGCTGCGGCCGCTGGCCACGCCGATGTTCACGCGGCTGCTTCGTCCCGAGGCACCGGCGGCGGCGCCGGCACCGCCGCCGCGCAAGCCTGCGGCGGCCCGGCCCAAGCGACCCGCTGTCACGGCCATCACGAGGCCGGCCGGCGCCTTGCCGCCCGCTTCGCCCGCCTCCGCACCGGAACCGCTGCCTCAGCCCGTGGCGCAGGCGCCTCAGCCACCGCAAGAGCCGGTCAGTGCACCCGAAAACACTGCGGCCGCCGCCACCCCACCCGCATCGGCGCCTGCGCCGGAGCCGGCCCAGCCCGCGTCGGCTGCCTCGGCCGCCCCGGCCGCCCCGGCCGCCCCGGCCGCTCCCGTTGCCACGCTGGACAGCTGGCCTGCGGACACCCGCCTGAATTACCGCCTCAGCGGACAGTACCGCGGCACCGCCGAACTATATGGCAGCGCCCGGGTGCAATGGCAGCGCGACGGCGACCGCTACCAGACCAAGGTGGACATGGTCCTCACCGGCCTGACCTCCTTCGTGATGACCAGCCAGGGGGAAGTCACGCCGCAGGGCCTGCTGCCCAGGGTGTACGAGGAGTTGCGTGCCAGCGGCCCCCGCGGTGCGCGCCTGGGCGATGAAACGATTGCCCTGGCCAACGGCAGCACGGTGCCGCGCCCGCCGGGGGTGCAGGACAGCGCCAGCCAGTTCGTCGATCTCAGCCACCGGTTCGCGAGCGGCAAGGACGTGCTGGAAATCGGCCGCAGCGTGAGCTTCTGGATGGCGCGCCCCGGCGCGGTGGATTTGTGGACCTACGACGTCGTCGGCAAGGAGATGCTCCAAAGCCCGGAGCTGGGATCGTTCGAGGCGTTCCACCTGAAGCCCCGCCCCATCGCCAATCCACGAGGCAATATCACCGCCGAGATGTGGTTCGCACCCAGCCTGCAATACCTGCCGGTGCGCATCCGCGTGAACATGGGCGAAGCGACCTACCTGGATCTCACCGTCGTGAAGATCGAGCAGCGCTGATCACTCACGCGGCCTTGCGCTGGTCCAGCACGCGCTTGGCCTTGCCCATGCTGCGCTCGACGCCACCGCAGGCGCGCAGCTCGATCCGCGCCGAAGTGCCGATGTAGGTCTTGATCTCATGCGCCAGCCTCTCGGCGGCGGCCTGGGCCGGCGCCGAGTCATGCGCCAGGTCATGCCGGGTTTCGACAGCCACGGTCAGGCAATCCAGCGGACCTTCGCGGGTGAGGATGCACTGGTAGTGCGGCGCCAGCTCGGCGCGCTTCAGGATCAGCTCCTCGATCTGCGTGGGGAAGACGTTCACGCCGCGCACGATCATCATGTCGTCGCTGCGGCCGGTGATCTTCTCCATCCGCCGCATCGTGCGCGCCGTGCCAGGCAAGAGGCGCGTCAGGTCGCGCGTGCGGTAGCGGATGATGGGCAGCGCTTCCTTGGTCAGGCTGGTGAACACCAGCTCACCCAGTTCGCCGTCGGCCACCAGCTCCCCGGTTTCCGGATCGATGATCTCGGGGTAGAAATGATCCTCCCAGATCGTTGGGCCGTCCTTGGTTTCCAGGCACTCGTTGGCCACGCCCGGACCCATCACCTCCGACAGGCCATAGATGTCGACCGCGTCCAGGCCCATGCGCCGCTCGATCGCTTCGCGCATGTCGTTGGTCCAGGGCTCGGCGCCGAAGATGCCCAGGCGCAGGCTGGACTGCGCGGGATCCAGCCCTTGCCGCTCGAATTCGTCGGCGATGGCCAGCATGTAGCTGGGCGTGACCATGATGATGTCGGGGCGGAAATCGTTGATCAACTGCACCTGGCGCTCGGTCTGGCCGCCGCCGAACGGCACCACGGTGAGCCCCAGTCTCTCGGCGCCATAGTGCGCGCCCAGGCCGCCGGTGAACAGGCCATAGCCGTAGCTCACGTGCACCAGGTCGCCGGGCCGGGCGCCTGCCGCGCGGATGCTGCGCGCCATCACGTGGGACCAGGTGTCGATGTCGTTGCGGGTATAGCCCACAACGGTGGGCTTGCCGGTGGTTCCGCTGGAAGCGTGGATGCGCGCGCATTGTTCGCGCGGCACCGCGAACATGCCGAAGGGATAGCTGTCTCGCAGGTCCTGCTTGGTGGTGAAGGGGAACTTCGCCAGGTCGGCGAGCGTGCGGCAATCCTTCGGGTGGATCCGCTCCTGGTCGAACTTGGCGCGATAGACCGGCGAGTTGGCGTAGGCGTGGGCCAGCGTGGCTTGCAGGCGCTTGAGCTGCAGGGCGCGCAGCTCGTCGATGCCGGCTGTCTCGATAGCCTCCAAGGGAAAACTGTTCATTCCGCTTCCTTGATCACGTGGCCCTGGATCTGCGTGCTCTTGCCGCGAAACATCGCGACCGTCTCGCCGCGCTGGTTGCAGACCTTCATGTCGTAGATGCCGTGCCGGCCTTGCAGCACCTGCTCCACGCCCTCGCAGGTGAGCACGTCGCCGAGCCGGCCGGGCCGGAGGAACTCGATGCTGCAGCCCGCTGCCACCGTGGCCTGGTTGCGGCTGTTGCAGGCGAAAGCGAAAGTGGAGTCGGCCAGCGTGAAGATCAGGCCGCCATGGCAGATGTCGTGCCCGTTGAGCATCTGCTCGCGCACCGTCATGCGCATGGTGGCGCGGCCGGGCTCGCAGCTAAGAAGCTCCATCTGCATGAAATCCTTGCTGGCGCGGTCTCCAGCGAACATGGTTTCGCCGACCTGGGCGGCTAGCGCGCGAGCATCCGGCATCATTCCCCCTTGAACTGGGCGGGGCGTTTCTGCAGGAACGCCGTGACGCCCTCGATGTAGTCGTGCGTGTTGCCCAGGGCCGACTGGGTGTCGCGCTCGGCGTCGAGCTGGACATCGAGCTCGTTGCTGGCGGCAGCCCGCAGCAGCCGGCGTGTCTCGACCAACGCCTTGGTCGGCATGGTGGCCAGCCGCTGCGCCAATTTCATCGCGGCTTCGACGCAATCCTCGCCCTCTGCCGCAACCTCCCAGATCATCCCCTGCTCTTTTGCATCCTTGGCGCTCAGCTTGTCACCCAGCATCGCGCAGCCCAGCGCGCGCGCCAGGCCCAGGCGCTTGACCAGGAACCAGGTGCCGCCGGCGTCCGGCACCAAGCCGATCTTGCTGAAGGCCTGGATGAAGCTCGCGCTTGGTGCGGCCACCGCCAGATCGCAGGTCATCGCCAGCGAGGCGCCCGCGCCCGCGGCGACGCCGTTGACGGCCGCCACCGTCGGCACGCGCAGCGCCTGCAACTTGCGCACCGTCGGGTTGAAAGCCTGATCGATGATCGGCCCGGGATTGGCGCGCTCGATCAGGTCCGGGCCCGGCGCGAAATCGAATTCGGCCAGATCGGCGCCGGCGCAAAAGCCGCGTCCTGCGCCGGTGATCACCAGGGCGCGGATGGACTTGTCGGCCTCGATCTTGTCGAAGGCATCCCAGAGTTCCTGGTGCATCGCCCGGGTAAAGCTGTTGAGCGCCTGCGGGCGGTTGAGCGTGATCAGCGCCACGGCGCCGCGCACCTCGTAAAGGACGGTCTTGTCGGTCATGAACGGTCTCCTTGGTGTCACTCTACCATTAACCGACCACTCGGTCGGTTAATGCAGGCCTGGGTATAGTGCTGCGATTAAACAGGAGAAAAGCATGGCTTACGAACTCATCCAGGTTCGCACCGAAGGCGGCAAGGTCGGCATCGTCACGTTGAACCGGCCCAAGCAGCTCAACGCACTGAACAACGAGCTGATGGATGAACTGGGCGCCGCGCTCAAGGCGTTCGACGCCGACGAGGCGATCGGCTGCATAGTGATCACTGGCAGCGAAAAGGCCTTTGCCGCGGGGGCCGACATCGGCGCCATGGCCAGCTACTCCTTCGCCGACGCCTACAAGGGCGACTACATCACCCGCAACTGGGAAACCATCCGCAGCATACGCAAGCCGGTGATCGCGGCGGTGAGCGGGTTCGCGCTGGGCGGCGGCTGCGAGCTGGCGATGATGTGCGACTTCATCATTGCCGCGGACAACGCGAGGTTCGGCCAGCCCGAGATCAAGCTGGGCATCATTCCGGGCGCCGGCGGCACGCAACGCCTGCCGCGCGCAGTGGGGAAATCCAAGGCGATGGACATGGCATTGACGTCGCGGATGATGGACGCGACCGAAGCCGAGCGTTCGGGCCTGGTCAGCCGCGTGGTGCCGCTGGACAAGCTGATGGACGAAACGCTGGCCGCAGCCCTGACGATTTGCGACTTCTCGCAGGTCGCCGTGATGGCCGCCAAGGAATCGATCAACCGGTCCTTCGAGAGCGGCCTCTCCGACGGCGTGATGTTCGAGCGCCGGATGTTCCATGCCATGTTCGCGACCGCCGACCAGAAGGAAGGCATGGATGCCTTCGTCAACAAGCGCAAGGCTCAGTTCAAGCACCAGTGACGGTGCAATTCCTCAGCGCGCAGCCAGGCGGTTGATCTCCTCTCGCAAGGCTTGCAGCCGGGCCGGTTCCGGGCGCGTCGTGTAAGTCCCGCCAAGACCGGCAAGGGTCCAGCGCAGCTGGGCCCCGGCCAGCTCGATCACACCCGCGGGCTGGCCCTCGCGGGTCAACTCGATCCGGTGGGTCACGGCCGCTTCCAGCGCCTCCTGGCTGCGCGCTTCGCGCGCCATGCCGTTCAGCAACTGGGCGAGGCCCGGTGCCTGTTCCCGTGCCACCTCCCAAGTGCGCCCCTGCGATGCGATGCGCAAATGCGTCCAGTGAATGGCGGCAGTCGACTCAGCCCGCGACATCGCCGGTGCACCCGGCGCGGCAGATTGCGGCGAGGGGACGCTCTTCGCCAGCTCCCTCTGCTCCTGGTCGCGCATGGCATCAACCGCCGCCTCTGCGCGCCGCTCACGCGGCGACTCGGCCGGCTGAGGCTTGGTGGTGGCAGGTGCCGGCTTGCGCGCCGGCGTAGCGGCCGGCGGTGGCGTGACAGCGGCGGATGGCTGGGCTGGAGGCGACACGACCGGCGGCTCCGCTGCTGGCGATGGCTCGCGCGTCTGCGCCATGTCCGGCATGGCGGTGGGGATCTCCCGTTCGCGCCAGAGCACCGTGACCAAGGTCGCGATCACGACGCTGGCCAGGGCCGCATTCCAGGGCATGGACCGGTTACCCATGCCTTGCCACAGCTTTTGCCACCAAGCGGCGGGAGGCGGCGGCGCCAGGGCCTGCCGGGCGGCATCGAGCACCGCCCGGCGCGTTCGCCGATCGGGCAGCAGGTCCGCATCCGGCGCCGACTCCAGCGCCCGCCGCAATCGTGCATCGCGCATATCGCTCATGAAGGTTGCTCCAGCACGTCGAGGTACTGGCGCATGCAGCCCCGCAGTTTCTGCAGCGCATAGCGCAGCCGGCTCTTGGCGGTCTCGAATTGCAGGCCCAGCCTTTGGGCCAGGTCTTCCACGCTGGCGCCGTCTTCATGGTGCAGCAGGAACGCGGCGCGCTGTGCCGGCGGCAGTTCGTCCAGGCAGTGCAGCAATTGCTGGCCGGCAGCGCGCCAGAAGGCGACATCCTCGCTCGAAGGATGGGTCATATCCAGGGTGGCTGCGATCCAGTCCAGCGGATCTTCCCCATCGTCGCGTGCGCTCACGCCAACTTCGCGGCCGCTCGCGCGCAAACGGTCCATGGCCAGGTTGTGGGCAATGGTGAACGCCCAGGTTCGCCAAGCCGCGCCCTGCGGCTGGAAGCTGGCTCGCGCGGCAACGATCCGCATCCAGGTGTCCTGGAACACCTCGTCGGCCTGCGCGGCCAGCGGCGCGCCCAGCAGCCTGCGCACGAAGCGAAACAGCGCGCCCTCATGGCGCGCGTAAAGCTCGTCGAAAGCAGCGGCGTCACCCCGCGCGTAGGCCAGCATCAATTGCTCGTCGGGCATGGCGCTATAGGGCATGGGCAGATTTTCACATCACCTGCTACGGGCCAGCCCGTGCTTCGGGGTTAAACCCAGGCAGAAAAATTCACCCTCATCGCGCCGCCCAGCCGTACCAGCCTTCACCACATCCATTGGAGGCACCCGATGAAGAACCATCCCCCGCGCCCATTCGCGCTGGTACTGATCGCGCAGTTGCTGCTCGCGGCCTGCAGCGCCACGGCTCATTCACCGCCACCGGGCCAGTGGCCCGAACCCAAGCCCACGCCCTGGCCGGAGCCGATGCCGTTCCCGACGCCCATCGTGCGCACCGTGCCCAACTTCCAGGCGCCTTCGGCGACGCACTGCGCGAGGCCGGTGCAGACCCGCGAGCTGCCCGGCCGCGTCGCGGGAGACCAGATCCGGGGTGGCCATCACGAACACCGCGACCGCCTCGCCAAGTCGGCGCCCGCCGAACTGTCCGACTCCGCCCGCAGCGGCCCGCCGTCAATGTTTCCCTCACCGCAGCCGCAAGTGCAGCAACCGCCTTCGACGGGACCCGTAACGGCCGGCATGGTCGATGACAACGCGGATTTCAGCGGTTACCTGGCGTTTCGCAACCGCACCCGGGTGGAGCACCGCACGCGCGATATCCGCGAGCGCTATCTGCTGGAAGTGAAGGACCCGCGCGGGCGCGGCGTTGCGGACGCCGAAGTGGCGGTGCAGGCCACCAGCGGCCACGCGATGTGGGCGCGCACCGATGCGGCAGGCCGCGCCTGGCTGCATCCCAATGCCTTCGATCCTTCCCGCTCCAGCTACTACGCGGTGGCGGTGCGCAAGGACGGCCGGCAGTCGTGGGCGCAGCTCACCCGCGGCCAGAAGAGTTCGGTGGAGGTGGTCCTGGACGCCCGGCCGGCCGAGGCGCGCGCCAAGCTGGACCTGGTCTTCCTGATCGACGCCACCGGCTCGATGGCCGACGAGATCGACAAGCTCAAGGCCACCTTGAGGAGCATTTCGGCCGAGGTGTCACGCCTGCCCAGCCAGCCGGACATCTGCTTCGGCCTGGTCGCCTATCGCGACAAGGGCGACGAATTCCTGCTGCGCAGCCACGACTTCACCAATGACGTGGGCGACTTTCTGCAGAACGCGCTCTATCCCTTGCGGGCTGCGGCCGGGGGCGACTACCCCGAAGCGATGAACGAGGCCTTTCACGACACCGTGCACAACCTCAGCTGGCGCGGCGAGGGCGCCACCCGCCTGGTGGTGTTGCTGGCCGACGCCCCGCCGCACCTGGACTATGGCGGGCCCCACTACGACGAGGACATGCTGGCCGCCCTGGGCAAGGGGATCAAGGTCTTCAGCGTGGGCGCCAGCGGCCTGGACAAGCAAGGCGAGTTAATCCAGCGCCAGATCGCGCAGTACACCGGAGGGCGTTTCGTCTTCCTGACCTACGCCCAGGCGCATGACCCGGCCAGCGGTCCGGGCCGCGAAACGGTGCACGACGTGAAAAATTACTCGGTGGACACGCTGGACCGGCTGATCGTGCGGCTGGTGTCGGAAGAATTGGGGAAATTGGCGCGTTGAGGCTGACTCGGCCCAGGTCTTATATAATCGTTGGCTCGGCGCTTTAGCTCAGTCGGTTAGAGCGATGGAATCATAATCCACAGGTCCGCGGTTCGAATCCGTGAAGCGCCACCAGCTACCGCAAGCCTTGCAGGCCGCCAGCCTGCAAGGCTTTTTGCTTTCCGCTCGCTCAGACGGCGTCGCGCGACTTGCCCTTGACCAGCCCGTAGACGAACAGCAGCACCACGGCGCCGAGCACCGAGGCTATCCAGCCGGCCGGCTCGTTTTGCTGATACCAGCCCATCGCCATGCCGGCATAACGTGCGATGAAGGCGCCCGCTATGCCGAGCAACGTGGTCATGATCAGGCCCAGCTTGTCGTCGCCGGGTTTGACGGCTCGCGCGATCAGCCCCACGATGAAGCCGACGACGATGGTGCCAAGTATCTCGAGCATCGAAACCTCCTTGAATATTTGGTTTTCCACTTTACCGCCACAGGTTCAGCCCGTGTGGCTCAGCAATTCGCACTCGTGTTGGTAAACTTGGGCTTGCCCGAGGCGCCCCGGCGCCTTGTTACATCCACAGCCTCTGGATCTACACCATGAACCGCTGGAATCAAACCCGGGCCCGCCTCGTACAGGTCGCATACGCGGCCCTGGCCGGCCTGTCATTCACCTTGCCACCCGCCGCGCTCGCGCAAGGCATTCAACGCTCCGCGCCCAAGGACGTCGTGCTGGGCCAGATGGTGGTGACGGCGCCGCCCGAACTCACCATGGACGGCAAACCCGACCGCCTCTCGCCGGGCTCGCGCATCCGCGACCTCAACAACATGCTGGTCCTCTCGGGCGGCATCGTGGGCAAGACCCTGCCCGTGGTCTATCGCCGTGACGCGGTCGGGCTGGTGCATGAAGTCTGGCTCCTGACCGAGGAGGAATACAGCAAGCTCGGCGGGACCTCCGGCTCGGGGGCCGAAGGCTACAAGCGCTTCAACGAATTGCTCATGATGATCTTCGGGTCCCGCCGATAGGTGCTGCCATGACAAAAAAGGTTTTTATCAAGACCTTCGGCTGCCAGATGAACGAGTACGACTCGGACAAAATGGCCGATGTGATGAATGCTGCGCAAGGCTACGAGCCGACCCAAGACGTCGAGGAAGCCGACCTGATCCTGTTCAACACCTGCTCCGTGCGCGAGAAGGCCCAGGAGAAAGTGTTCAGCGACCTGGGGCGCGTCAAGCATCTCAAGAAAAAGGGTGTGCTGATCGGCGTGGGTGGCTGCGTGGCCAGCCAGGAAGGCGCCGCCATCATCGAGCGCGCACCGTTCGTGGACGTCGTGTTCGGACCGCAAACGCTGCACCGCCTGCCGGATCTGCTGCGCGAGCGTGAGCGCCAGCAGCGCCCGCAGGTGGACATCAGCTTTCCCGAGATCGAGAAGTTCGATCACCTGCCGCCGGCACGGGTGGACGGCGCCACGGCGTTCGTGAGCATCATGGAAGGCTGCTCCAAGTACTGCAGCTATTGCGTCGTGCCCTACACCCGCGGCGAGGAAGTCTCGCGGCCGTTCGACGACGTCCTGATCGAGGTGGCGGGCCTGGCCGACCAGGGCGTCAAGGAAGTGACGCTGCTCGGCCAGAACGTCAACGCCTACCGCGGCAAGATGGGCGACACCGCGGATATCGCCGACTTCGCGCTGCTGATCGAATACGTGGCCGACATCCCCGGGATAGAACGCATCCGCTACACCACCAGCCACCCGAACGAGTTCACCCAGCGGCTGATCGATGCCTATGCCAAGGTGCCCAAGCTGGTGAGCCACCTGCACCTGCCGGTGCAGCACGGCAGCGACCGCATCCTGATGGCGATGAAGCGCGGCTACACGGCCATGGAATACAAGAGCACGGTGCGCAAGCTGCGCGCCATCCGGCCCGAGCTGGCCCTGTCCAGCGATTTCATCGTGGGCTTCCCGGGCGAGACCGAGGAAGACTTCGGCAAGATGATGAAACTCATCGCCGACGTCGGCTACGACAACAGCTTCAGTTTCATCTTCAGCCCGCGCCCCGGCACGCCGGCAGCGGCGCTGCACGACGAAACGCCACATGAGGTGAAGCTCAAACGCCTGCACCTGCTGCAGGCGGCGATCGACGACAGCGCGGCGCGCATCAGCGCCAGCCGTGTCGGCACCGTCCAGCGCATCCTTGTCGAAGGGCCATCGCGCAAGGACGCCAGCGAACTGGCCGGTCGCACCGAGTGCAACCGGATGGTGAACTTCAAGGGGCCGGCCCGCCTGGTCGGCCAGTTGATCGACGTGACGATCACGTCAGCGAACTCGCATTCGCTGCGCGGTGAAGTGGTGACGGCGGAAGCCTCGGCACTGGCCGCCTGACCCGCCGTTGCCGCCATGGGTTCTTTCCGCCAGCTGTTGCTGGTCGCCTTTCTGTTGATTGCCGCACTGCTGGGAGGCACCGCGCTGCGGGCCGTGGTCATCCTGGATCGCCTCATGGCGAAAAGCAGCGAGGCCGCGGGCCATGCGCTCGCCCTCAACGGGGCGGCACAGGCGCTGACAGCCCGCACGGCCGGTATGGAGAGAGCGGCCCGCCAATCGCTGATCCTGAACGACGCTGTTCTGCGCAAGCGGTTCGACGAGGAGACCCGGGCCGCGCGCGCCGCGCTGGCCGAGATCGACGCCGGCGGCTTGCCCAAACCCGAGTTGCTGCTGTGGCAAGCCCAGGCGGAAGCCATCCAGCGGCTGTTTCAGGGTCCGCCCGAGACGGCACTCGAGCGCGAGCGCAACATTGCGGCGGAATTTCGGGAACTGGCCGCGCTCAACAATCGCATCACCGCGGGGACCCAGGCCCTGATCGAGCATCGCAACAAGGCTCTTGACGAGCAGCTGGAAGCAAGCCGCGCACGCCTGACCCGCCAAGTGCTGTTCACCATTGCGCTTGCGGTCATGCTCGCCGTCGCGCTGGGGGTCTGGCTGGCGCGGCCTTTCAAGCATCTGGAGCGCGCCATCATCGGGCTGGGTGAAAACCGGCTCGGTGAGCCCATCAATATCAAGGGCCCCTTGGACGTCCGCAGAGTCAGCCAGCACCTGGAATGGCTGCGGCTGCGCCTGACCGAGCTGGACGCGGACAAGGCTCGCTTCTTGCGTCATGTCTCGCACGAGCTGAAGACGCCGCTTGCTGCCCTGCGTGAAGGCGTCGCGCTGCTGCAGGAAGGCGTTCCCGGCGAACTCAACAGGAGTCAACGCGACGTGATCCGAATCCTGAACCAGAACACGCTGACTCTGCAGGGTCAGATCGAGGCGCTGCTGCGCTTCAACGCGGCCGCGTTCGAGGCGGGGCAACTGCAGCGCAGCAGGACCAACCTCACGGACTTGATCGAGGAACAGATCGATGCCCAGCATCTGCAATGTCAGGCGATGCAACTCAATGTGGTGGTGGAGGGCGAGCCCGTCATGCTGACCGTCGATCGCGAGAAGCTGGGGACTACCATCGCCAACCTGCTGTCCAACGCCATTCGCTTCTCGCCCCGCGGCGGCACCATTCGTGTGCAGGTCTCCGCGCAACCCGACCATGTGCGCATCGACGTGCTCGACCAGGGGCCCGGAGTGGCAGCGACCGACCGCGAGCGCGTGTTCGAGCCCTTCTACCGTGGCGAGCGCCAGCCCAAGGATGCCGTGCGGGGCACGGGCATCGGGCTGTCGATCGTCAAGGAATACATACAGGCCCATGGCGGCCGCATCGGGCTGCCGTCTGACAGTCAGGGCGGCCATTTCCGGATAGAACTGCCCCATGCAAGCTGACCTTCATACGGCCGGCCGCCTTTGTGCGCGCCACCTTCCTTACCTCATCCTGGCGCTGGCTTTCGTCGCGGGCCTGTACGGCTGCGCATCACCTGCGCAATCACAGCCGGCGCCACCGCCGATGGCGGCGATTCCCGCGCCGCCAACGGCTGTCCCGGCCACGGCGCCCAGCCCGGCGGAAACCCTGCTCGCCTACGCGGAGCGCGTCAGGAGTCTGCAGCCGGCCGAACTCGCGCAGGAAATCAACGGCCTCGGCGATCCGCAGGATTCGACGCGGCAGATGCAGTTGGCCATCGCGCTGGGCACCGCGCGCACGCCCGGCAACGCCGCACGTGCGCAGGCGCTTTTGCAACGTGTGCTGGCCCAGAACCAGCCGCAAGCGCAGGTGCTGCATCCGCTGGCGCGAATGCTGCTGGCGCAGCAAGCGGACGCGCGTCGCCTCGAGGAGCAGTTGGAACGCCAAAGCCAGCAGACAAAGGACGCCCACCGGCGCATCGAACTGCTCAACGACCGGCTGGAGGCCTTGCGCGCGGTCGAGCGCAGCCTGCTGCTGCGGCCGGCCGCAGCAATGTCGGCGCCTGCCAACGGACAGCGCCTCACACCATGACCATCAGCCTCGCATCGGACGTTTCTCCCGCGCAGCCTCGCCTTCTCGTCGTCGATGACGACGCCGACATGCTGCGCCTGCTGTCCATGCGGCTGAACTCCGCAGGCTACCGGGTGAGCACGGCCGGCTCGGCGGAAAGCGCCCTGGCCAAACTCCAGATCGAGCGTCCCCAGCTGGTCCTGAGTGATGTGCGGATGCCGGGACAAGACGGGCTGGCCCTGTTCACCGAGATCCGCATGCGCCATCCGTCGCTGCCCGTGATCCTGCTCACCGCGCACGGCACCATTCCCGATGCGGTGGAGGCCACGGCACGCGGCGTTTTCAGCTACCTGACCAAGCCCTACGACGCCAAGGTCCTGCTGGACAAGATCGCACAGGCCCTGGCACTGGGTGCGCCGCATCATGAAGCCGCCGATGCGGACGAGGGTTGGCGCCGCGACATCATCAGCCGCTCCGGCCACATGGCCGACCTGCTGGCCGAGGCCCGCATGGTGGCGACGTCGGACGCCAGCGTGCTGCTGCGCGGCGACAGCGGAACGGGCAAGGAAATGCTGGCACAGGCCATCCACCGGGCGAGCCCACGCGCCCAGCGGCCCTTCGTCGCCGTCAACTGCGGCGCCATTCCCGAAGCGCTGCTGGAGTCGGAACTTTTCGGCCACGTGAAAGGCGCGTTCACGGACGCAGTGGCCAACCACAAGGGTCTGTTCCAGGCAGCCGACGGTGGCACCCTGCTGCTGGACGAGATCGGCGACATGCCGCCGGCGCTGCAGGTGAAGCTGCTGCGCGTGCTGCAAGAGCGCACGGTGCGCCCCGTCGGGTCCAGCCAGTCGCATCCGGTCGACGTGCGCATCATCTCCGCGACGCACCGTGACCTGGACGCCGCCATGGCGCAGGGCCAGTTCCGCCAGGACCTGTATTACCGCCTGAACGTCGTCACGCTCACGCTGCCCACGCTGGGCGACCGAAGGGAAGACATCCCGTTGTTGGCGAACCATTTCCTGCAGCGCCTCGCCTCCAAGTACGGCCGACGACTCTCCGGCTTCGCCCCGGAGGCCCTCAGGGCGCTGATCGCCGCGCCTTGGCCGGGCAATGTTCGCCAGCTCTACAACGTGGTCGAGCAGGTCTGCGCTCTGGCCACGACGCCCTTGGTGCCGTTGGCCCTGGTGCAACGCGCGCTGCGCACGCCGTCGATCCCGGTGCTGACTTACGCCGATGCCAAGCAGCGTTTTGAGCGCGACTACCTGGTCGGCCTGCTGAAGCTGACCGATGGCAACGTGGCGGATGCGGCCCGGCTGGCCGATCGCAACCGCACCGAGTTCTACCGCCTGTTGCAAAAGCACGAGCTCACCCCGGGACACTTCCAATCGGACATTCCGCCCGGCGTGTCGCTATCCGGCGACTGAGCCAAGTCGTTGATTCCACTCGGTATTTTCCAGATCAGCTGGAGTGCTTGTCGCCGTATGGCGACAAAAGACACGGGTTTCCACGCCGGGCTGCTCTTCCTTTAAGCACCTGAAGCCCAGATGCCCCGTAAGCCATTGATTTAAAATAACTTTTCCAGCTGGCATAGGGTTTGCACTAGGCCATGCATGACCCATGTCCCCGCGCTGTCTCGGCGCTTTGCCCGCCTGGCCGGCCTCGCCTTCGCGTTGTTGGGCGCCTGGGCGGTATCGCAAGCCGCGCAGCCGCCCGCGTTCGACTTCGAGCGGCTTTCGGCGCTGGCCCGCCAGAACTCGCAAACCCCCTATCGGTCCGTCCCCGCCGCGTTGCCGGCGGAACTGCTCCAACTCGACTACGACGGCTTGCGCGAGCTGCGCTTTCAGCCCGCCAAGGCGCTGTGGCGCGACGCGCAACTGCCGTTCGAAGCGATGTTTTTCCATCTGGGACAACACCATCGCCAGCCGGTGCGCATCCATGAGGTGTCCTCGCAGGGCGTGCTCCGCATTCCCTATCGCAGCGAGCAGTTCGACTTCGGCAAGAGCGCGCTAGCTCCCGAGCGATGGGGCGATCTCGGCTTCGCCGGCCTGCGCGTCCACTACCCGCTCGCCGACGCGGGCTACAAGGACGAGCTCATCGCTTTCCTGGGCGCGAGCTACTTCCGCGCGCTGGGCTCGGGCCAGCAGTACGGCCTGTCCGCCAGGGGCCTGGCGATCGACACCACGGGCGGAAGCGGCGAGGAATTTCCCGCCTTCACCGATTTCTGGCTGGAGCGGCCGTCGCCCGACGCGAAGCAGCTGACGATCCATGCGCTGCTGGATTCGCCGCGCGCCACGGGCGCCTACCGCTTCGACATCACACCCGGTCCGGAGACGGTCACCCGCGTGCAGGCCCGGATCTTCCTGCGCTCGGCGCCGGGAAAGCCGATCGCCACGCTCGGCATAGCGCCGCTGACCAGCATGTTCTTCTTCGGCGAGAACCAGCCGCGCCGCGCCGACTTCCGGCCCGAGGTACACGACTCGGACGGGCTGCTGGTCGCGACCGGCAGCGGGGAGTGGCTGTGGCGGCCATTGCAAAACCCGGCGCGGCCCACCGCCACTTCCTTTGCCATGGACAGCCTGCGCGGCTTCGGCCTGATGCAACGGGACCGCGCGTTCGCCAGCTACGAAGACGTGGAGGCGCGCTACGAGCGCCGCCCCAGCGCCTGGATTCGCCCCTTGGGCGATTGGGGCCCCGGCCGGGTGGAGCTGCTGCAGTTGCCCACGCCCGACGAAACGCATGACAACGTCGTCGCCTACTGGGTGCCCGCCGCGCTGCCGGCGCCCGGCACGCCGCTGGAAATTGCCTACGAGATCGGCTGGCAGGGCGACAAGCAACAGCAGCCGCCCGGCAGCTGGGTGACGCAGTCCCGGCGCGGTATCGGCTATGCGCGCGAGAGCGCATCGGCGCCGGCGGATCAGGTGCAGTACGTCGTCGACTTCGCCGGCCCCGCGCTGGACGCGTTGCCGGCCGATGCCGCAGTCCGCGCGGTGGTGAGCTCCGACGGCAACGGCCGCCTGCTCGAACAGCTGGCCTACCGCAATCCCGCGACCAAGAGTTGGCGGATGACCGTACGGGTACAGCGGCTGGATGCCACGCGCCCGGTGGAACTGCGCGCCTTTCTTCAACACGACAACCACATCCTGAGCGAAACATGGACCAACATCATTCTTCCCGAGTAGGCCCGCGCGAATGGCGGCATCCCAACTCGGTGACGGCGCCGCCGCTCAACCGGGGATCGATGGCCCCCCAACCGTGGCGCGGCTTCTGGAACAGCATCTTCACGGCGATGCTTTCGCGCCTGGTGCGCGGGGACAAGGCGCCACCGCCGCAGAGGGAACCTTGGCAGGAGGGCGCCGGACGGCGCCGGTTGGTGTTCGCACTTTTGACCTTGGCCAGCGCGGGTGGGGCCACCGTGCTGTTCGCCGGCGCCCAGCCCGACTATGGCAACGCCTGGCTGGAATGGGGCCAGATCGCGCTGTTCGCCACCCTTTCGACCTGGGTGGTGACGGGTTTCGTGACGGCGCTGATGGGTTTTTACGTCAGCCTGCGCGGCGACGTGCGGGCGCTGTCAGCCCGCCAGGTGCGGCAGCATGCGATGAACCCGCAGGCCCGCACCGCGATCATCATGCCCATCTGCAACGAGGATGTGGCGACCGTGTTCGCGGGACTGCGCGCCACGTGCGAGTCCGTCGCGGCCACGGGCCACGCCCCCGCCTTCGACGTGTTCGTGCTGTCCGACACCAGCCGCCCCGAGATCGCGTCCGCTGAGCGCGCCGCGTGGGAAGAGTTGCGCAGCGCCCTGGCCGCGCAACCCGGCCAACCCCAGATCGAGGTGTACTACCGGCTGCGCGCCCGCCGTACCCATCGCAAGGCGGGCAACGTGGCCGATTTCTGCCGGCGCTGGGGCAAGGATTACCGCTACATGCTGGTGCTGGACGCCGACAGCGTGATGAGCGGGGACTGCATCACCTCGCTGGTCAAGCTGATGGAGGCCCATCCGCGCGCCGGCATCATCCAGACCGCGACGCAGGCGGTCGGGCATGCCACGCTGCACGCCCGCGCCCAGCAATTCGCCTCGCGCGTGACCGGGCGGCTGTTCACATTGGGCATGCAGTTCTGGCAGCTGGGCGAGTCGCACTACTGGGGCCACAACGCGATCATCCGCGTCGAGCCTTTCATGCGCCACTGCGCCCTGGCACCGATCGCGGGCGGCGGCGGCCTGGCCGGGCCCATCATGTCGCACGACTTCGTCGAGGCGGCGCTGATGCGCCGCGCCGGCTACGAGGTCTGGCTGGTGTCCGACCTGGCGGGCAGCTATGAACAACAGCCGCCCGACCTCCTGTCCGAACTGCAGCGCGATCGCCGCTGGTGCCAGGGCAATCTGCAGAACTCCCGCCTGGCGGCCGAACCCGGCATCCATCCGGTGCACCGCGCCATGTTCCTCATCGGCGCCATGTCCTACCTCTCGGCGCCCTTGTGGCTCGCGTTCCTGACGTTCGGTACCGCGCTGTGGATGACGGGTGCCGCGATCGTGCCGGACTGGCGTGCCCTGCCCAGCGAATTGCGCGGCTTGTGGGCCTGGACGCTTTGCATGCTCTTCTTGCCGCGCCTGCTGGGGCTGGCCGCGGTGTTCCTGCGGCGCGAGCAGCCAAGCTTCGGCGGCACCTTCGCGCTCCTGCGCAGCGCCGCGGCCGAAACCCTGATGGCCGTACTGCAGGCGCCGGTGCGGATGCTGGCCCATTCGCTGTTCGTGCTGGTGGCGCTGACCGGCCTGAAGCTCGAATGGAAGTCGCCGCCCAGGGAAGCAGCTGCGATCTCGTGGGGCGAAGCGGGAGCCCGGCTGTCGCCGATGACAGGCGTGATCGGTCTGCTCGCGGCGGCCGTCGCCTGGGTGGATCCGGGCGCGCTGGTCTTGCTGGCGCCGGTGGCGATGCCGCTGTTGTTGGCGGTGCCACTGGCGGTATTCACCAGCCATGTTTCGCTGGGCGGCTGGATGCGCGAACGCGGGCTGCTGCTGATCCCGGAAGAGTCGCGTTCGCCGGCGGTGCTGCGGCGCGCGTGGCTGCACGCACGCGCGGCCTGAGGGCTGCCGCGCCTTAGAAGGGCATCTTGGGCATGCCCTTGCCCCCGCCCATGCGCTTCATCATCTTCATCAGGCCGCCGCCCTTCATCTTCTTCATCATCCCCTGCATCTGCTCGAACTCGTTGAGCAGGCGGTTGACTTCCTGAACCTGCACGCCGGCACCGGCAGCAATGCGGCGCTTGCGGGTGGCCTTGATGAGATCGGGCTTGCGGCGCTCCAGCGGCGTCATGCTCTGGATGATGCCTTCCTTGCGGCGGATGTCCTTCTCGGCCTTGTTCATATCGACCTGGCCGGCCTTGGCCTGCATCTGCGCGGGCAGCTTGTCCATCAGCTGCGACAGGCCACCCATGCTCTTCATCTGCTGGATCTGCGAGAGGAAGTCGTTCAAATCGAACCCCTCCCCGCTCTTGACCTTGGCCGCGAGCTTCTGCGCGGCCTGAATGTCGACGCCGGCCGTGACCTGCTCGACCAGCGCGACGATATCGCCCATGCCGAGAATGCGCCCGGCGTGGCGCTCGGCATCGAACACCTCGAGCCCGTCGATCTTCTCGCTGACGCCGGCAAACTTGATCGGCGCGCCAGTGATCTGGCGCACCGACAGCGCCGCGCCGCCGCGCGAGTCGCCGTCCAGCTTGGTCAGGATGATGCCGGTCAGCGGCAGGGCTTCCTTGAAGGCCTTGGCGGTGTTGACCGCGTCCTGCCCCTGCATGGCGTCCACCACGAACAGGGTCTCGACCGGGTTCAGCGCGGCGTGCAGTTCCTTGATCTCGCGCATCAGGACTTCGTCGATCGCCAGCCGGCCGGCCGTATCGACCAGCAGCACGTCGAAATACTGCCGCTTGGCGTAATCGAGCGCCGCCCGGGCGATGTCCACCGGCTTCTGGTCGGGTGAGCTGGGAAACCATTCGGCGCCCGCCTGGGCGGTCACCGTCTTGAGCTGCTCGATGGCGGCGGGGCGGTAGACGTCGCCCGACACGGTCAGCACCTTCTTCTTGCGCTTCTCGATCAGGTGCTTGGCCAGTTTGGCCGTCGTCGTGGTCTTGCCGGCGCCTTGCAGGCCGGCCATCAGGATCACGGCCGGCGGTTGCGCCTGCAGATTGATGTCCGAGACGCCCTGCCCCATGGTCGCGGCCAGCTCGCGGTTGACGATGCCCACCAGGGCCTGGCCCGGCGACAGCGAGCCCAGCACCTCGGCGCCCAACGCTTTTTCCTTGACGCGGGCGATGAAGTCGCGCACCACCGGCAGGGCGACGTCGGCTTCGAGCAGGGCCATGCGCACCTCGCGCAGCATGTCCTGCACGTTGGCTTCGGTGATGCGGGCCTGGCCGCGGATTTCCTTGGCCAGGCGCGAGAGTTTGTCTGTGAGGGCGGAGGCCATATAAATGCTTCGTGAGTGAAGCAAGGCTAAACTGTGGAACATGATTCTAGCCAGTGCGCCTGTCGCGACCGTGGTGCTGACCCTGGCCGCCGCGGCGGCCTACGCCGTTCCCGCGGCTGGTGCGGCACGCCTGTCCGAACAGGCCGCGCGCATGGCCCTGCTGGTTGCATGGCTGTTGCATGGGCTGGTTCTGGCCTGGGGCCTGCTCGGCGACCCGCCGCGTTTCGGCTTTGCCCCCGCGCTGTCGGTGACTGCGTGGCTGGTGCTCACCGTCTACGCAGTCGAACGCCAGCTCTTTCCGCAGCTGGAGGCGCGCTGGGCGCTGGCGGGTCTGGGTTCGGCCGCCGTGTTGCTGGCTTTGGTGTTCCCCGGCGCCGAGTTACATGTAAGTGCCTCTCCGTGGCTGCCCCTGCACTGGGCGCTGGGCATCGCCTCGTATGGCCTGTTCGCCGCGGCGGTCGTTCACGCCTGGCTGATGACGCGCGCCGAGAAGCAGATCCGCCAGGCGGCCGATCCTCACGCGGGCGTGCCGCTGCTGACTTTGGAGCGGCTCACCTTCCGCTTCGCGACGGCGGGCTTCGTGCTGCTGTCGGCCACCCTGCTGGCCGGGCTGCTATTCAGCGATTCGCTCTATGGCCGCGGCAACGCGGCGAAGTGGGACCATAAGACCGTGTTCTCGGTCATGGCGTGGCTGGTGTTCGCATTCCTGCTGCTGGGCCGGGCGCGCTTTGGCTGGCGCGGCCGCAAGGCGATTCGCGTTCTCTACACCGGCTCGGCCCTGCTGCTGCTGGCCTATGCAGGCTCCCGCTTCGTGCTCGAAGTGGTACTGAGGCGCGCATGAAATATCTGTTGGTGCTGGCCGTAGTGCTGGCGGTCATCTGGTTCGTGCGCAACCATCGCCGCTCGGACGAACCCAAGCAAGAACCGCCGCGGCAGGACGCCCTGGCCCCGCCGCAGGACATGGTGCGCTGCCCCGTCTGCTCGCTGCATCTGCCGCGCGCCGATGCCTTGCCCGGGCGCGACGGCCGGCTCTATTGCTGCGCGGACCACCGGCTGCGCGCGGAGGATTGAAGGTGCGGCAGCCCCCCTTCGTCACCTCTTCGACCTTCGAAGCCGCCGAGCTGACGCGCGACTCCTCGTTCGCGCGGCTGTGGCTGGGGTTCATGACCGCCCGCGTGGCGATCGCACTGGTGCTGCTGGCGCTGCTCAGCCTGCTCACGCTGGCACCGACGCTCAATATCAGCCGCTGGCTGATCGGCCTGTGCGCCACCTACCTGGCGGCGACCTTGGCCGTGCGGCTCTTCACCCGCCCCGCGCCACCCGGTCAGACTTTCGATCCCCAGTGGGTCTCGACCATCGGGGTGGACCTGGTGGCTTTTTCGACGCTGCAGTTCCTGCAAGCCGGCGGCATCAACTACTCGCCGCTGTTCGCCCTGCCCGTGCTCATGGGTTCGGTGCTGGGATCGCCGCTGCTCGCGCTGGGTACGGCGGCGGGCGTCACGCTGCTGTTGCTTACCGACGCCTGGCTGCATTCACTGAGTGCGAGCGGCGACACGGCGGCGCGCTTTCTGCAAGCCGGACTGACCGGCACCGGCTACTTCGCGCTGGCCGTGCTGGTCAACCAGCTGGCGGCCCGGCTGGCCCGCGAGGAAGAGGCCGCGCGCGTGGGCCAGCTCGCGGCGCGCATGCAGGCCCAGGTCAACGAGCTGGTCATAGAAACGCTGGCGGACGGCATTTTGGTGGTGGATCCGCAATTGCGCATCCACGCGGCCAACCCGGCGGCCGGCGCGCTGCTGGGCCTCGATCAAGGAGCCATGCGGTCCGGCTTCGGGCTTGCGATGCAGCCCGCCTGGGAGCCGCTGGTGGCGCTGGCGCAAACGACGTTTGCCGAACGCAATGCCCAGCTTGGCGAGGTCGAACTGGAAGCCCGCCGCATGCGGGTGCGAACCCGCCTCACCGCGTCGCACGATTACCACACCGACAGCCTTTGCGTGATCTTCCTGGAAGACCTGCGTGAGATCGAGGCGCGGCTGCGCACCGAGAAACTGGCCGCCATGGGCCGGATGTCGGCGGCCGTGGCCCACGAGATACGCAATCCGCTGGCGGCGATCGCGCAGGCGAATGCGCTGATGGAAGAGGACTTGCGCGAGCCCGCGCTCAAGCAGCTCAGCGCCCTGGTGCGCAAGAACGCCCAGCGGCTGGCCCAGATCGTCGAGGAAATCCTGGATGTCTCGCGCGTGCAGCATCGCAGCCCCAGCACCCCCGCTGCGCTCGAACTCGACCCCTCGCTGGCCGCGACCTGCAGCGACTGGGCGATGCAGACGCGCAGCGGCTCCAGGCTTCAACTGGCACTGGCGGCGCCCGGGGCCTTCGTGCCGTTCGAAGCCGATCACCTGCGCCGCATTCTGGTGAACCTGCTGGATAACGCGCTGCGCTATGCCGGCCAGAAACCCGATTCGATCCGCGTCTGGACCCAGATCGCCGCCGGCCAGGCCAGCATGCATGTATGGAGCGACGGCGCACCACTCACGCCTACCGTGCAACGCCACCTGTTCGAGCCGTTCTTTTCTTCGGAGAGCCGCTCCAGCGGGCTGGGCCTGTACATCTGCCGCGAGTTGTGCGAGCGCCACGGCGCCACGCTGGGGCATCAACGCAGCACCGCCGGTTCGGCCAGCAACGCGAGGGAAGGCAACGAATTCATCGTCAGATTCGGACCCGGTGCAACGCCTCTTGCGGGAGCGGCTTCATTTGACACAATAGCGGCCTGATGCCCGCTGCCTCCGCCACGCCCGCACAGGTCCTTGTCGTCGACGACGAGCCTGATCTGCGCACCCTGTACGAACTCACCCTGCTGCGCGAGGGCTACCGGGTCGATGCCGCCGGAACACTGGCCGAAGCCTGGACGCAGCTTCAGGACAAGAAGTTCGACGCGGTGATCACCGACATGCGCCTGCCCGATGGCCAGGGGCTGGAGCTGCTGCACCGCATGCTGGCCGAACAGCGGGGCGAGCGTTGCATCGTGATGACGGCCTACGGCTCGGCGGAGAACGCCGTCGAGGCGCTCAAGGCCGGAGCTTTCGACTACCTCACCAAACCGGTGGACCTGAAGCAATTCCGCAGTGTCGTGGCCTCGGCGATCCAGGACACCAACACCGCTGCGCGCGCTCGGCAACCTGCCGCCCCAGGAGTGCGCCAGGCCGGCAACGGCGGCGCCCCGGGCGCGCAAACCGCGCTGGAACGGCTGGTGGGCGGCTCCCAGCCCATGCGCGCGGTGAAGGAGCGCATTGCCAAGGTGGCCCGCAGCATGGCGCCGGTGCTGGTGCGTGGCGAGTCGGGCACCGGCAAGGAACTGGTGGCGCGCGCCATCCACGCCTGCAGCCATCGCGCCGACGGGCCCTTCGTCGCCGTGAACTGCAGCGCCATTCCCGAGTCGCTGCTGGAAGCCGAATTCTTCGGCGCGAAGAAGGGCTCCTACACCGGCTCCAACCAGGATCGCGAAGGCTACTTCCAGGCGGCGCGCGGCGGCACATTGTTCCTCGACGAGATCGGCGACCTGCCCCTGGCGATGCAATCGAAGCTGCTGCGCGCCATCCAGGAGCGCCAGGTCCGCGCGCTGGGCTCGACCCAGGAAGACGCCGTGGACGTTCGCGTCGTCAGCGCCACGCACAAGGACCTGGCGGCGGACGTGCACGCCGGGCGGTTTCGCCAGGACCTGTACTACCGCTTGAACGTCATCGAGATCCTGGTGCCACCGCTGCGCGAGCGCCGCGAGGACCTGCCTGCGCTGTGCGAAGCGCTGCTGGCGCGCATCGCGCAGGACTCCGGCATGCCGCTGCCTGTCTTGTCCCCGTCGGTGGTGCAGCAACTGTGCGACCACCCGCTGGGCGGCAACGTGCGCGAACTGGAGAACCTGCTGCACCGCGCGGTGGCCCTTTCCGATGGGGAGGAACTGCAGGTGGATTTCGCCCCCACCCAGGCGCCGACGGCCCTGCGCGAAGGTGCGCCGGCCGCCGTGGCCGCGGCCGCGCCAACCCCGCAACCCGCCGCCCTGCCCCACGCAGTGCCCGCAGACTTGCAGGCCTACCTGGACCAGCAGGAGCGCGAAATCCTGGTCAAGGCGCTGCACGAGAGCGGCTTCAACCGCACTGCCGCCGCGCAACGCCTGGGCCTGTCGCTGCGGCAGATCCGCTACCGCATCGCCCGCCTGGCCATCGCTGCTCCCAACGGGGACGAACCCAATGACGATCCGGTCTGAGTCGCCCGGCACGCTCTGGCGAGCCGGCTGGTACGGATTCGCGCACCGGCTCGCCTCGCCCAACTTCGGCCCGCGGCCCGCCAGCGCCCGGGTCGACCTGATCGTGGTGCATTCGATCAGCCTGCCGCCCGGCCAGTACGGCGGGGACGAAGTGCAACGGCTGTTCTCCAATACGCTGGACTGGAACGCGCATCCCTACTTCAAGAGCATCGAGGGCATGACGGTTTCGGCCCACTTCTATATCCGGCGCAATGGCGAGCTCTGGCAGTTCGTCAGCTGCGACGACCGCGCCTGGCATGCGGGCACTTCGAGCTACCGCGGGCGCGAGAATTGCAACGACGATTCCGTCGGCATCGAGCTGGAAGGCCTGGAAGGCGCCACGTTCGAGCCGGAGCAATACGAAGCGCTGGCCGGGCTGTGCGCCGCCATCGCGCAGCAATACCCGGTGCAGCACATCGCGGGCCACGAACACATCGCGCCCGGCCGCAAACGCGACCCCGGCGAAGGCTTCGACTGGGCGATGTTGCAGCGCAGCCTGGCCTGGCCAGACCAGTGTTTTCCCGGATAAAAATCGGCTTGGCGCGAACTTTTTTACGGCGCCAATGTAAAGAGACCGGCTCTGCGGTCGTACACTACCGGTAGTGGCTTGAATTCCTCGCACACCCTATATATAGTGTCTCAGCTGACCCAACTGCTGACCTAGAACACCCCCGGCCGATGCCCTTGAGCGGCACCGGCGTTTCAACAAAAATAGTGAAAGATCCAACCATGCAAACTGCTTTGAGCACCCCCACCGCTGCAAGCACTTTCGGCGCCGCCCCAGACAGCGCCGCGGCCGGCAGCACGGCCAACAATCCGCTGGCGCACTACCAGATCATCCGGCGCAACGGCGCCGTCGTGCCGTTCGAGCCGAACAAGATCGCCATCGCCATGATGAAGGCCTTCCTGGCGGTGCACGGCACCCAGGGCGCGGCTTCGGCCAGCGTGCGCGAGACGGTCGACGAACTCACCCAGGCCGTGATCCGTGCCCTGGTGCGTTCGCGCCCCGGCGGCGGCACCTTCCATATAGAAGACGTGCAGGACCAGGTCGAACTGGGCCTGATGCGCGGCGGCCACCACGACATCGCCCGCGCCTACGTGCTGTACCGCGACCGCCGTTCGCAGGAACGCGCCAAGCAGAACGTGCAGGAAGCGCCCAAGGCGCCGACGCTGCACGTGCTCGACGGCGGCCAGCGCATCCCGCTGGACATGGACCACCTGAAGGGCCTGATCATCTCGGCCTGCCAGAACCTGGGCGCCGACGTCAAGCCCGACCCGATCATGGCCGAGACCATGCGCAACCTGTACGACGGCGTCCCGATGGACGAGGTCTACAAGGCTTCCATCCTGGCCGCCCGCACGCTGATCGAAAAGGACCCGGACTACACCTACGCCACGGCTCGCCTGCTGCTGCACACCATCTTCAAGGAAGTGCTGGGCCGCGACCTGCCGCCGTCCGAGATGGCGCAGAGCTACGCCGACTACTTCCCCGGCTTCATCAAGCGGGGCGTCGAGAACGAACTGCTGGACGAGAAGCTGCTGCAGTACGACCTGAAGAAGCTGGGCGCCGCGCTCAAGGCCGAACGCGACCTGAAGTTCGACTACCTGGGCCTGCAGACCCTGTACGACCGCTACTTCCTGCACGTGCGCAAGACCCGGATCGAGCTGCCCCAGGCTTTCTTCATGCGGGTGGCCATGGGCCTGTCGCTGAACGAGATCGACCGCGAAGCCCGCGCCATCGAGTTCTACGAAGTGCTGTCCAGCTTCGACTTCATGTCCAGCACGCCGACGCTGTTCAACGCCGGCACCCTGCGCTCGCAGCTGTCCTCCTGCTACCTGACCACGGTGCCGGACGACCTGGACGGCATCTATGAGTCGATCAAGGAAAACGCCCTCCTGTCCAAGTTCGCGGGCGGCCTGGGCAACGACTGGACCCGGGTGCGCGCGCTCGGCTCCCATATCAAGGGCACCAACGGCGAATCGCAGGGCGTGGTGCCGTTCCTGAAGGTCGTCAACGACACGGCCGTGGCCGTGAACCAGGGCGGCAAGCGCAAGGGCGCGGTCTGCACCTACCTCGAGTCCTGGCACCTCGACATCGAAGAGTTCCTGGAGCTGCGCAAGAACACCGGCGACGACCGCCGCCGCACGCACGACATGAACACGGCCAACTGGATCCCCGACCTGTTCATGCGCCGGGTCATGGAAAAGGGCGAGTGGACCCTGTTCTCGCCCTCCAACGTGCCCGACCTGCACGACAAGTTCGGCGTCGATTTCGAGAAGGCCTATGTGGCCTACGAGGAAAAGGCCAAGCGCGGCGAGATCAAGCCCAGCAAGACGGTGCAGGCCACCGACATGTGGCGCAAGATGCTCAGCATGCTGTTCGAGACCGGCCATCCCTGGATCACCTTCAAGGACGCCTGCAACATCCGCTCGCCCCAGCAGCACGCCGGCGTGGTGCACTCGTCCAACCTGTGCACCGAGATCACGCTCAACACCAGCGACACCGAGACGGCCGTCTGCAACCTGGGTTCGGTGAACCTGCTGCAGCACCTGAAGGACGGCGCTGTCGACCACGACAAGCTCAAGAAGACGATCATCACGGCGATGCGCATGCTCGACAACGTGATCGACATCAACTACTACGCCGTCAAGAAGGCCCGCGACTCCAACATGCGGCATCGCCCGGTCGGCCTGGGGGTGATGGGCTTCCAGGATGCGCTGTACGAATTGCGCATTCCCTACGCCTCCGAGCAGGCCGTGGAGTTCGCCGACAAGTCCATGGAGGCGGTCTGCTACCACGCCTACTGGGCCTCGACCGAGCTGGCCCGCGAGCGCGGCAAATACTCCAGCTACAAGGGCTCGCTGTGGGACAAGGGCGTGCTGCCGCTGGACACGCTGGAGCTGCTGGCCAAGGAGCGCGGCGGTTATGTCGAGGTCGACCGTTCGGCCTCGCTGGACTGGGAAGCCCTGCGCAAGAAGATCGCCAAGGACGGCATGCGCAACTCCAACTGCGTCGCCATCGCTCCGACGGCGACCATCTCCAACATCATCGGCGTCGACGCCTCCATCGAGCCTTGCTTCGGCAATCTGTCGGTCAAGTCCAACCTGTCGGGCGAGTTCACGGTCATCAATCACTACCTGGTGCGCGACCTGAAGCGCCTGGGCCTGTGGGACGACGTGATGGTCATGGACCTCAAGCATTTCGACGGCTCGCTGCGCCCCATCGATCGCGTGCCGCAGGAAGTCAAGGCGCTCTACGCGACGGCTTTCGAGGTCGAGCCGGTGTGGCTGGTCGAGGCCGCAGCGCGCCGCCAGAAGTGGATCGACCAGGCGCAGTCGCTCAATATCTATATGGCGGGCGCCTCGGGCAAGAAGCTCGACGACACCTACAAGCTGGCCTGGCTGCGCGGCCTGAAGACGACCTACTACCTGCGCACGACGAGCGCCACGCACGCCGAGAAATCCACGGTGCAATCCGGCCGCCTGAACGCTGTGTCGTCGGGTGGAGCGCAAGGCGGAATGAGCGCGCTCGACGCTGCCGCAGCAGCGGCCGCATCGCAGATGAATGCAGCGGCGCCGGCGACCGACATCAAGTTCTGCGCGATCGACGATCCCGGTTGCGAAGCCTGCCAATGACGACGCACATCGCGAAAATTTGTCGGTGTTCTCTGACACATCGCGATGCAATTGAGCAACACAATCGGGTAGTGATGTGAACGGACACTTTGCAATTCACATCACTGCTCACATAATCCGAGCATTGGAAAACTTATGTTGACCTGGGACGAAGAAGTCAAGCCCACATCGCCAGCCCCGAATAGCGGTTCGTTCACGAACCGTGAGGCGACTCACTCCCCCGATATTCCTCAGCCCGCGCTGCGCACGCTCGACGACGCCGCGCTCGCACCCGCTGCGCCGGCACGTACCACCGCCGCACAGCCCGCCGTCCAGCGCCGCGTCAAGGCCGCCGACAAACGAATCATCAACGGCCAGACCGACGTCAACCAGCTGGTGCCTTTCAAGTACAAGTGGGCCTGGGAAAAATACCTGTCCACCTGCTCCAACCACTGGATGCCGCAGGAAGTGAACATGACGCGCGACATCGCGTTGTGGAAAGACCCGAACGGCCTGACCGAAGACGAGCGCCGCGTGATCAAGCGCAACCTCGGTTTCTTCGTCACCGCCGACTCGCTGGCCGCCAACAACATCGTGCTGGGCACCTACCGCCACATCACGGCGCCCGAGTGCCGCCAGTTCCTGCTGCGCCAGGCGTTCGAGGAAGCGATCCACACCCACGCCTACCAGTACATCGTCGAGTCGCTGGGCCTGGACGAGGCGGAGATCTTCAACGCCTACAACGAGATCCCGTCGATCCGCGACAAGGACCAGTTCCTGATCCCCTTCATCGAGGCGATCAGCGATCCCCACTTCCACACCGGGACGCACGAGAACGACCAGACGCTGCTCAAGAGCCTGATCGTCTTCGCCTGCCTGATGGAAGGCCTGTTCTTCTACGTCGGCTTCACCCAGATCCTGGCACTGGGCCGGCAGAACAAGATGACCGGTGCTGCCGAGCAGTACCAGTACATCCTGCGCGACGAGTCGATGCACTGCAACTTCGGCATCGACCTGATCAACCAGCTCAAGCTCGAGAACCCGCACCTCTGGACCTCGGAATTCAAGGCCGAGATCAAGGCGCTGTTCCAGAAGGCGGTCGAGCTCGAATACCGCTATGCCGAGGACACCATGCCGCGTGGCGTGCTTGGCCTCAATGCCTCCATGTTCAAGGGCTACCTGCGCTACATCGCGAACCGCCGCGCCACGCAGATCGGCCTGGAAGCGCTCTTCCCCAACGAGGAAAATCCTTTCCCGTGGATGAGCGAAATGATTGACCTGAAGAAAGAGCGCAATTTCTTCGAAACCCGCGTGATCGAGTACCAGACGGGTGGAGCGCTTTCCTGGGATTGAGCAGGAACAGGTTGGAGATTCGTCCGCTTTGATGACCGGCCACAAGAGCACGGCGCAAAGCGGGCAACGGTGTTCATGATGCTGGGCTTCGGCCCAACCTCATGGATCGCTCTGTGCAATCCAACAAGCATGGAGTGCTTCTTTGGTTGATGTTGATCAACTTGAACAGGAGATAGATATGGCAACTGCAAAAAAACCGGCCGCTAAGAAGGCCACCGCGAAACGTCCCGCCGCCAAGAAGTCCGCGGCCAAGAAGGCACCTGCGAAGAAGGTAGCCGCGAAGAAGGCTCCGGCGAAGAAGGCCGCAGCGAAGCGCCCGGCAGCCAAGAAGACGGCTGCCAAGAAGGCTCCGGCGAAGAAGGCCGCAGCCAAGAAGGCGCCTGCGAAGAAAGCGGCAGCCAAGAAGACCACGGCCAAAAAGGCCGCGGCCAAGAAGCCCGCTGCCAAGAAAAGGCCTGCGGCCAAAAAAGCAGCGAAAAAGCCCGCTGCGAAGAAAGCAGCGAAAAAGCCCGCTGCCAAACCGGTAGCCAAGGCGGCGCCTGCTGCTCCGGCCATGCCGGCGGCGCAGACCACGCTGAACCCGCAGGCTGCCTGGCCGTTTCCGACGGCCAGCAAGCCCTAAGGCGAAAAGCGGTCTTGCCGCAAGGCAAGTTCGTTCTTCCGCTTCAAGCCCGGTACCGAAAGGTGCCGGGCTTTTTCATGCCTGAGCGGCCGAGCGGTCGTTGATGCGGCGCAGCGGTGAACCGACGGCCGCGACCAGGGCCGTCAGCACCAGCAGGGCGCCACTGGCAGCGAATAGTTGCGGCAGCGTAATGCTGCGCAGCAGCCAGCCGGTCACCGCCGAGGCCATCGGCACCAGGCCCATGAAGATGAACATGAACAGGGCCATCCCCCGGCCCAGGAGCGCCGGCGGCAGGCGCCGTTGCAGCCAGGTGAACACCCTCACCTGCATGAACCCGCCCAGCATCCCGATGGTGCCCATCAGCAGCGCCCCCTGCCAAGCCGCGCCGATATGGCCCATGGGCATGAACAACAGGCCGATGACCACGTCCAGAACCAGCATAGTGGTGCCCAGGGTGCCCAGCCGCAGCTGCGGTTTCGCGCCGGAGATTCCCATCCCCAGCAGCGTTCCCGCTCCGTGCGCGCCCAGCATCAGGCCGAGCGCCGAGGCGCCCAGCCCGGCCTGGGTGCTGGCCAGCACCGGCAAGGCGATGTGCAGCGGCCCCATCACCAGGATCGCGACGGCGGCCCAGTACAAATAGCAGGTGCGCAACTCGGCATCACGGCCGATGTAGCCCAGGCCCTGGCGGATGGAGGTCCACACGGCCACCGGCGCCGGCTGCGTGCCCTCATTCGCGTTTCTGGTAACCACGTGCGAAAGCGTCCAGGCCGAGGCGGCAAAACTGAACGCGTCGAAGGCGAAGGCGATCGCGATGCCTTTCGCATCGGCCATGTGGGTGCCCCCGCCGTCGCCGAACAAGGCGATCAGCAGGCCGGCCAGCAAGGGCCCGAGGAACATGCTGAACTGGCGCAGTCCCAGCATCACGCTGTTGGCGCCACCCAGGTGCTCCGGCCTCACCGCATGCGGCAGCATGGCGGTGGCCGACGGGATGCTGAAGGCGGTGGCCACGCCGATGCCGAGTGACAGCGCATAGATGACCGGCAGGGTCAGCGCCCCGGAGAACACGCCGGCGGCCAGCAGACCGAGCAGCACCGCGTTGACGTGCTTGGTCCACATCAGGACCTGCTTGGGGGAATGGCGGTCCACCATCGCCCCACCCACCAGGATGAACAGGGCGCGCGGCACGCTGATCAGGGCCAGCACGGTTCCCAGCACCAGCGTATCGCCGGTCATCTTCAGCACCAGCCAGGGCAGCGCGATCAGGGTGAACTGGTCGCCCAGCATGGACACCGCGGCGCCCGAAGTCAGCCAGAAGAAGTTGCGGTCGCGAAACAGGGCGGCGCGCGCCGCTTTGGTATCGGTCATGGAGGGCACTGTAGACCCTCACGTCACGTGAGGGTCAAGCGCTTTCCGAGCGATTCGCGCAGATAGGCGCTGAGATGCTCGCCCAGCACGGAGCCGGCCCGCAGCAGGGGCTCGCAGGCATACGCCTGCATCAGGCGGCCGCGCACACTGGCGTCGTGGTTGACCAGGCGATCGATGAGTGCCTGCCACTTTTGCGCGGCGGCCCCGGCTTGTGCGCTGGCGGCCGGCACGCCTTGCGCCAGAAGGCTCTCGACCTCGGCCGCGAGGGCGCGCCAATCGGCCTCGGGCACATGGCAGAAACGCCGGATCTCCGCCAGCGTGACATACCTGGTCAGCAAGCCCATGCGCAGCTCGATGGTCTTGGAGATGTATTCGATCATGTCGGACTGGGGCGCGCCCTTGCGGCCGTGCGCGGAAGGCTCCTTCTCGTACATCTCACCCCAGCGGTCGATCAGGTCGAAGTTGCCGTCCATCCAGCGCAGCATCAGGCTCATCCAGCGCTGCGCCAGCGGCTGCACCTGCGGCGCGTCATGGGCGAGGCCCGCGTCCATCGCGGCGCGCACGGCGTCGACCAGCGGCTGCCAGTCGGCATCCACCAGCTTCCAGTTGGCGAAAATGGTCTTGAGCTCGGCGGCGCTGAAGTACTTGCCGTAAGTCGTCATCAGCGCCAACGTGTCCAGCCAGGCCGCGATGCCGGGTTCGCCGCCCTGGGCCAGCTCGGCTTGCAGCAGGTCCAGACGGCTGCGCAGCTCGCTGGCCTGGGCGATTTCATGATCCAGCGCCCGCATCTGCTGCTCGATGATCAGCGTGGGCGAGGTCCCGGCGCCGTCCAGCATGGCGGCGATGTCGCCCAGCGCGAAGCCCAGGTGGCGCAGCGCCTGGATGCCGTGCAACCGGGCCACGTCGGTGCGGCTGTACAGGCGGTAGCCGGAATCGGATCGGCCGGAAGGCTTGAGCAGCCCGATCTCGTCGTAATGGTGCAGCGTGCGCACCGTGAGCCCGGTGTGCTTGGCCAATTCGCCCACCTTGAGCAGCATGGCTAGCGCTCGCCGGCCGCCAGCGCCATGCGCCGGCGCAACCGCTGCGCCTCCTCGGGTGCGCCGGCCTGTTCGGCCCGCTGCGCGGCAACGCCCAGCCAGGCCAGGAGCGGCCGTCGCCATCCTTGCGCGGAGGCCGTGTCTGCCGCCAGCGCCAGCAGATCGGGCGTGGCCTGGTTGCGGCGGAACAAGACGCCGGCGGCGATCAGGCGAGCGACCGGGTCCTCGATCGCCTTCACGGCGGCAGCCCCGCCCTGCGCCGAGGCCGCAGCCCGGTGTTGGGGCGGCAGCAAGGCCACGTCCGCCGGCGCGATGGTTCCCGCCACGTAGTCGGCATAGGCGCGCTCAGCCGCGGGCGAATCGGCGCGCAGTCGCTCGAATCCTTCGCAGGGCTCGAAGACCAGGCTGGCAACGCGCAGCGCGCAGCGGGTCAGTTCGGCCCGCGCCACCAGGCCCGGCTGGCCCGTGCTCTCCAGTTCGTTGCGGGCACGCTCGAACTCGGAAGCTTCCACCCGCGCATTGCCGCCCAGGTAGGCCTTGGCATAGCGCTCCAGGGCGCCGTGCGCGTTCATTTGCCAGTCGGGCTCGCGTGGCTTGCTGCCACAGCCGGCGAGTGCGAGGGACAGCGCGAGCAACAGGATCAATCTCATGGCAGCTTCACCTCGGTTTCGCGGGCGAACGGCCACTTGCGGTTCAGCTCATTGATCATGCCTTCGATCTTGCGCAAGTTGGCCTCGACGTCGGCACGCAGCGCGCCCAGGTCGCCGGTGGCGCCCTTCACATCGGCGCCTATGCCTTGCGCCTCGACCAGCACGGCGTCCACCTTCTTCAGGCTGGTCCGCGTTTCGGCCAGCAGGCCATTGAGCTGCACCACTGTCGCGCGGGCTTCCTTCATCACGCCCTCGGGGCCGAACACCTGGGTATCGGCCTTGCCCACCAGGCCGTCCAGGCGCGCCAGCAAGGCATTGGCCCGATCCAGCGCCAGCACCAGTTTCTGGGCATCCGCGTCATTGCCGAGGACGGCGCCCATCGCACCGTGCGGGCCCTTGAGTTTTTCGGTAACGTCGCGCACGTTGGCCAGCGAGGTGCGCAGCGCAGCGTCCTGGGCCGTGATGGCGCTGAGGTTCTCCAAGGTTTCCTTGGCGGCCGCGAGCACGCGGGGAAGCTCCGCCGTCGCGTCGCCGCGCAGCACCGGCCGCTGCGCCCCATCGGGCAGCGGCGGGTCGGTCAGGATGCCGGTGAAGGCGCGGATGTTGGTGCCGCCCACCAGCCCGCGCACCAGCGTGAAGATGCTGGTGGTGCGCAGCCAATGCGCATCCTTCTGGGCCACATCGACCACGATGTGCACGTTGCCGGATTCGGCCAGCTCCACCCGGTGGACGCGGCCGATGGGAAATCCGGAGAACGTCATGTCCATGCCCACCACCACGCCCTCGGAGTCATCGGTCACCAGCACCAGCTTCTGGGTGGGTTCGAACACGCCGCGCGCATACAGCAGGTACAGCGCGGAGCCTGCGACCAGCAGCGCCGTGAAGATGAGCAGGGCCGTGGCCTTGAGTTCGAGGTGCTTGACGGGCTTGGTGACCGTGGGCTCGGAGTTCTGGACCGGTGTGTCGGGCTTTTCTTGCATCGCCATCAGGTGTAGTTGCCGGCCAGGGTAGCCGCTTCCAGCAGCAGGAGCACGGCGAACATGCGCACCAGGCCCTGCAGGGCCGCGCTCTCGCGCGAGCCGTCGCCTTCCACGTCGTACAGGCCCGAAGCCATCGGGATGATGGAAACCGCGAGGCTGAAGAACAGCGTCTTGAGCACGAATATCAGCGCCACGGACCCGGTGAAGACATGCCCGAAGACATGGGTGTAGGCCGCGATGCCCGCCGAAGTCCAGCCATAGACCGCCAGATAGGCCAGCACCATCGCCACCACGCAGCTCAGCGCGGCCAGGGTGATGGTGGTAAAGATGCCTGCCAGCGCACGTGGCAGCGCCTGCGTCACCACCGGATCGATGCCCTGGCGCCGCAGCGCGTCGAAATGCCCCAGGCGCCTCATCTCGGCCAGCGCCGCGCCGTTGGGGATGGTGCAGCGCAATGCGACGAAGAGCGCCGCCGTCAGTGGGATGAGCTCCAGCACCAGCACCCGGATCACCATCTCCAGCGCGTAGCGCGACAAGCCATAACTCAGCGCGGTCACGACCACGATGCGCGTGATCACAAGGGTCAGCAGGGCGCACATGCCCGTGAACCACCAGAGGATGGGCGCCGTGTCCAGGTAGATGTGGCGGATCAGGGCGGAGCGGGTCTCGCGCACATAACTCGACGGCGACATCGCCAGCACCAGGATCGACGCACCGAAAAAAATAATGCGCCACCAGCCGGCCAGCCAGCGCAACGGCGCGCCGCCGGCGTGACCGAGCCGCTGCATGCTGAAGGGTGTTGTCATGGCCTGGAATGATAGGCCAGCCGCAAGCGAGCCCCAATCACGCCATGGCCAGCCTCAAGACCAGGAGCCGGTGGCCGCCAACACCGGCGAGAGTTCCGCGGCGCTCCAGCGCAGCGGCAGCACGGCGGTCACGCGCAAGGCCGACAGAACCTGCAGCCGCAACAACCTCTGGGCGCCCTGGAACGAAGCCAACTCGGGTCCATCGGTGACGACCTCCCCGCGCGCGGCAAGGTAGAGCAGGTCGCCGCTTGCGAAGTCCATGAACAGCAGGCCGCAACGCGGGTTCACGGCCAGGTTGCCGAGCGTGTTGAAGAAAAAATTGCCGATGAAGTCGGGCACCGTAAGGCGAGAGTCCGCATCGGCGCGAACAAAACCCGGCTTGCCGCCCCGGTGCGATACATCCACCCCGAACGCAGGCGAATCGCTGCGGGCCGCCAGCGGATGGGCCGTGGCGATGAAGAACGTATCGGCGCGCGCCAGCAACGAGCGGGCCGCCTCATCCAGCGCGTCGAGGCGATGGGCGGTGGGCGCACCCGTGCCGGCGACGAACTCCGGCTTGCGCGCCTGGATGTATTTGGGGCAGTTGCCGAAGCTCTGGTCCACCCGGACCGCGAATCCGCCTTCGTCGCGACGAGTGACGCGGCCATTCAAACGATTGCGCCGGCGCGTATGCGGCTCTATGCCGAGCAAGCCGATCGGCGCTCCGGCGCGCAGGGTTTCTGCCAGCGGATCATGCGGAAGGGCCTGGGCGTGCACGAGCAACTGCCGGGGGTCTGGCGAAGCCACGAAACCCGGCGGGCCGGCCAGAACCGACGCCCAGGGCTGGCCCTGCGCATCGACAGTGCCCGCCAGCAGGAAAGGCAGCTGGGCGAAGAACTCACGATGCTGCTCGGGCATGTGGTCGCGAATGACGCGCGGCCCGGCTTCGGCCAGCCGCGCGCGCGAACCCGCGCGCTCTTGCCAGGCAAGTTCTCCCTCGTGGAAGGTTGGTCCCGTCATGGGCGCCAGTTTCTTTGTTATCCGCTTCGGCATAAATGGCCTATCTTGCACATGACTACTCCGGTTTATGGATTAATTGCCGCATGGACAAATTCAAGGCGATGCAGACTTTTGTGCGGATTGCCGACGAGGGCAGCCTCACGGCCGCCGCCCGGGCGCTCGGCTCTTCGCTGCCCGCCGTGGTGCGATCGCTGGCGGCCTATGAGATTTCGCTGGGCGTGCGACTTTTCAATCGGACCACGCGGCGCATCTCGCTGACCGAGGAAGGCCGGCAGCACCTGGAAAATTGCCGCCAGGTGCTGGCCGCGCTGGAAGAGTCGGAGGCGGCGCTCAGCGCTGGCGCGGGCGAACCCGCGGGCCATCTCACGATCACGGCGCCGGTGTTGTTCGGCCAGATGCATGTGGCCCCGGCCGTCACGCGCTTTCTCAAGCAGCACCCGAAGATGCGTTGCAGCGTGGTACTGCTCGACCGCGTCGTCAACCTGCTCGAGGAAGGCATGGACCTGGGCATCCGCATCGGCGCACTGGAAGACTCTTCACTGGTGGCGCAGCCGCTGGGACAGATTCGCCGCGTCGTGGTGGCCAATCCGGCTTACCTGCGCAAGCACGGCGTGCCGCGGCATCCGCGTGAACTGCTCCAGGCCAACTGCATCCGCATGATGGCGGGGCGGCCGACCTGGGGCGACTTCCAGGAGAACGGCCGGGCGTTCCGCTTGTCCGTGAGCGGCAACCTGGATTTCAACCATGTGCTGCCGGCGGTGCAGGCCTGCGCCGATGGCGCCGGCTTCGGCATGTTCTTCTCTTACCAGGTCGCACCCTTCATTGAAGCGAAGCGCCTGAAGATCGTGCTCGACAAATTCGAGCGCCCGCCCCTGCCCATCAGTGTGGTGTACCCGCATGCGCGGCTGCTGCCGGCGCGAACCCGCGTGTTCATCGACTGGATCCGCAACGACATCCGCGCGTTCCGAACTGAGCAGTAACAGCAACAGCAGAGCTGCTTTACAGGCAATTACAAAAAACACAGGTTTTGTGTGCCCGCTTTACCGCCCCTTTGCCACCCGAAAAGTTGCTCAGGCGTTCTACTTGTACAGGGAGAGAACAGCCATGAATACCACGCAATTGCTTCGTTACTTTATGGTCCGCCTGTTACCTGTGCTGGGCCTTTTGAGTGCGCACGCGATTGCGCAAAACGACCCGCCGGGCCGCGTCGGGCGGCTCAACCATACGGAAGGCGCGGTGACTTTTTCGCCCGCCGGCGACAACGAATGGATAGACGCCGAACTCAACCGGCCGCTCACCCGCGGCGACCGGCTGTGGACGGACAAGGGCTCGCGCGCCGAGATCCAGATCGGCTCTTCCGCCGTACGAATGGATGGGCACACCCAGGTTGAGATCCTTGCGCTCGACGATCAGTCGGCGCAGCTGAGCGTGACGCAAGGCACGGTCTATGTCCGCGTCCGCAGCTTGCCCGAGGGCGAGAACTTCGAGATCGACACGCCCAACCTTGCCTATCGCGCGGCCTACCCCGGCGACTACCGCATCGATGTCGATGCGGGGCGCGGCAGCACGCGCGTCACGATTCATTCGGGCACCGGTGCCGTCTACGGCGAAGGGGGCCAGGCACTGCCCCTGGGTGGCGGCCAGCAGATCACTTTCCGCGGACGTGGGCTCGCGCAGCTGGCTGCGCAGGAGTCGCCGCCGCAAGACAACTTCGACCGCTGGGCCGCAGAACGCAACCGGCGCGAAGACCAGTCCGTATCGGCCCGGTATGTGCCGCGCGAAGTGGTCGGCTACCAGCAGCTCGATGCCCACGGCCAATGGTCGCAGGACGCGACCCACGGCCCCGTCTGGCATCCACAGGGAACACCGGCGAACTGGGCACCGTACCGCCATGGCCGCTGGGAGTGGATAGGGCCCTGGGGCTGGACCTGGATCGACGATGCGCCGTGGGGCTTCGCGCCCTTCCACTACGGCCGTTGGGCAATGGTTGGCTCGCGCTGGGCCTGGGTGCCGGGCCGCATCGGGCTGCGCCCCGTGTACGCGCCGGCGCTGGTGGCTTTCATCGGCGGCGGCAGCGGCGGTGTGAACTGGAGCATTTCGATAGGTTCCGGCCGGCCCGGGGTGGCGTGGTTCCCGCTGGGACCGGGCGAATCCTGGCAGCCCGGCTACCGGGCGAGTCCGGTCTACATCAGCAACATCAACCGCAACATGTCGTTGGCCAATGCGAGCTATGCGCACCAGCGCCGGCCCGAGGCCTTGACCGCGATCTCGGCGGAAGACTTCCATCGCGGCCGGCCGGTGCGCGGCAGCTTGCTGCGTGTGGCGGCCAACGTGTTGACCAGCGCGCAGATCGTGCCGCCGCCGCCCATGCCCGAACGCAGCGGCATCATCGGGCGCGACCGCACGGCGGTCGCACGGGCGGCGCCACCGCAGGCGGAGATCCGTCAAGTCACGGCCAGCGGCGCGCCGGCGCCGCAACAGGCCGAGGCACAGCGCCTGCTCGCGGAGCAGGCAAAGGCAGCGCAGCAAGCCAAGGCGGCCGAACAGGCGAAGGCCGAGCAGGCCAAGCTGGCGCAGCAGGCCAAGGCCGCGGAGCAAGCGAAAGCCGTGGAGCAAACCAAGGCAGCCGAACAGGCGAAAGCTGTGGAACAAGCGAAGGCTGCGGAGCAAGCTAAATTGGCGCAGCAGGCCAAACTTGCCGAGCAGGCGAAGGCGGCGCAGCAGCAGGAACGTTTGGCACAACAAGCCCGGGCGGCGGAGCAAGCGCGGTTGGCGCAGGCGGCCGCTGCCGCCAAGCTCGCGCAACAGCCCAAGGCCGCACCGGCGCCCCGGGTGGCGCAGCAGGCCAAGCCGGCGCAACCTGCCAAGCTGGCCGAACAGGCCAAGCTCGCCGAACAATCCAAGCGGGCCGAGCAGGCCAAGCGCGAACAGGTCGCCAAGCGTGCCGACGCGAGCAAGCGCGAACAGCTGGCCAAGCTGGAACTGGCGAAGCTGGAGCAGGCCAAGCGCGAGCAAGCGGCGAAACGTGAACAGCTGGCCAAGCGCGAACGCGAGCAGGCCGTTGCCAAGCGCGCCGAACAGTCCCGCAAGGAGGCGCTGGCCAAACGCGAGGAACAGGGCCGGCGCCAGGCCCACGCCCAGCAAGTGGAACTGGCGCGCCGCGCCGCCGAGCGCGACGCCCAGGCCTTGCGCGAGCAACGGGCCGAGCGCGAAGAGCAGGCCCGCCGCGTGGCATTGGAGCGCGAGCAGACGCAGCGCGAAGCCTGGCAGCGCCAGCAGCAGGCCATCAGCGAGCAGTGGCGCCGCGACCATCAGGCCTGGGAAGAACAGCAACGCGAGCGCACGCGCCAACGCCCCGATCTGCGCAATGACCGGCGCCCGCCGCCCCAGCCCGAGGTGTGGCAGCGCGGCATCCCGATACTGAACCCCGGCCGGACCAGTTGAAAGGCCCGGGCCCAGGAGACCGTCATGAAGTCCTGCCTTGTGCCGTTTCGCGGTTTTCTGTCACGCCTGCTGCCCGTTATGGCACTGGGCCTTGCCGGCGCCGCGGTCATCGCACAGCCGGCCCCGCCGGCAAGGCTGGCGGGTCTGACGCACATCGAAGGATCGGTGGCCTTTGCGCCGGCCGGCGCCACGGAATGGTCCGATGCGTCGGCCCGGCGCCCCCTCGCCCGCGGCGACCGCCTGTGGACCGACAAGGGAGGCCGGGCGGAAGTGCAGATGGGACCGGCCGCACTTCACTTGGACAGCGAGACCTTTGTCGAGGTCGTTGCGCTGGAGCGCAACGTGCTGCAGGCCAGCTTGAACGAGGGCACGGTCAACGCACGGGTGCGGCAGCGCGAAGGCGGTGAGGTGTTCGAGATCACCACGCCGCAGCTGGCATTCAGGGCGGCGCAGCCGGGCGACTACCGTATCGACGTCGACCCGACGCAGGGAACCACGCGAGTCGTCGTCCGCAGCGGCACGGCAATGCTCTATGGCGCCGCAAGCGGCACAATGCAGCTACAGGCGGGCCAGCAAATGGCGTTCGGCGGGCGCGACCTGAAAGTCGCAGGCCATCGGGTTGGGCGCGATAGCGGCTTCGACCAGTGGGCGGCCGACCGCAATCGTATCGAGGATCAATCGATGGCGGCGCGCCATGCGCCGCAAGCGGCGATGGGCCACCAGTCAGGCACAAGCCGCGCCATGCCGAACTGGGTGCCCAATCAGCACGGGCATTGGGAATGGATAGCGCCTTGGGGTTGGACTTGGGTACAGCCTCGGATGACGGCACCTCCGGCGGTGATAGTGCAACCGCACTATCCGCCACCGGGCTGGCGCTTCAATTGACGGATTCGGGGAAAGAACGAACGACAGGAGAGGATTTTTCTTCTTCGGGCGGCAGATAGACCGTGGTGCGGTCGATCTTGGCGTCATAGGCTGCCAGTTCGGCGCTGGCACTGCGGATCACGGCCCGGTCCAACGGATGGCATTGGCGCTGACTCAATCTGCTCAGGGCTTCGGACCGGTCGATCATCTGGCGCACGCCCGCAGGGTCCATCATCAGTGCAAAGGGATTGCCGGCCGTTGTTGCTGTTCTCATTCGCTCAACTCCTGGTAGTTGCAGGTTCACGTTTTGGATGGATCGACTGTGGCCGATGGGTGCGGTTTGTAACGTCAGGTGGCTTCGTTACACCTTGTAGGACGGTTTCTCACGCGCAAAAGGGGGTCTGGGCTGCGGGGTTTGCACGTTGCACAATAGGCTTCATGCCCTATTTGCCGCCCTTCATCGCTCCCAGCCGCCACAGCGACCCGCACACGGCGCTGGCCCAGGTCCGCGCCATCTACTCGCAGCAGATCGACCACCTGCGCGATGCAATGCAGCGATTTGTCGCAGGTGAGGCGCTGCCAGGGCATGTGCGCGCCTGCTACCCCTTCGTGCGCATCCACACGGACACGGTGGTGCGCCAGAACGCGCTGGAGAACTCGGGCTTGAGCTATGGCTTCGTGGCCAGCGCCGGCCGCTTCGAAACCACGCTCACCCGGCCCGACCTGTATGGCAATTACTACCTGGAGCAGTTCCGCCTGCTGCGGCAAAATCACGGCGTCGAACTGGAAGTGGGCACAAGCACACAACCGATCCCGGTGCATTTCTCGTTTGCCGAGAATGAGCACATAGAAGGCACACTCAGCCCGGAGCGGCGCATGCTGATGCGCGACGCCTTCGACCTGCCGGACCTGGGCGCGATGGACGACGGCATTGCCAACGGCACCTGGGAGCAACGCCCCGGCGAGCCGCAGCCCCTGGCCCTGTTCACCGCGGCGCGCGTGGACTACTCGCTGCACCGGCTGCGCCACTACACGGGCACGGCGCCCGACTGGTTCCAGAACTTCGTGCTGTTCACCAATTACCAGTTCTACATCGATGAATTCGTGCGCCTGGGGCACGAGGAAATGGCCAACCCCAAGAGCGACTACACCGCTTTCGTGGAACCTGGCAATGTGGTGACGCGCCGCGCGGGACTGGCCGCCGAAGCGGGCGACAGCCTGGGCGCGGTGCCGCCGCGGCTGCCGCAGATGCCGGCCTACCACCTGATGCGTCCCAACCACGGTGGCATCACCATGGTCAACATCGGCGTGGGCCCGGCCAATGCCAAGACCATCACCGACCACATCGCGGTGTTGCGGCCGCACGCCTGGATGATGCTGGGCCACTGCGCCGGCCTGCGCAACAGCCAGCAGCTGGGCGACTACGTGCTGGCCCATGCCTACGTGCGCGAGGACCACGTGCTGGACGAGGAACTGCCCCTATGGGTGCCGATCCCCGCCCTGGCCGAAATCCAGCTTGCGCTTGAAAAGGCGGTGGCCGACGTCACGCAATGCAAGGGCGCCGACCTGAAGCGCATCATGCGCACCGGGACAGTGGCCAGCACCGACAACCGCAACTGGGAGCTTTTGCCAGGCAACCAGCCGCAGCGCCGATTCAGCCAGAGCCGGGCGGTGGCGCTGGACATGGAAAGCGCCACCATCGCGGCCAACGGCTTTCGCTTCCGGGTTCCCTACGGCACCTTGCTGTGCGTGAGCGACAAGCCCCTGCACGGCGAGATCAAGCTGCCCGGCATGGCCAACCAGTTCTACCGCGAACGCGTCGACCAGCATTTGCGCATCGGCATGCGTGCCATCGAGATCCTGCGCGCGGAGGGCAGCCAGCGCCTGCACAGCCGCAAGCTGCGCAGCTTCGACGAAGTGGCGTTTCAGTAGGTCGCGGACGACAGGACCGTCGCCATCGGCTCGCCCAGCCGCACCGGCCGGGTCGGCGCCCAGTCGGCCATGAAGGTGACGACGTTCTTGGGGAACAGCATGACCACCGTGGAGCCGAGCAGGAACCGGCCCATCTCCGCCCCCTTGGCCAGCACGATGTTCTCGTCGTCGTAGCGCCACTCCCGAATGGTCCGCGTGCGCGGCGGATTCACCACCCCGTGCCAGACGGTGGCGACGCTGCCGACGATGGTCGCGCCGACCAGCACGTTGACGAAAGGCCCGTAGGGGGTGTCGAACACGCAGACCACCCGTTCGTTGCGCGCGAACAGGCTCGGCACATGGCGTGCCGTCAGCGGATTCACCGAAAACAGGTCGCCCGGCACGTAGATCATGCGGCGCAGGCGGCCCTCGCAGGGCATGTGGATGCGGTGATAGTCCTTGGGCGCGAGGTACAGGGTGGCGAAATGCCCGTGGTCGAACCGGTGCGCCAGGGACTGGTCACCGCCGACCAGGGCGCGCGTCGAATAGCTGTGGCCCTTGGCCTGGAAGATCTGGTCATGCTCGATCGGCCCGAACTGGCTGATCGCGGCGTCGACAGGGCAAATGAACGGCGAGTCGGCCATCGGGCGAACGCCTTCGCGCAGCGCCCGGGTGAAGAACTCGTTGAAGGTTGCGTAGCTCTCGACGCTGGGATCGGCGGCCTCAGCCATGTTGACCCGGTACTTCTTGATGAAATTTCGGATGATGGCGTGGGTGATCGGACCGCCGCGCATGTTTGCCACCTGCCCGGCAAAGACGGTAAGAAGCCGCTTGGGCAAGAGGTATTGCGGCGCTACCGCGAGACGTTGGGGCACTGGGCGGCTTTCGAAAGGCGAAAACAAAAATTCTAGCGGCTGGGACACAATAGCTGGCCCCCATGAGTGAACTTCTCTTCCAGGCCAGCCATCTTTCCAAGCGCTACGGGCAAAGCACGGTGGTCAGCGACCTGTCGTTCGACATCGCCCGCGGCGAGTGCCTGGGGGTGATCGGCCCGAACGGCGCGGGCAAGACCACCACCGTCCGCATGTGCCTGGGACTCACCGTCCCGGACGGCGGGGAAATCGCCGCACTCGGTCTTTCCATGCCGCGCGATGCGCTGGCGATCAAGGCCCAGCTGGGTGTGGTGAGCCAGTTCGACACGCTGGACCCGGATTTCAGCTGCGCCGAGAACCTGCTGGTCTATGGCCGCTATTTCGGCATGAAGGATAAGCAGATCCGCGAGCGCATCCCCAAGCTGCTGGAGTTCGCCGCGCTGTCGCACAAGGCCGATTCGAAACCGGGCGAACTGTCCGGCGGGATGCGCCGGCGCCTCAGCCTGGCGCGGGCCCTGGTCAACGACCCGCGGCTGCTGCTGCTGGACGAGCCGACCACCGGACTGGACCCGCAGGCGCGCCACCTGATGTGGGAGCGTTTGCAACTGCTGTTGCAGCAAGGCAAGTCGATCCTGCTTACCACGCACTTCATGGACGAAGCGGAGCGGCTTTGTTCGCGCCTGCTGGTCCTGGACCATGGCAGGAAGATCGCGGAAGGCCGGCCGCGCGACCTGATCGCGCAGCACCTGGAACCCGACGTGGTCGAGGCCTATGGCAACGGGGCGCTGGCGCTGGCCGCGTCGCCGCTGAAATCGCTGGCTGCGCGCGTCGAGGTCAGCGGCGAGACCGTGTTTTTCTACACGCAGGGGGCCAAGCGGCTGCTCGATGCGCTGGCGGCCCATCCCACGCTGCGCACCCTGCACCGGCCCGCCAACCTGGAGGACCTGTTCCTCAAGCTGACGGGCCGGCAAATACGCGAGGAAGGCTAGCGATGAACCAAAGCATCTGGAGAGTGCCGGACCTGTCGCTGCGTTGGTGGCCGGTGTTCCTGCGCAACCTGCTGGTGTGGCGCAAGCTGGCGATACCCAGCCTGCTGGGCAACATCGCCGAGCCGCTGATGTGGCTGGTGGCCTTCGGCTACGGCATGGGCGCGCTCGTCGGGCAGGTGCAGATGGGCGGCACCCAGGTGCCGTACATCTTGTTCCTGGCCAGCGGTTCGATCTGCATGAGCGCGATGAATGCGGCCTCCTTCGAGGCGCTGTACTCGGCGTTCTCGCGGATGCACGTGCAGAAGACCTGGGACGGCATCATGAACGCGCCGGTCAGCCTGGACAACGTGGTGATGGCCGAGATGCTGTGGGCCGCCTTCAAGTCGCTATTCACCGTCACGGCCATCCTGTGCGTCATGCTGGCCCTGGGCATCAGCCACAGCCCAAAGCTGCTGGCCGCGTGGGCGGTGCTGCTGTGCGTGGGCATCACCTTCTCGTGCATCGCGCTGATCTTCAATGCGCTGGCCACGGGCTACGACTTCTTCACCTACTACTTCACGCTGTTCCTCACGCCCATGATGTTCCTGTCGGGCATCTTCTTTCCCCGGGAGCAATTGCCGGGAGCCGTGAGGATCGTGTCGGACTGGTTGCCGCTGACCAACGCGGTGGAACTGGTGCGCCCGATGTTCATGGACCAGTGGCCCGCCGATGCCCTGCGCAGCGCCCTGGTGCTCACGGGCTATACGGTGGGCGGGTTCTGGATCGCGCTGGCGCTGACGCGAAGGCGGTTTTGGAAGTAGCAGGCCGGTGAGTCCATCCCTTCGTGCAAAATTGAGTTGCACGCAATTCAATTTGACGCTATACTTCGGCCATGGCGCAAAAAATCGACCCAAACCAGGCTCTGCTGCTGGACAACCAGTTGTGCTTCGCCCTGTACTCGGCGTCGCTGGCCATGACCAAGCTGTACAAGCCGTTGCTCGATGAGCTGGGCCTGACCTATCCGCAATACCTTACGCTGCTGGTGCTATGGGAGCGCGACGGCCTGACGGTCTCCGAGCTGGGCGAACGCCTGTCGCTGGACTCCGGCACGCTGACCCCCTTGCTCAAGCGGCTGGAGGCAGCCGGCCTGATCGCCCGCATCCGCGCCGTCGAGGACGAGCGGCGCGTGCACATCACCCTGACCGCCGCCGGGCGCAAGCTCAAGAGCCGCGCCCAGAAAATCCCCGGCTGCATCCTGGCCGCCAGCCAGTGTTCGATACCCGAGCTGGTGCAACTGACGCGCCAGATCCAGGGGCTGCGCCAGCGCCTGGCCGGCTGACCCTCACCCCCTCTTTCAACCCGCTTCAAACGAAGTCTTTCAACCCCAAAGGAACCACCATGACCCAACTCGAAAAAGTGCTGTACACCGCCAAAGCCCACACCACCGGTGGCCGCGACGGCGTCTCCCGCACCGACGATGGCCGCCTGGACATCAAGTTGTCGCCCCCCGGCACCCCCGGCACCGGCACCAACCCCGAGCAGCTGTTCGCGGCCGGTTATTCCGCCTGCTTCATCGGTGCCATGAAGGCGGTTGCGGGCAAGATGAAGGTCGCCCTGCCGGCCGACGTGGCGGTGGACGCCGAAGTCGACCTGGGACCGGTCGGCCAGTCCTACGGCATCGCTGCCCGCCTGAACGTGAGCCTGCCGGGCATGGAGCGCGCCGCCGCCCAGGCCCTGGTGGACACCGCCCACAAGGTGTGCCCGTACTCCAACGCCACCCGCGGCAACATCAACGTCGCGATCAACCTGGTGTAAGGCCTGCTGTCACCGATGCGGCCTGCCTGTCTTGAACAGGCAGGCCGTTTGGTTTAGGGTGCCCCCATGAGCACGACCACCCTCCTAGTGCGCCAGGACCAGCTGGGCACCACGCGCATCGAAACCCGCGAGGACGCCCCGCTGGCCGACGGCCAGATCCGTGTGCGCGTCGATTCCTTCGCGCTGACCTCCAATAACATCACCTACGCGGCCTTCGGCGAGGCGATGAACTACTGGCAGTTCTATCCCACCGGCGAGCAGGGCTGGGGGATCGTGCCGGTGTGGGGCTTCGCCACCGTGGTGCAGTCGCTGCATCCGGGCGTGGCGGTGGGCGAAAAACTCTACGGCTACTGGCCGATGTCCAATCAAGCCGTGCTGCAACCCGATCGCGTCACGGCTTCGGGTTTCAGCGATGCGGCGCCGCATCGCGCCCAGCTGCACGCCTTGTACAACCAGTACCTGCGGTGCAGCGCCGACCCGTTCCATACACCGGGCAGCGAAGACGCCCAGGCGATATTGCGGCCGCTCTTCATCACCTCCTGGCTGATCGACGACTTCCTGGCGGACAACGACTTCTTCGGCGCCCGCACCGTGCTGCTGTCCAGCGCGTCGAGCAAGACCGCCTACGGCACGGCTTTCCAGCTCATCCAGCGGCCGGGCATCGAGGTGGTGGGCCTGACTTCGCCGGACAATCGCGCATTCTGCGAGAGCCTGGGCTGCTACAGCCGCGTGCTGAGCTACGACCAGCTCGACCAACTGCCTGCCGATACCGCGTGCGTCTATACCGATTTCGCCGGCAACGCGCAGCTGCGGCGCAGCATCCACAGCCGCTTTGCCAACCTCAAGTACAGCTGCTCGATTGGCGGCACCCACGTGGACCAGCTGGGCGGCGCCAAGGATTTGCCGGGGCCGCGTCCGACCCTGTTCTTCGCACCGGCTCAAGCGAAGAAGCGCCAAGCCGACTGGGGTCCCGCAGAACTGGGGAAACGGCTGGTGCAGGCCTGGCGCGCGTTCAGCGCCAAAGCCAGCAACGACAGTGCGCCCTGGCTCCAGGTACAGCGTCACCAGGGTCCGGAAGCGGCGCAGGCGGTGTATGCGCAGGTACTGGCGGGCCGGGGTGATCCGCGCCAAGGGCACATCCTGTCATTGAGCTAGGGCGACAATGAGGGATGTCATCCCATCCCTATGAACAGCTCACGCCCGACGTGGTGCTGGACGCAATGGCCAGCGTCGGCCTGTACGGCGACGGCCGGCTGCTGGCGCTGAGCTCGTACGAGAACCGCGTCTACCAGATCCACCTCGAAGAAGCCCACGAGGGACTGGACGCCGTGGTGGCCAAGTTCTACCGCCCCGGCCGATGGAACACGGCGCAGATCCTGGAGGAACACGCTTTCGCGGCCGAACTGATGGCCGCCGAGGTGCCCGCCGTCGGCCCGCTGGTCCTGAACGGCAAGACCTTGCATTCGTTCGGCGGGTTCGAATTCAGCGTAAGCCCGCGCCGGGGTGGCCGTGCACCCGAACTGGACGACGCCGAAGTGCTGGAATGGATCGGACGCTTTCTTGCGCGCATCCACATGACGGGCAAGGCCCGGCCGTTTGTCAGCAGGCCCGCGCTCGATATGCAGACCTTCGGCCTGGAGCCGCGCACGTGGTTGCTGGAGCACCAGATGATTCCGCTCGATGTCCAGTCTGCCTGGGAAAGACAGTGCGACGAGGCCTTGCGCATGATCGCCGACACTGCGTTGGGCGAACGGCGGGACAGCGGCATCTCGATGATCCGCCTGCACGGCGATTGCCATCCCGGCAACATCCTGTGGGTGCCCGACCAGGGCCCGCATTTCGTGGACCTGGACGACGCGCGCACCGGGCCCGCGGTGCAGGACTTCTGGATGCTGCTGTCGGGCGATCGCGGCCAGCGCCAGAAGCAGCTGGGCCCGCTGGTGGACGGCTACGAGATGTTCCGAGAGTTCAACCGCGAAGAGCTGGCCCTGATCGAGCCGCTGCGCACGCTGAGGCTGATCCACTACAGCGCATGGCTGGCACGGCGCTGGGCCGACCCGATCTTCCCGATCAATTTCCCCTGGTTCGGCTCCAGCGACTACTGGCAGGGCCAGGTGCAGATGCTGGAAGAACAGATCGAGGCCATGGCCGAGCCACCGCTGGTGGTGTGACGCGCGGGTCAGCGCTCGCGCCCGGCGCGGCGCAATACCTGGCTGATCGGCTCGATCAGGTATTGCAGGGGCGTTCGCTCCTCACCGAGGATGTACACCTCGGCCGGCATGCCCGCCAGCAGCTTCAGGTCTCCCGCCGCGGCCAGCGACACGGGATCTGCTTCAACCAGGACGGAGTAGTACGGGACATTGTTTGCACGGTCGACCAGCCGGTCCGCCGAAATGTAGACCACCTTGCCATGGACGAGTTGTGTCGTGCGGTACTTGAAAGCGGTGAACCGGATGTCCGCGGGCTGGCCGCGTTGGATCCGGTTGATGTCTTCGGTGCGAATGCGCGCCTCCGTCAGCAACCGGGAGTCGACCGGCACGATGTCGGCAATGGTTTCGCGAGGTGGAATGACCGAACCGGGCGTTGAATATTTCAGGTCGATGACCTCGCCGGTAGCTGGCGCCAGGATCACCTGGCGCGCCGACGCATCGACCGACTTGCGGCGCTCCTGCTCGATCTCGGAGAGCCGCGCAGCCGTGACCTTGAGCTGGTCGCTGGCCTGCTGGCGGTAGTCGCTTTCCAGCGAACGTATCCGCAGGTCCGCATCGACCATCCGCTGCTGTGCCCGCGCCAGTTCCGAACGGCGCTCCCCGATCTTCACGCCGTAGTCGGCCACGGTGCCTTCCAGCTGGGCGATGCGGGTGGCCGAGATGAAGCCGTCCTTGAGCAGCCGGCGGTTGGTTTCGAGTTCGGTTTTCTGGAATGCGGCGGATTCGACTGCCTGCGCAATCTGCGCCCGCAGCGCCACGATCTCTTCCGCCACTTTTTCGCGCTGAACCTGCAGCAGCCGCACCTGTCCCTGCAACGCATCGCGCCGCGCGCCGAACAAGGCCCGCTCCTTGTCCATCTGCCCTGCCAGGCGCGGGTCGTTCTTCGCTCCCTCGACAAGCTCTGGCGGAAATACGATCGCGCGTGCCAGGGTTTGCTCGGCGTCGAGCCGCGCCAGGCTGGCCCCCTCGGAGCGGACACGGTAGTCGAGCCGATTCCTGTCGGCATCGACGGACACGTCTCCCAGAATCAGCAACGGCTCTCCCTGGCGCACCCGCTGGCCGTCGCGCACCAGCACCTCGCGCACCGTGCCACCTTCGGCATGCTGCACCGGCCGTCGATTCAGGTCCACCTTGACGTACGCCTGCGCCACCACCGCAGACGACAGCGGCGCGAACGACAGCCAGGCCAGCACCGGCAACAAGCCGCACAAGAGCACCGCCATGCCCCAACGGGTCAGCCGGACGGCTTCGGCCAGATGCGGTGCCACCGGATCGTTTGCCGCCACAGCGCCGACGAAGTTGTTCATGATGCTGCTGCCTCGCGCGGCGCCCGCGGTATCGCCACCAATTGCCCGCCGACCGCCTTTTGGGCCGACCGCTGCATCGCTTGCCTGACCTCGGCCGCGCTGCCGTACTCCTGCACACGGCCGGCTTCCAGCACCAGCATCTTGTCCATGTGCTGTACCAACGTGTTGCGGTGGGTGACGACGATGACCGTTACGTGCCCCTTGAGAGATTTCAGCGCCTCGCCCAGCGCCAGCTCGCCGGCCCCGTCGAGGTTGGAATTGGGCTCATCGAGCACAAGCAACTTGGGATCGCCATATAGCGCCCGGGCCAGCGCGATCCGCTGGCGCTGCCCAGGCGAGAGCATGGTCCCCATGGCATCGACGGGCGTGTCGTAGCCGCCCGGCAGCGCAAGGATCAACTCGTGCACGCCGGCCCGCCGGGCCGCCCGCACCACCATCTCCGAATCCACCACGCCCAGACGCGCTATGTTCTCCGCGACCGTACCCGCGAACAACTCCACATCTTGCGGCACATAACCGAGCCAGGGGCCAAGCTGCGCCCGCGGCCATTGCGCCACATCCACGTGATCCAGCCGCACGACGCCGGCCGTAGGCTTCCACAGGCCGGTGAGCAGGCGCAGCAGTGTGGACTTGCCGGCGCCGCTGGCGCCAACGATGGCCAACGACTCGCCGGGCTCGAGACTGAGCGATACCCCGGCCAGGATCAACCGCTCACTCTGCGGCGCCCGGTACACCAAGCCCTGTGCCTGCAGCCTGCCGCTCGGCGGCGGCAGGGTCATCCGTTCGGGCTCGCGCGCGGCCATGTCGAGCAGCTCGGACAGCCGTGAGAAAGCGGCGCGCCCTTCGGCCAGCACTCGCCAGCCGCCCACCACCTGCTCCACCGGAGCCAGGGCGCGCCCGAGCAGGATCGTGGCGGCGACGAGGATGCCGGGCGTGCCATCACCGCTGATGACCAGGTAGGCGCCGAGCGCCTGCATCGCCACCTGAACCGCCTGGCGGGTGGCACGCGTCAGGGCGGCCATCGCCACGGACTTGCGCGCGGTCGGGCCCTGCAGCGCGGTGACCCTGGCGTTGAGATCCCGCCAGCGTCCCAACAGCGCCTCGCCCATGCCCAGGGATTGCACCACCTCGGCGTTCTGCATCGAGGATTCGAGATAGCGCGTGGCCACCGCCGCCTCCTTCTGCAGCGCTTCGATCTCTCGGCGCGTGATGCGGTCGTTCACCAGCGCCAGGACGAGCATCAGCAACGACGCGGCGGCCGCCGCTATCCCCAACAAAGGGTGCGCTAGCCAGATCACGGCCACGTAGATGATTGCCCAGGGCATGTCGAACAGCGCCAGCAGGCCCTGGGCGGAAAACAGGTTGCGCAGCGCCGCGACGTCCCGTAGGCCCTCAGACGGCACGCGCTCGGTCCGACGCGCGGAACTGGCCAGCATGACCTTGGCCACGATCGGCGAAAGCTGCTCCGCGATCAGGTTGCCGACGACCCCCTGCAGGCGACTTCGCAGATAGTCCAGCAGCAACATCAGGCCGAGCGCCACCGCCATGCCGAGCAGCAGCACCAGCAACGTCGCCTGGCTCTGGCTGGTCAGCACGCGGTCGAAGACCTGCAGCATGAACAGCGCCGGCGCCAACAGCAAGAGGTTCACGAAGAAGGAGAAGCCCGCAACATGGAGCAGCGGGCGCTTGAGGAGTTGGAGCAATGCGATCATGAAAAAGCCCGAAGATTCGCGAGAGCTCAGGGGATGACGACGAAATCGGTGTTGTCGACCGTCCCCGTCACGTCCGGCAGGTACAAGATTGCAAAGAGAACCCTGGCACCGCCACCGTTGCCATCAGCGTCGTAATACAGATTTCCGGTACTGGTGTCATACAGAATGAAGTCGTTGGCGTCACCGGCCACACCGCCCGCATTGGCAGCGAAATTCGCGGCTGCAAGCGGCGCCCCACCAGCCGGGGGAGTCGCGAAGGCGGCGAATATCGACTCGTCCAGGTGGATCTTGTCCGTTCCATCGGCCTGAAGGTCCGCAATTCGATCGACGTTGGTTGAAGCATTGAGTGTCGTATCGAAGACGAAGGTGTCGTTACCCCCGCCACCGACGAGCAAGTCATTGCCTGTGCCGCCATCTAGAGTGTCATTGCCCGCGTTGCCGAAAAGCAAGTCGTTCTGGTTCTGGCCGTTCAGTGTCTCCCCGGTAAGCGACGACGTTCCGGCGATCATGTCCTCCTGGTTGGTTCCGTCCAGCGGACTGCTCGCGTCGATGCTGAGACGGTAGCCGGTGGTGTTCAGTTGATAACCGTAGGCGGTGCCGCCATTGGTGAACTGGATTGTCGACAGGGAGTTCGCCGCGACGTACTGGTCATACACGGTGATCTGGGAAGCATTGACGCTGACAATCAGATCGTCCCCGACGCGCTCGAAATTCAAGGAAGCGATGCTGGTGCTGTTGAGTGGGCTGCTGGTGATGATCTGGATTTCTTCGCCGTTTCCACCCATGTCACGGATCGCGTCTCGGCCGAAACCTCCGGCTGCCGTTGCATCGAACTGGTAGACCTCGTTGTTGCTGGAACTCCCCACGAAAATCTCGTTGGCTGTGGTTCCAACGAACGTCGCCGACGCCTGCCGGGCGATCGACACGTCGCCGGCAGCGCTGGTGTTCGTGCCGTCGGATACCGTGTACTTGAACGACCCGCCCGCCGGCGTGTTGTCGGTGTAGGTCACGTTTCCGGTCGACAGGCTGACAGTGTCGGAAGGCGCGGCGGGGTTGGACACGCTGGCAATGCTGAGCAGCGACGGACCGCTATCGGCATCGGTGTCGTTCGCCAGCAGTGCTTTGCCCGGGATGACGTACGAGGTTCCGAGCGCCACGTTGGTGACGACCGTATCGGCCACCGCCACCGGCGCGTCGTTGACCGGGTTCACCGTGAAGTTGAAGGTGCTCTGCGTGGGCGTCGAAGCGTCCTCGTTGCCGTCTTCCACCGACACCTTGAACGAGGCCGTCAGCGTCTCGCTGCCGTCGTGCAGGAACGTCACGTCGCCAGCCGCCAGTTGCGTTCCGGTGAACGAGGTGGCCGCAACGCCGCCGACCTTCAACGTGCCGTTGATCTGGTCGGTGACCGTGAAGGTCACACCCGCCGCGTTGTCGTCCGGATCGGTGTAGTTCAGATCCGTCGTGGTGATCGTGTAGCTCGCGCCCTCGTCCACCGTCGCCGCCAGGTCGCCCGTCAGCACCGGCGCGTCGTTGACCGGGTTCACCGTGAAGTTGAAGGTGCTCTGCGTGGGCGTCGAAGCGTCCTCGTTGCCGTCTTCCACCGACACCTTGAACGAGGCCGCCAGCGTCTCGCTGCCGTCGTGCAGGAACGTCACGTCGCCAGCGGCCAGCTGCGTGCCGGTGAACGAGGTGGCCGCAACGCCGCCCACCTTCACCGTGCCGTTGACCTGGTCGGTGACCGTGAAGGTCACCCCCGCCGCGTTGTCGTCCGGATCGGTGTAGTTCAGATCCGTCGTGGTGATCGTGTAGCTCGCGCCCTCGTCCACCGTCGCCGCCAGGTCGCCCGTCAGCACCGGCGCGTCGTTGACCGGGTTCACCGTGAAGTTGAAGGTGCTCTGCGTGGGCGTCGAAGCGTCCTCGTTGCCGTCTTCCACCGACACCTTGAACGAGGCCGTCAGCGTCTCGCTGCCGTCGTGCAGGAACGTCACGTCGCCAGCCACCAGTTGCGTTCCGGTGAACGAGGTGGCCGCAACGCCGCCGACCTTCAACGTGCCGTTGATCTGGTCGGTGACCGTGAAGGTCACACCCGCCGCGTTGTCGTCCGGATCGGTGTAGTTCAGATCCGTCGTGGTGATCGTGTTGCTCGCTCCCTCATTAACCGTCGCCGCCAGATCGCCCGCCAGCACCGGCGCATCGTTGACCGCCGTCACGCTCACCTGCACCTGCACCGGCGTGGCCGACTCCAGCCCGCCGTTGTCTTTTGCCACCACCGTGAACGCATTGAGCGTGCCGTTGGCATTGGCCGCACCGGTCCAGTACGCTTTTTGCGTCGCATCGACCGTGTCGTTGCTGCCCGCCGCCCACGCCGTCGCCGTCCCCGCGCTGGTGCCGATCAGCAGCGTGCCGCTGCTCACGGCCTTGACCACGAACGCGGTCACCGTGCCATCGACGTCCGCTTCGTCACCCTGCGCCGCGATCTCGGCAAACGTGACCTCCACCTGCGTGTCTTCATTCACGGTGTCCACCGGTGCGGCCATCGTGGTGAGCGTCGGCGCGTCGTTGACCGCCGTCACATTGATGGTCGAGGTGCCTGCCGCGCTCGTGGTAGCGCCTGCGCCGTCCGAGTTGGCGTCGGTCACCTTCCACTCAATGGTGCGGCTGGCGCTGACGGCGGTCGGGTCGTCCGAAGTGCTGTGGTAGGTCACTGACTCCAAGGCCGCCTCGTAGGCCGCCGTGGTGGCCAGGCCTGTGAGCGTGAGTACGCCAGTGCTCGCGTTGTAGCTGCCGGTGATGGAGGCAGTGTTGGTGAAGCCCAGCACGTCGCCGGCGGTGAAGCCGGCGCTGATCGTCACCGTGGCCGAGACCATCTGCGTGTCGTCCGCGTCGGCCAGGGTGATCGTGCCGTCGATCACGCTGGCCGCAGCGTTTTCTGTATACGCCAGCGTGCCGCCCAGGTCCGTCAGCACCGGCGCGTCGTTGACCGCCGTCACATTGATGGTTGAAGTGCCCGCCGCGCTCGTGGCAGCGCCCGCGCCGTCCGAGTTGGCATCGGTCACGGTCCATTGAATGGTGCGGCTGGCGCTGACGGCGGTCGGATCGTCCGAGGTGCTGTGGTAGGTCACCGACTCCAGAGCCGCCTCGTAGGTCGCCTTGCTGGCCACACCGCTGAGCGTGAGCACGCCAGTGCTCGCGTTGTAGCTAGCGGTGATGCCCGTGCCGGTCAGGTCGCCCGTGCCCAGCACGTCGCCGGCGGTGAAGCCGGCACTGATTGTCACCGTGGCCGAAGCCATTTGCGTGTCGTCGACATCAGTCAGCGTGATCGCGCTGTCGATCGCTGCCGCCGCGCCATTCTCCGTGTACGCCAGCGTGCCGCCCAGTCCCGCGAGCACCGGCGCGTCGTTGACCGCCGTCACATTGATGGTCGAGGTGCCTGCCGCGCTCGTGGCAGCGCCCGCGCCGTCCGAGTTGGCATCGGTCACGGTCCATTGAATGGTGCGGCTGGCGCTGACGGCTGTCGGGTCCTCCGACGTGCTGTGGTAGGTCACCGACTCCAGAGCCGCCTCGTAGGTCGCCTTGCTGGCCACACCGCTGAGCGTGAGCACGCCGGTGCTCGCGTTGTAGCTAGCGGTGATGCCCGTGCCGGTCAGGTCGCCCGTGCCCAGCACGTCGCCGGCGGTGAAGCCGGCACTGATTGTCACCGTGGCCGAAGCCATTTGCGTGTCGTCGACATCAGTCAGCGTGATCGCGCTGTCGATCGCTGCCGCCGCGCCATTCTCCGTGTACGCCAGCGTGCCGCCCAGGTCCGTCAGCACCGGCGCGTCGTTGACCGCCGTCACATTGATGGTTGAAGTGCCCGCCGCGCTCGTGGCAGCGCCCGCGCCGTCCGAGTTGGCATCGGTCACAGTCCATTGAATGGTGCGGCTGGCGCTGACAGCCGTCGGATCGTCCGA
>NZ_JABJVV010000021.1 GCF_013155545.1 Caenimonas soli | reverse complement strand
CATCTGGGCGGCGCCGGTGATCATGTTCTTGACGTAGTCGGCGTGGCCGGGGCAGTCCACGTGCGCGTAGTGGCGGTTCTTGGTCTCGTACTCGACGTGCGCGGTGTTGATGGTGATGCCGCGCGCTTTTTCTTCCGGAGCCGCGTCGATCTGGTCATACGCCTTGGCCTCGCCGCCGAACTTGGCCGCCAGCACCGAGGTGATGGCCGCCGTCAGCGTCGTCTTGCCATGGTCCACGTGGCCAATCGTGCCCACGTTGACGTGCGGCTTGGTACGCTCGAATTTTCCTTTTGCCATTTCTGATCTCCAAAGAGCAATGCCCGTGTGAGGTTTAACGTCTGCACTGTGTTGCTGATTCCCCCGCCACGGGCAACGGGGGGCACGCAGTCGCAGAACAAACAAGGTGAGAACAAGGCAGCTTCGCCGCCTTGTCCTCGGGTTTTTATTTGGTCCTTGCCGCCACAATTGCTTCCGCCACGTTGCGCGGAGCTTCGCTGTAGTGCTTGAACTCCATCGTGTACGTGGCGCGGCCCTGCGACATCGAGCGCAGCGTGGTCGAGTAGCCGAACATCTCGGACAGCGGGACCTCGGCCTTGATGACCTTGCCGCCGCCAACCATGTCTTCCATGCCCTGCACCATGCCGCGGCGTGAGGACAGGTCGCCCATCACGTTGCCGGCATAGTCTTCAGGCGTCTCGACTTCCACCGACATCATCGGCTCGAGGATGACGGGGCCGGCCTTGCGGCAGCCTTCCTTGAAACCGAAGATGGCGGCCATCTTGAACGCGTTTTCGTTCGAGTCGACGTCGTGGTAGGAGCCGAAGTGCAGCGTGACCTTCACGTCCACAACCGGGTAGCCCGCCAGCACGCCGCTGTTGAGGGCTTCAATGACGCCCTTTTCCACCGCCGGGATGTACTCGCGCGGCACCACGCCGCCCTTGATGGCGTCGACGAACTCGAAACCCTTGCCGGCTTCGTTCGGTTCGATCTTGAGCACGACGTGGCCGTACTGGCCCTTGCCGCCGGACTGGCGAACGAACTTGCCTTCGCTGTCTTCCACCGTCTTGCGGATGGTTTCGCGGTAAGCCACCTGGGGCTTGCCCACGTTGGCTTCCACGCCGAACTCGCGCTTCATGCGGTCGACGATGATTTCCAGGTGCAGCTCGCCCATGCCGGCGATGATGGTCTGGCCCGACTCTTCATCGGTCTTGACGCGGAACGAAGGATCCTCAGCGGCCAGGCGGTTGAGCGCAATGCCCATCTTTTCCTGGTCCATCTTGGTCTTGGGCTCGACTGCCTGGGCGATCACGGGCTCGGGGAACACCATGCGTTCCAGCATCACGATGGAGCTGGGGTCGCACAGCGTTTCGCCGGTGGTCACGTCTTTCAGGCCCACGCAGGCAGCGATGTCGCCGGCGCGGATTTCGTCGACTTCGAGGCGGTTGTTGGCGTGCATCTGCACGATACGGCCGATGCGCTCTTTCTTGCCGCGAATCGGGTTGTAGACGCTGTCGCCCTTGGACAACACGCCCGAGTAGACGCGAACGAACGTCAGCTGGCCGACGAACGGGTCGGTCATGAGCTTGAACGCCAGCGCGGAGAACTTCTCGTTGTCGTCGGCACGGCGGGTGACCGGCTTTTCGTCGTCGTCCATGCCCTTGACGGGGGGAATGTCCACCGGCGAAGGCATGAGCTCGATCACGGCGTCCAGCATGCGCTGCACACCCTTGTTCTTGAACGCGGTGCCGCACAGCATCGGCTGGATTTCGCCGGCGATGGTACGGGTGCGCAGGCCCAGGGTGATCTCATCTTCGGTCAGATCGCCCTCTTCCAGGTACTTGTTCATCAGCGTTTCGTTGGCTTCGGCCGCGGCCTCGACCATCTTCTCGCGCCATTCCTTGGCCTGCTCGACCAGCTCGGCCGGGATCTCGGCGAAGTTGAACTTCATGCCTTGCGAGGCTTCGTCCCAGTAGATGGCCTTCATCTTGCGCAGGTCGACCACTCCGGTGAAGTTCTCCTCGGCGCCGATCGGGATCACGATGGGCACGGGATTGGCCTTCAGCCGGGTCTTCATCTGCTCGTAGACCTTGAAGAAGTTGGCGCCGGTCCGGTCCATCTTGTTGACGAACGCGAGCCGCGGCACGCGGTACTTGTTGGCCTGGCGCCAGACGGTTTCCGACTGGGGCTGCACGCCGCCCACGGCACAGTACACCATGCAGGCGCCGTCCAGCACGCGCATGGAACGCTCCACCTCGATGGTGAAGTCCACGTGGCCGGGGGTGTCGATGATGTTGATGCGGTGCTCGGGGAAGGACAGGTCCATGCCCTTCCAGAAGCAGGTGGTGGCGGCGGAAGTGATCGTGATGCCGCGCTCCTGCTCCTGCTCCATCCAGTCCATGGTGGCAGCGCCGTCGTGCACTTCGCCAATCTTGTGGTTCACGCCGGTGTAGAAAAGGATGCGCTCGGTCGTCGTCGTCTTGCCGGCGTCGATGTGAGCCGAGATACCGATGTTGCGGTAGCGCTCGATAGGCGTTTTGCGGGCCATGATAATCTTTCGTTAAACGGGCACAGGCCCGCTCGTGGCGGGCCCGTACTCCAGATGGGGACGGTTTTTAGAAGCGGAAGTGGCTGAATGCCTTGTTCGCCTCGGCCATGCGGTGCACTTCGTCACGCTTTTTCATGGCACCGCCGCGGCCTTCCGTGGCTTCCATGAGTTCGTTGGCCAGGCGCAACGCCATGGACTTCTCGCCGCGCTTCTTGGCGGCTTCCTTCAGCCAGCGCATCGACAGCGCGAGGCGGCGAACCGGGCGCACTTCGACGGGCACCTGGTAGTTGGCGCCGCCGACGCGGCGGGACTTCACCTCGACCATGGGCTTGACGTTGTTGATCGCCATGGTGAAGGCTTCCACCGGGTCTTTGCCGGGGTTCTTCTTCTCGATCTGCTCGAGCGCGCCGTAGACGATGCGCTCGGCGATCGCCTTCTTGCCGCCTTGCATGATGACGTTCATGAACTTGGCGAGCTCGACATTGCCGTACTTGGGATCCGGCAGGATTTCACGTTTAGGGACTTCGCGACGACGTGGCATTTTTTCACCTCTATATTTGCTTCAGCTGGCCTGCCCCTTCCGGGAGCCTAGAGAGCCATCAGGCCCCCGCTTACTCGACCCACACAGACAATTCCGCGCTTCGGGTCACTACGCACATTCAGCCTGCCAGGGCCGAACGAGCACCGACAAACTAAAAAACTCTTAAGCCTTCTTCGGACGCTTGGCGCCGTACTTGGAGCGGGACTGCTTGCGGTCTTTCACGCCTTGCAGGTCCAGCGAACCGCGCACGATGTGGTAACGCACACCGGGCAAGTCCTTGACGCGGCCGCCGCGCACGAGCACCACCGAGTGCTCCTGCAGGTTGTGGCCTTCGCCGCCGATGTAGGAAATGACTTCGAAACCGTTGGTCAGGCGCACCTTGGCAACTTTACGAAGCGCCGAGTTCGGCTTCTTTGGCGTCGTGGTGTACACGCGGGTGCACACGCCCCGGCGCTGGGGGCTGTTCTGCATCGCCGGGCTCTTGGATTTGGTCTTTTCGACCTCCCGCCCGTGACGCACGAGTTGATTGATGGTTGGCATTAAACGTCCCTAAACGTCGATAAATAGAAAAACTTACAGGAAAGCTTCTCCCGCCCCAAATTGCGGGAAAGCCCTCGAGTATATCCCGGTCGGGGAAAACGCTCAATGGGCGTTACTTAATCCAGAGCCGCAGGGCATCCCAGGCCCGGCTGAGAACACCGGCCTGCTCGACCGTCTCCAGCGCCATCAAGGGGACGTCCAGCAGAGGCTGGTCGCCCGAACTGATCTTGAGGGTCCCGACGACCTGGCCCTTGGTCAGGGGCGCGATCAAGGGATCGGGCCGGGCGACCTGGGTCTTGACCCGCATGGCCGTGCCGGCCGGCACAGCCACCACCACGGCCTGGGGCCGGCCCAGCTTGGCGGTTTTCTGGGTGCCTTTCCAGACCTCGGGGGTGACCACGGCCTGGTTCGCATCGAACAGCTTGATGGCCTCGTAGGCGGTATAGCCCCAATTGAGCAGCTTCTGGGCCTCGTTGGCGCGCGCGTTTTCGCTGGTGGCGCCCAGCACGATGGCCATCACCCTGCGGGCACCGACGTTCGGGAAGTCACGCTTGGCCGTGGCGATGAGGCAGTAGCCGGCGGCGTTGGTGTGCCCGGTCTTCAGGCCGTCGACCGTCGGGTCGCGAAACAGCAGCATGTTGCGGTTGGTGTCGTTGGCCGTGGGCGTGCCCTCGTAGCGGTATTTCTTGATCGTGTAGTAGTTCACGAAGTCAGGAAAGTCCTGGATCAGCCGCGTCGACAGGATGCCCAGGTCGCGAGCGGTGGTGGTGTGGCCGGCCTCGGTCAAGCCCTCGGGGTTGCGGTAACTGGTGGCTTTCATGCCCAGGGCCTTGGCCTGCTCGTTCATGAGCTGCACGAAGCGCTCCACGGTGCCGCCCACTCCTTCGGCCAGCACCACCGTCGCGTCGTTGCCCGACTGGACGATCATCCCCTTGATCAGGTCTTCGACCGGCACCTGCATGCTGGGGTCGATGAACATGCGCGAGCCGGGCATCTTCCAGGCCCGCGTGCTCACGGGAAGGGTCTGCTTCAGGTCGATCTTCTTGCTGCGAAGCGCGTCGAACACCAGGTAGGCGCTCATGAGCTTGGTCAGCGAAGCCGGCTCGACCGGAACGTCGATATCGCGCGCCGCCAGCATCTGGTTGGCCGTGACATCCAGCAGCAGGTAGCTGCGCGCGGCAATCTCCGGAGGCTGGGGTGTTTGCGCGGCTGCGGCGAAACAGAACAGGGCAAGGATGGACGCGGCCAGGGCCTGCGTAATTTTTTTCATGGGAACGGGGACTTCAGGAACGGAGGTGGCGGACCACGAGACTTTTGAGGAGGGGCAATTGTCCGTGAAAGAAATGACCGCCCCCCGGAACCACGGTAACGGGAAGTGACTGCGGGCGGGCCCAGTCCATGACGGCGGAGAGCGGAACCGTGTCGTCCTGCTCGCCATGAATCACCAGCGCGCGATCGTGGGCCTCGGCGGGGAGTGCGGGAAGCATCAAACGCGAAACGCCGGTGCCGACGAGGACGATCTTGTCGATGGCACGCACCGGCCAAAGCTTGTCGACCGCCAACCCGGCCACCGAACCGCCGAAGGAAAACCCCGCCAGTGCCAATGGGCCGGGAGGCGCCTCTGCCGCCACCACGGCCAGCATGTCGTCCAGCTCGCCGCGGCCCTCATCGTGTTGGCCTTCGGTCGCGCCCACGCCCCTGAAATTGAAGCGCAAGGCGGTCCAGCCGGCCAGGACGAAGGCGCGGGCCAGGGTCTGCACGACCTTGTTTTCCATGGTCCCGCCGAACAAAGGGTGCGGATGCGCGATCACGGCCGTGCCCTTGGAGGCGGCGTCCATCGGTTCATCGCGCAGGGCTTCGATGACTCCGGCCGGGCCGGCCAGCCGGAAGCGCCGGGTCTGGGAATTCATCGTGTCAGCGTCCCAGATGCGGCGGTGTCAGCAAGCGCTCCACCACCTTGCCGTTCTTGAGGTGCGACTCGACGATCTCGTCGATGTCCTGCTCGTCGACATAGGTGTACCAGACGGCCTCGGGATAGACCACGGCCACCGGCCCGGCGGCGCAGCGATCCAGGCAACCGGCTTTGTTGACGCGAACCTGGCCGGGCCCCGCCAGGCCTTGCAACCTGACCTGTGCCTTGCACCTGTCGAAGGCTTGCTGGGCATGGTGTTGGGCGCAACAGGCCTCGCCGTTCTTTCGCTCGTTCAGGCAAAAAAAGATGTGGCGTTCGTAATAGGAGTTCGCATCGCTCATGTAGCCATTCTATTTTGCGGGTCGCCGCGCGAGACACGGAGCAGCACATAGAACAGCGCCGCGTAAGGCCACGTCCAGCCCAGCCATTGCGCCAGGCCGTTGAAGCGGATGAACCGGCCCTGCTCCCAGGCCTGCAAGGTGTCGGCGAAGTAGGCACTGGCGGGCGCCTGGTTCAACAGGCTCAGGTGCAGGACCAGTCCCGCCAGCACCAGGGCAGCACATGCCCGGCGAGGCGCCGGAAGCGCCGCCGCCGCCAGTACCATCGCCGCCAGCAAACCCAGCTGCACCGGCAGGCTGAGCCAGGCCCAGGCATGCGCCGGACCCCAACTCAGCGCCGCTGACAAGGCTGTGGCCCCCACCCCCACCGCGACCGCAGCCAGCGCGAACAGGGCGCGGCGTGCTATCGACCGGATCACCGAATAACCCAGCAGGCAGGGAATGAGCGCGCCCAAGGCCACACAGATCAATTCCGCCCCTGGGACCAGGGGCTGCAACTCGATGTCGCGAACCGGCAACCACTCGAGAAAAGGGGTGTCCAGCAACCACTCGGCCAGGGCGGCCTCCAGCCGTTCCAGCACCTGCCCCAGCCCGAACGGGACCGCGGCCGGAAACAGCAGGGCGAACGGCCAGAGCGCGAGCAGCACCAAGGCGCCGCGGGCGTCCTCGACGAACCAGCGCACCCTAAACCGGCTCCAGCGATCGATCGCCCCGACCATCTCCAGGGCTGCGGCCACCACGGCCCCCAACAGCGCCCCAGCCACATTGAGGACGAAATCCACGTTCGAGGGCACGCGCGACGGCAGATAAGTCTGCAGCGCCTCCATGGCCAGCGACAGCCCGGCGGCCGCCAGGGTCGCGACTGCGATGGCCACCACCCGGTCGGCCGGGGCAAGACTTTGCCCGCCTCGCCGCAAGAAGCTCAAGGCCAGCAGGAACCCCAGCGGGACATAGCCACCCGCGTTGGCAGCGACGTCGAAGGCGGTCCAGTACTTGGGCAGCGGGCTCCACAGGAACTCCCAGGGGGCGATGCCCTGGTCGCGCCAGCCCGTGAACGGATAGAGGCTGGCGTAGACGATCAGCGCGGCGTAGGCCTGGGAAAGCGGCCAGGCCGAAGTCTTGTGCGTCGGCGAGGACATCAAAACGGTTTGACCACGACCAGCACGACCGCGGCCAGCAGCAGCAGCACCGGCAGCTCGTTGAACCAGCGGAACCAGGTGTGGCTGCGATGCGGCGCACCCGACTGGAACCGGCGCAAAAGAACTCCGCAGGCATGGTGATAGCCCACTGCCAGCAGCACAACGGCCAGCTTGGCGTGCATCCAGCCATTGCCGGGGCCGCGGCCTATGCCGTACCCCAGCCAGAGCCAGACACCGAACCCCAGCGCCGGTATCGCCAACAGGGTGGTGAATCGCAGCAGCTTGTGCGCCATCAGCAGCAGCCGCTCACGCTCCGCCACCGAATCCGCCGGCACCATTGCCAGGTTGACGAAAATCCGCGGCAAGTAGAACAGCCCGGCGAACCAGCTGGCGACGAACACGATGTGCAAGGACTTGACCCAGAGCATGGGGCGAAGTGTAGGGAAATAATACAAGGCAAAAAAAACCCCGGCTCAAATGGCCGGGGTGGGAAGCCTCGTTGCTGTCACACATTAAGGCACCCGCTCAGGGAGGAAAAGCGGGGAGCGGCAAGCCGCCCAGCCGTAATTTAACAAACCACCCGCTCAGATTCAAGAGCAAGGAGCGAGTTTTACCTGTCTGTGCACAGACTTGTCATGCAAATCATGTACGGAAGTACACCTAACGCCAGGTTGGACGGGCAATCCGGGGACTTTGCGGCAGTTGGAGCAAAATTCCCGCATGAGCCTTCACGCCCCTTACCCCCAAGGCCGTCCACGGCGCCTACGCCGCGACGAGTTCACCCGCAACCTGGTACGCGAAAACGCCCTGACGACGCACGACCTGATCTATCCCGTGTTCCTGCTGGACGGGCGCGGTCGGCGCGAAGCCGTGGCCTCGATGCCCGGCGTGGAGCGCCTCAGCCTGGACCTGTTGCTGCCCGTGGCCGAGCAGTGCGTCGCCCATGGCATCCCGGTGATGGCGCTGTTCCCGGTCATCGATCCCCAGCTCAAGACCGTCGATGGCCAGGAAGCCTGGAATGCCGACGGGCTGGTGCCGCGCGCGGTGCGCGAACTCAAAACCAGGTTTCCCGGCCTGGGCATCATGACGGACGTGGCGCTGGACCCCTTCACCAGCCACGGTCAGGACGGGCTGCTCGACGAAACCGGCTACATCCTCAACGACGAAACCGTCGAAGTGCTGGTGCGCCAGGCGCTGACCCAGGCCGAGGCGGGCGTGGACATCGTCGCGCCCAGCGACATGATGGACGGGCGCATCGGCGCGATCCGCTCGGCGCTGGAAGGCCGGGGCCTCATCCACACCCGCATCATGGCCTACAGCGCCAAGTACGCCAGCGCCTTTTATGGGCCGTTTCGCGATGCCGTCGGTTCGGCCGCCAACCTGGGCAAGAGCAACAAGAAGGTGTACCAGATGGACCCGGGCAACACCGATGAGGCGCTGCGCGAGGTCGCCATGGACATCGCCGAGGGCGCGGACATGGTGATGGTCAAACCCGGCATGCCCTACCTGGACGTGGTGCGGCGGGTCAAGGACGAATTCCGCGTGCCGACCTTCGCCTACCAGGTCAGCGGGGAATACGCCATGCTCAAGGCGGCGGCGCAAAACGGCTGGCTGGACCATGACGCGGTGATGATGGAAAGCTTGCTGGCCTTCAAGCGCGCCGGCGCCGATGGTGTGCTGACCTATTTCGCCCTGGAAGCCGCACGCCGGCTGAAAGCCTGAGAATCGGGGCATGCATATCGTCGAGTTCGCTTCCGGCACCCTGAGATTCCTGGAACAGGTGCCGGAGGCGGCGCCGAAGGCGGGCTTCGTCTGGATCTACCTGGACCGCGAAACACTGCAAGAGGAGCTTCCCCGGTTGCAGGAAGCGGCGCTGCGATTGGGCGGCTCGGCGTTGCTCGATCTGCACGTGCAGGACTTGCTGAACGGCGCGCATCCCTCCAACTACGACTACACCTCGATCTACGACGTGGTGGTGTTCCGGCGGCTGGCGACGGCGCGCGAGGTCGATGTGGAGCTGAACGGCGGCGCCGCTCCCGCCAACCCCGCGAATTCACTGGCCGCATTCCAGCGGATCCGTACGCGGGCCGTCGGATTCGCCACGTTCGACCACCTGCTGATCACGGTACACCCCTCCGGCTGCTTCACGGCGCGCTCATTCATCGAGCGCTACCTGGCCGATGCGGTGCAGTCCGATGGGGCGGTGGTCGTCAGCCGCAGCCGCCTGCCGGCCAGCCCCTCGGACCTGATGCTGCGCATGATCAACGTGATGGTGGACAGCTACCTGGATCTGCGCAAGGACTTGAGCGCCGAGATGGATCGCTGGCAGCAGGAACTGCTGCGGCCGCGCTCCGAGACCGCCAACTGGAACGCGCTGTTGACCGCTCGCGCCGAACTGCACACCCTGGAAGACCTGTGCGAGGAGCAGAACGACGCCATGCAGGAATGGCTGGACACGGCGCGCGAGCAGCCCCCCATGGCGCTGTCGCAGGCCGAACGCGACGGCCTGATTGCCCGCGCCCGCGACGTGATCGAACACATCCAGCGCGTGGTGCATCATGTGCGGCGCATCGAACAGGCGGCGGAGACGGCGGTGCAAATCCATTTTTCCGCGCAGAGCCATCGCACCAACGACATCATGCGCACGCTCACGGCCCTCACGGCGATCTTCCTGCCGTTGAACCTCATCGCCGGCATCTTCGGCATGAACTTCGAATTCCTGCCCTTGATCCACGTTCAGCTGGGGTTTTGGTGGGCCCTGGGGACCATGACGCTGATCGCGGTGGCGCTGGGCGTGGTGTTCTGGCGCAAACGCTATCTGGCGCGCAGCAGCGCCCGCTAGTGGCGCCGCGGCTGAGCTATATCGGCTGCGCAGGCTGGAGCCTGCCGGCCGCAGTGCAAAACGCCTTCGGCGCGCAGGGCTCGCATCTGCAGCGCTATGCCACGCGCTTGAACACCTGCGAAATCAACTCCTCGTTCTACCGGCCGCACAGCCGGGCCACCTATGCGCGTTGGGCCGAAAGCGTTCCGCAGGACTTCCGCTTCTGCGTAAAGCTGCCCAAGACCATCACCCACGAGCGCAAGCTGCTTGGCTGCGAGCCCTTGCTCGACGATTTTCTGGCGCAGGCCGGCGGCCTGGGTTCGCGGCTGGGCTGCCTGCTGGTGCAGCTGCCGCCCGGCCTGGCATTCGATCCGGCCAGCGCTGCCGACTTCTTTCATGCGCTGCGCCAGCGCTGGCCGGGGGCCATCAGCGCCGAGCCGCGCCACTCCACCTGGTTCGATGCGCGGGCCGAGGAGTTCCTGGCCGGGCACCGCATAGCCCGGGTGTTGGCGGACCCGGTCCGCCATGAGGCCGGTGCCCTGCCCGGCGGCTGGCCCGGGCTGGTCTACCTGCGGCTGCACGGCTCGCCGCGCATGTACTACTCGGCGTACGGGCCGGCCTTGATTGCCGCTTTGGCGCGGCGCATGGCGCTCGCGCTGCGCGAAGGAATCATTGTCTGGTGCATCTTCGACAACACGGCAGCCGGCGCGGCGGCTCATAATGCACTGAGCCTGCAGCAGGCCCTCGACAAGGAACTGGCATGAACACTCCTCGCCGCCACAACCGCGCCGAGCACGATCCGGCGTACCGCCGGGCCGAAACCGAGGACGACGTCACCCGGCAGAACGTGCAGGCGATGCACCAGCTCGAGAAGGCCTCGATGGCCAAGCGCAACGGCGCCGACCGGGTGGCCTCGGCGATCGCGCGCTTTTGCGGGCGCATGAGCTTCGTCTGGCTCCACGTCATTTTTTTTGCCGGCTGGATTGCCTACAACAGCCTGCCGTGGTTCCAGCCATTCGACCCCTACCCCTTCACCTTCCTCACCCTGGTGGTGTCGCTGGAGGCGATCTTTCTTTCCACCTTCATCCTGATCAGCCAGAACTACGACATGCGGATCAGCGAGCGGCGCAACCAGCTGGACCTGCAGATCAACCTGCTGTCCGAGCAGGAGAACACCAAGATGCTGCAGATCCTGGAGCGCATCGCCAAGAAGGTTGGCGCCCACGTCACGGACGATCCCCAGGTACGGGCCCTGGAGGAGGCGACCCGGCCCGAATCGCTGGTGGAACAGATCGAAGAGGCGTACCGCGACGAGGCGGGCCGGCCCCAGCAGAACGGGAAAGCGCAGGGCTCCTAGACGAAGGGCGCGGCCAGCGCTTCGTTGTGCAGCACACGCTGCACCGCTGGCCGGGCCAGCATGCGTTGCAGGTAGGGGCCGAGCTGCGGGCGGGTTCGTGCCGGCGGCTCGTTCTTGAAGTTGCGGGTCCAGCGGCACAGCGTGAACACATACGCATCCAGCGCGCTGTAAGCGGCGCCCGCAAACCAGGGCTGGCCGTGCCGCGCCAGTTCAGCGTCGAGTTGATCGAGCAAGCCGGCGACCTTGCGCTCGGCATGCGCCTTGAGCTGCGCCACGCCCGATGCGTTTCCCTCGTCCATCCAGCGCTCCGGATAGAAGTAGACGATGAGGCTCATTTGCAGCGTGTTGGTCAGCCACATCAGCCATTTGTAGAAATGCGCGCGTTCGGCGGTGGCGAGGGGCGGGGCCATCCTGCTGTCGGGATGCGTATCGCAAAGGTGCAGCACGATGGCCGCCGTCTCGTACAGCACCAGGTCGCCATCGGTCAGCACGGGGATGAGCCCGTTGGGGTTGAGCCGGAGGTAGTCGACCCGCTTGTGCGCGTCCACGGTGCGATCGACCAGCACCCGCTCGTAGCGCGCGCCAAGCTCCTCGAGCAGGATATGGGGCACCATCGCGGCGGTGCTGGGGTAGTAGTGCAGCTGGATCATTTCACCGCGAACAGGCTGGCGCCGTTGTCCCAGGCGATCCGGCGCGCCACCTCGGCGGGGAGGTCGCCCAGCCAAGTGCGGTAGCCTTTCATCAACTCGTCGTAGTACAGCCAGCGCTGGTTGACCCAGGTGTCGGACCCGATCATGAAGCGGCTCGGATACTTCAACAGCAAGGCACGCCACTCGGGGCACAGCTTGCCGCCCTCGCAGGTCAGGCCGGGCCGATACGACAGCTCCCCCATGAGCAGCGGATACTGGGCGAACAGCTGGTCCACGCGCGCTGCCGGCGCGCCGCCTATGCCCGTATGCGCCCAGATCAGGCGCAGCTTCTGTCCTTTGGACGGCGTGTTCGCCATCAGCAGATCGATGGCGACATCGTCCACATGCGCCAGCACCGCGAGGTTCTTCTCCTCGGCCAACGCCATCAGCTTCCTGGCTACCGGTCCATTGGCGTTGCCGCTGTCGTACAGGTGAAACTCGCCCAGGCCGCGGAATGGGCCCGCGGCGGTGCCGCGCGCGAGTTCGGCCTGCACCATTTCATAGATCGATTCGTCGCGGAACCAGTTGTCGTAGTCGGCGCGGTTGCGGTACAGCCGCACGAAGGGCACCACCGTCACGCCGGCCTGCCGTGTTTGCGGCGACGCGGCCAGGGCCTTGGTGCCGTCGTTGGGCCGCGAGTTGGCGATGATCGCCTTGACGCCGTTGCGCTGCATGCGGTCCAGCACGTCGGCCAGCGGATGCGGGGACTGCGCCTCGTCGTTGTAGTGCAGATGCGCATCGAACAGCGGCCCGCTGTAGTCGGCGGCATGCGCCGCGCCGGCGAATGCGATCAGGGCGATCGCGCGAGCGAACCGGCGCGCGATCATCACCCGAGATGCCGGGCGAAGAAAGCCAGGGTGCGCTCGCGCGTCCGTTTGGCGGAGGCCGCGTCGTGGGAGCCGCGCTGGTCGCAGTTGAAACCGTGATTGGCGTGGTAGAGGTGAACCTCGACTTCGGGGTGAGCCCGCTTGAAGGCCTCGACGCTCTCCAGCGAGATCCAGTGATCCTGGTCGCCGAAATGCGCCATCACCGGCACCCTGGGTTGGCGCGCGACCTCGTCGGGTGTGGTCATCCCTCCGCCGTAATAGGGCACTGCGGCCGACAAGCCGTCCAGCATGGAGGCTGCGCGCCAGGTCAGCAAGCCACCCCAGCAGTAGCCGACGATGCCGACCTTGCCCGCCTGGGCCGCGTGCTGGGCCGCCGCCTGAAGGTCCCGCATGACGCCGGGCGCGGGCAAAGCCTCCACGGCCGCTTTGAGCGCCATGCCGGCGCTCATGTCGTCGGGCGAATAGCCCAGATCCACGCCCGGCTTCACCCTGTGGAAGGTGGCTGGCGCAACCGCGAGATAGCCCTCGGCCGCATAGCCGTCGGCCACGGACCTGATGTGCGAATTGACGCCGAAGATTTCCTGCACCACCACGACGCCCGCCTTGGGCCGGCCCGCGGGCTCGGCCACATACGCCGGAAAGACAAATCCGTCGGCGGCCTTGAGGTCTATGAAATTGCCCATGTCGGTCTCCTGTAGTGCTGTAATGGCGCACACGCGGTTGTAGCTTAACCGCGGGATTCTTGCAGGAGACGAATGTGGAGCAGGTGTTACTGGTCACCGGCGCCAGCCGCGGCATCGGCGCCGCCACGGCCCTGCTGGCGGCACGCAGGGGCTATGCGGTCGCCGTGAACTACGCGGCCAACTCGGCGGCGGCCGAGGCGGTGGTGAGCGAGCTTCGCGCCGCGGGTGCGCGGGCCATCGCGGTACAGGCCGACGTGGCGCACGAAGAACAGGTGCTCGCCATGTTCGGCCAGATCGACACCCAGCTGGGCCGGCTCACGGCCCTGGTCAACAACGCCGGTGTCGTCGACATGACGGCGCGGGTGGAGGAGATGAGCGTGGCCCGCCTCAAGCGCATGTTCGACATCAACGTGATCGGCTCCATCGTCTGCGCGCGCGAGGCGATCCGCCGTATGAGCACGCGGCATGGCGGCAGCGGCGGTGCGATCGTCAACGTCTCCAGCGCCGCCTCGCGCCTGGGCTCACCGGGCCAATACGTGGACTACGCGGCGGCCAAGGGCGCGATCGATGCCTTCACGGTCGGCCTGGCCAAGGAAGTGGCAGCCGAAGGCATACGCGTCAACGCGGTGCGCCCCGGGCTGATCGAAACGGATATCCACGCGTCGGGCGGCATCCCGGACCGCGTGCAGCAACTCGCGCACCAGGTGCCGATGCAGCGGGGCGGAACGGCGCAGGAAGTGGCCGAGGCCATCGTCTGGCTGCTGTCGCCGCAGGCCAGCTACACCACCATGTCCCTCCTCGATGTCTCGGGAGGCCGATGACTAGCCAGCCCAAAGAGTAGGCGGATGGATTTCAAACCCCTGGTGACCCTGCTGGCGGTGGTGAACCCGCTGGCCATCGTTCCGTTCTTCATCCACTACACGCAAGGCTTTTCGCGGGCGCAAAAGAGGGGCACGATCATCACCGCCTCGCTCAGCGCCTTCCTGGTGATCGCCGCCAGCGCCCTGCTGGGGCTGCAGATCCTGGAGTTCTTCGGCATCTCGCTGGCCAGCTTCCAGGTGGGTGGCGGCATGCTGCTGCTGATCAGCTCGATGAACATGCTCAATGCCCAGCCGGCCGAGGCCAAGCCGCACACGCACGAGCTCGAAGACGGCGCACAGAAAGCGGCGATGGGCGCCAGCATCGCCGTGGTCCCGTTGACCATCCCGCTGCTCACGGGGCCTGCCACGATGTCCACCGTGGTGATCTATGCCGAGCGGGCCCAGACCTTCCTGCAGATGTCAGCGCTGGTGGGCTATGGCGTGGTGATCGGGCTGGCCACCGCGCTGTGTTTTGCGCTGGCCGATCCCATCGCCCGTGTCCTGGGCAAGACCGGCATCAACGTGATGACCCGGCTGATGGGGCTGATCCTGGCGGCGCTGGCGGTCGAAGTGATGGCCGTGGGCTTGCTCAAGCTGTTCCCGGGCCTGGGCCTGGGGCGTTGAGCGCCGCGTCCTTGCCGATCTTCTGCAGCACCTTGACCAGCTGGTTGCTGGTATTGCGCAATCGCTGGGCCAGCAACTGGGTGAGTTTGACCAAGAGCTTGGCGCCCACACTGGGATGGGTGCTGATCAGGCGAGCCACCGCCATGCGGGTCAGCACGGCCGCCTCGACCTCGCTCAGGGCCCAGCAACTCGCATAGCGCGGCTCGCCGTCCAGCATCGACATCTCGCCGATGACGGCGCCCTCCTTCAGCACCGCGAGGCGGGTGATGTCTCCAGGCTCTTCCTTGTCCATCTCGGCGCCGATCTTGCGCTTTCCGACGTCCACGGTGCCGTGCAGCAGCATCATCATCCAGTCGCTTGCCTCGCCTTCCGCGATCAGCGTCTGGCCCGGCTGCGCCCGCACCCGCAGCATGCTGGCGCCCAGCAGGTCGGCTTCGGCGGGCGTGAAATCGCGCAGCAGCGCCGACGTCTGCAGTAGCTCTGTTTGCTGCGACAGCCCGGCGCAAGGGCCCAGCAGCTCCAGGCCACGGGCTCGCAGCTGATGTTCTATGGCGAGGGTCGGCATGCAGCAGGCCTGCTATTCATCTCAGCGCGTTTGCAGCAACCATTGGCCGATTTCGCCGGCGGCTGCATCGGTGGCGGCGGCCAGCGCCCGCACCCCGCCCGCGGCATCGGCCGAGGGTGCGGGCTGCCGGACCACGAGAGTGCGCTGTGCCAACAGCTTTTCGCCGGACGGGGTGTTTTCCAGCAAAGTGGCGCGCAGGCGCAGCAGGCCCCAGCTCTGGGTCTGGGATTCGAAGAAATGCGAGAACTCCTCGAGCTCGATGCGCAAGACGCGGGGCATGCCGCCATTGGTGCGTGCCAATGCCGCGCTCTCGCCCAGGTCCAGCACCGGCCGTTCCCGTGCGAGCTGCTCACGCAGGCGCTGGCGTACGAGTCGCGGCGGTGGTGCACTCCAGCGCGCCTGGGCGTAGGGGCGCAATTGGTTCGCGTCGGCATAGCCCAGCCGGTACAGCACGGACGAGCCATCCAGGGCCCCCGAAGCCTCGATGTCGGCCAGCATTAGCGGCGGGAGGGATTGCACGGCTTGCGGCGGCGACGCCGTTGCACCGGGCCCGAAGTCGTACAAGGTGGCCCGCACGGGCTTGTCCGGCGTGGCGCAACCGACCAGCAACGCTACGGCGGCGAACGCAAGCAGCCATCCGGCCGCGAGCGACCTCATTTGCCGGCCCCCGGCGCGGCAAACCCAGGCTCACCGGGACCGGGATCGATGCGGCCCGAGCCATAGATCAAGGACTGCGGGTTGTCGTTGATGTTGTTGACGGTGCGGCTGAGCTGGCGCACGGCTCTCGAGGTGTCCTCGGTCACACGGTTGATGCGGGGCAAGGTCGCCGCATTGAAGGAATCCGCCGCGTGCGACAGCGCCTCCGTGCCTTCGGCCAAGCGGTCCATGGGTCCGTCCTTTTCGTTGAGCCGGCGAGCGGTACTGCCAAAATCGGTGGCCGTCTTGCCAACCTCGTCGGCGTTCTTCTTTACCGAACGCATGGTAGCCGCTACCTCGGCCAGCGCCGGATCGAGCTGCTTGTTCACGGTGGCGTCGAGCCGCTTTGTCAGCTGGCTGGCGTCGGCCGCGGCGCTGCCGAGGTTGTCGAGGGCGCTAGCGATGCGGCGCTGGTTGTCCTCGCCCACCATCTGGCCCAGGCTTTTCGCCACCTTCTCGACCTCGTCGAGGATCACTTCGCTGCGGTCGGTGAGCTTGGAAAGCAGGCTGGGCTTGAGCGGGATGCGCGGCGGATGATCGTCGTCTCCGCGCAGGCGCGGTGCCGGCTGGCCGCTGTCGTCCAGCTGCACGAAGGCCAGGCCGGTCACGCCCTGGTAGCTCAGGGTGGCGAAGGTCTCGCGCGTGACGGGCGCCTCGCGGTCGACCTCCAGGCGCATCAGCACGTTGCCCGGGGTCTTGGTATCGAACCCGATCCAGGCGACCTTGCCCACGTCCACCCCGCGATAGCGCACCGCAGCCTGCGACTGCAGGCCGGTCACGGTCTCGCGGGTGGAGATTTCGTAGATGTCGCGGTCGCCGGTGTCGCGCGTGAGCCAGGCGGCCAAGGCCACCAGCAGCGCGGTGATGGCGACGACGAAGATGCCGGCCGCCAGGGCGTGGGCTTTGTTTTCCATAGGGACCTGCCTTTTCTCCTTCTACACGGCAAACGGATACTCGCGCAACAGCTCCATCGCGCGCTGGCCCCGTTCGCCGAGAAAAAATTCCTGGATGAAGGGATGCTGGAAGGCGATCACCTCCTTGGGCGGCGCCGCGATGATGACCCTTTTGTCGGCCAGCACCGCGATGCGGGTGGACAGCTCGAACAGCGTGTCCAGGTCATGGGTGACCATGATCACGGTGAGCGCCATGTCACGGTGCAGGGAACGCAGCAAGGTCACGAAGCCGTCGGAACTCTCCGGGTCCAGCCCTGCCGTGGGTTCGTCCAGCAGCAGCAGCGGCGGGTCCATGATCAGCGCCCGCGCCAACGCGACGCGCTTGATCATGCCGCCGGACAGGTCGGACGGCATCTTGTCGGCGTCCTCGGGCTTGAGGCCGACCATCTGCAGCTTGACCATCGCCGCCTCGCGCACCAGCGAGCCTGGCAGCGACTTGAGCTCGCGCAACGGAAAGGCGATGTTCTCCAGCACGCTGAAGGCGGAGAACAGAGCCCCATGCTGGAACAACATGCCGATGCGGCTGGCCGCGCCCTTCTGCCCCAGCTGTTCGGCGGGCTGGCCCAGCACCTTGATCTCGCCCTGGGTCGGCTCCTCCAATCCCAGGATCTGGCGCAGCAGCACGGTCTTGCCCGTGCCCGAGCCGCCGACGATGGCCAGGACTTCGCCGGGCTGCACGGTGAGATCCAGATCCTGATGCACCACGAAGCGTTTTTGGGGCGTGGTGAACACGGTCCACAGCTTGCGGATTTCCACCATCGGCTCGCCTGGGGCGGGCAAGGGGGTGAGAACCGGTTCCATGGCTTTCAGACCCCCACGTTCTTGAAGAGGACGGCGAACAGCGCGTCCACCAGGATCACCACCGTGATCGAGGTGACCACGGATGCCGTCGTGCCTTCGCCCAGGCTCTGGGTATTGGGTTCGACGCGCAGGCCGAAGTGGCAGCCGACCAGGGCGATCAACAAGCCGAAGACCACCGACTTCATAGTGGCCAGCATCAGGTTGTTGACGTGCACGGCCTCGGGCAGCGCGGTCATGAAAAACGTCGGCGTGATGCCCAACGACACGTCGGCGGCCAGCATGCCGCCGGCCAGGGCGCACAGGGTGGTCCAGACACTGATCAGCGGCATGACAACGGCCAGGGCCATGGCCCGCGGCATCACCAGGCGGAAGCTGTGCGAGATGCCCATCACCCGCATCGCGTCGAGTTCGTCGGTGACGCGCATCACGCCGATCTGCGCGGTGATCGACGATCCCGACCGGCCGGCGATCAGGATGGCCGCCAGCATGGGCCCCAGTTCGCGAATCAGGGCGATACCCAGGATGTTCACGATGTAGGCGTCGGCCCCGAACTGCTTGAGCTGCTGCGACGTGAGGTAGGCCAGCACCACGCCGATGAGGAATCCCACCAGGGCGGTGATCGGCAGTGCCGTGCCGCCGATACGGTACAGGTGGCCGGAGAAATCGCGCCAGGGGCCCTCTTGCGGCGCACGCGCCAGCCGCCCGAGATTCAGCGTGAGCTGCCCAATCAGCCGCACGAAGGATTTCAGGTGGTCGACGGCGTGCAGCACGAACGCGCCCAGGGCCAGGTAGCTGCGCAGCGGGCTGGACCGCTTGCGCTGCCGTGGCGGTACCGTGAAACGAGCCACGCGCTCGAAGACTGCGCGCTGCGAGGGTTGCAGCTCAAGCTGCTCGGGCCACTGGCGCCCCCAGTGGTCCCACAGCACCTGGGCGCCCACGTGGTCCAACTGCTCCGCCTCGCTGAGGTCCCACGGCCCGGCAGCCCCGGCCAGTTCCGACCGCAATTCGTCGAGCAGGCCGGGACGCGCGAACTGCGACGCCGTCCATTGGCCCAGCACCCGCACGCGCGGGCCTTCCGACGCGGGGTGGCGTTCGATACGGGGCGCGGTTACCGGCATGAAGGCGGGGCGAGGTCCTATGTGGAGTCTTGCATCCTAACTGCACAGGCTGGCCGGCGCTGTAGGAGAGGACCCGCGGCTGCAGAGGTGACATGGAGCGACCGATGCGCCGGTTATAAAGCGATTTCACCCAGGAGAGCGCATGAGCGAAACCACGACCCCTGAGCTGCTGGTCGAACGGCGCGACGCCGTTCTGTGGCTGATCATCCAGCGCGAAGAGCGCCGCAACGCCATGAGCCCAGGCGTGCTGACGGGGATGGTGCAGGCCATCGACGCGGCCCAGGCCGACCGGGCGCTACGGGCCATCGTGGTCACGGGAGCGGGCGACAAGGCCTTCTGCGCCGGCGCCGACCTCCAGTCCGCCCAGCCATTCACGACCGACTATTCCGAACCCTATGCCCCGCTCGCCTTGCTGCTGCGCCGGGCCAAGGCCAGCAACCTGCCGCTGGTGGCCCGTGTCAATGGTGCCTGCATGGCGGGCGGCATGGGCCTGCTGGCGATGTGCGACATGGCCGTATCGGCCGGCCATGCCGTCTTCGGCCTGCCCGAAGTCAAGGTGGGCGTGTTCCCGGCCCAGGTCCTGTCGGTGCTGCAGCACCTGATACCCCGGCGCAAGCTGGCGGAGATGTGCCTCACAGGCGAGCCGCTGACCTCGGCGCAAGCGCTGGAGTATGGCTTGGTCAACTACGTCGCGGACGACGTCGATGCCAAGCTGGACTGGCTGCTGCAGCGCTTGCTGGACAAATCACCGGCCGCCATCCGGCGCGGCCTCTACACCATGAAAAAGATCGAATCCATGGGCTTCGAGGAATCGATGTCCTTCACCGAGAGCCAGATCGCGCTGTTCACGCTGACCGAGGACGCGAAGGAAGGCCAGCAGGCGTTCCAGCAAAAGCGCAAGCCGCTTTGGAAAGGCCGCTGATGTCCAGGACTGTGAGGATAGGCGGGGCTTCGGGCTTCTGGGGCGATAGCAGCGTCGGTGCGCCGCAGCTGGTCGCCCATGGCGAGATCGATTACCTGGTGTTCGACTACCTGGCCGAACTCACCATGTCGATCCTGGCGGCGGCACGCAGCAAGGACCCGGAGCTGGGCTACGCCACCGATTTCGTCACTGTGACGATGAAGGCCGTATTGCGCGACGTCGTCGCCAAGCGCATCCGCGTCATCAGCAACGCCGGGGGCGTGAACCCGCAGGCCTGCGCCCGGGCCATCGCCGCGCTGGCCGCAGAGCAGGGACTCGCGGTCAAGATTGCGGTGGTCGAGGGCGACGACGTGATGCCCCTGGTCCCGCAGCTGCGTGGGCAGGGCGTGAGCGAATTGCAAAGTGGCGCGCCGTTGCCCGATCGGCTGCTGACGGCGAATGCCTACCTCGGCGCGCTGCCGGTGAAGCAGGCGCTGGATCAGGGGGCGCAAATCGTGATCACCGGCCGCTGCGTCGACAGCGCCGTGACGCTGGGCGCGCTGATGCACGAGTTCGGCTGGAGCGCCGATGACCACGACCGGCTGGCCCAGGGCAGCCTGGCGGGCCACATCATCGAATGCGGCTGCCAGGCGACCGGCGGCCTGCACACCGACTGGGAGGCGGTGCCCGACTGGGCGCACATCGGCTACCCGGTGATCGAATGCAGCGCCGACGGCAGCTTCGTCGCCACCAAGCCGCCGGGCACGGGCGGTCTGGTGAACACGGCCGTCATCAGCGAACAGATGCTCTACGAGATCGGCGATCCCAGGCGCTACCTGCTGCCCGACGTGACCTGCGACTTCAGCCAGGTGACGCTCGAGCAACTCGGCGAACACCGGGTGGGCGTGCGGGGCGCGCGCGGCCTGCCGCCGGGACCGGCCTACAAGGTGTCCGCGACCTATGTCGACGGTTTTCGCTGCAGCGCGCAGCTGACCATCGTGGGCATGGATGCGGCGCGCAAGGCCCAGCGCACCGGCGAGGCCATCCTGGAGCGCACCCGCGAGCTGTTCGCAACACATGGCTTGGCCGACTACAGTCGGACACTGGTCGAGGTGCTGGGTTCGGAGCAGGGAAATTTCGGGCCACATGCGCGGACCAGCGATACGCGGGAGGCCGTGTTGCGGGTCGCCGTGATGCACCCGCAGAAGGCCGCGCTGGAACTGTTCGCGCGCGAAGTGGCGCCGGCCGGCACTTCATGGTCGCCGGGCACGACAGGCGCCGACGGCCGGCCACGACCGGCGCCGGCGATCAAGCAATACGCCTTCCTGCTGGACAAGGGTGCGGTGGCGCCGCGGGTCGTCGCGGGAGATCAGGTCAGTCCTGTGGCAGTGCCAACCGGACAGGCCGCCGTCCCGGCACCACCACCGCCAGAGCAAACACCCGCGACAACCTCGTCGGCCGGTCCGCTGATCGAGGTTCCTCTGATCCGGGTGGCCTGGGGCCGCAGCGGCGACAAGGGAGACAGCTCCAACATCGGCATCATTGCGCGCCGTGCGGAATGGCTGCCGCTGCTGCGCGAGCAACTGACAGAGGCGCGGGTAGCCACCTGGCTGGCCCACCTGGTGCAGGGCTCGGTTACTCGCTTCGATGTGCCGGGAATCCACGCCATGAACTTCCTGTGCACCCGCGCGCTCGATGGCGGCGGCATGGCGTCGCTGCGCAACGACCCGCTGGGCAAGGGCATGGCGCAGATACTGCTCTCCCTACCGGTGCGGGTGCCTCAAGACTGGCTGGCCTAGAGATCGAACCCCTGCGCCATCGCCTGGCGCAGGTGATCGACGAAACACTGCACGGCCCGCGGCACCTGCGGCGCCCAGGGCCGGATGGCATAGAGCCGCTCGCCGAAGAAGCCGCGCGGCTGCCACTGCGGCAGCACCCGAACCAGCTGGCGCGGACCCATGTATGGCGCGGCGCTGAAATCGGGCAGCAGGCCGATGCCCAGCCCGCCCAGCACCGCCTCGCGCAGCACTTCGCTGTTGTTGGCGCGCAGCGGCCCGTTGACGTTGACGATCACGCTCTCCGCTGCCTTGCGTCCGGCCTCGCGCTCGAATGACCAGCTCTGGCTTGCCGCATCGCGCAGGTACAGCAGGCAACGGTGCGATGCCAGGTCCGCCGGCTCCGACGGCGCGCCGTGCCGGCGCAGGTAATCGCTGCTTGCCACCAGCACCGAGCGGCTCGCGCACAGCACCCAGGCCACATGCGTATCGGGCGGCGCCTGGGTGTGGCGGATGGCCAGGTCGAAGCCTTCCTGGGTGAGGTTGACGAAACGGTCCGTGAGCTCGAGCTCCAGGCGGATCTCGGGGTACTGCCGGAGGAATCCGGCCAGGGTCGGCGCGATGTGCTGGCGGCCCAAGGCCACCGGCGCCGTGACTCGCACCAGGCCACGCGGCGTGCCCGCCAGGTCCTTGACGCTGGCAAAACTCTGCTCGATGCGGGTGAACGCGCCCTGCGTATCGTCCACCAATTGCTGGCCGGCTTCGGTCAGACCGACTGAACGCGTGGTGCGGCGCACCAGCGGAACGCCGGCGGCTCGCTCGAGCTCGGCAATGCGCATGCTGACCGACGCCTTGGAAATGCCCAGGCGGCGCGCCGCCTGCGTGTAACTGCGGGTCTGGGCCAGCACCGTCAGCAGGTGAAGGTCGGAAAATACGGTGGTGGGCGGCGCGGTCATTCAGGTCTGTTGTTCAGCAATTTGAACAATGTAGTCAAGAAACGGCTATTCTCAAAGCCCGGTGTGAGGCATAGACTGGTGCGCTGTTATTGCCCAGGAAAGCCTTGCCATGAACGCACCCGAAAAATCCCTCTCGAACGCCACCGTCGCCTCCATCGAACACTGGATAGGCGGGCGAGTCGTCCCCGGCCAGAGCGGCCGCCGTGCCGAAGTCTTCAATCCCGCCACAGGCGCCGTGACCGGCCAGGTTGCGCTGGCCAACAATGCCGAGGTCGCCAACGCGGTGGCCGCCGCGCAAGCGGCCTTCCCCGCCTGGGCCGACACGCCGCCGATCCGCCGGGCCCGGGTGATGTTCAAGTTCCTGGAGCTGTTGAACCAGGAAAAAGACAAGCTGGCCCATGCCATCACGGCCGAGCATGGCAAGGTCTTCACCGACGCCCAGGGCGAGGTCAGCCGCGGCATCGACATCGTGGAGTTCTCCTGCGGTATCCCGCAGCTGCTCAAGGGCGACTACACCGACCAGGTGTCCACCGGCATCGACAACTGGACGATGCGCCAGCCACTGGGCGTGGTGGCCGGCATCACCCCGTTCAATTTCCCGGTGATGGTGCCGATGTGGATGTACCCCGTGGCCATCGCCGCGGGCAATTGCTTCGTGCTCAAGCCCAGCCCGCTGGACCCGTCCGCGTCGCTGATGATGGCCGACCTGCTCAAGCGCGCCGGCCTGCCCGATGGCGTATTCAACGTGGTGCAGGGCGACAAGGACGCCGTGGACGCCCTGCTGGAGCATCCGGATGTGAAGGCGATCTCCTTCGTCGGCTCGACCACCATCGCCCAGAAGATCTACGAAACCGGCGCGCGCCACGGCAAGCGGGTGCAGGCCCTGGGCGGCGCCAAGAACCACATGGTCGTCATGCCCGACGCCGACATGGACCAGGCCGTCGACGCGCTGATCGGCGCGGCCTTCGGCTCGGCCGGCGAGCGCTGCATGGCGATATCGCTGGGCGTGCTGGTGGGCGATGCCGCCGACAAGATCATGCCGAAACTGACCGAGCGCACCCGCCAGCTCAAGATCAAGAATGGCGTCGAGCTGGACGCCGAGATGGGGCCCATCGTTTCCAGCGCCGCCGCCAGCCGCATCACCGGCTATATCGGCCAGGGTGAGACCGAGGGCGCGAAACTGGTCGTCGATGGCCGCAAGTTCGAGGCCGCCAAGGCCGGCGCGGGCTGCGACAACGGCTTCTGGGTGGGCGGCACGCTGTTCGACAACGTCACGCCGGACATGAAGATCTACAAGGAAGAGATCTTCGGCCCGGTGCTGGGCTGCGTCCGGGTGAAGGACCTGGCAGCCGCGGTGGAGCTGATCAACTCGCATGAGTACGGCAACGGCGTCTGCTGCTTCACCCGCGACGGCAACGTGGCGCGCGAATTCAGCCGCCGCGTGCAGGTCGGCATGGTGGGCATCAACGTGCCGATCCCGGTGCCCATGGCCTGGCATGGCTTTGGCGGCTGGAAGAAGAGCCTGTTCGGCGACATGCACGCATACGGCGAAGAGGGCGTGCGCTTCTATACCAAGCAGAAATCCATCATGCAGCGCTGGCCGGAAAGCATCGGGAAAGGTGCGGAGTTCGTCATGCCCACAGCCAAGTAAGGTCCGTGGACGTCCGGCGCAGTAAGCTCTGCAGATGAGCGACACCCACTTCGACTACATCATCATCGGGGCCGGCACGGCCGGCTGCCTGCTGGCCAACCGGCTGTCCGCCGATCCCACGAAGCGGGTGCTGCTGCTGGAGGCGGGCCGGCGCGACGACTACCACTGGATCCACATCCCGGTGGGCTACCTCTATTGCATCGGCAATCCGCGCACCGACTGGCTCTACAGCACCGAGGCCGATGCCGGACTGAACGGGCGCAGCCTGCGCTATCCGCGCGGCAAGGCGCTGGGCGGTTCCTCCAGCATCAACGGCATGATCTACATGCGCGGCCAGGCGCACGACTACGACAACTGGGCGCAGGTCACCGGCGACGCTTCATGGACGTGGGACAACTGCCTGCCGTACTTCAAGAAGCACGAGGACTACTACAAGGGCGCCGACGCCATGCACGGCGAAGGCGGCGAGTGGCGGGTGGAGCGCCAGCGCGTGCGCTGGGACATCCTCGATGCCTTTGCCCAGGCGGCGCAGGAGGCGGGCATCCCGCACAGCGAGGACTTCAACCGCGGCGACAACGAGGGCGTGGGCTACTTCCAGGTCAACCAGAAGAAGGGCTGGCGCTGGAACACGGCCAAGGCCTTCCTGCGCCCGATCTGTTACGGCCGCACCAATTTCGAGATGTGGACCATGGCCCATGTGGCGCGGCTCGTGGTCGAAGAACTGCCCGATGGCAGCAAGCGTTGCAACGGCGCACAGGTCTGGGCCGAGAACGAGCTCGTCACGGTCACCGCCGCGCGCGAAGTCATTCTGAGCGCGGGCAGCATCGGCTCCCCGCAGGTCCTGCAGCTGTCCGGCATCGGCCCGGCGCCGCTGCTGCAGAAAAACGGCATTCCGGTGGTGCAAGACCTGCCGGGCGTGGGAGCCAACCTGCAGGACCATCTGCAGGTCCGCGCCGTGTTCAAGGTCAGCGGGGTGACCACGCTCAACACCATGGCGAACAGCTGGCTGGGCAAGGCCAAGATCGGGCTCGAGTACGCGCTCAAACGCAGCGGCCCCATGAGCATGGCGCCGTCGCAGCTGGGTGCCTTCACCCGCAGCGCACCCGACCAGCCCTATCCCAACATCGAGTACCACGTCCAACCGCTCAGCCTGGATGCCTTCGGCGAGCCACTGCACGACTTCAATGCCTTCACGGCCAGCGTGTGCAACCTCCAGCCCACCAGCCGGGGCACGGTGCGCATCTGCAGCAACAAGTTCGAGGATGCGCCGCTGATCGCTCCCAACTACCTGAGCACGACCGAGGACCGCAAGGTGGCGGCCGACTCGTTGCGGGTGACCCGGCGCATCGCGGCGCAGCCGGCGCTGGCGAAGTACCAGCCCACCGAGTGGCGGCCAGGCCCGCAATACCAGAGCGACGAGGAGCTGGCCCGGCTCGCGGGCGACATTGCCACCACCATCTTCCACCCGGTAGGAACCACCAAGATGGGCCGTGATGAGGACCCGATGGCCGTGCTCGATTCGCAGATGCGGGTGCGCGGTATCGAAGGGCTGCGGGTGGTGGATGCCGGCGCCATGCCCATCATCACCAGCGGCAACACCAACTCGCCGACGCTGATGATGGCGGAAAAAGCCGCCGAGTGGATCTTGAAAGCGGCTAGAAGCGGCGTGTGAGGGACAAGCTCACATCGTCGATCTTCACCCTGGGCTGGCGAACGCTGCCCACGAGCGCCCCGGCGCGATAAAGCGGCACCGGGTTGCTGGCCGACTGGCGCGAGCGGCTCCATTCCAGGCTCCACCGCCAGGTTTCTGAGCTGCTCACGCTCAGGCCCAGCACGGTTTCGCTGCGACGCCCGCCGCGCAGCGACGAGTTGTCGAACACGCCCAGGTAGTCCACCTCGAGGCGATGCCGGACGCTGGTGCGCCACTGCGCCTCGAGCTGGAACTTGGCGTTGTCGGTGTGGGGCACGGCGAACGCGGGGCTGCGCCAGCGGACGCCGGGCAGAACCAGGGACGAGGTCTCGTCGAGGCCGCCCGCCCGTGCGGAGGACGCGATGTCCCTGCGCGCCTGCAGCCATCCGAGGCCCAACCAGGCCTCGCCCCAGGCTGCCGCGGGGAATGGCCGCCAATGCACGCCGAGGTCCACATCGGTGTGGCGTGACGTCGTCGTCAACGGCACGCCCGATTGGGTCTGGCCCCGGTAGTCCAGGTCGGCCCCCGCGATACCCGCCTCGAACGCCAGCGTGGGCCAGGTCGGGGAGGTGAGCTGGGCGCTCAGTTGCACATGCGGCAGATAGCCCTTCTCGGTCAGGAGTCTTGTCCCCGTGTCCGACCATTCGCTGAGCGTGCGGTGTCGCACGCCCGCGCTGGCCGCCCACTCAATGGGAGCTGGCTCGGCCGCTGCCGCCAGCGAGCTGGCCAGGCAGAGTGCGAACACCGCTGGGCGCGGGCTTAACCGCGCCGGTGTCTGGCCAAGCATTCGCTTAGAGGGATCGCAGTTCGGTGGCGGTGCTGAAAACCGTCTTCTCGAAGGTACCGTCGCCGTTGGCGTCGACCTGGATGGTGACGGCATTGCTGCCGGTCACGGTCATCACCAGTTGTGAACTGTTGGCACCCACCACCTTGACCACACCGGCGCTCAGCACATTGGTACTCGAGTTCCACACCAGGGGCGTGGGCGTGGTGATGGTGTAGCTGCCACCGCTGGCACCAAGTCGGGTGCTGCTGGTTTCAATCGTGGCGGACAAGCTGCTGGTGACCGTGGAACCGTTGACGGCAACGCTCTGGCTGTAGTTCTTCATGGCGCTGGTGTGCGTCGTCGTGCCGGTGGTTTCGCGCACGGTCATGGAAGTGCCCGAGGCAATCATGGTTTCCGAGGTGATCGACGAAGACGTCCAGTCCAGCTGCGCCGTGCCGGCTACCACCACGGTCGTGCCGGCGGCCTGCACCGACAGATCGGCGAGAACGTATTGGACGACGACATGGAAGGGACCCGAAGCGGGCATGCTGCCACTGACAACGGTCATGGACAGGCTGCCGTTCATGGTCGTCAGGACGCCATCGACTGCCAGCTTGCAATTGTTCGCGGCAATGGTGATGGTGTCGCCGGGGACGAGGCTCGCGCCGCCCGAAACATTGCCGGTGATGCTGATGCCCCCGCCGGACGGGCAGGCCGCGCTTTCGCTGATGGCGACACCGCTTGCCAGCGCGGTGCGGCCGGCGAGGGATGCCGAAGCTACGCGCGCGATCCCGGCCACGGCCCGGATGCCGGCCGGTGCGGCGCTTTCCGATTGGACTTCAACGCCGGTGAGCAGATTCGTGCCCTGCATCGCAGAGGCGCCCTGGACCGCTTCCAGCGCATCCGCCGCCACCGGCTTGGCATTGGTCTCGGTAATCAGCACCGCCTGCGGCGCAGCGGTCGTCGATCCACCCGTGCCTGAGCTGCCGCCACCGCCGCCCCCACCACAAGCCGCCAAAAGCAGGCTGGAAACCAGTGCAAATGCGCGAACGCTAACGCTGAAACCCATGGTTGATCCCCTCTGATTTGTACGGCTGCCGAACGGCGAGGATGAATATATCAGTCTGTAACTAGAAAACGCTGTGAGGTCTGACCATTGCGGTCGGCCTTTGTTGGGCCCATACAACTTTGCGAGCCGGCGCGCGATGTGCCCAACCGCAGGGCGGGAAAGTCCTGATGCACTGAGGCGGTGCGCTCGTTACAGTGCGTCCACTCGCAAGCGAGCCCAAGGGCTCGCGACGACGAGGGACCGAGGAGACAATTCCAGAACACTAAAAGATTTCTATCAGGCGTCCAACGAGATGCCTTCACAAGGCGCCGGCACTCCCGGCGCCTTTTTATTTGCCGATGAGGCAATGGGACAATCGGCCGCATGGAATTGCTGCTGGTATCGATGGCCTCGCTGCTGGCCGGTTTCGTGGACGCGATCGTGGGCGGGGGCGGCCTGATCCTGGTGCCGGCGCTGTTCGCCATGTTTCCCGGCACCCATCCCGCGACGCTGTTCGGCGTCAACAAGAGTGCGTCGATCTGGGGCACCGCGATGGCGGCGCTGCAGTACAGCCGCCGGGTGCAACTGAGCTGGTCGGCCCTGTTGCCGGCGGCGGCGGCCGGATTCGCCGGCTCCCTGGCGGGCGCCTGGGCCGTGACCGTGGCCTCGCCCGAATTCCTGCGCAAGCTGCTTCCCTTGATCCTGCTCGGGGTGCTCGCTTACACCCTGACCCGGAAAGACATGGGCCGGCATCACGAGCCGAAACTGTCGGGCCGGAGCGAAACCGTCGCTGCGGCCGCCATCGGGCTGGCGCTGGGCTTCTACGATGGATTCTTCGGCCCCGGCACGGGAAGCTTCTTTGTCTTCCTGTTCGTTCGCCTGCTCGGCTATGACTTCCTGAATGCCTCTGCCTGCGCCAAGCTGCTCAACAGCGCAACCAACCTGGCGGCGCTGATCCTGTTCGCTATCAAAGGCCATGTATGGTGGCATTTCGCGCTGGCCCTGGCCGTGGCCAACGTGGTGGGCAGCCTGCTGGGAACCCACTTCGCGCTCAAGCATGGGGCCGGCTTCGTGCGGGGGGCGTTCATCGTCGTCGTGTTCGCGCTCATCCTCAAGACCGGCTACGACGCTTTCCTGCGCTAACTTGCGTCCGCCGGGCCGCGGCCGATAATCGCAAGATCATGGACGACATCGTGCGCCAGGCCATCGCGAAATGGCCCAACGTTCCTCATTGCTTTGGCTGGCTGGGACTGGATGCGCGCGGCAACTGGTACATGCGCGACGACCGGGTGCAGGCCGCCGGGCCGTTCCCGCAGAGCAAGGGTTCGCTGCTCAAGCACGACAAGCTCATCGACTTCATCCAGCGCAACTACGAGAGCGACGACCAGGGCCAATGGTTCTTCCAGAACGGCCCGCAGCGGGTCTACGTGGAACTGGAAGCCACACCCTGGGTCTGGCGAATCGGCGCGGGACACAGCGTGGCGGCGCACACGGGGCAGACAGCCCGGCCCCAACGCGCCGTGCTGGACGACCAAGGACGGCTGTACCTGGAAACGGACTTGGGGTTCGGGCTGATCCACACGCTGGATGTGGAGCAGGCCGCCGACGCCATCGAGCAGGGGCTGTGGGTGCCCGAAGAGATGGCGTCCGGCGAATTGCCGCAGCGCTTCGGCTACGTGTGCAGCCCCGCCGCGCGGCGGCAAACGATCACTACTTGACGGTGCTGACCATGTATTCCACGGCGGCGCGAATCTCGGATTCGGACGCGGTGGACCCGCCCTTGGGCGGCATCGCGCCCTTGCCCTTGACAGCGCTTTGCACCAATGCCGGCACACCCTGCTGCAGGCGCGGCGCCCAGGCCGCCTTGTCGCCCAGCTTGGGGGCGTTGGCTACGCCGGCGGCGTGGCAGACCACGCAAGCCTGCTTGTAGAGCGCTTCGCCCGAGGCGGCAGCACCGGCCACAGCGGTCTGGGGCGCGGCCGGCGCCGATGCCGGGGCCGCAGCAGCCGCAGGCGTAGCCGCCGTCTGGACCGTCGCCGCAGCGGGGGCAGTGGCCGTTGCGGGTGCAGCGGCGGGCCGCTGGGGCTCGGCAAACTTGGCTCCGGCGCTGTTGGCCATATAGGCCACGGCGCGTGCAATCTCGGTGTCGTCGAAATCGCCACCGCTCTGGGCGGGCATGGCGCCCTTGCCCTTCAACGCAGACTGCACCAGCGCATCGAATCCGCTGCGGATGCGGGCGCCCCAGGCAGCAGCATCAGCGATCTTGGGGGCACCGGCAGCGCCCGGTGTGTGGCAGGCGGTGCACTGGGCCTTGAACACTTCCTCGCCGCTCTTCAGGGGGCGGTTGGCATCGCGGATTTCAACGGCGCCCACCTTGCGGATACGTCCCGCGACGCCGCGATCCAGGTCCTGCGCGGTCACGCCGCCGAGTGCGTGGCTTTCAGCCTCCACGCTACCGGCGGGCTTGTTGTCGGCGACGACATAGGCGACCAACCCAATGATGGCGAACACCGGAATGACAAACGAGAAAAATACCGCGAGCAGCAGCTGTTTAGGCGTCTTGATCGGGCCGGTGTGGGCTTCTTCTTGCATGCTCATGGCGTCCTCGGGTGTGTCAGGGCTTTGAAAATCAACCTTCAATTATAGCGGGAGGCCCCGGTCAAACCCTTAGTTTGCAGGGTGCGTCACCCCTGCCCCCGTCATCGGGGATAATGCGCACTCGCCTCTTTTGATGCGGCTGTAGCTCAGTGGATAGAGTATTGGCCTCCGAAGCCAAGGGTCGTGGGTTCGATCCCCGCCAGCCGCACCAATGAAAACAGTCCCCTTTCTCATATTTGCTGCGACCAAGCAGCCCCCAATGTAGGCGCCGGTGTAAGCCTCTGCGGTCAACGCAGATCAATTGCACACTCCTGGGCTTAGGTCAGCGATAGACCACGCGAAGGCAACTTCTTAGTAAATGAGAAGGTGGTGGGCGCCAATTCACGGCTGCTTAACCATACCCACTAAGAACCCGACAGCGGCTTTGGGCAGCAGGCCCTACCGCTTTAGTCCCGGGAGCACTTGGGTGCGTTGTCTCCGCAACTCTCGTCAACCCCTCCTTCCCGCGGCCCGAAAGGCCAGCGCCCCTGGCTGGACGGCGGCATGGCCGCTCTCGTGCCGATAAAAATACCAGCGACGCATTGGCGCGATTCGCTGAATAACCTTGTCGAGTTGCTCGTGCATGCGTGGGTTGCCCACCGCCTGCACGAGATCACCGTAAGCGCGCAAAACGTCCTGCGCGAAGGGCTCACTCAAGGAGTTTGAAATCAGACGCACGTGCAGTCCTGTCCGCTGGTGCGGTCTCCTTGCGGATGTTCAATCCATCCCTCGTCGCCGCGCAACACGTTCAAAGCCCCAGAAAGCCCGGGAGGTCGGGATGTGCCGCCAAGGTTCCGGCATCGCCTTCGAGCACAACCTGCCCCTTTTGCAAGACGATTGCGCGATCGCAATTGGCGAGAACTTTGCGGTAGTCGCGGTCGACGATCAGCGTGGCGATGCCGTCGCGCCGGATCTCCTCGATCACCCGCCAGATTTCCGCGACGATCAAGGGCGCGAGGCCTTCGGTCGCTTCGTCCAGGATGATGAGATCAGGCTGGGTCATCAACGCGCGGCCGATGGACAGCATCTGCTGTTCACCGCCGGAGAGTTGGTTGCCTAGGTTGCCCAATCGCTCGCTCAATCGCGGAAACGTCTCCATGACGCGGCCGAAGCTCCAGGTCCGCTCCGTGGTCGACCCAGAGCGTGCGGCCATGACGAGGTTCTCCTTCACGCTCAGATTGGGGAACACGCCGCGCCCCTCCGGAACATAGGCAATGCCCAGTCGCGCGACTTCATGCGGCCGCGCCTTGCTGGCATCGTGCCCCGCCAGGCGGATCTGACCCTCGCGCTCCTTCACATGCCCAAGCAAAGTGCGGATCAACGTGCTCTTGCCCATACCGTTGCGACCCAGCAGGCCCACGGTGCCGCCGCGCGCGATCTGCAGGTTCACGCCTTGCAGCACATGGCTGCTGCCGTACCAGGCGTGGATGTCGCGCGCTTCAAGGATGAACTCTTGCTGCATGCTCAATGACCTCCCAGGTACGCAGCCTGCACGTGCGCGTTGGCACGCACCGCATCGGGCGTGTCAGATGCGATCACGGATCCGTTGACCATCACGGTGATCGTGTCGGCGATTCGGAACACCGCGTCCATGTCGTGTTCGACAAGCAGGATGGCGTGGTCACGCTTGAGCGTAGCCAGCAATCTCAGCATGCGCTCGGTTTCTTCAGGGCCCATGCCTGCCAGCGGTTCATCCAGCAGCAGCACCTGAGGCGACGTAGCCAGGCACATCGCGATTTCCAGCTGGCGCTTTTGGCCGTGACTGAGCAGGCCGGCGGGTCGCTCCAGCAAGTCCTCCAGACCCGCACGCAGGGCCGCATCTCGGGCCGCCGGCACACTCACGTCGCATTTGACGGCCGGCTCCCATAATCGCCACGGACGCGGCGCGCGCGCCTGCGCCGCGAGCCGGCAGTTCTCCATCACCGTGAAGCTTGGGTAGATGGTGTTGCGCTGATAGCTGCGTCCAAGCCCCGCGCGCGCACGCCTCGGTTGCGTCCAGCGCGAGATGTCCTGACCGAGCAATTCCACCTCACCTTCCGACGGCGGGATCTCTCCCGACAGGATGTTGATCAGCGTGGACTTGCCCGCGCCATTGGTGCCGATCACCGCATGCACCTTGCCGCGCTCGAGTTCGATCGAGACCTGGTTCACAGCGACCAATCCGCCCCAGCGGCGGGTGATGCCCCGCCCACGCAGAAGAATGTCGGGGTTCATGCGTTGGCCTCCCTGGCCACGGCGGCCTTGTCATTCACACGCTCCGCGCGATTCGAGAGGCGCAAGCGTGCGAGCGCAGGCACGCCCACCAACCCGCGCGGCAGCAAAGCCACGCTCAGGATGATGGCTACCCCCAGCCCCAGCAACCAGTGCTTGGCGAAGGCGCCGAAGATCGCCTCGCTGCGGAACAACTCCTGCAGCAGCGCGTAGCCGAACGCGCCGAGCAGCGCACCACGCAGGTGGCCAATGCCGCCCAGGATGATCATCACCAGCACTGCGCCCGACATGTGCCAGCTCATGAGCTCGGGGTTGACCAGTCCATCCTTCACCGCGAACAACGATCCCGCGATACCCGCGATGGCGCCGGAGAGCGTGAAGGCAGCAAGCTTGTACGGATACGTCGAAAAGCCCGTCGCCCGCATGCGTTGTTCGTTGACGCGAATGCCTGCCAGCGCACGCCCGAAGCGTGAGCGCGACAGCATCGCAAGAAACGCGAACACGACGATGAGCGCCGCGAGCGTGACGAAGTACAGCACGATGGGCTTGTCGAGATCGAGCGGTCCGAACATCGGCTTCACGTTCAGGTAGATACCGTCGGTGCCGCCACCCAGGGGCGTGTCATGCACCACGTAATAGGCCATCTGCGCGAAGGCCAGCGTGACCATGATGAAGTACACGCCCTGCGTGCGCAGGCTGAGCGCGCCCACGACCAGTGCGTAAACGCTGGCGGCAGCGGCGGCAGCGAACATCAGCCAGAGCATGTTGCCCGGCCCATCGGCTGGCGACAGCAACACCGCCGCATACGCGCCAATGCCGAAGAACGCGGCATGCCCGAAGCACACAAGCCCCACGCCGCCGACCAGTAGCTCCAGGCTGAAGGCGAACATCGCGTAGGTCATGATCTTGGTGATCAGGCCCATGCCGAAAGCACCGGCCAGAAGCGGATACGCCGCCAGCGCCGCGAAGGCCACCAGCACGAACACGAGCCGTGAGTTGATTTGGAAATTCATGGTGAAACCTAGCCGGCTTTGAAGAGCCCCTGGGGCTTCCAGATGAGGATCAACGCCATCAGCACGTAGACCAGCACGCCCGCCGCCGCGGGAAGCAGCACCTTGCCGAACGTATCGACCGTGCCGATCAGGAGCGCAGCGAACAGCGCGCCGCGGATAGAGCCGATTCCACCTATAACGACGATCACGAAGCAGATGATCAGCACTTGCCCGCCCATGCCCGGGTACACGCTGCTGACGGGAGCGGCCACCATCCCAGCAAGCGCCGCGATGGCAACGCCTGCGGCGAAGACGATGCGATACAGGAACTGGATGTCCACACCCAAGCTTTGCACCATCTCGCGATTGGTGCTGCCGGCGCGAATCATCATGCCCAGCCGCGTGCGCGTGAACACGAGGTACATGCCGAGCGCCAGCGCAATACAAACACCCGAGATGAACAGTCGGTACACCGGGTACGACATCACATCGCCCAGCGGCAGCAAGCCTGCGAGCATTGCGGGCGGACTCACACCGTGCACGTCATCGCCCACAAGCATGCTGCGGAGTTCTTCAAACACCAGGATGAGCCCGTACGTCATCAGCACCTGTTGCAGATGCTCGCGTTCGTAGAGGTAGCTGTAGAAAGCCCACTCCAACACGTAGCCAAGCAAGGTGGCGAGCACCACGCCCACCACCAGCGTTGCGAAGAAGCTGCCCCCGAAGGTGGACCCCACGATCGGCGCCAGCGCGAAAGCCATGTAGGCGCCCACCATGTAGAAGCTGCCGTGCGCCAGGTTGATGACGCCCATGATCCCGAAAATCAGCGTGAGGCCGCTCGCGACGAGGAACAGCAACAGCCCGTACTGCAGGGAGTTCAGGCACTGGATGAGGAAGGTGGGAAGGTCCAAGGCGCGCTCCGGATTACATGCGGCAGCCGCGGCCCGGGTCGGCCAGCGCCTTCGACGCGATACCGATCGACTTGTTCTCCTTACCGCCCACTTCGCGCAAATAGATGTCCTGCACCGGGTTGTGGCTGTTCGAGATGGTGAAGGGCCCGCGCGGACTGTCGATCTTCGCCTTGCGCAGGGCCGCCGCGAACTCGGCCTTCTTGCCGATGTCGCCCTTCACTGCCGCCAGGCCGACACTGAGCATCTGCGCAGCGTCGTAGCCTTGCACCGCGTACACGTCGGGCTGCAGCTTGTAGGCCTTGGCATAGGCCAATCGAAATGCGTTGTCGCGCGCGGTGTTCAGGCTGTCGGCGTAGTGCAGCGTGGTGAACATGCCTTGGGCATCGGCCCCCTGGGCTTCGAGCGTTCCATCCGTGAGGAATCCTGCGCCATACAGGGGAATCTTGCCCCTGAGGCCGGCCCCGGCGTAGTCCTTCACGAACTTCACCGCACCGCCGCCGGCGAAAAAGGTATAGACCGCATCCGGCCGCGCTGCCGCGATTTCAGTCAACAGTGCCTGAAACTCGACGTTCGGAAATGGCAGCGCAAGTTCCTTGACCACCTTGCCGCCACCCTTCTCGAAAGCTTCCCTGAAGCCGCGCACGGACTCGTCTCCCGCAGCGTACTTCCAGGTGATGGTGACCACGTTCTTGTGGCCGCGCTTGGCCATCACCTCGCCCATCGCGTAGCCGGGTTGCCAGTTGCTGAAGCTGGAGCGGAAGATGTGCGGCGCGCACATCGCACCGGTCACTGCATCCGCGCCGGCGTTGGGCACGATCAGCATCGTGCCGGTGTCCTTCGCGACCTTGGCCATCGCCATCGCCACACCGCTGTGCACGGTGCCAACCAGCACATCGACCTTGTCGCGGCTCACGAGCTTGGTGGCGTTGTCCACGGCCTTCGACGGATCGCTCTCGTCGTCGACCTTGAAAAACTCGATCTCGCGGCCAGCGAGCTTGCCGCCCTGCTCGGCGATGTGCAGGCGAAATCCGTTTTCGATCGCGGTGCCCAGCGACGCGAACGTACCGGTGGCGGGCAGCATGAGGCCGACCTTGAGCTTGGCCGTCGTCTGCGCGCCGGCGAACGTGGTGCCGAGCGCCAGGGCGCAGGCGAGCGTGGTGCGAGTGAAGTTCATGGATGTCTCCTGTGGGTTATGCGGTGGTGGTTGTAGCGGCGCGCTCGCGCTCGCGCAGGCGAAAGCGCTGAATCTTTCCAGTGGCGGTCTTGGGCAGCTCCGCCACGAATTCGATGAAGCGGGGGTACTTGTAGGGCGCGAGCTTCGCTTTCACAAAGGTCTTCAGGTCCTGCTCGCTGGCCTGCGCGCCGGGCTTGAGCACGACGAAGGCTTTGGTCTTCGTAAGGCCCTCTTCGTCTTCCTTAGCGATGACGGCGGCTTCAAGTACGGCGGGGTGCTGCACGAGCGTGGCTTCAACTTCGAAGGGGCTCACGTAGATGCCGCTGACTTTCAGCATGTCATCGCTGCGCCCCGCGTAGGTGCAGGTGCCGTCGGCATTGCGGATGTACTTGTCGCCGCTCTTGGTCCAGCCGCCCTGGAAGGTCTCGCGCGTCTTCTGGCGATTACCCCAGTACATCATCGCGGCGCTGGGGCCTTGTATGAACAGATCGCCGGGCTCGCCATCGGGCACCGGCTGGCCATCTTCGCTGCGCAACTCGATCTGGTAGCCGGGCACCGGCCAGCCTGTCGTGCCATATCGCACTTCGCCAGGGCGGTTCGACAGGTAGATGTGCAGCATCTCGGTCGAGCCGATGCCGTCGACGATGTCCACGCCGAAGTGGGACTTGAAACGTTCGCCGATGTCAGCGGGCAGTGCTTCGCCGGCCGACGATACGAGGCGAAGTGACACTGCATAGCGTGCAGGCAGTAAAGGCGAGGCCAGCATGCCCGCGAAACCGGTCGGTGCGCCAAAAAACACGGTGGGTCGGAGCGACCCCACACCACCGGTCAAACGGCAGAAAGTTGCGTCGGGCGTCGGTCGCTCCGCCATCAGGATGGACGTGGCCCCCACTGACAGCGGAAAGGTCAGCGCATTGCCGAGCCCGTACGCGAAGAACAACTTCGCAGCAGAGAAGCATACGTCGTCGCTGCGCAGGTTGAGGACGCCCTTGCCGTACAGCTCGCAAGTCCAGTAGGGATTGGCATGCGAATGCACTGTTCCCTTTGGGCGCCCGGTTGAGCCCGAGGAATAGAGCCAGAACGCGGGGTCATCGGCACTCGTATCGGCGGGTGCATCCATAGCAGCAACGCTGGCGATGAAAGTCTCGAGATCGATCTCTCCCGTCGTCAAAGGCGCATCGGGCCGCGACACGATGACACGCTGCACTTCGTGCGGTCCCTGGCGCAAGGCAGCGTTGAGGACAGGCAGCAATGCGCCCGACACCAGCACGGCCTGCGCGCGCGAGTTCGCGAGCATGTACGCATAGTCGTCCGCCGTGAGCAAGGTGTTCACCGCCACTGGCACAACGCCCGCGTACATCGCGCCCAGGAAGGCGATGGGCCAGTCGATGCAGTCCTGCATCAGCAGCAGCACGCGCTCTTCGCGGTGGATTTCCAGCTCGCGCAGGCCGCTTGCGAGCCGGCGCACCTTATCGTGGAGGTCGTCGTAGCTGAGTACGGACTGATCGTCGATGAACGCAGGCTTGTTACCGGAGCCGGACGTCCCCGCCAACAAGTGATGCGCGAAATTGAAGCGCTCAGGGGGCGCCTGGACAGGGAGGACCATTGCGTTCCTTCAGTGGATGCGGGAGATGACTGGCACGGCCGCCTGGATGGCCGCGCGGCGGTGATAGAAATTCAATGCGCGTGCGCCACCGAGTTCCTCGCCACCGCCTGCGCGACCTGGGCCTCCATGCAACGACTGCGGCATCACATTGCCGTGGCCGCTGTGCGTTGAACCGACCTCTGGCGTGACCACATGCACGCGGCCGTGGCTGCCGGCGAGTTCCAGCGCCGATGCGCCCAGCGCTGCATCGTCACTGCCGAAGAGCGAGACGACCAGCGACCCCTGCCCCCGATGTACCAGTTGCAAAGCGTGGCTGATGTTGCAATACGGCATCAAGGTGGCGACCGGGCCGAACACTTCTGTGTCGTGAACCGATGCGTTGTTGTCGGGGTCACTCGCGCCGAGCAAGGTCGGGCCCATGCAGCAGGCGATGACCTTGTCGGCGTCGATCAGCTCGTGGCTGTCGCCGTCGTACAGCGTCCTCGCGTGCGCCTTCAGCGCGGCAAGACCGCTTTGCACCGTGTCGAACTGGGCACGGTTCACGAGCGACCCCATCCTCACGCTGTCGTTGCGCGGATTGCCCACCGTGGTCTTGCGCAGTCGCGCGGCGATGGATTCGGCAGCGGCGTCGAAGAGAGATTCCGGCACAAACACGCGCCGTATCGCCGTGCATTTCTGCCCCGACTTGACCGTCATCTCGCGCGCGACTTCCTTGGCGAACAGATCGAACGAGGCGCTGTCCGGCGCTTCGCCGGGGAGCAGCAACGCGCTGTTGATGCTGTCAGCCTCGATGTTCACACGCACCGATCCGCGCGTGATCGCGGGGTGGGAGCGGATCACCGCAGCCGTCTCGGCGGACCCTGTGAACGAGACCACGTCGAAAGGCTTCAGCTGGTCCATCAGCCCCGCGGACGATCCGCAGACGACCGACAGCGCGCCAGGGGGAAAGACGCCCGCCTCGATCACGTCGTGCACCATGCGCTGGGTCAGCCAGGCCGTGGCGGTAGCGGGCTTCACGATCACGGGCACACCCGACAACAGGGCAGGTGCGGCCTTTTCCCAAAGCCCCCACGCCGGAAAATTGAACGCGTTGATGAAGAGCGCAACCCCGCGCGTAGGCACCTGCACGTGTTGCGACTGGAAGGCGCCATCCTTCGACAGGCTCGCGGCGTCGCCATCGACAAGATGCGTCCTTGCACCGAGAGTTGCACCGATGCGCGCGTACGAACCCAGCGTGTAAATGGCTCCGTCGACATCGACTGCCGTGTCGTTGCGCACCGTGCCGCTGTTGGCCGTAGAGATCGCGTAGTACTCATCGCGCCGCGCCTGCAGCACCTTGCCTGCGGCGGCCAGCATCTCGCCGCGCTGTGCGTAGGTCATTGCGCGCAATGCCGGCCCCGCGTTGTCGCGTGCGTATGCGAAGCCAGCGGCGAGGTCCAGGCCGGTCGAATCGACGCGGACGAGTTCAGTGCCGAGCACCGGATCGACAAGGAGGGTTCCCTGTCCGCTGCCGGCCTGAGCCCGGCCGCCGAGGTGATTTAGGAGGAGTTCAGTCATGCGATGAAGATGTTCAACCGTTGAAGCGAATGGCGCCTTGCGGCAAGAGGTAGAGCACCAGCGCACGGCCCTTGGAGACGGTGGGCCGATGTCCGCTGCCAGGCGAATACACCACCCAGCCGGCGGGGTGGCCATCGAACAGTGCTTCGCCGTCGATCGGCATCACCAGGTCGATCTCGCCCTCGGGGTGCACGTGATGCGGACCTGCGATGTCGTTCATGTCCACGACATCGACGGAGAAGCCATTCAGCGCGGCATCGGGCTTGAAGATCCGTCCATACCGGATGCCGCCTGCCTCGCGGTTGCACAGCCATCCCTCGACCAGGCCGGCCTGGCAGCTCGCACTGAGTTCTCGGAAGGTTTCCGACTCACTGCCGTGGTGGTTGTTTAGCCATTCCTGCAGCTCGCGGTCTAACGGCCGGTTGGCGATCTGGGCTGTCAGGCGTCCCAGTTGGTTGTGAAACAGGTCGGGCGAAATTTTTGAATCGGGGTTGACGGTCGTCATGGTCGAGAATGCGAATGGGGGCGCCTGTTTGCGTTCTTGAGTCAGATGCACTATCGTGCCAGTGGCACTTTAAAACTTCACACAACGTCATGTCAAGCACGATATTGCATGCTTCAGGGTTTCCACCAAGATCCGAACTGCAGGAACAGACCCCCAACCCGGAAAAGCATCCTTTTCTCGTACAACTGGGCGAGCGCATCCGGAAGATTCGCAATGGACGGGGCATGACTCGCAAAGAGCTTGCGTCCGCCGCCGAGGTCTCAGAGCGGCATCTGGGCAACCTGGAGTTGGGTGTGGGCAACGCCTCCGTCCTGATTCTTTTGCAGGTGGCACAGGCACTGAAGACGAGCCCGTCTGACCTGCTCGACGACCAGGCCGCGCATTCTCCCGAATGGCAAATGATCCGGGAGTTGCTGGCCAACCAGGACGAAGCGACGCTGCGCCGGGCTCGGGAAGTGATGCTGCCGATCGTCGACAGCGCGACCACCGCGACTGGGCAGCGCCCGACGCGCGTGGCCCTGATCGGATTGCGTGGCGCGGGGAAATCCACCCTCGGTCACATGCTGGCGGAAGACCTCGACTACCCCTTTGTTGAGCTGAGCCGCGAGATTGAAAAGTTCGCTGGCTGCACCATCAGCGAGATCCAGGCGCTCTACGGCCAGAACGCCTACCGGCGCTACGAGCGGCGCGCGCTGGAGGAAACGGTACAGATCTACCCGGAAGCCGTGATCGCGACACCCGGCGGCATCGTCGCCGAGCCATCGACCTTCAACCTGCTGTTGTCCCAATGCACCACGGTCTGGATCCGGGCTCATCCCGAAGACCATATGAAGCGCGTGCAGGCCCAGGGAGACATGCGACCGATGGCGGGCAACGCCGAAGCGATGGACGACCTCAAGGGCATCCTGGCCCAACGCACGCCCTTCTACGCCAAGGCGGAACTGCATCTCGACAGCAGCATCCGTCCGCTGGACGAGACTTTCCTCTCGCTGCGAGCGATGGTCCGTAAAACGCTCCAACTGGACGCCAAGGGAAAACCCTAGGCACAAAACTGCTTGCATGTCGCCGATGACATGCACTATGATGCGTTTAACGCTTCTGCGCGAACGCAATTTAGTGCATTTCATCGGAGAGACCTTGTGAACCAACCCCAGCAAATCCAGCAGCCGGCGGCTGCTCAACCCGGCCCCGTCAACTACCAGACCCACCCCAGCCAGTACCGGCACTGGAAGCTGTCGTTCGACGGCCCCATCGCCCGGCTGGTGGCCGACTTCGACGAGAACGGCGGCCTGCGCCCCGGCTACAAGCTCAAGCTCAATAGCTACGACCTTGGCGTCGACATCGAGCTGAACGACGCGATCAACCGCATCCGCTTCGAGCACCCCGAAGTGCGCACGGTGATCCTGACGAGCGCCAAAGAGAAGGTGTTCTGCTCGGGCGCCAACATCTTCATGCTGGGTCTTTCGAGCCACGCGTGGAAGGTGAACTTCTGCAAATTCACCAACGAGACGCGCAACGGGCTGGAAGACTCTTCCGCCAACAGCGGCTTGAAGTTCCTCGCGGCCGTGAACGGCGCCTGCGCGGGCGGCGGCTACGAGCTGGCACTGGCCTGCGACGAGATCATCCTGGTGGACGACCGCAACAGCGCGGTGAGCCTGCCCGAAGTGCCGCTGCTCGGCGTGCTGCCTGGTACCGGTGGCCTGACGCGCGTGACCGACAAAAGGCATGTACGGCACGACCTGGCCGACATTTTCTGCACGACCGCTGAAGGTGTGCGCGGCAAGAAGGCTGTGGAGTGGCGACTGGTCGACGAAGTGGTCCGCACCGCAGAATTCGCGGCGCGCGTACAGGAGCGAGCGCTGGAGTTGGCCGCGGGCAGCGATCGCCCCGCCGATGGAAAGCCCGTGCTGCTCACGCCGCTGTCGCGCCACGAAGAAGCCGACGCGCTGCGCTACGACTTCGTGACGGTGGAGATCGACCGCAACCGCCGCGTCGCGGCCTTCACCATCAAGGCACCTTCCGCAACCGTTCCTTCCGACATCGCGACGATCGAAGCGCAGGGCGTCAACTGGTTCCCGCTGCAACTGGCTCGCGAGCTGGAAGACGCGATCCTCTCGATGCGCACCAACGAGCTGGAAATCGGCACCTGGCTGATCAAGACCGAAGGCAGCGCCGCCAACGTGCGCTCGATGGATGCGGCCCTGCTCGCCAACCCCAACCACTGGCTGGTGCGCGAAACCGTCGGCTACCTGCGCCGCACGTTCAGCCGCTTCGACGTGTCGAGCCGCAGCCTGTTCGCGCTGATCGAACCCGGTTCGTGCTTCGTGGGCAGCTACCTTGAATTCGCTCTGGCCTGCGACCGCAGCTATCACCTCGCACTGCCGTCCGACCCGACTGCCTCGCCGATCATCGAAGTGGGCGAGACCAACTTCGGGTTGTTTCCCATGGTGACTAGCCAGAGCCGCCTCGGCCGCCGCTTCTATGACGAAGTGCCTGCGATGGAAGCGGTGCGCGCCAAGGCCGGCCAGCCGCTCGACGCCAACGCCGCGTTCGCGCTCGGCCTGGTGACGAGCAATCCCGACGACATCGACTGGCCCGACGAGATTCGCCTGGCCATCGAAGAGCGCGTGGCGATGAGCCCCGACGCCCTCACCGGCATGGAAGCCAACCTGCGCTTCAACGGGCCCGAGAACATGTTCACCCGCATCTTCGGCCGGCTCACTGCCTGGCAGAACTGGATCTTCCAACGGCCCAACGCCGTGGGAGAAAAGGGTGCCCTGAAGGTGTACGGCAAGGGCGACCGCGCCGCTTTCGATTTCAACCGCGTCTGACCGAGGAACCGACATGAGCACGATCAACTACAGCGAGAAGATCCCCAACAACGTCAACCTCGACGAGGACCGCACGCTCAAGCGCGCGCTGGAGCAGTGGCAGCCGAACTTCCTGAGCTGGTGGGATGACATGGGCCCCAACGGCTCGCAGAACTTCGATGTGTACCTGCGCACCGCCGTGAGCGTGGACCCGGAAGGCTGGGCGCAGTTCGGCCACGTGAAGATGCCGGATTACCGCTGGGGCATCTTCCTGAACCCGGGCGACAAGGACCGCAAGATCCACTTCGGCGACCACACGGGCGAAGGCGCCTGGCAAGACGTGCCCGGCGAATACCGCGCCAACCTGCGCCGTATCATCGTCACGCAGGGCGACACGGAGCCCGCGTCAGTCGAGCAGCAACGCCACCTGGGCCTGACCTGCCCGAGCCAGTACGACTTGCGCAACCTGTTCCAGGTGAACGTCGAGGAAGGGCGCCACCTGTGGGCCATGGTCTACCTGCTGCACAAGTACTTCGGCAAGGACGGCCGCGAAGAAGGTGAAGCGCTGCTCGACCGCCGCAGCGGCAACGAAGACAACCCGCGCATCCTGCAGGCGTTCAACGAGCAGACGCCCGACTGGCTGGCGTTCTTCATGTTCACCTACTTCACCGACCGCGATGGCAAGTTCCAGCTGTCGGCGCTGGCCGAGTCGGCGTTCGACCCGCTCGCGCGCACCACGAAGTTCATGTTGACCGAAGAGGCGCACCACATGTTCGTGGGCGAGTCGGGCGTGAGCCGCGTGATCCAGCGCACCTGCCAGGTGATGAACGAGTTGAAGACCGACGACCCGAAGAAGCTGCGCGAGGCCGGCGTCATCGACCTGCCCACGTTGCAGCGCTACCTGAACTTCCACTACAGCGTGACCATCGACCTGTTCGGCGCGGACGAGTCGAGCAACGCCGCCACGTTCTATAGCACGGGCCTGAAAGGCCGCTACGAGGAAGGCAAGCGCGCCGACGATCACCAACTGCGCGGCCAGTCGTACAAGGTGCTCAACGTCGTCGAAGGCAAGCTGATCGAGAAGGAAGTCCCGATGCTCAACGCACTGAACGAAGTGCTGCGCGACGACTACATCAAGGACAGCATGTCGGGCGTGGGCCGCTGGAACAAGGTCATCGAGAAGGCCGGCATTCCCGCGCGCCTGACCGTGCCGCACAAGGCCTTCCACCGCAACATCGGCGCGTTGTCGGGCGTGAGAGTTTCGCCCGAAGGCAACGTGGTGAGCGACGCCGAGTGGAAGGCCCGTGTCGATGACTGGCTGCCCACGGCGGGTGACCGCGCCTTCGTCGCCGGCCTGATGGGCCGCGTCGTCGACCCCGGCAAGTTCGCCAACTGGATCGCACCGCCGGTCATCGGCGTTAACCGCCAGTCGGTGAATTTCGAGTACGTGCGTTTCGCGTGAGGCAGACATGGGCGCGTCAGACATCCTCTTCATCAAGCAGCACCTGATCGACCCGGAGATCTGCATCCGGTGCAACACGTGCGAAGCGACGTGCCCGGTCGATGCGATCACGCACGACAGCAACAACTACGTCGTGGACGCGGCCAAGTGCAACCTGTGCATGGCCTGCGTGCCACCCTGCCCCACCGGCAGCATCGACAACTGGCGCACGGTGCCCAAGGCGCGCGCATATTCGATCGACGAGCAGTTCGGATGGGAAGAGTTGCCTGCGGCGCTGTCGGATGCGGAACTGGCCGAGGCGGCGGGCGTGGCGCCAGAAGCTGTGGCGGAAATCAACGAAGCGTTGCCCGCCACGAGCTCCCCATCTGACGACGCGGAATTCCGTAGCGCCGATGCAGGGTCGATCCTGCCGCCCTGGTCGGCGGCGCATGCGTACACCAACCTCTACGGCCCCAAGTCGGCATCGCGCAGCCTGGCGGTGACGGTGTCGGGCAACGTGCGCGTGACGGATGTCGGCACGCTCTATGACACACACCACATCGTGCTGGACTTTGGCTCGACACCCTTCCCTGTGCTGGAAGGACAGAGCATCGGCATCGTGCCGCCTGGCGTGGATTCAAAGGGACGGACGCACCACGCACGCCAGTACAGCATCACCAGCGCACGCAACGGCGAGCGTCCGGGCTACAACAACATCTCGCTCACGATCAAGCGTGTGCTGGAGGACCATGACGGCAACCCCGTACTCGGGGTCGCAAGCAACTACTTGTGCGACCTGAAGGTAGGCGACAAGGTGGAGGTCATCGGCCCGTTCGGTGCGAGCTTCCTGATGCCGAACCATCCGAAGAGCCACATCGTGATGATCTGCACCGGCACGGGCAGCGCTCCCATGCGCGCGATGACCGAGTGGCGCCGACGCCTGCGCAAGTCGGGCAAGTTCGAAGGCGGCAAGCTGATGCTGTTCTTCGGCGCGCGCACCCCGCAGGAGCTGCCTTACTTCGGGCCGCTGCAGTCGCTGCCCAAGGACTTCATCGATGTGAATCTGGCGTTCAGCCGCGTGGCCGGCCAGCCTAAGCGCTACGTTCAGGACCTAATGCGCGCGCGCGCCGCCGACCTCGTGCCGCTGCTGGCAGACCCAAATGCGTACTTTTATGTTTGCGGATTGAAGGCGATGGAAGAAGGCGTGGTGCTCACCCTGCGCGACATCGCGACCGATGCGGGCCTGGACTGGGACGCCATCGGCAGCGCGCTAAAGCGCGACGGCCGCCTCCACCTGGAAACCTACTGATGGCTGCAGTCCAGATTTCGTTTACGCAGCCTGGGGTTGCTCAGGTCCTGATGGACCGTCCGGCGGTCTTCAATGCTTTCGATGAGCAGATGATCGCCGAGCTGGACGACGCATTCACCCGGCTCTCCGACGACACGCAAGTCCGCGTCATCGTGCTCGCCGGCAGCGGCAAGCACTTTAGCGCTGGTGCCGACCTGCAATGGATGCAAAGGGCCGCAGCTGCCGACCATGCATGGAACCTGGCCGATGCGCGGCGCTTCGCTGCCATGCTCAGCCGCATCGACAAGTGCCCCAAGCCGACTGTCGCTGCCATCCAGGGCGCAGCACTCGGCGGCGGAGTCGGCTTGGCGTGCGCGTGCGACATCGCGATCGCATCGATGAGCGCCAGCTTCTCCGTCAGTGAGGCCCGCTTCGGCATCTTGCCCGCGGTGATCGGGCCCTACGTCGTCAACGCGGTGGGCCTGCGACAGGCTCGACGTCTCGCACTGAGCACGACACGCGTCGGCGCTGAAGAGGCATTGCGGATCGGCCTCGTGCAGCAGATCGTTGCGCCAGACCGGCTGGATTCAGTCGTTCAGGCCATGGCGACCGAACTGCTGCAGGCGGGCCCGCAAGCGCAGGGAGAGATCAAATCCCTCTTCGCGCAGCTCGAGGTGGGGCCCACCACCGAAGAAGTGCAGGAACTCACCGCATCCGTAATCGCACGCGTTCGCGGCTCGGACGAGGCACGAGAAGGATTCGCAGCATTTCTAGGCAAGAGGCCGGCGAACTGGATTCCACGATGAGTCAAATCGACATCCTCGTCATTGGTGCTGGCGTGATGGGCATAGGCATCGCGCAAGTGGCAGCGCAAGCCGGCCACCGCGTGTTCGTTTTCGACCAACGTGACGGAGCGGCCGCACAAGCCCACACACAGCTGGTCGATGTTCTCGGACGCCTCGCCAGCAAAGGCAAGATCACCACCGCGCAAGCGGAAGCTTCGCTCACCAGGCTTGTCCCGGTTGAGTCGATGCGAGAGGCTGCCACGGCGCGCCTGGTCGTCGAAGCCATCGTCGAGAAACTGGAGCCGAAGCGAGCCCTGCTGCGCGAACTGGAGAGCCTGTTCCCCGCCGATGCGATCCTGGCCAGCAACACGTCTTCGATCAGCATCACGGCCCTCGCGGCCGGATTGCGGAACCCGCAGCGGGTGGTTGGCATGCACTTTTTCAACCCGGTGCCTCTCATGGCGCTGGTCGAGGTGGTCAGCGGTTTGCGCACCTCGCCCGAAGTGGCGCACACGGTTGAAGCACTGGCGCGGGAATGGGGCAAGGTTCCCGTACACGCGCGCAGCACCCCGGGCTTCATCGTGAACCGGATTGCGCGGCCCTACTACGCCGAGACCTTGATGCTTCTCCAGGAGCAGGCTGCGCGTCCCGAAGTATTGGACGTACTGTTTCGGGCGGCGGGTTTCCGGATGGGCCCCTGCGAGCTGATGGACCTGATCGGGCACGACACCAACTTCGCTGTCACGCAGTCGGTCTTCGAAGCCAACTTTTTCGATCGGCGTTTCACGCCGAGCCTCGTTCAGCGCGAACTAGTGGAGGGCGGCCTGCTGGGTCGCAAGTCAGGGCGCGGCTTCTACGAATATCCCGCCGGGGCTCCGGTCGTTGCGGAACCGAGCCTCCCCGTGCCCGACAGCGCCTCAGGCGTCACCGTCCATGGTCGCGGCGACGTTGCGCAAAGGCTGCTGTCTGCGACGCGCCTTGCCTTGAATGGCTTGGAGCCTGCCATCTTGCCGGAGAGCGACTGGATTGGAATCGCCGTTGGCGCGCGTCAGCTGCGGCTGACCGATGGCAGGACGGCGGCACTACTCGCTCGTGAATCGGGCTTGACGGACGTGGCGGTGTTCGACGAACTGCCCGTCCATGCGGGAGGCGCTCTTGCTTATGCGGCGATGGGTTCGGCAGCATGGCAAGCCGAAGTGCCCGCCTGGCTTCAGTCGCTGGGTTGGCAGCCCCACGAAGTGTCGGACGCACCGGGCCTTGTCGTCGCTCGGACGCTGTCCATGCTCGTGAACGAAGCGGCCGATGCCGTGCAACAGGGTGTCTGTTCGCCAGAGGCTGCAGACGCCGCAATGAAGCTCGGTGTGAACTATCCCGCTGGGCCGTTCGAGTGGTTGAGCCGTCTTGGCGCGCCACGCGTGATCGGCGTGCTCGAAGCGCTGGATCGGCACTACCGCGGCGAACGTTACCGCGTCAGCCCAGGGCTGCGGCGCGCCTGACCCGAATACCCCGGCCCGGTGGCCGCAAATCTGACATGACACACGCCTTCATCTGCGACGCGATACGCACTCCCTTTGGCCGCTATGGGGGAGCCCTGTCGTCGGTGCGCGCCGACGATCTCGCGGCTTCCGCTGCGGGCGCTCATGGTCCGCAATCCAGACGTCGACTGGCATTGCTCACCGACGTGATCTTCGGCTGCGCCAACCAGGCGGGCGAGGACAACCGGAACATCGCCCGCATGGCGGCACTCCTTGCCGGCCTGCCGCGCGAGGTTCCAGGCTCGACGGTGAACCGGCTCTGCGGCTCGTGCCATCAAGGCTGGCGAAGCTGCGCTGATGATTGCCGGCGGAGTGGAGAGCATGAGCCGCGCACCATTCGTGATGCCCAAGGCCGAGAGCGCCTTTGCACGCAGCAACGCGGTGTACGACACGACGTTCGGCTGGCGCTTCGTCAACAAGCTGATGAAGGAGATGCACGGCGTTGACTCCATGCCGGAAACGGCTGAGAACGTCGCGCTGGAGTACGGGATCGAGCGCGAAGCCCAGGACCGAATGGCACTCGCATCGCAGCTCAAGGCCGTCGCTGCGCAGAAGGCCGGCTTCTTCGACGCAGAGATCACACCGGTCACGCCAGCCGCACCAACGTGTCAGGTCGTTCAGGGCCTCGCTAACAACACGTCCCAGATCAGGGGCATACCATGCGACAGCACGGTACCTGCCCGATGCATTGGCCGGCAGTGATCCCACGATCAGTAAAGCCTGTGAACTGCAGCGTCCGCATTTGCTGCCCCACGAGCGACAGCACGGCTTCTTCGACAACCCTCGCTTTGAGGTCCATCCCGATTTTCTGCTGCAGCCATGGTGAAGGAAGCCCAGATCACCATCTAGGCGATCCCGGCGCCCGGTCCTACGCTCCCAGCGCGCCCAAGACTACGCGTTCCCGTCGAGCTCGCACGTTGATTGAGTACGTTCTGCTCAATCGAAAGGCGACGCAATGAAATCCTATCTCCGCACCCACGTGGCTGCCGCATTCCTGCTCATGCCGGTGGCGGCCACCATCATGGCGCTGCCACTCGCAGCGCAGGCCCAACCTGCGGCGACGCCCGAGGTTGAGGCTTTCGAAGTAACGTCGGACGGTGGTCTGCGACCCGGCGCTCAACTGAAGTTCAAGGTCGAAGGCACTCCGCGCGCGCAAGCCAGCATCCGCATCCGCGGCGTAGAGCGCAACATTCCTCTGCGTGAAGTGGCCCGCGGCGTCTATGTCGGCCGCTACACCGTCAGCCGTAACGACCGCATCAGCGAAGACAGCGCCATCCGCGCGATGATTCGCTTGCGCAATCGCACGGCCGTGGCTTCCTACACCTTCCCTGAAGACATTGCCCGCGCCCAAGCGGGCGTCCGCCCGCCTGGCCCCGCCGTGCCGCCGCCCGTGGCTGTTGCCCCGCTCAAGATCGAGCGCTTCAGCATTGCACCAGTGGACCGGATCGAGCCCGGCGCCGAATTGAAGTTTTCGCTGGCTGGCGTTCCCGGCGCCAATGTGGACTTCGACATTCCTGGCGTGGCGCAAAACGTGCCGATGCGCGAGGTTCGTCCCGGTGTCTATGAAGGCAGCTATACCGTCAAGCGTCTGGACAACCTGGCACCGTCGCGACCGATCGTCGCAACCATGCGCCTGGCCGACCGCACGGTGACGCAGGCACTGACGCAACCCCTTATCGCTGATGCACGCCCGCCGGTGATTCGTCACCTGTCGCCGCGCGAAGGTGAAACCATTGTCGGCCGCGGTGCCACGGTGTCGGGGACCTTTGACGATGCCGGTGGCCTCGGCGTGGATCCGAAGAGCGTGCGCATCCGGCTGTCGGGCCGCGATGTCACCGCGCAAACTCAGATCACGCCGCAGCACTTCACCTACCGCGCTGACTTGCCTGCAGGTCGGCACACGGTGGACGTGGCTGCCAGCGATTTGGCAGGCAACGCAGTGCGTCGCTCCTGGAGCTTCGATGTCGCCGCATCGGTTGCGGCAATTCCCGTCACAGTGCCTTTGCAGGTCACCAGCCATGCCAACAACGCTCAGGTGAGCGGCAGCTCAACGGTGATTCAGGGCCGCACAGCGCCGGGCGCTTTCGTCGATGTGAAGGTAAGCGCCACCGCATCTCTGGTTGGCCTGTTCGGCGTGAGTCAGCCGGTGAGTGCGCAGCGGGTTCAGGCGGATGGGAACGGCAACTTCTCGTTCAGCTTCACGCCCCAGTTGCCTTTGCCGGGGACGCGCTATGAAGTGACGTTGGTTTCGACGCGGGGTGATGTGCGCGCCGAATCGACGTTGGTTTTGTTCCAACGCCAGGGATAGCTGATTGGTGGAGCGGGCGGCAACGCCTGCCCAGAAACAAAAACGCCCACTTGAGAGTGGGCGTTTTGCTGTCAGCGCGAGCTGACATGTTGGTTGCGCGAGCAAGATTTGAACTTGCGACCTTTGGGTTATGAGCCCAACGAGCTACCAGGCTGCTCCATCGCGCGTCAATGAGGGAATTATACGCCTACCGTGGCGCTTATTCGGCTGTAGGGGCTTCTGTTTCGGTGGTGGGCTCGGGCCGGTCCACGAGTTCGACCAGCGCCATCGGCGCGTTGTCGCCGACACGGTAGCCCATCTTCAGGATGCGGGTGTAGCCGCCGGGACGCGCCTTGTAGCGCGGGCCCAGTTCGCCGAACAGCTTGGTCACGATGTCGCGATCGCGCAGGCGGTCGAAGGCCAGGCGCCTGTTGGCAAGCGTGGGCTCCTTGGCGAGCGTGATCATGGGTTCGACGACGCGGCGCAGTTCCTTGGCCTTGGGGACCGTGGTCTTGATGACCTCGTGCTCGAGCAGCGAGTTCATCATGTTGCGCAGCATGGCGAGGCGGTGCTCGCTCGTGCGGTTGAGTTTACGAAGGCCGTGGCCGTGACGCATGGTGCTTTCCTTTCCTTATATACACGCAGCCGGATCAGGTACTGCGCGGTGCACGCTTTGAATTAACGCTTGTCGAGACCGGCGGGCGGCCAGCTCTCGAGCTTCATGCCCAGCGTGAGGCCACGCGAGGCAAGAACTTCCTTGATTTCGTTGAGCGACTTGCGACCCAGGTTCGGGGTCTTGAGCAGCTCGTTCTCGGTGCGCTGGATCAGGTCACCGATGTAGTAGATGTTTTCGGCCTTCAGGCAGTTGGCCGAACGGACCGTCAGCTCGAGCTCGTCCACAGGACGCAGCAGGATCGGGTCGAACTGCTGCGAGCTGCGCTGAACCGGTGCGTCGAAGGCCGCCAGTTCGCTGCCTTCCAGCTGGGCGAACACAGCCAGCTGCTCGACCAGGATCTTGGCCGAAGCGCGCACGGCATCTTCAGCCGTGATGGCGCCGTTGGTTTCGATCTCGACGACCAGCTTGTCCAGGTCGGTGCGCTGCTCGACGCGAGCGCTTTCGACGGTGTAGCTCACGCGCTTGACGGGCGAGAACGACGCGTCCAGAACGATACGGCCGATCGACTTGGTCGGCTCGTCCGCATAGCGGCGCATCGTGCCGGGCACATAGCCGCGGCCCTTCTCGACCTTGATCTGCATGTCGATCTTGCCGCCTTGCGACAGGTGGGCGATGACATGGTCGGGGTTGATGATCTCGACGTCGTGCGGCGTCTGGATGTCGGCGGCAGTGACGACGCCTTCGCCGTCCTTGCGCAGGCTCAGCGTGACTTCATCGCGGTTGTGCAGCTTGAACACCACGCCCTTGAGGTTCAGCAGGATGCTGACCACGTCTTCCTGGACGCCGTCGATCGACGAGTACTCGTGCAGGACACCGGCGATGGTGACTTCGGTTGCCGAGTAACCCACCATCGAGGACAGCAGCACGCGGCGCAGGGCGTTGCCCAGGGTGTGGCCGTAGCCGCGCTCGAACGGCTCCAGCGTCACCTTGGCACGGTTGGTGCCAAGCTGTTCAACATTGATGGCTTTGGGTTTCAGCAGATTCGTTTGCATTCAGGACTTCCTCTCAATACCCCCGGCTCGTTACACCGGTAAGGCTGGTGAAGCGCCCTACCGCGGTGCCCCGCGGCCGGGAACAAAAAACTTTTACGACTCTATGTCGGGCCGATCAGCGCGAGTACAACTCGACGATCAGCGCTTCCTTGATGTCGGCGGCGAACTCGTCGCGATCCGGCACCTTCTTGAAAGTACCTTCGGCCTTGTCGGCGTTCACTTCGACCCAGGCGGGCAGGCCGACTTGCTGGGCCAGCTGCAGGGCCTCGACGACGCGGTTCTGCTTCTTCGACTTATCGCGCACGGCGATCACGTCGCCGGTCTTGACCAGGTACGACGGGATGTTGACCGGGTTCCCGTTCACGGTGATCGCCTTGTGCGACACCAGCTGGCGCGCCTCGGCGCGGGTGGAGCCGAAGCCCATGCGGTACACGACGTTGTCCAGGCGGGACTCGAGGATGAACAGCAGGTTGGCGCCGGTGTTGCCCTTGCGGCGGTCGGCTTCTTCGAAGTAACGGCGGAACTGGCGCTCCAGGATGCCGTACATGCGCTTGACCTTCTGCTTCTCGCGCAGCTGCAGGCCGAAGTCGGACGTGCGCTGGCCGGAAGTGCGGCCGTGCTGGCCGGGCTTGGAATCGAACTTGGCCTTGTCCGCCAGCGAGCGGCGGGCGCTCTTGAGGAACAGGTCCGTGCCTTCACGGCGGGAGAGTTTGGCCTTGGGGCCTAGGTAACGTGCCACTTTGCTTCCTTTTTCACCTCTGCCGCAGCCTGTTGCTGCGGGAGCCGGCGACCCTTGGGTTGCCGGCGGTGGGCTTGGTTAAAAACTTTAGATACGACGGCGCTTTTGCGGGCGGCAGCCGTTGTGGGGAACCGGCGTCACGTCGGCGATGGACGTGATGCGGATGCCCAGCGCGGCCAGCGCACGGACGGACGACTCGCGACCGGGGCCGGGGCCCTTGATCTCGACGTCGAGGTTCTTGATGCCTTGCTCGATCGCGGCGCGGCCGGCGACTTCGGAGGCAACCTGGGCGGCGAAGGGCGTCGACTTGCGCGAACCCTTGAAACCCTGGCCGCCCGAGGACGCCCACGACAGGGCATTGCCCTGGCGGTCGGTGATCGTGATGATCGTGTTGTTGAAGGACGCGTGCACGTGGCAGACGCCGTCGGACACGTTCTTGCGAACCTTCTTGCGCACGCGCTGCGCTGCGTTACTGGCGGGAGCTTTTGCCATGACTTATCTCTTTCCCGATTATTTCTTGAGGGCCTGAGCGGCCTTGCGCGGACCCTTGCGGGTGCGGGCGTTGGTACGCGTGCGTTGGCCGCGCATCGGCAGGCCGCGGCGATGGCGGAAACCACGGTAGCAACCGATGTCCATCAAACGCTTGATGTTCATGGTCGTTTCGCGGCGCAGGTCGCCCTCGATGGTGAACTGGGCGATCTGATCGCGGATTTTCTCCAGGTCACCGTCGGTCAGGTCCTTGACCTTCTTGGCGTAGGGAATGCCCGTGGCTTCGCAAATCTTGCGAGCGCGCGTGCGGCCAATGCCGAAGATAGCCGTCAGGCCAATTTCGGCGTGCTGATGCGGCGGAATGTTGATGCCAGCGATACGTGCCATGTTCGTCCTCTAAAACTCTGTGCTCAGCCTTGACGCTGCTTGTGACGCGGATCGGTACAGATCACGCGAACAACGCCCTTGCGGCGGATGATCTTGCAGTTGCGGCAAATTTTCTTGACCGAAGCCGAAACTCTCATATTCGTTCTCCTAAACTCTTTCTGCCTTACTTGGCGCGAAACACAATCCGTGCCCGCGACAAGTCGTAGGGCGTCAACTCAACGGTGACCTTGTCACCCGGGAGGATGCGGATGTAGTGCATCCGCATCTTTCCCGAAATATGTCCAAGCACTACGTGCCCGTTTTCCAGCTTCACGCGAAACGTCGCGTTCGGCAGGTTCTCTACCACCTCACCCTGCATCTGGATGACATCGTCTTTCGACATCGTTTCAGCCGCCGAGGGAGGTCTTGAAATTGGCCTTCTTCAACAGCGATTCGTACTGCTGCGACATCAAATAGTTCTGCACCTGGGCCATGAAGTCCATCGTGACCACCACGATGATCAGTAGCGAAGTGCCGCCGAAATAGAACGGCACGTTGTATTTCAGGATCAGGAACTCCGGCAGCAGGCAGACGAAGGTGATGTACACCGCACCGGCCAGCGTCAGGCGAACCAGGATCTTGTCGATATAGCGAGCAGTCTGCTCACCCGGGCGAATACCCGGGATGAAGGCGCCGCTCTTCTTCAGGTTGTCCGCGGTCTCACGACTGTTGAACACCAGGGCCGTGTAGAAGAAACAGAAGAACACGATGGCGCTGGCGTACAGCATCACATAGATCGGCTGGCCCGGCGACAAGGTGCCGGCAATATCCTTCAGCCAGCGCATGGAATCGCCGGTGGAGAACCAGCTCACCACGGTAGCGGGCAGCAGGATGATCGACGAGGCGAAGATCGGCGGGATCACGCCGGCCATGTTCATCTTCAGCGGAAGATGAGAAGACTGGCCGCCATAGACCTTGTTGCCGACCTGACGGCGGGCATAGTTCACCAGGATCTTGCGCTGGCCGCGTTCGACGAACACCACGAAGTAAGTGACCATCGCCACGACGGCGACGATGACCACGGCGATGATGATGCTCATGGCACCGGTGCGAACCAGTTCCAGCAAGCCGCCGATCGCACTGGGCAATCCCGCCGCGATACCGGCAAAAATCAGTATGGAGATGCCGTTGCCCAGGCCGCGCTCGGTGATCTGCTCACCCAGCCACATCAGGAACATGGTGCCGGCCGTGAGGCTGACGACCGCGGTCACCCGGAATCCGAGGCCAGGGCTCACCACCAGGCCGGCAGAGCCTTCCAACGCCATGGCGATGCCCAGCGACTGAAAGAGTGCCAGGCCGAGCGTGCCGTAGCGCGTGTACTGCGTTATCTTGCGGCGGCCGGCTTCGCCCTCTTTCTTCAGCTGCTCGAACGTCGGCACGACGTAGGTGAGCAGCTGCATGATGATCGAGGCCGAGATGTACGGCATGATGCCCAGCGCGAACACGGTGAAGCGCGACAGGGCGCCGCCCGAGAACATGTTGAACAGGCTCAGGATGCCGCCCTGCTGGCCCTTGAACAGCTGTGCGAGCTGATCGGGGTTGATGCCGGGCACGGGAATGTGCGCGCCGATGCGGTAAACCACCAGCGCGAGCAGCAAGAAGACAAGCCGGCGACGCAGGTCGCCGTACTTGCCGGTCTTCGCGATTTGTGCAGCGCTAGTTGCCACTCGATGCGTCCTTGGCTTGGTTCAAGAAATCAGTTAACGCTGCCGCCGGCTGCCTCGATGGCAGCCTTGGCGCCGGCGGTCGCGCCGATGCCGTTGAGCTTGACGGCCGTCTTCAGCTCGCCCGACTTGATGATCTTGACCACCTTGATCATTTCACCAATGAGGCCGGCTTGCTTCAGGGTCAGCATGTCCACGTCGGCCACTTTCGACGAGGCAACCAGGCGCTCCAGAGCAGCCAGGCTGACTTCGGCGTTGTACTTGGCCGTTTGCGACTTGAAGCCACGCTTGGGCAGGCGACGCTGCAGCGGCATCTGGCCGCCTTCGAAGCCCACCTTGTGGTAGCCACCGGCGCGCGATTTCTGGCCCTTGTGGCCACGACCGGCGGTCTTGCCCAGGCCGGAGCCGATGCCACGACCGACACGGCGCTTGTAATGCTTGGCGCCGTCGGCCGGCTTGATGTTATTGAGTTCCATCTCGATACCTTTAGACGATCTTGACCAGGTAGTCGATCTTGTTGATCATGCCGCGCACTGCGGGCGTGTCCTTCAGTTCGCTGACGCTGTTCAGCTTGCGCAGGCCCAGGCCGCGCACCGTGGCACGGTGCGATTCCTTGGTGCCGATCGGGCTGCGGACCAGCTGGACCTTGACGGTTTTCTGTTGGGTTGCCATTTGGTTTACTCCGGTCAGGCCGTGAAGAGCTCTTCGACGGACTTGCCGCGCTTGGCCGCCACGGCCGCGGGGGTCGTGGAGTTGCGCAGCGCGTCGAACGTGGCGCGAACCATGTTGTAGGGGTTGGTCGAACCGTGGCTCTTGGCCACGATGTCGGTGATGCCCATCACTTCGAACACGGCGCGCATCGGGCCGCCGGCGATGATGCCGGTACCACGCGGTGCCGGCGACATCATCACGCGAGCCGCACCCCACTGGCCGAACACGGTGTGGTGGATCGTGCCGTTCTTGAGCGACACCTTGGTCATGTTGCGGCGCGATTCTTCCATCGCCTTCTGCACGGCCGCGGGCACTTCTTTCGACTTGCCCTTGCCCATGCCGACCTTGCCGTCGCCGTCGCCGACCACGGTGAGCGCGGCGAAACCGAGGATACGGCCGCCCTTCACCACTTTGGTCACGCGGTTGACCGCGATCATCTTCTCGCGCATCCCGTCTTCGGGACCGTCACCTTGGGTTTTTGCCTGAACTCTTGCCATGATGTGTTTCCGTGTCCGTTAGAACTGCAGGCCGGCTTCACGCGCGGCATCGGCCAGCGCCTTGACGCGGCCGTGGTACGCAAAACCTGCGCGGTCGAATGCCACTTTCTCGACACCGGCGGCCTTGGCCTTCTCGGCGATAAGCTTGCCGACTTGCTGGGCAGCGGCGGTGTTGCCACCCTTGCCCGAGCCGCCGAGCGACTTGCGCAGGTCGGCCTGGGCCGTCGAAGCCGTGGCCAGTACCTTGCTGCCGTCGCCGGAAATCACGGTGGCGTAGATGTGCAGGTTGGTGCGGTTCACGGTCAGGCGTGCGACGCCTTGCGTGGCGATGCGGATGCGGGTCTGGCGGGACCGACGCAGGCGCTGCTCTTTTTTGGTCAACATGATTGCGCCCCTTACTTCTTCTTGGTCTCTTTGATCGTGATCTTCTCGTCCGCGTAGCGGATGCCCTTGCCCTTGTAGGGCTCGGGCGGACGGATCGCACGAATCTCAGCGGCCACTTGGCCCACGCGCTGGCGGTCGGCACCCTTGATCACGATTTCCGTGGGAGCAGGGGTAGCGACGGTGATGCCCGCGGGCATGTCCTTGTTGACGGGGTGCGAGTAGCCCACCGTCAGGTTCAGCTTGGCGCCCTGGGCCTGGGCCTTGTAGCCCACACCGATCAGGGAGAGCTTCTTTTCGAAGCCCTTGGTCACGCCCACCACCATGTTGTTCACCAGCTGGCGCATGGTGCCGCTCATGGCGTTGGCTTCGCGTGACTCGTTGGCGGGCACGAAGCTCAGCTTGCCGCCTTCATTGGTCACCTTGACCAGCGAATTCAGGGCCAGCGACAGGTTGCCGCCCGTGCCCTTCACGTTGATCTGGTCTTCCTTGATCGACACATCCACGCCTTGCGGGATGGCGACCGGCATTTTTCCGACTCGGGACATTTATTAGCTCCTTCCCTTAGGCGACGTAGCAGAGCACTTCGCCACCGATGCCGGTAGCGCGGGCCTTGCGGTCGGTCATCACGCCCTGGGGCGTCGTGACGATCGCCACGCCCAGGCCGTTCTGGACCTGGGGGATGGCGCCTGCGCCCTTGTACACGCGCAGGCCGGGACGGCTCACGCGCTCGATGCGCTCGATCACCGGACGGCCGGCGTAGTACTTCAGGGCGATTTCAAGTTCGCTCTTGCCGGCTTCGGTCTTGACCTTGAAGCCGTCGATGTAGCCCTCGTCCTTCAGGACTTGGGCAATGGCCACCTTCACTTTGGAAGACGGAACCGACACCGTAGGCTTGGCCACCATCTGCGCGTTGCGGATGCGGGTCAGCAGGTCGGCAATGGGATCACTCATGCTCATTTAAATCTCTCCTGCCTTACCAGCTGGCCTTGATGATGCCCGGGATATCGCCAGTGAAGGCCATTTCACGGATCTTGGCGCGCGCCAGGCCGAACTGCTTGAACGTTCCACGCGGGCGGCCGGTGATCGCGCAGCGGTTGCGCTGGCGGGTCGGGTTGGCGTTGCGCGGGAGCTTCTGCAGCGCCATCCGGGCGGCCGCGCGCTCTTCTTCGCTCTTCTTCGCGTCGTTGGAGATCGCCTTGTATTCCGCGTGCTTCTTCGCGTACTTGGCGACCAGTTTGTCTCGCTTGAGCTCGCGCTCGATCAAAGCCATTTTTGCCACTGGGAACCTCAGTTCTTGAAGGGGAAACGGAAGCCCGCGAGCAGTGCCTTGCACTCTTCGTCGGTCTTGGCCGTGGTCGTGATGCTGATATTGAGACCGCGCAGGGCGTCAACCTTGTCGTACTCGATCTCAGGGAAAATGATCTGCTCTTTCACGCCGATGTTGTAGTTGCCGCGGCCGTCGAAAGCGCGGCCGGAAATGCCGCGGAAGTCGCGCACTCGCGGCAGGGCCACGGTGACGAAACGGTCCAGGAACTCATACATGCGCACGCCGCGCAGCGTCACCATCGTGCCGATGGCCTGGCCTTCGCGGATCTTGAAACCGGCGATGGCTTTCTTGGCCTTGGTCACGACCGGCTTCTGGCCGGAGATCTTGGTCAGGTCGCCCACGGCGTTGTCCATGACCTTCTTGTCGGCCACGGCTTCCGAGACACCCATGTTCAGGGTGATCTTGGTCAGGCGCGGGACTTCCATCGGCGACTTGTAGCCGAACTTGGCCATCAGCTCCGGGGCCACTTTTTCGCGATAGTGTTGTTGCAGTCGTGCCATGGTCATGCCGCCTTGATTTCTTCGCCGCTGGACTTGAAGACGCGAACGCGCTTGTCGCCGTCGGTCTTGATGCCCACGCGGTCAGCCTTGCCAGTGGCGGCGTTGAAGATCGCCACGTTGGACTGGTGGATCGGCATGGACTTCTCCACGATGCCGCCGGTCGAGCCCTTGAGGGGGTTCGGCTTGGTGTGCTTCTTCACCAGGTTGATGCCTTCGACGATCACGTGGTCGTCGTCCTTGCGGAGCACCACCTTGCCGCGCTTGCCCTTGTCACGGCCCGCGAGCACGATGACTTCGTCGCCTTTGCGAATCTTGTTCATGAACGCGCCTCTTTACAGAACTTCGGGAGCCAGGGACACGATCTTCATGAACTTCTCGGTACGCAGTTCGCGCGTGACCGGGCCGAAGATGCGGGTGCCGATGGGCTCCAGCTTGTTGTTGAGCAGCACGGCGGCATTGCCGTCGAACTTGACCAGTGAGCCATCAGAGCGGCGGATGCCCTTGGCGGTGCGAACCACCACTGCGCTGTAAACCTCGCCTTTTTTGACGCGGCCACGCGGAGCGGCTTCTTTGATGCTCACCTTGATGATGTCGCCTACGCTTGCGTAGCGACGCTTGGAACCACCGAGAACCTTGATGCAAAGAACGGACTTCGCACCAGTGTTGTCGGCGACTTCGAGCCGGGATTCTGTCTGGATCATTTCAAATATTCCCAACTTGTACCCAGCACTAGACTGGGTCAGTCTTGGGCCCGTCGTCGGCGCCGTGAACCACTCACGGCGATTTCGCATTGGGCAGATATGCACCTTTTAAAGCGCAGCCTGCGATTATGGCAAACCCTAGCGGGGCTGTCAACTGGCCTTCGCGAAAGTCATCAGGAAGGCAGCGTCAAGTACAGCCGGGCCAGCTTCTCGAACGCCGCTACCTGCGGGTTCACGCCCGTTTCCTGCTCGAGGACGGCGCCCACCGCCGCAGCAAGCGCAGCCGCCTGGCGCGCGTCCAGGAACAGCAGCCGCCAGCGCCGCGCCAGCACGTCTTCGACCGTTCGCGCGTACTCCTTTCGGGCGGCAAACCGGACCATCGCCTCCGTCAGGCCGGCGCCCAGCTCACGGCCGGCGCCGGGAAGGGCCGTCACTGCGGCCGCCTCGCTGCCGTAGGAATGCAGCCCCTGGGCGGCGCTGATGGGCGGGCGCGCGGCGGGCAAGCCTTCCGAACCCACCAGCTTCAAGTTAGCGGTCACACCCGCACGAGCTCGCTCCAGGAGATGCTTGTCGAAACATTTCTCCAGCACATCCTCGGCCATCGCGCGATACGTGGTCCATTTTCCGCCGGTCACGGTCACCAATCCGCTGCGGCTCACCAGTACCGTGTGCTCCCGGCTGAGCCCCTTGGTATCGTCGCCGTCGTCGCCCTGCGGCTTGACCAGCGGACGCAGCCCCACCCACAGACTTCGGATATCCGCCCGCTTCGGGCCCCGGGTCAGATACCGCCCGGATTCGCCGAGAATGAATTCCAGCTCTTCCTTGAAGGGCCGGGGCTCGCGCGCCAGATCGCCCCGTGGCGTATCGGTAGTGCCCAGGATGATCTTGCCTAGCCAGGGGACGCCGAACAGCACCCGGCCATCGGCCGTCTTGGGAACCATCAGCGCGTGGTCGCCGGGCAGGAACTCCCGGTCCACCACGATGTGCACGCCTTGGCTGGGCGCAACCATGGCCTTGACCGGCCGACCGATCGCTTCCCCATCCTTCTGGCGAAACTCATCCACCCAGACGCCGGTGGCATTGATGACGCAGCGCGCCTTCAACTGATAGGTCTTGCCGGTTTCCCCGTCCTTGCAGCTCAGGCCTACCACCTTCCCGCCTTCATGGAGCAAGCCGGTGGCGCCGCAATAGTTGACGATCAGGGCGCCGCGCGCGGCCGCCGTCCGGGCCAGCGCCAAAGCCAGCCTGGCGTCGTCGAACTGGCCATCCCAATACTTGACGCCGCCTTTCAGGCCGTCGGGCCGCGCGGTCGGCAGGCAGGCGAGCGTTTCTTCGCGGTTCAGGAATTGCGTGTCGCCCAGGCCCGCCTTTCCGGCCAGCGCGTCGTACATCTTGAGCCCGGCGCCGTAGAACGGCGTTTCCCAGAACCGGTAGGACGGCATCACGAACGGCAGCGGCTGGGCCAGGTGGGGCGCGTTGTGCAGCAGGGTCGTGCGCTCATGCAAGGCCTCGCGCACCAGGGCGATGTTGCCCTGGGCCAGGTAGCGCACACCGCCGTGAACCAGCTTGGTGGCCCGGGACGACGTGCCCTTGGCGAAGTCGTGCGACTCGACCAGCACGACCGAGAAGCCCCGCGCCGCGGCGTCCAGCGCCACCCCCAGTCCGGTAGCGCCTCCGCCGATGATGGCCACGTCATAAGTGATGGGCCGGCCGAGCTGCGAAACCAGTTGCTGTCGGTTCATGCGTCGATTCTCACATGCGCCCAGGCCGGAGATAGACTGGCGCCATGACAGACAGCCCCGAGACCTTTTCCAAGCAGGCCATCGCCTTCATCGGCGGCGGCAACATGGCCAGCGCGATCATCGGCGGCCTGATCCGCCAAGGCCTGCCCGCCGCCCAGATCGAGGTGGTGGAACCTTTCGCGGAAGCACGCGACAAGCTCAAGACCCAGTTTGGCCTGGCGCCCCAGGCGCAGGCAGGTCCGGCCCTGGCGCGCGCCACCCTGGTGGTGTGGGCGGTCAAGCCCCAGACCTTCAAGGAAGCCGCGGCCCAGGCCCGCGCGCACACGACGAATGCCTTGCACCTGAGCGTGGCCGCCGGGATCCGATCCGACAGCATTGCCCAGTGGCTGGGCACGCAGCGCATCGTGCGGTCCATGCCGAACACCCCCGCGTTGGTGGGCAAGGGCATGACGGCCCTATATGCGAGGCCCGGCGTTTCGCAGGCGGACAAGGCGCGGGTAGAGCAGGTCATCGCCACGACCGGCGAGTCGCTGTGGGTGGACGAAGAAGCCCACCTGGACGCCGTGACGGCCTTGTCGGGCTCGGGCCCGGCTTACGTCTTCTTCTTCCTGGAAGCGATGACGCGGGCCGGCATCGAGATGGGTCTCTCGCGCGAGCAAGCCTACAAGTTGTCGGTCGGCACCTTTGCCGGCGCGTCCGAACTGGCGCGGGCTTCGGATGACCCGCCCGAGGTGCTGCGCCAGCGCGTCACGTCCAAGGGGGGTACGACGCACGCCGCCATCACCTCCATGGAAGCCGATCAGGTCCAAACGCTGTTCATCAAGGCCTTGCACGCCGCACGCCAGCGCGCCAAGGAACTTGGCAACGAATTCGGCGGCTAGCCCCGTAGCGCGTAGCCGGCCACGATGCCGGCGAACACCGTGAACCCGAGCCAGTGGTTGAGGCGGAAAGCCTTGAAGCAGCCTTCGCGTTCGCGGCCGCGAATCAGCTTGTAGTGCCAAGCGGCCTGCGCCGCAGCCGCCGCGGTTGAAATCGCGATGGCGATCAAAGGAATGCGGCCGATGAGCGCCACGGCCCAGATCAGCAGGTAGCTCGCGTAGCAAAGCATGATCACGGGCACATCGGCGCGGCCCAAGGTGATGGCCGAGGTCTTCATTCCGATCCTCAGGTCATCGTCGCGGTCGACCATGGCGTATTCGGTGTCGTAGGCCAGCACCCAGAAGAGGTTGCCCAGCAATAACACCCAGGCCAGTAGCGGCACGCGCGACTGGACTGCGGCGAAGGCCATCGGAATGCCAAAGCTGAAGGCGATGCCCAGAACGGCCTGCGGCATCGAGACGAAGCGCTTGGCATAGGGATAGACCAGCGTGATCGCCAAGGCCGCGAACGACCAGGCAATCGTCGGCGTGTTGGTCGTCAGCACCAGGGCGAACGCCACCAGGGCCAGCGCGGCGCCCAGCAGCAAGGCCTCTTTCACCGAGACGGCGCCACTGGTAACCGGCCGCTGCGCCGTCCGCTTCACATGACGGTCGAACTCGCGATCGGCCACGTCGTTGACGCAGCAGCCGGCACTGCGCATGAGGATCGTGCCCAGCGTGAACACTGCCAGCAGGTGCCAGCCGGGAAAACCGTGCGCGGCAATCCACAAGGCGCTGAGCGTGGGCCAGAGCAGCAGCAGCCAGCCGGCCGGGCGGTTCCAGCGGATCAGGTCCAACCAAAGGGCAAGGCGGGCCCGCACGTCAGTCGAAGCCGAGCTGGCGCAGGTCCAGTTGGCCGCCCCGCATCGGAGGGCACCAGAAATAGGCGCCGTTGACAGGCCTGGAGATACGGAACATCGCATCCACGACGCCGTCGTCATGGCCGGCCATGCGGCGCATCTGTGCTTCGAATGCGTCGAAGGACCTGCCGAAGGCGACGAACTGCAGACCCGCCTGCATGCTCATCATCCAGGGCATGGAGCGGCGCAGCACGAAAGCCTCGGGCTCGAAGCTCTCCTGCGCGGTCCGTTTCACATGCGCCCACTCCGGCGCATCTTCCAGTTCTTCGTTGGTATCGCGGTGGCGCCCAAAGTGGTGATTGGCGGCCTCGTCACCGAGCGCCTCGAAGGCGTCGAGATCGTGCACCCATTGCTGCACGGCGACGAAGCTCGAACCGTCGAGACCCGGCCCCTGCCCACTGGCAAACGCGGCGTGCACGGCGGCGTCGCCCTGGGGGTTTTCGGTGCCGTCCTCGTAGCCGGTGAGGTCCTTGCCGTGGCCGCTTTCGCCCAAGGCATGGCGGAAGGCATCGACCACATGGCGGACCGCGAAGACGGGCGCCAGCGCACGCTGGGCTTTGCGCGTCACATGCAACAGATCACCCAGGTCATCGCCCCTCAGCCAGACCCAGAGCTGGCCGGGCGTTGAAGGGACCTTGACCTCCTCACGCGAGAAATCCGGGAACTCATGAAGCCCCGGCACCTCGGTGCCGAGCGCCGCCACCAGAGACGGGCCGACGCCCAGCACGACGTCACTGCCGTTGGCCAATGGCGACAGGCGCTTGAGTGCCTCCTTGACGGCGGGCGCCTCATGCTGTCCCGCCACGCTGAAGAGCACATAGCGCGCCACGGCGGGCACCGGCTGCAGGATTCCGGGTTGGTAGAGCGTGGGGGTTGCTTGCATGTCTTAAGAGAGGCGTTTGACGCCGGGCAGTTCGCAGGCGTAGATGGAGTTTCGCAGGGCGGCAATGGCCTCGTAACGGGTGAAGCTGCGGCGCCACGCCAGCACGACCCGGCGCACCGGCGGGTCACCGTCGAACGGAATGTACTTGACGAATGCGTGGTCTTCCTTGCGACGCCTGGGCCGGGCTTCCAGCGCCTCCTTGGGCACCGAGAGCCGCGGCACCAGCGTGACACCCATGCCCGCGGCCACCATGTGCTTGATGGTTTCCAGGGAGGAGCCTTCGAAGCTCTTGCGGATCCCTTCGGCGTCGCTGGAGAAGCGCGCGAACTCGGGGCACACCTCGAGCACGTGATCGCGAAAGCAGTGGCCGGTGCCCAGCAACAGCATGGTTTCGCTTTTCAGCTCCAGCGAGGTGATGGTGGTCTTGGCCGCCAGCGGATGCGTGCTGGGAACGGCCGCCATGAACGGCTCGTCATAGAGCTGGGCCACGGCCAGCCCGGTGTCCGGAAAAGGTTCGGCCATGATCGCGCAGTCGATGTCGCCGGTACGCAGCATCTCCAGCAGCTTCACGGTGAAGTTCTCCTGCAGCATCAGCGGCATCTGCGGCGTGCGCGAAATGGACTGGCGCACCAGGTCGGGCAGCAGGTACGGGCCGATGGTGTAGATCACCCCCAGCTTGAGCGGGCCGGCCAGCGGGTCCTTGCCGCGCTTGGCAATCTCCTTGATGCTGGCCGCCTGCTCCAGGACGCTCTGGGCCTGACGCACGATGTCTTCGCCCAGCGGCGTCACCGTCACTTCATTGGCGCTGCGCTCGAACAGCTTGACCTCCAGCTCGTCCTCGAGCTTCTTGATCGCCACCGACAGCGTCGGCTGCGAGACGAAGCAGGCTTCGGCGGCCTTGCCGAAATGCTTCTCGCGCGCGACGGCGACGATGTATTTGAGCTCTGTGAGGGTCATCCGGATCAAGCCTTGAGGTATTCCGATTTTCCACCTAACCAGCGCGCAATGTGCTTTTCGGCCAGTTGCGCATGGCGATCGAGCATCATCGGCGCCAATTCGCGCGCCCACTCCAGCAAGTGCGTATCGACAGCCAGGTCGGCAAATCGCAGCAGCGGCGCGCCGGATTGGCGGGCGCCCAGAAACTCCCCGGGGCCGCGAATCTCCAGGTCGCGGCGGGCGATCTCGAAGCCGTCCGCCGTCTCGGCCATGGCCTTGAGCCGGGCGCGCGCCGTTTCACCCAGGCGGCCGGCGTCTCCGGCCGAGTAGAGCAGTATGCAGGCCGAGGCGGCGGCACCCCGGCCCACACGGCCGCGCAGCTGGTGCAACTGCGACAACCCGAAACGCTCGGCATGCTCGATCACCATCAGCGAAGCATTGGGCACATCGACACCCACCTCGATCACCGTGGTGGACACCAGCACGCTCATCTGCCCGCCGGTGAACAGCGACATCACCGCCTTCTTTTCGGGGGCGGGCATGCGCGAATGCAGCAGTCCCACCATGACACCCGGCAGGGCTGCGCTGAGGGCTTCATGCGTGGCCGTGGCGTTGGTCAGGTCCAGTGCCTCGCTTTCCTCGATCAGCGGGCAAACCCAATACACCTGGCGCCCCTGGGCGATCTGGGCGCGGATGCGCTCCGTCACCTCGTCGCGCCGGCTGTCCGCGATCAGCTTGGTGACGACCGGAGTTCGGCCGGGTGGCAGCTCGTCGATGGTGGAAACGTCCAGGTCGGCGTAGTAGCTCATCGCCAGCGTGCGTGGGATGGGCGTGGCCGACATCATGAGCAGATGAGGCTCCTGCCCGGCTTCCTTCATCTTCGCCCGCAACGCCAGCCGCTGGGCGACGCCGAACCGGTGCTGCTCATCAATGATGGCCAGGCCCAGGTTCTTGAACTGCACCTGCTCCTGGATCACGGCGTGGGTGCCGACGACCAATGCCGCCTCGCCGCTGGCCACCAGGGCCAGCATCTCGGTGCGCTCCTTTTTCTTCTGGCTGCCGGTCAGCCATGCCACCCGCAGGCCGCGGGGTGCAAACAACGGCTCTAGCCAGCCAATCAGCTTGCGGAAATGCTGCTCCGCCAGGATTTCCGTGGGCGCCATCAGCGCGCCCTGCCAGCCGGCATCGATGGCAATGGCCGCCGCCAGCGCCGCCACCACGGTCTTGCCCGACCCGACGTCGCCCTGCAGCAGCCGGTGCATGGGGATGTTGCGCGCCAGGTCCCGGGCGATCTCCTCGCCCACGCGCCGCTGGGCCGCCGTCAGCTTGAAAGGCAACGCGGCCAGCAATTGCTCGTGCAGGCCTTGGGGGCGGGCCCTGAGCGCCGGCGAACGCAGGTCCGCGCGCTCGCGTTTGCTTAGCAACTGCGAGAGCTGCTGCGCCAGCAATTCTTCGGCCTTCAGCCGCTGCCAGGCCGGATGGCTGCGATCTTCCAGCGTGGCCATCGCCACATCGGGCGCGGGTTGGTGCAGGAACGCCAGCGCTTCACGCAAGGCCCACACCAGTGGCCTGAGCGCTTCGGTGACGCCTGGAGGGAAAGTGTCGGACAGGTCGGCCCGTCCCAGCCCGCCCAGCACCGCCTTGCGCAAATAGGCCTGCGGCAAGGTGGCCGACGTCGGGTAGACCGGCGTCAGCGCCGCGGCCAGTTCGCCCCCCGCCGGCTTGAACGAGGGGTGGATCATCTGCCAGCCCAGAAAGCCGCCCTTCAATTCCCCGCGCAGCCGCACGCGGGTTCCCACGGCCAAAGCCTTTTGCTGGGAAGGATAGAAGCTGAAGAAACGCAGCACACAGGTGTCGCTGCCGTCGTCCACCGTCACCAGCAGCTGGCGGCGCGGGCGATAGGCGATCTCGCAGGCCGTCACCGTCGCCTCGATCTGCGCCACGTCGCCTTCGCGGGCGTCGCGCAGCTTCACGATGCGCGTTTCGTCCTCGTAGCGAAGGGGCAAATGCAGGGCCAGATCGATGTCGCGTGCCAGGCCCAACCTGATCATGGCTTTTTGCGGCTCGGACAAGGCCTTGGTGTCGGGCATGGGACAATTCTGCCTTCTCCCACTTGGAACGGGTCCGTCCGGCCCTCAAGCATGCGCACTTTCACCCTCGGCGACTTCGATTTCGCCCTCCCCCCCGAGCTGATCGCCCAGCATCCCGCCACCGAGCGCAGCTCCTCGCGCCTGCTCGATGGCACGGCAACGCCACCGGTCGATCGCATCTTTCGCGAGCTGCCGACCCTGCTCGAACCCGGCGACCTGCTGGTGTTCAACGACACGCAGGTGGTGAAGGCACGCCTGTTCGGCGAGAAGCCCACCGGCGGCAAGCTGGAACTGCTGATCGAGCGCGTGCTGCAGGATCGCGAAGTGGTCGCCCACATGAAGGTAAGCAAGAAGCCGCCCGTGGGTACGGTCCTGGCCATGCACGGCGGCTTCACCGCCACACTGCAGGGCCGGTGGCCACAGGAGGATGGGCCGCTTTTTCGCTTCACCCTCAGCGACGACCCGTATGCCCTGATGGAGCGGCACGGCCATGTGCCGCTGCCGCCCTACATCGAGCACGGCGACACCGCCGAGGACGTGCAGCGCTACCAGACCGTCTTCGCCAAGCACCCGGGCGCGGTGGCCGCGCCGACGGCTGCGCTGCACTTTGACGAGGCGCTGCTGGCCGGACTCGATGCGCGCGGCATCCAGCGCGCCAGCGTCACCCTGCACGTGGGCGCCGGCACGTTCCAGCCGGTGAAGACGGAGAATCTCGCCGAGCACAGGATGCACAGCGAGTGGTACGAAGTGCCGACGGCGACGCAGCAGGCCATTGCGCAAGCGCGCGCTCGCGGCGGCCGGGTGGTGGCAGTGGGCACCACAACGGTTCGCACGCTGGAGTCCTGGGCCGCCGGCGGCCAGGCCAGCGGCGACACCAGCATCTTCATCACGCCCGGCTTCGAGTTCCGCGTGATCGACCGCCTGATCACCAATTTCCACCTGCCCCGCTCCACGCTCTTGATGCTGGTGAGCGCCTTCGCCGGACACGATTCCATGATGAGCCTGTACCGCCACGCCGTCGAATCGCGCTACCGCTTCTTCAGTTATGGCGACGCCATGCTCCTCGACCGATCCCATGCTTGATTTCAAACTGCTCAAGACCGACGGCCATGCCCGTCGCGGCCGGCTGACCCTCAACCACGGCGTCGTCGAGACGCCCATCTTCATGCCCGTGGGAACCTACGGCACGGTGAAGGGCGTGACGCCGCAATCGCTCACCGACATGGGCGCCCAGATCATCCTGGGCAACACCTTCCACCTGTGGATGCGGCCGGGCCTGGACGTCGTCAAGCAGTTCGGCGGGCTGCATCGCTTCGAGGCCTGGAACAAGCCCATCCTCACCGACTCGGGCGGCTTCCAGGTCTGGAGCCTGGGCGAGATGCGCAAGATCAGCGAGGAGGGCGTGAAGTTCGCCTCACCGGTCAACGGCGACAAGCTGTTCCTCACGCCCGAAATCTCGATGCAGATCCAGACCCTGTTGAACAGCGACATCGTCATGCAGTTCGACGAGTGCACGCCCTACGACACCAAGGGCCACATCACCACGGAAGCCGAAGCGCGCTTTTCCATGGAGTTGAGCCGGCGCTGGGCGCAGCGCTGCAAGGACGAATTCGCGCGGCTGGAGAATCCCAACGCCCTGTTCGGCATCGTGCAGGGCGGCATGTTCGAGCACCTGCGCCAGGAGTCGCTGGATGCGCTGGTCGAGATGGACTTCCCCGGCTATGCCGTCGGTGGCGTCAGCGTCGGCGAGCCCAAGGAAGAAATGCTGCGCATCATGGCGCACACGCCGCACCGGCTGCCGTCCGACAAGCCGCGCTACCTGATGGGCGTGGGCACGCCGGAAGATCTGGTCGAAGGCGTGGCCCAGGGCGTGGACATGTTCGACTGCGTGATGCCGACCCGCAACGCGCGCAACGGCCATCTGTTCACGCGCTTCGGCGACCTGAAGCTGCGCAATGCCAGGCATCGCACCGACGAGCGGCCGCTGGACGAGAGCTGCAGCTGCTACACCTGCGCCAATTTTTCGCGGGCCTACCTGCACCACCTGGAACGCTGCGGCGAAATGCTGGCGCCCATGCTCGCCAGCATCCACAACCTGCACTACTACCTGAACCTGATGCGCGAGATCCGCGAGGCGCTGGACGCCGGCACCTTCGCCGCGTTCGCGCAGCAGTTCAAACGGGATCGGGCGCGCGGGGTCTGAGCCCCTCCACCGTCGGGGCGGCCAGCAACTGCGCCACCTGCTGGCGCAATGCCTCGGGCTGCACCAGGGCCGGGGGAATCGCCGGGCCGACGTTCAAGCCCACGCGGTTGAACAGTCCCCGCCGGAACGGCCGCACCATCGCCCCGCCCTGTTCGACCCGGCTGAAGTACGAGCCCCACAGGTTGGTAAGCGCCATCGGAATCACGGGCGCCGGCTGGCGCTCCAGGATTTTCATGATGCCGCCCTTGAACTCCTGCACTTCGCCGTCGTGCGTGATGCCGCCTTCGGGAAAGATGGCCAGCAAGTCGCCCTCGCGCAGCACCTTGGCCGCCGCGTCGAACGCGGCCTCGTAGGCCACGGGATCTTCCTTGCGCGGCGCGATGGGAATGGCCTTGGCCAGCTTGAACAGCCAGCCCAGCACCGGCACCTTGAAGATGCGGTGGTCCATGACGAAATAGATCGGCCGGGGGCTGGCCGCCATCAGCAGCACGGCGTCGACGAAGCTGACGTGGTTGCACACCAGGATGGCGGCGCCCTGGACCGGGATGTGGTCGTCACCCGTGACCTTGAAGCGGTAGACCAGGCGCGAAGCGATCCAGGCGATGAAGCGCAGCAGGTACTCGGGCACCAGCATGAAGATGTAGAAAGCCACCACCGCATTGGCCAGGCCCACCAGCAGGAAGATCTGCGGGATGGTCATGCCCAGCTTGAGCAGCAAGCCGGCGATGATGGAGCTGGCGATCATGAACAGTGCGTTCAGGATGTTGTTAGCGGCGATGATGCGGGCCCGGTGCGTGGGCTGGGCGCGCAACTGGATCAGCGCGTACATGGGCACGCTGTACAGGCCGGCGAAGAGGCTCAGCAAAGCGAGGTCGGCCATCACGCGCCAATGCGCGCCCACGGCCGTGAACTGGCCCAGCGTCATGGCGGCCGAGGGCGGCAGGCCGCGCGAAGCGAAGTACAGGTCGATCGCGAACACGCTCATGCCGATCGCGCCCAGCGGCACCAAGCCGATCTCCACGTGGCGGCGCGACAGCACCTCGCACAGCAGCGAGCCGGTGCCTATGCCGACCGAGAACACCACCAGCAGCAGCGAAGCCACCTGCTCATTGCCGTGCAGCACTTCCTTGGCGAAGCTGGGGAACTGGCTCAGGAACACGGCGCCGAAGAACCACATCCAGCTGATGCCCAGTAGCGACCGGAACACCACCAGGTTGCCGTGGGCGAGCTTCAGGTTGCGCCAGGTTTCGCTCACCGGGTTCCAGTTGATCTTCAGGCCCGGGTCGGTCGCCGGCGCCTGGGGAATGAACTGGGCGACGGCCCGGCCCGCCAGCGCCAGCAGCACGCAGGCAATGGCCACGTCATGGCGGCCCACTTCCGGAATGGCGACGATCAGCCCGCCCACCACATTGCCCAGCAGGATGGCGACGAAGGTGCCCATCTCCACCATGCCGTTGCCGCCGGTGAGTTCGCGCTCGTTCAACACCTGCGGCAGGTAAGCGAACTTCACCGGCCCGAACAGCGTGGAATGCAGGCCCATGAGGAAGGTGCAAGCCAGCAGCACCACCACGTTGTCGTTCCAGAAACCGTAGGCCGCCAGCAGCATGATGGCGATCTCCAGGTTCTTCACGAACCGGATCACCTTCGTCTTGTCGTACTTGTCGGTCAGCTGGCCGCTGGTGGCGGAGAACAGCAGGAACGGCAGGATGAACAAGGCGCCGATCACCAGGCCCGCCATCGCCGGCGGCAGCCAGCTGATCTGCAACTGGTAGGTCACCATGACGGTGAAGGCGAACTTGAACAGGTTGTCGTTGGCGGCGCCCGAAAACTGGGTCCAGAAGAAGGGCGCGAAGCGGCGCTGCTTGAGCAGGGCGAACTGGTTGGGATGCGGCTGCGCGTCGGCCTCGGGTACAGCCCCGGCGATGGCGTTGTTGGTATTCATACGGGGCTCCTCCAGGCGATGCCTGTGGCATTCTGCCCGCCTTTGCGCAAGGCCAGCACCGCCGCGAGCACCGGCAGGGCAGCGAGCGCCGCGACCAGGTGCTTGAGCGTGTGGCCGGAGACAAGCTGACCGGTCAGATCGAAGACCGCCCGATCATTGATTTCGAGCAGCTTCGCCGCTGCATAGGCCAGGATCACCCAGCCCAGCCGGATGACCAGTGCGCCAGGCCGCGGCCTCAGCCAGGCCAGCCAGACAACCACCGCCATTCCGCCGAACTGCAGCGCCGCCCAGGGCAGCACATTGCCGGTCGATGACCCTAGCTCGATGGCGACCGGCGCCAGTAGCAGGATGGTCAGGCCGAGCAGGGCGCCGGCGCGCTCGCTCACGCGGCCGGCAGCGGCCAGCCCCAGGAGGCCCGCGAACGCGGCGGCCATCCCGATGCGATCGATGGCCAAGCCCGCGTCGTCGGGCTGCGCGTGGTACCAGGCCGAGCCGCAAGCCGTCAGCACCAGGCCGCCAAAGAACAGTATCGCCATGGCTCGTTGTACGTTGCTCAAGGCGCGCGGCGGCGCCTTGCCCAGGAACCAGAGGCCGGCCACGCCCGCCAAGGCAAAGGGCAGGTTCGACAGCACATCCATCGCGAAGGGGACGCCCCACAGGACCCGCTGGTCGGCGAAGCCGTGATAGCCGGGGGGCTGAATGACGGCCGGGCCGAACAGGGCGACTGCCACCAGGCACGCGCAGGCCAGCAAGAGCAGGGTTTCGGATTTCGACGGCATCGGTCGCATGGCTTTCTTCTCCTTAGGTTGCGATGCGGCGAGTTTCAAGCGGCGAGGCGGGAAAGCACGCAAATTGCGATACATTCGACCATTGATCACCTTCAGGTATCGTATATCGATACTCCCACATGAGCACCACCGCCGACCTCGTCCTGGCCCTGAAAAAAGAACTCAAGTCCGCGCAGATGACCTACGCCGACCTGGCGCGTTCCCTCGGGATGGCCGAATCTAGCGTCAAGCGGATGCTGGCCAAGGGTGACATGCCGCTGTCGCGCATCGATGCGATCTGCCGCGCCGTCAAGCTGGATTTCGCCGAGCTCGCACGGCGCGTGGCCGACGCCCAGCCCCTGCTGAAAGAGCTGACGCAGGAACAGGAAAAAGCCGTGGTCGCCGACAAGAAACTTCTGCTGTGCGCCATCTGCGTCCTGAGCCAATGGACGCTGGACCAGGTGATCAGCGACTACCGCCTGAGCGAAGCCGAGTGCATCAAGTATTTCGCCCAGCTCGATCGCATCGGCATCATCGAGCTGCGGCCGCTCAACCGGTACCGGCTCAAGCTGGCCAAGACCTTTCGCTGGCGACCCCATGGGGCCGTGATGAACTACTTTCGCGAGCACGCCTTGCTCGACTATTTTTCCGGCGGCTTCGACGGCGCCGGCGAAGGGGTGCTGCTGGTGCACGGCTCGATCAGCCGCGGCCTGGCGCCGTCGTTCCTGGAGCGCATGCAGCGCGTGGCCCAGGACTTCGCCCAGCAACATCAAGCCGACCAGAAACTGGCGGAAAAAGACCGCGAAGGCTATACGCTGCTGCTGGCGATGCGCAGCTGGGAGTTCGCCGCCTTCACGGCTTTGCGGCGTTAGCGGAACACCGTCAACACGCCGGTATAGCCGTAAAGGTGGTGACGGGCAATCTCGCCACCCGCGAAGAAACCCACCAGCGGCACGTCGCCCAGCGCGTGCCGCACGATCTGCAATTCAGCACTGGGGCCGCCGAAATGCGGGCCACCGCGCCCGGCGCAACTCACGTACACCGCGCCGGCGATGCGCCGGGCCGGGTTGGGCGCCGCCTGGGCCTCCGGCGCGGCCAGTGCCGCAGCCACCGGCAGCGGCATTTCCTCGGGCTCCAGCTCTTCGCGTATTTCGGCGCAGATGCGCACCAGGTCGGCGCGCGCGGCCTGCGGGTTGCGCTGGCAGAATGCCATGCGCATGCCCGGCGTGACCTGGTCGGCCACGGCCACCCCATGGCGCGCGGGGTCCAGCCCGATGATGTGGCGCACGACCACATCGGAGCCGAAATTGCCGGTGCGGCCCACGGCGTCGCTGCCGGCAGCGGTCAGGCCCACCAGCGTCGCGCGCAGCGCCGACATGGCAGCCTGGGGCTGGTCCAGCGAAATGCCGGTGTCGCGCAGCAACACATCCAGCGCCGGCTCGCCGTCCAGTTCCGTGATCACATTGCCCTGGGCCGCCGTGATGACGCGCTGCGCCGCCACCGGCTGGCAACCCTGGGTGACGCGTGAAACCAGCGAGATGCCTTCGCCGAAGGCCACCCCCGAGAGGCCGCCGCGGAACACGCCGCCGGCCGCGCCATGTCCCTTGATGTTGCCATTGCCGCCCACCGCGAACTGCACGGCCTCGGTGCGGCTGGAAGCCAGGCCGCCGAACAGGTAGCCGGTGGCGGTCCTTGCCGCCATCTCGGCGATGAGCTCCGACACGTCGGGCGTGCCGGCGTCGGCGTGAACCAGGGCGGTATGCGGCTCGAACCCCATGGCGTCGCCGACCGCGAGCGGGGCGACACCGGAGAAAACGCGGTACTGGTCGGGCGCCAGGTCGCACAGCATGACGGCCAAGGCCGGCTCGTCGAAATATTCGACATTCGACGACGCGATGCCAACCCCCACGGTGCCCGACCAGTCGGTGACCTCGGGCAACTCCGCGCTCAGATGGTCCAGGATGTCTTGCGCTTCCGGTGCGTAGTGATCGGTGATGTAGAGCAGGCCCAGCGTCGGCGCACTGGCGTAGTCGGGCAGCGCCATCTGGGCGCGCAATTGCGCGAGCACCAGTCCGCTTGCCATCTGCCATTGCGGATGGGTCGCGTGTCCAAAGGGAAAGAGCTTCATGTTCAACGCCGGCTCCGGATCGGTCAGCTCATTTCTTGCGTGTCGCGCGTTTGGCCGCGGCCTTGCGGGCGCCACCGGTCACCGACCCGGTGGCAGCCTTGGCCATGCCGCTGGCGGTCTTGAACGCCTCTTTGGCAACGCCGGTCGCCATGTTCTTGGCCGTGTCCACCGCCGTCTGGGTGGCGGCGTCTTTCATCGCCGTTGCCGCGATCTGCTGGAACTGCTGGGTGAGAGCGCCCCACCACTGCATCGGGTCCACCACGCCGGTGGTGGCCTGGCTGGCTTTCCCGCCCTTCTTGGCGGTGGCCTTGCTCTTGCCTGCGGCGTCCGAAATCGCGCTGGCCGTGTCCGCTGCCTTCTCGCTGACCTTTTGCACCCCGCTCATCACGCTGTCGGCCGCCTTGAGCTTGAGCGCATTGGCCACGTCGCCCATGTTGAAGTTCATGCCCTTGAGGGTGGCGAGCGTCATCTTCTGCACCTCCAGGGCCTGGATGGTCGCGCCCAGCGCCTTAGAGTTCTGGTCCAGCCAGAAATGCACGGCCTTCAACTCGCCGATGCGCTTTTCCAGTTCGTCCAGGTTCAGGGTCGGCGCGATCCAGTTGGCCAAATTGGGCATCTGCGGGAGCGTCTGGGACGCCCCCTTGGCAACGTTCTGAAGGAAGTCGAAGCCCGGGACGAATTTGCCGAAGCCGAAATTCTGGTTATCGCTCATGGCCGCGCTCCGATGGAGTTATCTTGTGCTCACAGCTTACCCCATGCGCCCGCGCCTTGGCGACGCCGCGTCGTCAATGCTTGTGCCCGCCCGCCGGCCCAGCCGCAACCGGCAGCTTCAGTTCCAGCTTGCTCTGGACGCCCTTCGCATCGCGAAGCAGGAGCGTCAGTGCAACGGTGCTGCCGGGGGCCAGCGGCTGCTTCAGGTCCATCAGCATCACGTGATAACCGCCGGGCTTGAGTTCGACCGTCTCGCCGGCCGGCAGATCGAGCTTGGGCACGGCCCGCATCCGCATCACGTCGCCGTCCATCTTCATCTCATGCACTTCGGCCGTTCCCGCCGCCGGTGTGGAGACGCCGACCAGTTGCATGGCCTGGAGCGCCGTGAGCTTCATGAACGCGCCCGTGCCCTGCTGGCCCGGCACCGCGCTGCGCACCCAGGCACCCTCGACCTTGGGCCGCGCCTGGGCCTGGGCATAGTCGCGGGTCGACAGCACCTGCAGCAGGGTCGCCGGCGACTTCATGCCTGCCGTCGAGACTCCTTCGACCGGCACTTGCGACCAGTCCAGGCTGGCCTGGCCACAGGTCTGCAGCACCTTGAACCACATCGGTCCTGGCGCCGGGGGCAGGGTGCCGGCCAGAGTGAACTCGCCGCGCTGCTTGTCCGGCAGCGCCGCTTCCTGGGTGGCAGCGGTCCAGGTTGCCACCCCGTCTTTCATCGATACCGTCCAGCCGGGCTTGGGCAGGGGCTGAGCGGCGTTCAGGCCCGCCGGTATCCGGACGCTCACTGCGGTGGTAACAGCGCCGTCACAGCCATGGCCGATGCGCAGCACGGCCTGGTAAGCGCTGCCGCTCTCGGCAAGGGGCTGCTGTAGCGACACATGGGCGCCAGCCGCCGTGGCCAGCGTGCCAAAGGCGACGGCGATGAGGGATTGGGTCGAAGTTTTCATGGGTCGAATTTGAGTTCAGCGCTGTAGCTGCGCCGGGGACAGGGCCATGCCGCAGCCGCCGAAGGGCGGGCCGGGACGCTCAGATCAGCCCCATGCCCGCGGGCTTGATCGGCGAGGCCACTGCCCTGCCGATTATCGCCGCGTCAGAATTTCGGGCTGCGGCGCTCGCGCAGGGAAGCCAGGCCTTCCTTCACGTCGGGCCCGGCAAAGCCCATGAACTCCAGCGCCAGCGAGGTGTCGAAGGCCGGGCCGGCCTGGCGCAGCCAGTTGTTCAGTGAGTACTTGGTCCAGCGGATCGCGGTCTGCGAGCCCAGCGCCAGCTTGTCGGCGACCTCGTAGGCCTTGGGCAGCAGCTGGCCTTCTTCGACCGCCAGCGACACCAGGCCGATACGCTCGGCCTCCTCGCCACTGACGGCCTCGCACAGCAGCAGGTAGTACTTGGCCTTGGCCAAGCCGCAGAGCAGGGGCCAAACGATGGCCGCATGGTCGCCGGCCGCCACGCCCAGGCGGGTGTGGCCATCGACGATCTTGGCGCTCTTGGCCGCGATCGAGATGTCGGCCAGCAGGCCCGCCACCAGGCCGGCGCCCACGGCCGGGCCGTGCAGGGCGCTGACGATGGGCTTGTCGCAATTGATGACGTTGTAGACCAGGTCTCGCGCTTCCTTCCAGACGCGCGTGCGCACCTCGAAATCGGTCGCCATGTCCTCGACCAGCGCCAGGTCGCCGCCGCCCGAGAAGCCCAGCCCCTCGCCGCGCAACACAGCGCAGCGCACGCTATCGTCAGCGCCCACGTCGCGCCAGATCTCCGTCAGCTCGCGGTGGCCGGCATGGCCCGCGGTCGGCAGCTTGCCGTTGAGGGCGCGCATCTGGATGTCCAGGACGCTGTCCTCGGGGCCGCGCCGGGTGATGTGAAGCGTCTGGTAGCGCTGGTAGTCGATCGTCATGGTGTGGCCCGGAATGGAATGCGCTGCACATTGAAGCCCCGGGCCCGCATCAGGGCAGGCAAGGCCTGCGCGCCGGTCATGTGCAGCAGCCCGACGCCGGCGAACACGCGGGCGCCGCCATCGTGCAGGGCCGCGAGCTTGTCGGCCAGCGCCGCGTTGCGATCGTCGTTGAGCCGCCGGTAAAACGTGCGCTCGAGCGGCGTGCGCATGCACTCGCACCACTCGGGAAAACGCAGCAGCGTGGGCTCGTCCCCGTTGGCCCACACGTCGGTGAGCTGGCGCATCATGGTGCGCCCCGTGCCCTGCTCCATGTCGGCCAGGGCGCCGTCGACCAGCTCCAACTCCTCGGCGTCACTGGCGGGCATGAGGGCGGCGAGCTGCTGCTCGGCCGTCTCCAGGGCTACCACCCGCTTGCCGGCGGCGCGCGCGAGGCCGACCAGCACGGCGTCGATGGCGAATTCCGGATGGATGCCGCTCCAGCGCGCGTCGAACATGGCGAGCGTGATCACCTGCATCAACGGGCGCAGCGGCTGCAGGGCACCGGCCGGGACGCAGGCCTTGCGCCCCAGCCGCTCGATCCGCTCGCGCCGGGGCGCGTCCAGCAGGCGCTCGCTGATCGCCGCACCGCCCGACTTGGCGAAGACGGCGGGCAGGTCGGGGTCGCTGATATCGATCTCGACGGCGACCACGTCGCTGGCCTGGATGGCACCGGCCACGGCCGGACCGGGCATCAGCCATTCCATGCGGGCCGCGTGGATCGTTCCATAGAGCCACGAGCTGCGGCCCCCCTTCTCGACGCGCCACAGCATGCCGCGGTCGCGCGCGGCGGCCTGCATCGCAGCCAGCGCCGGCGCATCCGGCGCGGGTGCCTTGGGACAGTCCGCCTGCGCGCGCAGCACGGACGGGGCGATCAGGCAGGCCAGCAGCACCAAGCCTGCGCGCAGGTGTGGAAGGAGTCTCGGCATGCCCGGCATTGTGCGCCACTGCGCTATCCTGCCTCGCATGCAATCAGTCTTCCATTTCGCTTTCAATGTGACCGACCTGGACGAGGCCCGCCGCTTCTACGGCGGCGTGCTGGGCTGCGCCGAAGGCCGCAGCACGGCGACCTGGGTCGATTTCGATTTCTTCGGGCATCAGATTTCCCTGCACCTGGGCCAGCCGTTCAAGACCGAGCGCACCGGGAAGGTGGGCGACGTGCTGGTCCCGATGCCGCATTTTGGCCTGGTGCTGAAATTGCCGGACTGGCAGGCCATGGCCGAGCGCTTGCGCGCGGCCGGCACGGTCTTCGTGCTCGAGCCCCAGGTTCGCTATGCGGGCGAGCCCGGCGAGCAATGGACCATGTTCTTCTGCGATCCGTTCGGCAACCCGATGGAGGTCAAGGGCTTTCGGTCCCTGGCTGGGCTTTACGCCAGCTGAGGTCACCAATTCCTGCCCGGCCGTAGGCGTTGTCCTACGCGTTCAAGGGCCCGGGCCGTCTGGTGCTCAAGCAGGGCCTCTGCTAGGGTCAGCACGATGAATTTTGTGGATATTCTCTGCCCGTCTTGCGCATTGTTTCTCGATTTCGACGGCACGCTGGTGGACATCGCGCCTCAGCCGGAAGCCGTGATCGTGCCCTCGGGCCTGGTCGGCACGCTCACCGCCCTGAACAAGTACCTCGGTGGGGCGCTGGCGCTGATTTCGGGCCGTCCCATTGACCAGATCGACGCCTTCCTGCATCCCCTGCGCCTGCCGGCGGCGGGCGTGCATGGGGCCGAACGGCGCGGTGCCGACGGGCACATGACGCTGCTGTCGACCCATCCGTTGCAGCATGTGGAAGAAGCCGCCTTGTCGCTGGCGGCGCGGCACCCGCAGCTGCGGGTGGAAAACAAGCGCGGCTCGGTCGCGCTGCACTATCGGCAGGCGCCTGAACTCGAACAGGAATGCGTGCAGGCCATGCAGGCCGCGGTTCAGGAATCGCCGGGCCTCACCCTGTTGCACGGCAAGATGGTGGTCGAAGCCAAGCCCGGCGGCGCGAGCAAAGGCCATGCGATAGAGGCGTTCATGCAGGAAGCCCCCTTCGCCGGGCGCTCCCCGGTATTCGTCGGCGACGACTTCACCGACGAGGTCGGCTTCGCGACCGTGCAGCGGCTCAAGGGCCTGGGCGTGAAGGTCGGCGAAGGCGCCAGCGTGGCCTGGCAGCGCCTGGCATCGCCGGCGGTATTCCGTTATCAACTTCAAGCCGCAGTGGCCGCGAAGGCCGGAAAGGTCGACGCATGAACACACCGGTGCAAGCCCCCGAGCCCTCGCTGAAGCTCGGCGTGATCGGCAACTGCGCGTACAGCGCATTGATCGACGAGCGCGCGCGCATCGTCTGGTGCTGCCTGCCGCGCTTCGACGGCGACCCGGTGTTCAACGCCCTGCTCGATCCCAGCGAGAACGGCAGCCTGTGGGCGATCGAGCTGGAAAACTTCGCGCGCAGCGAGCAGGCCTACGAGCCCAACACGGCGATCATCAAGACCCGGCTGTTCGACACCCACGGCCAGGGCATCGAGATCACCGATTTCGCGCCGCGCTTTTTCAGTCGCGGCCGTACTTTCCGGCCGTTGACGCTGATCCGCCGCGTCAAGGTGTTGTCGGGTTCGCCGCGGGTGCGCATGCTGATGCGGCCGCGTTTCGACTGGGGGCGGCAGGTGCCCTCGGTGACGCAAGGCAGCACCCATCTGCGCTACGTGGGCGCAAGCCAGACACTCAGGCTCAACAGCGATGCGCCACTGAGCTACATACTCTCCGAAACTTTTTTCGTTGTCGACCGGCCGATGGACTTCGTGCTGGGGCCCGACGAAACCCTGACCTCAGGGATCGGCGACACGGCTCGCGGCTTCGAACAGGAGACGGCAAGCTACTGGCGCTCCTGGACCCGCGCACTGTCGCTGCCGCTGGAGTGGCAGGACGCCGTGATCCGCGCGGCCATCACCCTGAAGCTGTCGCTGTTCGAGGACACCGGCGCCATCGTGGCGGCCATGACCACCAGCATCCCCGAGGCAGCCAACAGCGGGCGCAACTGGGACTACCGCTACTGCTGGTTGCGCGACGCCTTCTTCGTGGTGCGCGCGCTCAACAGCCTGTCTGAAGTGGCGACCATGGAGGAGTACCTGCGCTGGCTCAACAACATCGTGGTCCGTTCCGGCGGCGGGCATATCCAGCCGCTGTACGGCATCGGCCAGGAGGAACAGCTGCCCGAGGAAATCCTCGGCCACCTGCCGGGCTACCGCGGCCAGGGCCCGGTGCGCGTGGGCAACCAGGCGCAGGAGCATTTCCAGCACGACGTGTACGGCAACATCATCCTGGGCGCTTCGCAGTCCTTCCACGACCATCGCCTGTTCCGCAAGGCCGGCAAGGCCGAGTTCGGCTACCTGGAGGCTGTCGGCGAGCAGGCCTTCCGGGTCTACGACCAGCCGGATGCCGGGATGTGGGAGCTGCGCACCCGGGCGCGCATCCATACTTCCTCCGCGCTCATGTGCTGGGCCGCCTGCGACCGTTTGGCGAAGGTGGCGGCGGCCCTGAAGCTGCCGGATCGCATCCGCCATTGGCGCGAGCGTGCCGACGTCATCCGCGAGCGGATCCTGCGCGAGGCCTGGAACGACCAGCGCCAGGCTTTTGCCGAGAGTTTCGGCGGGCGCGACCTCGACGCCAGCGTGCTGCTGATGGCCGAGGTGAACTTCATCGACCCCAACGACGCGCGGTTCATCTCCACCGTCGACGCGCTGGAGAAATCGTTGTGCGACGGCCCCTACATGCGCCGCTATGAGGCGCCCGATGACTTCGGCAAGCCGGAAACGGCGTTCAACATCTGCACCTTTTGGCGCATCGACGCGCTGGCGCGCATCGGCCGCAAGGGCGAGGCGCGCGAGATCTTCGAAGTGATGCTCAAGTGCCGCAACCCGCTGGGCCTGCTGTCCGAAGACACCCATGCCACCACCGGCGAGATGTGGGGCAACTTTCCGCAAACCTATTCCATGGTCGGCCTGATCAATGCCGCCGTGCGGCTGTCCGCCCCCTGGGACACGGTGATCTGAGACAACCGAGAGAAGCCATGCCCCGCCTGGTCGTCGTCTCCAATCGGCTGGCCGACCCGCGCAAGACCGCGGCCGGCGGCCTGGCCGTGGCCCTGGCGGACGTGCTGAACAACACCGGCGGCCTGTGGTTCGGCTGGAGCGGCAAGATCGTGGAGGCCTCAGCCGGCGGCAAGGCCGGCGAAGGCGAGTTGCACAGCACCCAGGCCGGTGCGGTGAAACTGGTCACGCTCGACTTGAGCCGTGAGGACCATGACGCCTATTACGTCGGCTATTCCAACGGCGTGCTCTGGCCGGTGTGCCATTACCGGCTCGACCTGGCGGATTTCGACGCGGGCTACATCGCCGGCTACCGGCGGGTCAATCAGCTGTTCGCGCGCAAGCTCAAGCCGATGCTGCGCGAGGACGACATCATCTGGATCCACGACTACCACCTGATTCCCCTGGCGGCCGAATTGCGCGCGCTGGGCTGCTCGCAGCGCATCGGCTTTTTCCTGCACATCCCGTTGCCGCCGCCGCTGATCCTGGCGGCCATACCCGGGCACGACTGGTTGATACGCGCGCTGTTCGCCTATGACCTGGTGGGCTTCCAGAGCGAGGCCGATCATTCGCACTTCTGCAGCTACGTGCAGACCGAGGCCCATGCGCAGAACCTGGGCGAAGGCCGCTGGCGCGCCTTCAACCGCACGGTGCAGGCCGGGGCCTTTCCGATCGGCATCGACGTGGAAGAGTTCACCGCCCTGGCCGAAGCGCCGGAAGGCCGCGAGATGTACGAGCGGATGCGGCGCGAGTATTCACGCCGCAAGCTGCTGGTCGGCGTCGATCGCCTCGACTATTCGAAAGGCCTGCCGCATCGCATGCGCGCGTTTCGCGAGATGCTGCAGAAGTACCCCGAGACCCACAACAGCGCCACGCTGATCCAGATCGCCTCACCCAGCCGCGAAGACGTCAGCGCCTACAACGACATCCTGCACGAGCTGGAAAGCCTGTGCGGTTCCATCAACGGCAACTTCGGCGAGCTGGACTGGATGCCGGTGCGCTACATGCACCGCACGGTCGCCCGCACGCGCCTGCCGGGCCTGTACCGCGCCAGCCGGGTGGCTTTGGTGACGCCGCTGCGCGATGGCATGAACCTGGTGGCCAAGGAGTTCCTGGCGGCGCAGGATCCGCAGGATCCGGGCGTGCTGGTGTTGTCGCGATTTGCCGGCGCGGCCGAGCAATTGCGCGAAGCGCTGCTGGTCAACCCCTACGACATCGAAGGCACGGCCAACGCCATCCACCTGGCGCTGCAGATGCCGATCGAAGAGCGCCGTTCCAGGCACCAGTCGCTGATTTCGACCATCAAGGAGTACGACGTGCACTGGTGGTGCGACGGCTTCCTGGACACCCTGGCCAAGGCCAAGGCGGAAGAGACCGGCACCCCCTGGCTGCGGCTGTAGCGCCACGCATCAGGGCCGCGCCAACGCCGCCAGCAGGCCCACCGTCCCCAGCCCCAGCGCCGCGAGCGCATCGCCGGCGATCAGGCCCCCGCCGAACAGCGAGGTGCCGCTCATGTCCGTGGGCAGACCCAGTTCCCGCTCCGGTGGCTTCCCCCGCCTGGCTTCCAGCAGGCTGGACACCACGCTGCCGGCGCCGAACCAGAGCGAGGTCGGCAGGTTGACGAAGCCGCCGAAGGACAGGGCGTAGGGCGAGGGCAGCAGCACCGCATCGACGGCGAAATCTATGGCCTGCCCGCCGCGCCCCCCCGCCGCCAGCCGCCGGTAAGCCACGCGCGTCCTGATGAATTTGCGCAGGCCTTCGAGCACCAAGCCGATCGCGATGCCGATGCCGATCGCGGTGCGCTGGAAGGGCTTGTCGTCGGTCAAGCTGCGCAGCACGCCGACGAACTTGTACGTCATGGCGGCGCTCCACTCCACCGGTTGCTGGTCGGCCTTCATCACCGTCTGGTCCTGCAGCAGCACCGGGTAGGCGGCCATGAACAACTTGGCGAAGGCGACGGCCAGCACGGCCCCCATCAGGATGCCCACGACCTGGTAGCGGAACTGGAACACGCGATTGCTGCCCAGGCGCCAGCCGGTGGATCGGTCCTGCTGCATGTCGCAGGCGACGCTGGTGGACACCAGCAGCACCGTGCCCGCCATCAGGCCCACGCCCGGGTCCTTCAGGCCGATCGCCGCCATCAGCACCACGGCCACGACGAAGGCCGAAGAGATCGGGTTGGAGTCGCTGACGCCGACCGAGATGCCGTTGACCAGGGCGAAGACGAACACCAGGGCCACGGCCAGCAGCAGGTAGCCCACCGGTTGCCCGAGGACGGTGTGCCCGGTGAAGACGATGCCGGCGCCCCAGAAGCCGATCCACAGCAGGAGCCGCGCGCTATGCACCCGCTTCCAGTCTTGCTGCGGCGCCGCGCTCGCGCGCACGCGATTCCGGATGCCTTGGCCGGCGCGCCAGAAGATCATGCCCAGGTCGATCACGGCGGCGCCCATGATGGTGCCCAGCGCGATCAGGAACATGATCTTGCGAAACGGGTCGCCGGGTGCAAGCCAGCCGATCGACACGAAGAACGGCTGCAGCGACCAGCTGATCAGGCCGCCGGTAACAACTGGCACGCCGATGCGCGCACCCACCACCATGCCGGCGCCGAAGGTCGACGCCGACAGTTCGATCGCGCCGAGGACCGGCACGCGGACCGCCGCCAGGCCCAGCGCCAAACCCGCGGCGAGGCCGCCGCCGAGCTTGCCCACGGACTGGCGCAGCAGCGCCGGGTCGGTCAAGGCCCGCAGGATGTTGGCGACCGCCAGGCCGGAGGGAAAGGTCAGTTGCAGGCGATCGACCAGCACCGGCGTGTAGAGCATGCCCACGCCGGCGCCGAACATGCCGATGCACAGCATATAGGCCACCAGCTGCCAGGCCGGCGGCTGCGGCAGCCCCATCCAGACCATCGCCTGGATCAGCACGCCCATGCCGCTCATGCTGGCCACCGAGGCCGCGGCCGTCTGGATGTAGTTGGCGCCATGCTTGCCGTCGGCGCCGTAACCCGCAGTGACCGTGGAGCCGAGCAAGCCGGCCAGCACCTGGCCGCCGACGAAGAAGCCCAGCGAGAAATTCATGTAGGCCGCCGTGACGCCGGCCAGCGGGCCCAGCAGGAAGATGCCGGTGGCGGCCAACAGCAGGTGGTATTTCCAGCTGTCTTGCGCGGGCAGCCAGGCCCGGCGCTTCACGGCAGCGGCGCGATCTTCTGGTCGATGGCGCCGAAGACGCTCTGGCCGTCCTTGCCCTTCATCTCGATCTTGATGGTGTCGCCGAACTTCATGAATTCGGTCGTGGGCTTGCCGTCCAGGATGGTTTCGATCGCGCGCTTCTCGGCGATGCAGCTGTAGCCCTTTGGCCAGTCGGTCTTGCCGTCGGCGCGCGGCACGCCCTTGTTGCTCACGGTGCCCGAGCCGACGATGCTGCCGGCGCGCACATTGCGCGTCTTGCAGATGTGGGCGATCAGCTGGCCGAAGTGGAAAGTCATCTCGGGGCCGGCCTCGCACATGCCGACCTTGCGGCCGTTCCAAATGCTTTGCAGCGTGAGGTGCAGCCGGCCCTGGTCCCAGGCGTCGCCGAGTTCGTCGAGCGTGACGGCAACCGGGCTGAAGGCCGTGGCGGGCTTGCTCTGGAAGAAGCCGAAGCCCTTGGCCAGTTCGGCCGGAATCAGGTTGCGCAGCGAGACGTCGTTGGCGATCATCACCAGGCGGATGCCGTCCAGCGCCTGCTCCGGCGTCGCGGTCATCGGCACGTCGCCGGTGATCACGGCGATCTCGGCCTCGAAGTCGATCCCGTATTCTTCCTTGGGCACGATCACGTCGTCGCAGGGCCCCAGGAAGTCGTCGCTGCCGCCCTGGTACATCAGCGGGTCGGTGTAGAAGCTCTCCGGCACCTCGCTGCTGCGCGCCGCGCGCACCAGCTCCACATGGTTGATGTAGGCCGAGCCGTCGGCCCACTGGTAGGCGCGCGGCAACGGCGCCATGCACAGGGCGGGATCGAACGGAAAGGCATGGCGCGTCTTGCCGTTGTTGAGGGTCTCGTACAGGTCCTGCAATTGCGGCGACAGGAAGCCCCAGTCGTCCAGCACCTGCTGCAGCTTGCCGGCGATGCCGGTCGCATAATGCGCGGTGCTCATGTCACGCGAAACCACGACCAGCTGGCCGTCGCGCGAACCGTCCTTGTAGGTAGCGAGCTTCATGTAATTTGCCCCGTCGGGTTGTATGCGTTAGAGTCCGAGGACGTTACGCATTGTGAAATGAATTTACCTAATCGTAATTCTACAGGAAGCCGCCGGGAATGAAGGAACGCGCCGGGATTCAATCCGTCGAGGTGGGCTTTGGCCTGCTCGAAGTCCTGTCCAGGGCGGCCGGGCCCTTGATGCTGCGCGACCTGGCCGCTGCCGCCGGCATGAGCGCCGCCAAAGCCCACCGCTATCTGGTCAGCTTCCAGCGGCTGCAGCTGGTGGTGCAGGATGCCTCCAGCACCCGCTACGACCTGGGGCCGGCTTCGCTCAAGCTGGGACTGGCTTCGCTGTCCCGGCTGGACGCCGTCAAGCTGGCGCGCGAGCGCATCGCACCCCTGATGGAAAAGGTCGGCCACACGCTGGCGCTGGCCGTGTGGGGCAACCACGGACCCACCATCGTGCACTGGGAGGAGTCGCCGCAGGCCGTCACGGTGAACCTGCGCCTGGGCGACGTGATGCCGCTGCTGTCGTCCGCGACCGGCCGCTGCTTCGCCGCCTACCTGTCCAAGGAAGCGATCACGCCCCTGCTCAAGGACGAAATCGCCAGGGCCCAGAAACAGGGCCGCGGCGACGTGCCCGCCTCGTTGACCGAAGCGCGGGCCATGCTCGACGACGTGCGCCAGCGCGGCGCGGCGCGGGTGGTCGACACGTTGTTGCCCGGCATCGTGGGCTTTTGCGTGCCGGTATTCGATTCGGACGGCCATATCGCGCTGGGCATCGTCGCGCTCGGGCCGACCGGCACCTTCGATCCCGAGTGGGACGGCGCCGTGGACCGGCCGCTGCGCGCCGCCGCGCGCCAGTTATCCAGCGACCTGGGGTATGCGGGGTGAACCCCGCGGGCGCGCCATGGCGGCCGCTGCTGGCAGTAGCGGTGGCCGTGCTGGCGGCCCACCTGCTGATCTTGCGGGCCGGTCCGGGCCCCTTGCAGCTGGCCAATCCGCTGGCAACGCACGCCTTGTTCACGCGCACCATCACCGCGGCGCCGCCTGCGCCGACAGCGGCGCCTGAGCCCCTGCCGCCGGTGCTTGCGACACCGAAGCGTCCGCGCGCTCCTGAAGCAGCGCCCTTGCTGGAACAGGCGCCGGTATCGGCGGCGCAGCACGAAGCCGCCCCGCAGGCGTCGTTCGCCGTGCCCGGCTCCGTGCGGCTGCACTACCAGGTGTCCGCCCACAGCCGCAACCAGCTCTGGCAGGGAAAGGGCGAATTGCTGTGGCGCCACGACGGCGAGCGCTACGAAGCCCATCTCGAAGTCAGCGCGCCCTTGCTGCCCACGCGCACCCAGCGAAGCACCGGCAGCATCACGGCCGATGGCTTGGCGCCCCTGCGCTTTTCGGACAAGGGCCGCAGCGAGGAAGCGGCTCACTTCCAGCGCGACCAGGGCAAGGTGAGTTTCAGCAGCAACCGGCCCGACGCGCCCCTGGCGCCCGGCGCCCAGGATCGGCTGAGCGTGCTGCTGCAGCTTGGCGCCCTGATCGCCGGCAACCCCGGCAAGTTCGGCCCCGAGGCGACTATTGCCATCCAGACCGCCAGCACCCGCGACGCCGAGCCCTGGATTTTCAAGGTCGAGGTTGAGGAACAGCTGGTGCTGCCCGGCGGGGCCGTCGCCACGATCAAGCTGACTCGCAACCCGCGCAAGGAGTTCGACCTCAAGGTAGAGCTCTGGCTGGCTCCCGGGATGGCTTACGTCCCCGTGCGCCTGCGTCTGACACAGCCCAACGGAGATTGGCTGGATCAGCAGTGGTCCTCCACCGACAGGGACTGAGCCGCGTACTGCCTAATCTGGAGCTATGGAGGTTCCAGCGTTATCCCGGTCCTCCTTGAAACCGGCTCAAACGTTGCTATGTAAAGTGGCAAAGGAAACCACCATGCAAATGCTCTATGACTCCGACGCGTTCGTCGTCGTGCACATGCAGGCCAATGAACCGGCCGAGGGCGAACCCGCCCCCCGCATTGCCAGGCATGGGTTCGAGATCGTCGATAAGCGCTCCAACAAGGAGGTTTATCTCGACGGCTCCTGGGCCGAGGCTTTCCAGCGCCAGATCAACGCCTGGCAACTGAACACGCCCACCCAGGAAGAGGTCGAGGAAACTCTGGACGGCTACGCCGAACTGGCGCAAAACCCGCTGGTCATGCACTGACGCCTCAACGCATCCAGCCCAGCCGATACAGGGGTTCGACCAGGAGCAACACGGAAACCAGGCGACAGACCTGAAACGCAGTGACCACCGGCACGCCGAGCTGCAGCACTTTCGCAGTGATGGCCATCTCGGCGATGCCCCCGGGCGAGGTTCCCAAGACCATCGTCGCCCAATGCAGGCCCGTCAGCCAAGCCAGCAGGGCCGCCATCCCGGCACACAAGACAGTCATCACCACCGTCCCCAGCGCCACCGAAGCCAGCCAGCGGGGCGCAGTGCGCACGAACTCGGCTGAAAACCGCACCCCCAGGCTGACCCCGATCAGCAACTGGGCGGCGTTGGTCACGAATCCCGGCAGCGCCGACAGCTCCACGCTCGCCATCGTCAACGCCATCGCGGCCAGCAGGGCCCCCATGAACCACGGGTTGGCTCGCCCGGTGCGTTGCATGAGCCACGCGCCTGCGCCCGTGGCGGCGGCCAGCCAGGCCAGGCCCGGCAGGTTGACTTGGCGCGAGCCGGGCAGCGTCGCGTCCAGACCGTGCAAGCCGCTCAGGGTCAGGGCAAAGGGCACGGTGAGGGTAACGACCAGCAGGCGAAGGCTGTGCGATGCGGCCACCAAGTCGGTGCGGGCCCCTGCGCGTTCGGCGAGCAAGGTCATTTCGGATGCGCCGCCTATCGCCCCCGCGAAATAGCTGGTAGCCCGCTGGTGTTCCCGTGATACGCCCATGCGGCCGCCATGGCCGCGGTCCAGCCAGCAGCCGAACGCCCATCCCAGCGCGAGCGCCCAGACGATGGCCAGCAAGATGGCCCACCACAGGCTGGCCACCAAAGCCGTGACCTGGGGCGTGAAGTGCAGGCCCAGGGCGCAACCGATGACCCACTGGCCGAGGTTGCGAAGCGGGGCCAGGCTGCGCGTGGGCCAGCCCAGTATGGATGCGATCGAAGTGGCTAGCAGGGGGCCGAGCATCCAGGGAATCGGCGTGCGCAGGGCTTGGCACGCCAATGCGGCGCCCAAGGCCAGCAGCAAGGTCAGGGTGACGCGGAAAGGAAGAGTCGAGGTCATGCGCGAGGCATTAGTATCGTTGCATGCACCGTACCGTCGCCCTTGCCGCGCTCCTGCTGGCCGGCTGCGCCTCGCCGTTGGCCGTGCCCACACCCGACGTGCTCCTGCTCGGCGAGCAGCATGACGCAGCTGAGCATCAGCAATTGCACCGCCATGTCATTCAGCGCCTGGCCGCACAGGGCAGCCTCGCGGCCCTGGCGCTGGAAATGGCCGAGCAGGGCGCTTCCACGGCCGGGTTGCCTGCCGACGCCTCTGAGTCAGCCGTGCGGGCAGCCCTGCGCTGGGATGAGCACGCCTGGTCCTGGCAAGCCTATGGCCCGGCAGTGATGGCCGCGATCGCTGCGGGTGTGCCGGTGGTCGGCGCGAACCTACCGCGCCCCAGCTTGCGCGCCGTGATGGCCGATGCCGCCCTCGACAGCCTGCTGCCCGGGCCGGCGCTGAAGGCCCAGCAGCAGGCCGTGCGCCTGGGCCATTGCGGGCTGTTGCCGGAAGCGCAAATCGGACCAATGACACGGGTGCAGATCGCACGCGACCGCGCCATGGCGCAAACGCTGGTCCAGGCCGCCGTTGCGGGCAAGACCGCTGTCTTGCTGGCGGGCGCCGCCCATGTCGACCCGGCGCTGGGGGTGCCACGGCACCTGCCGCCCTCGCTGCGGGTCGATTCCCGGACGCACGCCCCGCAGCCCCCCAAAAAAGACTACTGCGAGGACTTGCGGCGCCAGATGATCAGGCGTGCTTCCTGATCGAGTCGGCCAATGTATTGACCAGCGTGTCGATATGCGCCTTCTCGACGATGTACGGCGGCGCGATCACCAACACATCGCCCGCAGGCCGAATCAGCGCGCCCTTGTGGAAGCAGTCCACGAAGATGTCGTAGGCGCGCTTGCCCGGGGAGCCGGCGATGGGCGCCAGTTCCACCGCGGCCGCCAGGCCCAGGCTGCGGATGCCGATCACGTTGGGCAGGCCCTTGAAGACGCTGTGGAATGCATCGCCCAGCACCTTGCCCATTTCGCCGGCGCGCTGGAACAGGTTCTCCTGCTTGTACAGCTCGAGCGTCGCGATCGCCCCTGCGCAGGCGACGGGATGGCCCGAGTAGGTGTAGCCGTGGAAGAACTCGATCACGTGCTCGGGCGCGTCGGTCTTCATCATGGCGTCGTACAGCTTGTCGCGGCAGATCACGCCACCCAGCGGGATCACGCCGTTGGTCACGCATTTGGCGAAGTTGAGCATGTCGGGCACCACGCCGTAGTAGTCGGCCGCGAAGTTGGTGCCCATGCGTCCGAAACCGGTGATCACCTCGTCGAAGATCAGCAGGATGCCGTGCTTGTCGCAGATCTCGCGCAGGCGCTTGAGGTAACCCTGCGGTGGCAGGTACCAGCCGGCGCTGCCGGCCACCGGCTCGACGATGATCGCGGCCACGTTCGACGGGTCGTGCAGCGGCAGGATGCGGTTCTCCAGCTCGAGCAGGATGTCCTCCTGCCAGACCGGTTCGCGGTTGTGGATGAAGGCGTTGTTGACCGGATCGTGGATGAAGCGCAGGTGATCCACGCGCGGCAGGAAGGCGCTGCCGTACACCTTGCGGTTGGCCGGTATGCCGCCCACGCTCATGCCGCCGAAGCCGACGCCGTGGTAGCCCTTCTCGCGGCCGATGAAGACGTTGCGGTGGCCTTCGCCGCGGGCGCGGTGATAGGCCAGCGCCACCTTCAACGAGGTGTCCGCAGCTTCGGAGCCGGAATTGCAGAACAGCACCTTGTTCAGGTCGCCCGGCGCCATCGCGGCGATCATCTCGGCGGCCTTGAACGCCTGGTCGTTGGAGGCCTGGAACGCGGTGCCGTAGTCCAGGGTGTCCAGCTGCTTCTTGATGGCTTCGTTAATGGGCTTGCGGTTGTGGCCCGCGCCCACACACCACAGGCTGGAGATGCCGTCCACGACCTTCTTGCCGTCGTGGGTGGTGAAGTCCATGCCGTCGGCTGCGACGAAGATGCGGGGGTCCTTGCGGAAATGGCGGTTGGGCGTGAAGGGCAACCAGTGGTGATCCATGTTGAAGTCGTTGTAGGCCATGGGGTCTCCAAAACAGCAAAAGGGCATTTTGGCACCGGCCGGCGCGCTCTGCAGGAAGCCGGGCGCTCCTGCGACAATTCACCCTGTATGAACCACGCTTATATCCTGACCCTTTCCTGCCCGGACCGGCCGGGCATCGTGCACGCCGTGTCCGGCTTCCTGCTGGAGCGCGGCGGCAACATCGAAGAAGCGGCCCAGTACAACGACCACGACACCGGCCTGTTCTTCATGCGCGTCCAGTTCGCGTGCGACCAGCTCACCTTCGACGATCTCAAGCTCCAGCTGAAGTTCTTCGCCGAGCCGTTCAAGATGGCCTGGAAGCTGCACTCCACCGAATCGAACATGCGCACCGTGCTGATGGTCAGCCGTGACGGCCATTGCCTGAACGACCTGCTGTTCCGCTGGAAAAGCGGGCTGCTGCCACTGGACGTGCGCGCCATCATCAGCAACCATCGGGATTTCTACCAGTTGGCGGCGAGCTACAACGTGCCTTTCCACCATATCCCCGTCACCTCCGCCACCAAGGCGCAGGCCGAGGCCCGGCAATACGAAGTGATCGAGGCCGAGGGCGCGGAGCTGGTGGTGCTGGCCCGCTACATGCAGATCCTGTCGGACGACCTGTGCCGCAAGCTGGCCGGCCGCGCGATCAACATCCATCACAGCATGCTGCCCAGCTTCAAGGGCGCCAAGCCCTACCATCAGGCCCACGATCGCGGCGTGAAGGTGATTGGCGCCACCGCTCACTACGTCACCTCCGACCTGGACGAGGGGCCCATCATCGAACAGGACGTGACGCGGGTGGAGCACAAGGACACCGCGGAACACCTGGTGGCCCGCGGCAAGGACACTGAAAGCCGGGTACTGGCCCGCGCCGTCAAATGGCACAGCGAACACCGGGTGCTGCTGAACGGCCACAAGACGGTGATATTCAAATAGGCCCATGACCGCGCGCATCCCTCCGATCCAGTGTTTGCTGACTTTCGAAGCGCTGGCGCGCTTGCGCTCGGTGACGCTGGCGGCGGAGGAACTGTGCGTGACGCCCAGCGCCGTGAGCCATCGCGTCAAGCAACTGGAACAGATCATCGGCACCAAGCTGTTCGGCCGCGCCGATTTCTCGCTGACGACCGAAGGCAGCGAGTACCTGGCCCATGTACGCGAGGGGCTCGCCAGCCTGGAGCGCTTTCCCGGCAAGGACGCCGCCCAGGGCAAGCGCAAGCTGCGCGTCGCCGTCACCCCCACCTTCTCGCGCTCCATCCTGATGCCGCGGCTGCGCGGCTTCATCGAAGCCTATCCCGAGATCGACCTGACGCTGCAAGTCTCGATTCCTTTGCTGGACGTGGTGGCCGAGGACGCCGACCTGATGATCCGCTTCGGCACCGGCCGCTATGCCGATGTCGAGCATGTCTGCCTGATGACCGACGAGGTCACCCCGCTGGCGGCCCCCAGCTACATCCGCGCCAATGGCCCGTTCGACTCCATCGAGGAGCTGCTCACGGCCAAACTCATCAAGAGTCCACTGGAGCCCTGGCGCACCTGGTTCCTGGCCCATGGCGTGGACGCCGGCGAGCCGGGCGAGGGCTCGTCGTTCAACGACATCGGCCTGATGTGCGACGCGGCGGCCCAGGGCCTGGGCATCGCGCTGGTTCGCCTGAAGCTGGGCCAACCGTGGCTGGAGAACGGTACGCTCGAACGAATCTCCGACCGCAACGTGCCCAGCCCGCATGCGCACTACCTGTGCTGGCGCACCGGCACCATGGACCGCTGGGAATGCGCCGCTTTTGCGGAGTGGCTCAAGAAGAGTCTCGCCTAAGACCGTGAGAACACGCGCACACGGGATCGGCATGCTGCGCTTGGCACTACGCCTGGCCGCGCTGGCCGTCCTGCTGGCGGCCGCGACGTTCCGGCCCGCGTGGGCCAGCGAGGGCGAGACCGACATCACCCTGCAAGGCCAATACTGGATCGACGAATCCGCCCGGATGTCCGTCCAGGAGGTTGCGGGCGGGGCCGCGAAGCTGCAGCCGATGGACAGGTACCGCAACTTCCAGCTGGGAAACTCCGTGCTGTGGATGCGCTTCGATCTACCGGCGCTGCCTCCCTCGCAGCGCTGGTACCTGCTCCTCACCGGCGCCGCGTTCATCGACCGCGCCAGCCTGTACGCGCGTGGGCCCGACGGCGCCTGGCAGGAGCAGCGGGCCGGCGACCATGTGCCGGTCGCACAGTGGAGCCAGCCGAATCACTCGCCGCTGTTCGAAGTCCAGGGCAACTCCGCAAGTCCGGTCTGGCTGCGACTGGAGAACCGTCCCGCCCCGACGAGCCCTTATGTGCAGCTGCTCACGGACGAGCGCCTGCAGTCCAAGCGCCAATGGACCTACCTGATGCTGGGCGGCTACCTGGGATTCGGCCTGCTTGTCTTCATCGTCGGGCTGATCCACGCGCGGCTCTATGGCGACCCTGTATTCCGTGCGTACTGCATGTATGTGGCCTGCATGCTGGCATTCCAGCTGTCCTTCACCGGCATGGGCGGCCTCTTCCTGTGGCCGCAGTGGGCCTGGTTCAACAACGCGGCGCCGGCGATGTTCATGCTGCTGATGATCGGCTCGGGCATCTGGTTCATCAGGCAGGCGACCGCACTGCCACGCCACGGCCGGCGCCTGGACCGCGCGGCGGTGGGCTTCTCCCTGTTCGGGCCCGCGTTCGCGGTGGTCTATGTCCTGTCCAGTGGCCCGCTGACCTACACCATCCTCAACATCTACGGCCTGCTGTCGGTGGTGCTCAGCATCTATCTGTGCGCCTGGACCTGGTACAAGGGCGAGCGCTACTCGGGCTGGCTGATCCTGGGCTTCCTGCCGGTCCACCTGGGCTACCCGTTCCCCGCGCTGCGAGCGGCCGGCGTCCTGCCCGACAGCTGGGCCACGCAGTACGCCGTGCTGATCGGCTCGGCCATCGAGATTCCGCTGCTGCTCTACATCCTGCACTGGCGGGCCAAGGATTTCAGCGAGAACCGCGCTCGCCTGCGGGCGCTGGACAGCACCGACCCGCTGACCGGTTTGACGGTCACGCCCGTGCTCAGGCTGCGCCTGCGCGATGCCCTGCGCCGGGCGCGCCGCTCCGGCCATCGCTGCACCGTGCTGCTGGTCGATTTGTCCAACCACGCCGACATCGTGGCGCGCGCGGGGCGCGAGGCGGGCGACCGCGCGCTGGTAGTTGCCGCCTCGCGCCTGTCCCAGGTCGTGCGCGAGGTGGACACGGTGTGCCGGGTGGCCGATACGCGGTTCGCCATCCTCATCGAAGGCCCCCAGGCGAACGACGCGCGCCGCCTGCTGGCGCAGCACATCGTGGCCCGGGGCCTGGAAACGGTGTCCGGGTTGCCGCCGGACCTGACCCTGCGCCTGCGGCTGGTGTCCGCATGGGTCCCGAATGGCGCCCCCGAACTCACGCCCGAAGGCGGCATCGATGAGCAGCGCCTGCTGCAGCGGATGACGCGGGCCCTGGAGCGGCTGCTCGAGGATCCGAAGAGGGTGGTGCATCATCTCGAACCACGCGCGACGGACGCCGGCCAGTCGGCACCTGCGCCGATCTGAGGCAGGAGCGCTAAGGCAGCGCCACCGCTTTTCACCGATCCGTGAAAAACCTTCACTGGTGCGTTCTCGCATCGCTGCCTACAGTGGGCGGATGAAGATCCTTTCCTTTGACGTCCGTAGCGTGCTGGTTCCGATGGCGGAGCCGCACCGGACGGCCTCCGGTGTCATCGCGGCCTCGCCGCTGGTGCTGCTCTCGGTCACGACCGATCAGGGCGTGCAGGGCCACAGCATCACCTTCACCTACACGCAGGCCGCGCTCAAAGCGACGGCCGAGCTGATGAAGAACATGGAGCCCCTGGTCGCCGGTCAGGCCCTGGCCCCGGCCGCGCTGTCGGAACAGCTGCAGGGGCGCTTCAGGTTGCTGGGCACGCAGGGCCTGGTCGGCATGGCCCTGGCAGGCATCGACATGGCGCTATGGGACGCGCTGGCGCGCAGCCGGCAGTCGCCGCTGCACGCGCTGCTCGGGGCGGCAGCCAAACCGGTGCCCTGCTATGGCGGCATCGGTTACGACGGCGCCGCCGATTCCGCCCGCGCCGCCGAGCGCTGGGCCCGGCAGGGCCTGAAAGGCGTCAAGGCCAAGATCGGCTACCCGACGCTGGCCGAAGACATCGCCGTCGTTCGCGCGATCCGCGACGCCGTCGGGCCGCAGCTGGCGGTGATGGTCGACTACAACCAGAGCCTCACCCCCGGGGAAGCCCGCAGCCGTTTGCAGGCGCTGGACGGTGAAGGCCTGCAATGGATCGAGGAGCCGGTGCTGGCGCACGACTATGCGGCGCTGGTGCAGTTGGGCCAGCGCGTGCGCACACCGCTGCAGGCCGGCGAGAACTGGTGGGGACCGCTGGATTTCCGCCATGCCTTCGACGCCGGCGTGCGTGAGCACGTGATGCCCGACGTGATGAAGTGCGGCGGCGTCACCGGCTGGCTGGCGGTGTCGGCCATGGCCCAGGCCTATGGCACCGCCGTATCCAGCCACCTCTGGCCCGAGATCAGCGCCCAGCTGCTCACGGCAACGCCGACCGCCCGCTGGCTGGAATATGCCGACTGGTGGAACCCTGTCCTCAAGAGTCCCTTGAGGCTGCGCGACGGCCTGGCCGACCTGGACGGCGTGCTGGCCAGCGGGGTAGAGTTCGACGACGACGCCACCAGGAAATACGCCGCATGAACGCCCCGCTGGACCCCGTTATTGCCGACCGCGCCGAGCGCCAGTCGCAGGTGGTGCGGGCGCTGCAGGCCGCGCTGCCGGCCGACGCCCTGCTGTGGAACAGCGAAGACACCACGCCCTATGAGTGCGACGGCCTGACGGCGTACCGGCAGCGCCCGCTGGTGGTCGCGCTGCCGGAAACCGAAGGCCAGGTCCAGGCCGTCCTGCGGATCTGCCATTCGCTCGACGTGCCGGTCGTGGCTCGCGGAGCGGGCACGGGCCTGTCGGGTGGCGCCATGCCGCATGCGCTGGGCGTGACGCTGTCGCTCGCCAGGTTCAACCGCATCCTGCGGCTCGACCCGGCCAGCCGCACCGCCGTCGTGCAATGCGGCGTGCGCAACCTCGCCATCAGCGAAGCGGCGGCGCCGCATGGCCTGTACTACGCGCCCGACCCGTCCAGCCAGATCGCCTGCACCATCGGCGGCAATGTGGCGGAAAACTCGGGCGGTGTGCATTGCCTCAAGTACGGCCTCACGCTGCACAACGTGCTCAAGGTGCGCGGCTTCACGGTCGAAGGCGAGCCGGTGGAGTTCGGCAGCGCCGCATTGGACTGCGCGGGCTATGACCTGCTGAGTGTCGTCATCGGCAGCGAGGGCATGCTCGCCGTGGCGATCGAGGTGACCGTCAAGCTGGTCCCCAAGCCGCTGCTGGCGCGCTGCATCATGGCCAGCTTCGACGACGTGCGCAAGGCCGGCGACGCTGTCGCTGCGGTGATCGCGGCGGGCATCATCCCGGCCGGCCTGGAGATGATGGACAAGCCCATGACGGCGGCGGTGGAAGACTTCGTGCATGCCGGCTACGACCTGGCGGCCGAGGCCATCCTGCTGTGCGAGAGCGACGGCACGCCGGAGGAAGTGGAAGAAGAGATCGGCCGCATGAGCGAGGTGCTGCGCACGGCGGGCGCGACGGCCATCGCCGTCAGCCGCGACGAGCCCGAGCGCCTGAAGTTCTGGAGCGGGCGCAAGAATGCTTTTCCGGCGTCGGGCCGCATCAGCCCCGACTACATGTGCATGGACTCCACCATCCCGCGCAAACGCCTGGCCGACATCCTGCTGGCGATCCAGGAAATGGAAAAGAAGTACGGCCTGCGCTGCGCCAACGTGTTCCATGCCGGCGACGGCAACCTGCACCCCCTCATCCTGTTCGACGCCAACGACGCCGACCAGTTGCACCGTTGCGAGCTGTTCGGTGCCGACATCCTGGAAACCAGCGTGGCCATGGGCGGCACCGTGACGGGTGAGCATGGCGTTGGCGTGGAGAAACTGAACTCCATGTGCGTGCAGTTCAGCGCCGGCGAGCGCGAACAGATGCTGGCGCTCAAGCGCGCCTTCGACCCCAGGGGTCTGCTGAATCCGGGCAAGGTGATCCCGACCCTGAACCGCTGCGCCGAATACGGAAAGATGCTGGTGCGCGGCGGCCGGATCTCACATCCGGATCTGCCGCGGTTTTAGCCACGGCCGCGAATCAGCGCCGGCACTGGTTATCGTCGACCAGGTTGTCCAGGCCCTTGGCGTCCGCCGCCTGCTTTTCTTCTTCCTGCTGCAGCAAGCTGGTGAAGGTGGTCAGTGTGTTGTTTTCTGCGACCACCTGCGCCGCCAAGGCATGGTTGCCATCGATCAGCGCAGCGACCTGGTCGGTCGTCGAGCCGGTCAAAGGCGCTGGAGCGGGCGGCGGTGCCGTGGCCACGTTCATCATGAGGGAGCCGTACGCAAGCGAAGCCCCGGCGACATTTCCCGTCACCGTCGGCAACTCGCCGCTGGTCGTTCCGGCGATCAGCTTGTAGGAGCCATCGGCCGGCTGTGACGTCGCTTTGGCAATCAGCGTGCTGCCGCCCGGCGCCGAGGGAAACACGACATTGCCGGCCACGTCGATCTTGTCATGGCTGGTTCCGTTGAAGTCGAATTCCATCACGGCCCCATCGAGCACATGCAGGTTGCCCGAGACGGTCATGGAGGAGATGCCGCCGCTGCCGCCGGGCGCCAGGACGCCGGCCAGGTAGACATCGCCCTCGGCGGTGATGGGCCCGCCGGCACTGACACCGCCGCCACTTGAACCCAGCGAGGAACCGGACGTGGTGCCCTCCAGGGCGACGCTGAGCACCCTGCCGTCGACGGAGACCAGCGTGGTGCTCGGAACGCTGGTGCCGAGCACCGCGCTATCAAAGCCGCTCCAGCTGAGCGCACCGCCAACTTTGGCGCTGGCCAGGCCCAGCGTGGACCCGGCGCCGGGGCCGGTGATCGAGGCCAGGCCGGCCGCATCCAGATGCAATTTGAACGAGGTCGATGGCGTGCTCAAGTGAACATTGCCGCCGGTCCCCAGGGCCTGCGCGAACACGCCACCGCTGGTCGCGACCCGCAGCGGGCTGGCGCCACTGCCGATGGCACCATTGGCGGCCCTGACAAAGACCTGGCCGTCATTGAGGGCATGGACCGTGCCCTTGCCCGCCTCGGCCGCGATAGCATCCGCTTCCAGGGCCACCGAGCCGCCGGCTGCGATCGTGCCCACGGTAAGCGCGCCGAAGCCTCGGTAGGCCACCGTTCCGCCGGCCGAGGCGTTGAGCCGGGCCGCCGGTGCGTTGTTGGTCAGCGCAGCGTCGCCGGCGACGGCCGTTGCGTCGATCGCCGTGAGGTCGTTGCCGGGGTTTGTGAGGTTGATGTTGACCCCTGCCGCCGCAGTCAGCGAAGAGCCTCTGACCGCTTCGAACTGCCAAATGCTGCCGTTGTTGGCACTCAGGGCGACGGCGCTGCGGCCCGTGGGCCCCGTGCCTGAATGGATGCCCAGGATGCCATCGACGGCTCCGACGGTAAGGTCGGCTCCACCGTCGTTCGAGAATGCAAAACCCGCGCCGCTGGCGTTGGTCGCTCGTCCGCTGATCACGGAAACATGGTTGGCTTCGGTCAGGACCACGCTACCGGCATCCGCATTCAGCTGGTTCGCGTAAATCGTCGCGCCGCCCGCCTGCGTGATGCTGGCGGCGGAACCCTGGATCAGGCTCAACGCCCCGCTGCCCACACCGATCGAGCTCTCGATCGACAGGCCACCGGTGTAACTTCCACCGCCGATCACGATGACGCCCGCCGTCACATTGCCCAGTTCGGCCTGGCTCAGTGCCAGCTTGCCGCTGTCGTCGGTGCTGCCTAACCCGATGGCCCGGCTCATCCTTGTGGGCTTGATCATCGTGCGGGCCGCGCCCGAGTCGATCTGGCCTTGGAGATCGAGGTAGTCGGCCACGAGGTGGATCTCGCCCGGGCTCGCGCCGACGTTCCTGACGGACGATCCACCGTCGATGTAAATGCCAGGGATCGGCGCGGGCGCCGTTGTCACGGCTTGCAGCACGGTCTGGCCGCTGCCGCTGTTTTCGACGGTGCTGTTGTTGAGGGCCAGAAGGCCGTTCACGGCCGTGAGCTGGATGGCGGAAGTGGCCGAAATCAGTTCGTTGTTGACTTGCAGCGCGTCGTAGGGGCTGCCCACCCCGGTCGTGCCCGTGATGGCGACCGTGCTTCCGCTGACGGTGGCGCCCCCGGCATCCAGGACGAATCCTTCCAAGTCCGCGCTTTCCCCGGTGATATTGACAGCGCCGGCGCCTGCGTGAATGCTGGAGCTGCCGATGTACACGCCCGTAGTCCCGAACAGGGATGCACTGCCGCCGTTGATGTCGATGCTGCCGCCGGACGTGCCGATGGACGAACCGTAAATGTAGACGCCACCGGAACTGCCGATAGCCAGGGCGGCGCCGCCCGTGTCGATGGCGGTGAACTCGATATCGACATGGCTGCCGTTGATGTTGAGCGTATCGCCGTTCGTCACAAAGTTGGAACCATAGGCGAGCACGCCGATGCCGGCCGAGTTGCCATTGATGGTGATGGGCCCGCTGCGGCTGATATCCGCATTGCTGAATTCGATGCCTATGCCGTTGCCGGCGCTCACCCCGGTCAGGCTCAACGTGCCGCTGCCCGTGAGCGATCCCATGCACCCGCAGTCCACCAGGATGCCGCCGCCGCTGAACGAGAGCGAGGTCGCCTGGTTCTCGCCGAAAATCGCGGTGCCGGCCCCGGCGCTCAGGTTCATACTGCCCGACACTTCCACGCCAAAGCTGAACTGATTTTGCGTCGTCCCGACGATGGAAATGTCGCCTGACCCGGCGTTGACGGTCGAGTTGTAGAGCGAAACGCCGGTGGTGCCAGCGGAAGCCCCGGACACGTTCACCGAGCCACCGTCACTGTTCAGCGTGGAACCCCACACGTCCACCGTGCCCGCGTTGGCGCCCACTTGAATGGAACTGCCCGCGCTGGCAATCAAGGTCGAGTTGAGCAAATAGACGTCGGCGTCGGCGCCGGTGGTACTCAGCAGGATGCCCCCGCCGCCTGCGGCTAGGGTGGCGCCGTTCAAGTCGATGTGCCCATTACTGACAATGGTCGACATCGTGATCGAGCCACCAGAGATGCCGGCGCTGGTTACGTCGACGCGTTGGCCGCTGATGCCGACGGCACCCGTTCCGGCGTTGATCGGCGCGTTGATGAACACACTGTTGCCGCCGACGTCGGACAGGTTCGACAGCAGAGTGATGTTGCCGCCGTTGGTGGTAATGGCCTGCTGGATGTTCAGCGACCCCTCGTTGGGGCTGGTGAGGGATCCAGGATCGCCCGCCGTGAGGCTGACCGCACCACCGTTGGTGGTGATCGAGCCGTTGACGTTGAGATAGCCGCCGGCCTGCGCGGTAAAGCCGATCCCGGCGTTCGCGATGTTGATCGGCGCGTCGATATCGATCTGGTTGTTGGCCTGCAACACCACGTTGCTGTTGGCGCTGTTGATGGTCGCGACGTCGAGGGTCAGGAAGGTCGGCGCGTCGCCAAACAGCACATCGCCGCCGTACACGCCCCCTGAGGTCGAAACGACGATGTCGTCGGGATCGAGCAGCAAGATGCCGGTCTTGCCCATGGGTGCCCTCGTATCGACGGGCGAGGAAAACTGGAGCCTGTGCTTGCCCGAGACTTCGACGAAGCCGCCGTCGCCGCCCTGCGCGCCGCCACGCGCGCCGATGGCACCGAAACTCTGGGTCTGGTCGTCGGCCCAGACGATGACCCGTCCGCCGTTGCCGTCCACGCCGGCGTCGGCCTTGATGGTTGCGGCCGCGTCGACATAGGTGCGCTGGGCATTGGGCACTTCGGCATTCTTGCCCTGGTAATCACCGCCGACCCGGACAGAACCGCCGCCGCGTTCGCCGCTCACATCCAGCGCCGCGCCGGCGAGCAGGCCCACGCGCTGGCCCAACACGTCGATGGAGCCGCCCTGGCTGCCTGCAACGGCCGAGATGCGCCCGTCGACCAGCGCGTCGCCCGCGCCCGCTTTGAGCACCACCTTGCCACCCTCGGCTGTGACGGCGTTAGCCTGGATCAGGCCACTGTGTTTGAGCTGGCCGGCGAAGATGCCCACGGCATCGCCTTGCAGCGTGCCCAGGTTCAGTGCCTGGTCGCCGGGGGCCTGCAGTTCCATGCGGATGCCTTCCAGGCCGCGCCCGGTCAGCTCCACCTTCTGGCCTGCGGCCAGGATCGTGGCGCCGCTGGGCGACTGCACCAGCGCGCCGGTGCCCACCTGAACGTTCGGGGCGATCAGCACCACGTCGCCGCTGCGCGCCAGGATCTTGCCGTCCACGCTGAGCGTGCCACTCGCCAGCCCATCGCCGCC
>NZ_JABJVV010000020.1 GCF_013155545.1 Caenimonas soli | reverse complement strand
TCGGGCTGGCGCCGATGAACCGCGACTCGGGCACCTTGCGCGGCCAGCGCCACATCTTCGGCGGGCGCGCAGACGTGCGCCGTGTGCTGTTCGTGGCCGCCCTGGTGGGCACACGGTTCAATCCCGTTCTCAAGGCCTTCTACGCTCGCCTGCTGGCAGCAGGCAAGCCCAAAAAGGTGGCATTGGTGGCCTGCATGCACAAGCTGCTTGTCATCCTGAATGCCATCGCCCGCTCCAAGTCGCCTTGGAGCAACGAGATCGCCACGGTCGTCTGACTTATTCATTCAAGATGGTTGCTTTGATCTCTGCGGTCTTATTCCGGCACGTACTTGATGGCTTTGACGACGTTCGCCCACTTCGCGATCTCCGCGGCCTGGTAGCGAGCCAGGGCTTCGGGCGTGCCGCCGACCGGATCGAGGCCGGCCTTCTGGAAGGTGGCCAGCAGCTTCGGGTTCTTCAGTGCAGCATTGACCGCGTCGTTCAGCTGGCGCACGACGGCCGGTGGGGTGTTCGCAGGCGCGTACAGCGCGATCCAGGAGAGCGACTCGAAGCCGGGCACGGCCACTTCGGCCACCGTCGGAGCCTCCGGCGCCAGCGCGGTGCGCTTGCTGCTCGTTACCGCCAGCCCGCGCACCTTGCCCGCCGCCGCTAGCGGCGCCGCCGACGGGACGTTGTCGAACATGACCTGGACGTGCCCGCCCATCAGGTCATTCAGCGCGGGCGCGCTGCCCTTGTAGACGATGTGCTTCATAGCCGTGCCGGTCTGCATGGCGAACAGCTCGGTGGTCAGGTGCACCGAGCCGCCGTTGCCGGTGCTGGCGTAGTTGACCTTGCCGGGGTTGGCCTTCAGGTAGCTGATGAACTCCGGCAGAGTCTTCGCAGGCACCGACGGGTTCACGATGATCATGAGCGGCGCGGTCGCCAGCAGCGCCACCGGCGCGAAGTCAGTCTCCGGCTTGTAGCGCAGCTCCTTGAACGTGCTCGGGTTGGTGCCGTTCGTGGCACTGGTGCCGATGAACAGCGTGTACCCGTCCGCAGAGGAGCGCGCCGCCTCGCTGGCACCGATGGTGCCGCCGGCGCCGGCGCGGTTGTCGACCACCACTGCCTGTCCCAGGGTCTCGGACAGGCGTTCGGCCACGGCGCGGCCGACGATGTCAGTGATGCCGCCCGGCGGGTAGGGGACGATCAGCTTCACGGGCCGATCCGGCCAGGAAGACGCTGCCGCCGGCAGCGCCAGCGACACGAGGGTGAGGGCCGCTCCGGCCAGGGCCAGGCGTCGACGCAGTGATGTCATGGTTGTGCTCCTCTTGGTGGATGAGATGTCATAGACCCCGGCCGCCGGAGACGACCAGGGTTTCGCCAGTGATGAAACCCGCGGCGTCGGACAGCAGGAACAAGGCCGCTTCGGCGATGTCCTGCGGCTGTCCCAGGCGGCGCAGCGGTGTGCTTTCGCGGATGGCCTCGTTGAAGGATCCACCGGCAACGGCCGCCATGCCGGTTTCGATTCTGCCGGGTGCGATGCAGTTCACGCGCACCCCGAATTCGGCGACTTCGCCCGCGGCCTGCCGCGTCAGACCGGCGACCGCATTCTTGGCTGTGGCATACGCCGCTCCGGCAATCGTCGAATAGCGCAAGCCGGCGAGCGAGCCAACGTTCACGACAGCGCCGCGGCGGCCTTGCATCATGCCGGGCAGCACCGCGCGCAGGGCCAGGAAGTAGCCGTTCAGGTTGACGTCGACCACCAGCCGCCATTCCCGTGGCGGGGTCTCCCAGATCATGCGCTTGCGCCCGTCCGAATTCTTAGGCGATATTCCGGCGTTGTTCACCAGCAGCTCGAAAGGCCCGAACGCGCCGGCGATGGCCTCGATGGCCTCGACCACCGAGTCCTGGCCCATGTCGTGCACGAGGACCGCCGCGCGGCGGCCGAGGCTCTCCACCGCGGCCGCGGTTTCCTGCGCGGCAGCCGCGCTCACGTCGAGCACACAAACGTCGGCACCGCGTGCGGCCAGCCCCAGGGCGATGGCACGGCCGATGCCGCTACCGGCGCCGGTTACGAGCGCGTTGCGCCCGGCAAAGTCCTGTCCGGAGTGCTGCATGTGGTTCATGCCTGCAGTGGCTGCAGTTGTGACTCGAACGCGGTAATCGGCGGGAAAGCGCCGGGATCCGTTTTCACGTCGATCACGAACGGCAGTTTGCTGTGGGAGGCTGCGGCCAGCGCCTGCCGCAGTTCGCCCGCCGTGGCGACCGCACGGCCGTCGCAACCGCAGGCGCGCGCGATTGCCACGTGGTCGATGCCGCCGAAGTGGCACACGTCGGTATGGGTGCCGAAACGGCTTTCCTCCGCGTTGATCTGGAAGCCCAGCACGCCGTTGTTCAGCACGACAATGGTCACAGGCACGCCGTGGCGCCGAGCCGTCTCCAGCTCGGCCCAGCAATGCGCGAAACCGCCGTCACCGGAGAGGCAAACCACCCGCGATTGCGGGCGGGCGATCTTGGCACCGAGCGCCATCGGCACGCCCCAGCCCAGGCCGGCGATGCCGCGCGGCGTGATGAAGCGCGTACCGGGCCGGGTGCTGCGCAGGTATTGCACCAGCCAGATCGAGGAATAGCTGGCATCGGCCACCCAGATGATGTCGCCTTCGCAGCGCGCCATCTCCGCCATGATGCGCTCGGGGCGCATGGGCGAGGCGTCGCTTTGGGCGTAGGGAGCGAGCTCCGTCGCATGTGCCTTGCGGCTGCGCTCGAACAGCGGCGCGAAATCGGTCACCCGCTGGCGCGCCAGCGACTCGCAACGTCCCTGCAGCAGGTCGCACAAGGCGTCGACCGTCGCGGCCGCATCGCCGGTGAAACGCATGCACGGATAGTTGCGGCCCACCTCCTGGCTGTCGATGTCAATCTGCGCGTAGGTCGCGTTCGGTGGAAACAGCGACCACGAGGCCGTTCCGTTCTCGTTGGTGCGGCTGCCGACGAACAGCACCAGATCGGCGCTTTCCACGTATGACTGCAAGAATTTCGCCGGGCTGCGGGTGCCCATGCTGTTACCGATCACGCCCAGCGACAGCGGGTTGGACTCGTCGATGGAGCCCTTGCCCATGTTCGTGGTCGCCATCGGCAGGCCGGCCAGTGCCTGCAGTCGCGCCAGTGCGTCGCTCGCGCCCGAGAGGTGCACGCCCCCGCCCGCCACGACCAGGGGACGCTTGGCTGTCACCAGCGCATCGGCCAGCTTCTGCAGGCGCGCCTTCACAGGGACCATCCGGTCCAGCGGGAAACGCCCCAGCGGCTCGTCGCTGTCCTGCGCGACCGGCTGCGCCGGTTCGCAGGGTTGGCTCAGCACGTCGGGGGAAACCAGCAGAACCACCGGGCCTGGCCGACCCGAGGTGGCGATGCGAATGGCCCGCTCCGTGTATTCGGCCGCGCGGGCGGCGACGTCGATGCGGCGCACCCACTTCGCGCAGGCGCCGAACAGCGCCTGATGATCGAGCTCCTGGAATGCGTTCTTATCGGCGGAGGTGCGCGGGACTTCCTGCACGATGGCCAGGATTGGCACTGACGCCTTGGTCGCTTCGGCGAACCCGGCCACCAGCAGCGCCGCGGCCGGACCGTTCTGCGCGGTGATCACGGAAATCTGACGGCTCACGCGGGCGGCGCCGTCGGCCATGGCGGCGCCGGCGTTCTCGGTGCGGTAGCCGATCTGGCGGATGCCGATGCCTTCGGCCGCGAGGAACAGGGCGGTGGGGCAGCTCTGGCCGAAGATCTCGCGCACGCCGGCCGCCTTCAGGACGTCGGCCATCGCGTTGGCCACGCGGTAGCCGGAAAGACTCTGCCGGACCCAGCTGCCGGCGGCGGCGCCGGGCTTGGGACTGCTCGCGGCAGCTGCTCCGTTCGTGGTTTGCATATAAATCTCCTGAATGGGTCGCGGGGGAACTCGGGTAATAGTAAGAATTGCAGCCAGTTAGGTCCAATACCAATTCTGGAACGAGTCATAGAATGACTTTATGGGCGCAACCCTGAAACAACTCGAGGCCTTCGTCGCCATCGCGCGCACCGGCAGCTTTTCGGCGGCGGCGCGCATCGTGCACGTTTCCCAGCCGGCGCTCACGACCGTGATCAAGAACCTGGAGCAGCAGCTGGGCGTCGCGCTGTTCGATCGCACGGCGCGCGGCGTGACGATGACGACAGCGGGGCGCGAGTTGCTGCCCACCGTGGATCGCCTGCTCACCGAGTTGAACGAGACGCTGGCGAACGTACTGAGCGGAACCGCACCGCGCGGCGGCACGGTAACGCTGGCCTGCGTCCCATCAGCCGGCAGCCTGTTCCTGCCGCCGCTGATCGCCAGCTTCAATCGCCAGCACCCGACCGTGCGCATCGACATGCGCGATGCCATGACGGAGAACCGCGAAATCGTCAGGATGGTGCGCTCGGGCGACATCGACTGCGGCGTGGCGAGCCCCATGCCCGACGCTGCGGAGCTGCAGTTCCGTCACCTCTACGACGATGAGCTGGTCGCGATACTGCCGCCGTCGCAGGTCGCCTCCGCCCAGAAGAACATCACCTGGAAGCAGCTGAGCGAGCTGCCGCTGGTGGGCATGGCCTCGCACAGTTACCTGCGCCTGCTGATCGACCAGACCTTCGCCGCCATCGGCATTTCGAAACGACCGGTCGCGGAGGTGAGCCTCATCACCACCGCCGTCGGCATGGCGCGCGCCGGACTCGGCGCAGCCGTGTTACCTCTGCGAGCGGCTCGCGCCTGTGACTTAGCAGGCGTGACCGCACTGGGCTTGGTGGAGCCGACCGTGCGCCGCCCGATCGGCTTTCTCTACCGCTCGATGGCCGAGCTCTCGCCAGCCACAAAGGCCTTCATGAAGCACGCCTTGGGCAGTGACATCCGGTAGAGGTCGCTTTAGCGTGCCGCTCGGCCGCTCCCGCCCGATCACTGATGCTTCTGGCCGAAGCGGACACGTCAGCCGTCTGAGTCCAGCAACTTCCGGTGCGCGTAGACTTGTCCCAATGAAAGCAGCTTTCTACGAGAAGCTCGGGTCCGCGCGCGACGTCCTGCAGCTGGGTGTACTGACGGACCCGCATCCGGCGGCGGGTGAGGTACGCGTGCGCATTGAATGGTCTGGGGTGAATCCGTCTGATGTGAAGTCGCGGATGGGGCTGCGCAGCAAGCAGATCCCCTTTGCGCGGGTCATTCCGCACAGCGATGGATCGGGCGTGATCGACGCGGTGGGCGACGGCGTCCCAAACGATCGGGTCGGCCAGCGTGTGTGGGTCTGGAATGCCGCATGGGGCCGGCCGCATGGCACGGCCTGCGAATTCGTCTGCCTGCCGCAAGAGCAAGCCGTAGCGCTGCCCGACGGCGTTGAAGGCGAAGCCGGGGCCTGTCTGGGCATCCCTGCGCTCACGGCTTTGCACGCCGTGCTGATGGACGGAGGCGTGGCCGGCAAGACGGTTCTGGTCGCAGGTGGCGGCGGAGCGGTGGGTCATTACGCAGTACAGATGGCGAGTCGCTTGGGGGCCGCGCGCGTGCTGGCGAGCGTCAGCACGCCCGAAAAGGCAGCCCTGGCGCGCGGCGCGGGCGCAGACGATCTTGTGTTCTACAAGACCGAGCCGCTCGCCGAACGCGTGCTCGAGCTGACGAACGGGACTGGCGTGGACCGCATCATTGAACTGGATCTGGCCGCGAACGCCGAAGCTGACGTGCAGATGCTACGGTCCGGCGGAGAGTGCGTGGTCTATGGCAGCGGCGCCAGCACGGTGCAACTGCCCTTCTTCCCCCTGATCGCGCGAAACATACAACTCAAGTTCTTTATCGTTTATCACCTTGCACCTCATGAGCGGACACGAGCCATCTCGACGCTCACACGGATGCTCCAACATGGCGTGCTACAGCACAACGTAGCGACCAGGCTGCCGCTGGAAGAAATCGCCGCAGCGCATGAGCTGGTTGAGTCCGGACGAGCCGCAGGGAATGTAGCGCTGAAGGTCAACTGACCCCGCGGCTCATCCCGAAGGGGCCGCAAATTCTTGCAACCCTCTCGCCACATGGCGAGATTCGCAGCCGACAAAGTGCAAATCCGGATCCGATATCCGCTGTGGGCCCCGATCGCCTCGAGACGTTCGCCACGCTCAATGATGTGGTACTTCATAGCCTTCCTTGGCGCCGTGCCCTACGCAGCAGTTTGCACCAGATCAACCTCTACGTTGGGAGTCCGCCTGAAGAGCTGGCCGCAAGATTCGCAAGAATGCATCGGCGGCGCGTGACGTGGGTTGGCCGAGGGGGACTGATGTCGATCAACGGACATCCCGATCACGGCCCGATGCGTGCCGGCATCGCGGTGGCCGACGTGGCCGCGGGCCTGTTCTGCGCGCTGGCGGTCATGACAGCCCTGCTCGAGCGCGAGGCCTCGGGGAAGGGCCAGTGGGTGCAGGTTTCGCTGCTGCAGTCCATGATTTCCATGCTGGATTTCCAGGCGGCGCGCTGGCTGTTCCTCAAGGAAATCCCCGGCCAGCCCGGCAACGATCCCCCAACTTCCATCCCCACGGGGGTCTATCCGACGGTCGACGGCCACATCAAAATCGCCGCCGGCGAGCAGGCCATGTTCAAGCGCCTGTGCGACGCCATGGGTGCGGATGACCTGTGGAACACGCCGGCGTATTCGACGGAGGAATCGCGCTCGGAGAACCGCAAGGCGCTCAACCGGGACCTGTCGGAGCGCACGCGGCAGCACACCTCGGCGTACTGGCTGGAGCTTTTCGAGCGGGGTAGCGTGGCGGCCGGTCCCATCAACCGCATGGACGAGGTCTTCGCCGATCCCCAGGTGAAGCACCTGCGCGTTGCGCAGCCGCTGGTCCACCAGACGATGGGCCCGATCGAGGTGGTCGGCCAGCCTTTCGAGCTGAGCCGCACGCCGGCGCAGATGCGGTCACCCGCACCGCTGCGCGGCGAGCACACCGACGAGGTGCTGGCCGAGGCTGGTTATTCGTCCGATGAAATTGCCGAGTTCCGCGCCGGCGGCGTGGTGTGATGCTGACCCTGGTTGACGATGGTGTCGTCGCGGGCCCGGCCCTCTTCGAAACCGTCATTCCCAGCCGCGGTGACGGTGACGCCGGGGACGGAATTCAGCCCCGACTCGACCGACAGCATTCGCTTGAACTTCTCCCAGAACCATCCGGCAGCGGTCCAGGCGATGGAGCGCACCGTGCAGTTGATCGACCGCTACCGCGCAAGAGCGAAGGGAAGCAGATGACCCGCCGCGCATTCTCCAGCGAGCTCGCCCCGCCGCCGGCCGGAACCTACAGCATCGCCGTGCAGGCGCAGGGCCTCGTCTTTCTTGCCGGCCAGACGCCGCGCGACCGCAACAATGTCCGGCATGGCGACAAGCCCTTTGCCTTCCAGGCCAGGATGGCCCTCGACAATCTGGATGCCTCGGCAAGGGCGGCGGGCTTGTCGTTGAAGGACGCCGTCAAAGTCAACGTGTTCCTGAAGAATCCGGGGGACGCCAAGGAATTTGACTTGATCTATAGCGAGTATGTGGGCGATCCCCCGCCAGCCAGAACCCTGACGCGATCCAATCTCGTCGGCTTCGATATCGAGGTAGATGCGGTTCTGCTCGCGCTGGCAAGGTAATTCTTCGCGCAGTTACTGAGGCGCGCCCGTGCTGACAGCCGTCTTGAGCGTGGCGCCGGGCACGAACTTGACGGATTTGGACGCAGCAATGGTCAGCGGTTCACCGGTGCGGGGGTTGCGGCCGGTGCGCTCGCCCCGGGCGCTCGTCTTGAAGCTGCCAAAGCCGGTGATGGCTACTTCGCCTCCGGCCGCCACTTCTTTTGCGATGATGTTGATGAGGGCTTCAAGCGCCCGAGCGGATGATGCTTGCGACTCGCCTGTTGCGACGGCCATGGCTTCGATGAGTTCGGTCTTCTTCATGCGGTTTCCTTAGCGACAAAACGCGAGTTTAGGCCAACCGCCCAGAAACATTCAGTCACGCGCGCAAGCGTTGTCGCGCAGCTCAAGCAGTCCTGTTCGGAATTGCCCGCGCGAGGTGTCTTTGCAGGGCCGCGCCTTCGCTAGCCGCCCTCTTTGGGCGCAGTGGCCTCAATACGGTGCGGTTTGGTCCATGCCTTTGAAGAATACCCCGGCCTGAACATTGCATTGGACCGGCCCATGACGGCAACCCAGAATCAACTTGGCTATCAAACCAGTGCCTCGCGACATTGCCTGTCAGTTCCTTCAAGGATTTCAAATGAAATGGGCTCACTTCTTTCTTCCCGCTGTATTTCTGTGCGCCGGTGCGGCTCACGCGGAGGGCTTTCCGAACCGGCCTATTCGCCTGATCGTTCCGGTTGCTGCCGGCGGGTCCGCGGACTTACTGGGGCGCCTGATCGGGCAGCAGTTGTCGAACTTGTACAAGCAGCCCGTGATCGTTGAGAACCGCACAGGGGCTAGCGGCCATATCGGCGCCGACTACGTCGCCAAGTCTCCGGCGGACGGCTATACCCTTCTGGTAGGCATACCGCCAGTCCAGGCTTCGTACAGCATCTATCCCAAGCTCAGCTACGACCCTGACAAGCAACTCGACACGCTCAGCATCATCGGGTCTTTTCCAAGTGTGCTCATCGTCCATCCTTCGCTTCCGGTCAACGACGTGCGCGATTTCATCAAGCTGGCCAAGACGAGCCCGGGGGTTATCAATTTCGGCTCTGCAGGCCCCGGCTCGGCCACACATCTCGGCTCGACCTGGGCGTGACCCCCGTCGGGGGCACGATCGCCGAGAGCAATGCGTTTGTTCGAAGCGAAGCAGTCAAGTACGGCAAGCTGATCAAATCAGCGAACATCGGCTTGTAGCAGCCCGGAGACAAGCGGGCCAACGCGGCAAGGACTTCCGATCCCGGCTGGACGCTACTGGACGGTTGCTCCGGATCGTTTTACGACACTGGCCCATTTGGCACGTTCGGTGATGATGTACTTCGCCAGTTCCTCCGGCGTGGACCCGATCACCTTGACTCCGTCCGCGTTGAAGCGCTCGCGCAGTTCCTTCGATCGCAGGCCCGCTACCGAAGCGTCATGCAGCCGCTTGATGACGTCCGGCGGCGTGTCGCGGGGGGCGAGCAACGCGTACCAAACGCCGGAGTCGTAACCCGGCACCCCCGCCTCGGCGATAGTCGGCACCTCCGGCAGTACCGGCGAACGATGGCTTGACGACACGGCCAGGACCCGAATCTTGCCGGCCTTGATCTGCGCGTTGCCCGTGCCGTAACTCACGAACATGGCCTGCACGTTGCCCGCCTGCAGGTCGGTCAACGCGGCGCCACCGCCCTTGTAGGGGACGTGCACGACGTCGATCCCCGTCATTGACTTCAGCAACTCCATCGACAGGTGCAGCCCGCTGCCGTTGCCGGTGGAGGCATAAGTCAGCTGACCGGGCTTCTCCTTGGCGAGCTTGATGAACTCCGCCAGATTCTTCACCGGCAGCGAGCTGTTGACCGCGAGAAAATACGGCGCCGACCCGACCAGGGTCACCGGCATGAAGTCCTTGAGGGCGTCGTAACGCAGGGACGGATACAGGGCCTGGTTGATGGCCAGCTGCGACGTAAGGGCGAGCACCAGCGAATAGCCGTCGGCCGGCGAATTCGCGACGTTCTCCATGCCGATGTTGCCGCCGGCTCCGCCGCGGTTGTCGATGAAGAACGAGCCTCCCAGCTGCTTGCCCAGTTCGAGCGCGAGCGGCCGCCCCACTACATCTCCGCCGCCGCCCGGCGAATAGGGAACGACGATGCGAACCGGCCTGTCGGGGTACGCCCCGGCGGCGGCTGCCAGTGAAACGGCGAATGCCGCCAGTAGGGTGAGGAGCTTTTTCATGATGTCGTCTCGTGGTGCGATGAAGTTGTGATGGAAGAAATTCAGGCCACTGCCGCCAGGGCCGTGACCGCGGTGTGCAGTCGACTTTCGGCCTGCGCCAGATCGGATCGGCGCGCCTGCGCCCATGCCACATCCGCCGCGGCGGCCCGCTGCTGGCCGGAGAGCATCCGGTCGATCTCGGGCAGCTGGGGCCCCCCGAGTCCCTTGCGGCCGAAGACCATGAACTCGGGGCTCAGGACTTCCGCGAGTGCTGGCGCGTTCAGCGGCAGGGCCTGCGCATTCATGGACTCGTAGATGCGGGCGGCCTCGCGATACGGAATGTCGCGCAGGCTGAGCCTCTGCGCACGGCCGAAATCGGTGAGCGCGGACGCGAAGCGGTAGCCGACCCGGAACGGAACGTCGGCCCGCTGCAGCAAAGCGTCGGCGAGCTCCGTCGCGGTGGAGTAGTCCGCATGGACCTCCGCCAGTGCGCGCTCCCTGTCGACGACCAGTCCTTCCGCCACCTTTCGCAGCAGCACGAATACTGCCAGCGCGTGGCTACTGGGCACGGGATCGTAGGCGCGATAGTCGAACATCCCGGTGCGGACGTTGTGCGCCAAGAGCGCCACTGCCTGCATCTCGCCGAGCAGCACGCTGCTCTGCACGCGCAGCTGCTCCAGGGCCGCCGGGTTGCGCTTCTGCGGCATGATGCTGCTGACCCCGACCAGCTCGCCGCCTTGCAACGTCATCCACGGCTCGGATACGGCGTACTGCGCGTGCAGGTCCTGGGCGAACTGGCCGATCTGGATGGCGGCGATTCCGAGCGCCGCGGCCACCTCCAGGGCTGTGTCCACCGGAGCCAGGTGGTTGGCATCGTAGGCATTCTCGACCACTCCCTCAAAACCGAGCAACGCGGCTAGCCGGTGCCGATCGAGCGCGAAGCTCGAGGTCGTCAGTGCGGCCGCACCGAGCGGCCCCTGGTTCACATGCCCGTAAGCGGCTCGCATCCGGGCGCAGCTGCGGCCCAGGGCGGCGTCCAGCGCGAGCAGGTAGTGGGCCAGCGTCGTCGGTTGCGCCTGCACCCCGTGCGTATAGGCCGGCACGATGGTGGCCACGTGCTGCTGAGCCAGGGCGAGGATGGCCCCCCGCGCCTGCGTCAGCGCATTGCATTCGTCCAGCAGGCCCGCGCGCAGGTTCATGCGTGCGATGGCTGCCGAGATGTCCTGGCGGCTGCGGCCGCAGTGCAGGCGGGATGCGTCGGCGCCCACGACTGCGAGCAGGCGGGGCTCGTAATCCAGATAGTCGGCGGACCAGCGCGAAACCTGGCTGCGGTCCTCCTCGATCAGGGTGAGGATGCCCGCCGCGATGCGACGCGCTGCGTCGGGCGTAACGATGCCGGTTTCGGCGAGCACGACAACGGAGGCCTTGTTGATCTCATCGAGGAAGGCGACGGACTGGCCGCCGCAGCGAAAGCCGGCATTGACGTCACGCGTCTGGCCGGTGTCTGGGGAATTTTTCATGCGCTGCAAGGAGGTTGATCTCGCCATTGTTCGCGCCGACGATCATTGTGTGAAATGATTTTTTTCTTCGCTATCATTGCCAAAAAGGAATAGTGAGGAAGCCATTGCCTTTGACGTTCCAGCAGTTGAGGTGCGTGCGCCAGGTGGTCGAGAACGGCTTCAGCGTTTCGCGCGCGGCCGAAGCCCTGCACACGACTCAGCCCGGCGTGAGCAAGATGATCCGCGGGCTGGAGAAGGAGATCGGCGTCGAAGTCTTCGTGCGCTCCGGAAACCGGCTGACCGGCCTGACCGATGCCGGCAGGGAGGCCTTGGTCCTGTGCGAGCGCGTGTTGCAGGACGCGCGGGCCCTCAAGCGCTTGCGGGAGGAGGTGCCCAGCGACAGCGAAGGCACGCTGCGCGTGGGCACGACGCACGTGCATGCGCGCTACTCGCTGATCGGGGTCACCAGGCGTTTCCTCGCCGTGTACCCGAAGGTGAAGCTCGAATTCACCGTTGGCTCGCCGGCGCAGATCCTGGCTGGGGTGATGGGGGGCACCATCGATATCGCGCTGTGCACCTTGCCGGACCCAGTGCCCAAGGGCGTAGTCTCGGTAGACGCCTACGACATCGAACGATGCTTGATCGTGCCGCCGCGCCATCCGCTGCTGAAGGCCGGCAAGCTCACCATGGAGAAGCTCGCGCGCTGGCCACTCATCACCTATGACAGCAGCTACACGTCAGGGTCGGTCGTCCAGCGCGAATTCCAGCGCTGCGGGGTGACGCCCTGGGTGGTCATGCGTGCCATGGACGCCAGCATCATCAAGGCCTATGTGGCCGCCGGCATGGGCGTCGCAGTGCTCCAGAAGATGGCCTTTGACCCCGCGGTGGACAAAGATCTGCGCGCGCTGCCGGTCGACCACCTGTTCCCGGCGTCGAGCGCCATGATCAGTCTGCGCAGGGACCACCTGTTGAAACCGTTCGCCTTCGACTTCATTCACATGGTCGCGCCGAAGTGGTCGCGCAAGGCTATCGAGGCGAGAATGGCGACAACACTCTCACGCTGACTCGATCTTGGATATCAATCGCCGAATCATTTTCAAGTCAATTAGCTGGCTGCCATTAGCCGGGCTGGTCGGCTGCGCGACGGCTGTCCGCGACACGGCGCCAGGCCCCATGGCAATCGATCCACCGCGGGCTTCGCCCATGAGCGACGAACAAGCCCTGGAGGCGGCCTTGCAAGCCATGGCCCTCGTGGGTACGGCCTACCGCTATGGCGGCAACACGCCAGAGAGTGGGTTCGATTGCAGTGGACTGATCGGCTACGTCTATCAGCGTGCCGCGAGCATCACGCCCCCCAGAACCGTGCGGTTGATCAGCGCATGGGGCCAGGCGGTGCCTGCCTCGCATGCCCGCGCCGGCGATCTGGTGATCTTCGGAATCCGTGGAGGCGCCTCCCACGCGGGCATCCACATCGGCCAGTCGCGTTTTGTCCACGCGCCCAGCACCGGCGGCACGGTTCGCCTGAACTCGGTTCGAGAGGCCTACTGGGCGACCCGATTGGAGATGTACCGGCGACCGGTCGAACTTTGAGTGGATGAGGCTCGCGCTACGGCCGGCGTCGCGAGGTCATTTCTCGCCCGAGGTCGTCTGCCCGGCGCGGGCCGCAGCCGTCGCGGCTGCCCTGCGTTTCGCCGCGGCGGCCTGCCGCTCCGACTTCGTAACCTTGCGCGCCTCGCCGAGGGTCGACGGTCTGTCGTCGCCGGGCTGGTCTGCCTTCGCGGCAGCCTTGCCCTCTTCCCTGCGCGCCTGACGGGCACTTGCTTTTTCACTGCTCGCCGCCCGGGCGCTCGGCACGGCACGCGACTGGACAGGGTCGGCTTCGCCTTTGGACTGCGCTGCAGCGGGCAGGCTGATGGCCGCCAGAATGACGAGCAAGGATGCTGCGGTGACTTTCATGGCTTCCGCTCCGCGGGCTTCTTTCCCGATGACTTCGGTGTCGGCGTGGTCGGGACCATGATGTGGGCGTACGGCGTTCCCTTCCACATCACCCACGGGCCGCCCTTGGTCCAATCGGTCGGGTAGGCATCGAGCTGGCTGGCGTCCGTGGGCAGGAGCATGATGTGCGGCCCGCTCACGACCCAGTTGTTGTCGGCGGTGGCCTTGGTGGCGAAGGGATCCGTGTTGCTCGCGCCTTTGTCACCCTTGAGCATGTAGGCGACGCCCACCGACTTCGGCTTGGGCGGGTCCTTCTTGTTCATATACGCATCGCCCCATGTCTGCCATTCCTTGTCCAGGCACATGGAATCGCCAATGGGGTTGAGCATGCACATCCACCCGTTGGTGCCCTGCCGCAGCTCCTTCATCTTGCCGTCGACCGTGCCGACGACCGCGGCATCGCGGCCGATGTCGGCTGGCGCGGCGCTCGTGGCCTTCTTGATTGTGGCGGCGTCGGATGCGGACGGCCCCTTGGCCATGCCGGCGTGGCCGGAGGGGGCTTTGTCCTGCGCCACCGACATCCCGCCGACGAGCAGAAGCGCTGTGCCCAATGACGTGAGGACCTTATCCATGGCTGAACTCCCAGGTGAAGATGCAGGCATCCCTCCAAGACTAGGCGCTGCCTCAATGGTTTTCAAGGCGACGCGCTCGGCGGTGAGAATAATCAGGCCATGTGGCACCATAGGCGCCCATGCAAGAGCAGCAGCCCGATTCCCGCAGCAACTGGGCCATGCTCATCGCGCTGGCCAGCGCGTTCGCCCTGAGCCAGGCCTTCCGCACCGTGACGGCCATGATGGCCAAGCAATTGGAGGCGGACTTCGCGTTGACGCCGCAGCAGCTCGGCATCTTCGCCGGCACGTTCCATTTCGCGTTCGGCGCCCTGCAACTGCTGATGGGCATCGGGATGGATCTTCATGGGGTGCGCCGGACGGTTCTCGCCGCGTTCCCGCTCGCGATCGCAGGCGCCGTGCTGTCGGCGATGGCCGGCGCGTTCTGGCTGGTGGTGCTCGGGCAGGCGCTGATCGGCATCGGCTGCGCGCCCGCCTTCCTGGCTTGCACCGTGTTCATCGCGCGGCGCTTCCCGGCCACCCGGTTCGCGTCGGTTTCCGGCCTCGTGATGGGTATCGGCGGCTTGGGGCTGCTCGCCACGTCGACGCCGCTTGCCTGGATGCTCGAGCGCAGCTCCTGGCGCACGGGCTTCGCCTTGCTCGCGGGCGGCGCCGCACTCGCGTGGATCGCGGTCGCATTGTTCGTGCGGGACCGCCCCGGCGAGACGCAGCCACGAGGGACCTCCGCTGCACGGGCTGCGCGCGAGTCCTTCTCGTTGTTCTCGATGCCGCATACCTGGGGCATCGTGGCGCTCGGCGCAGTGACGTACGCGTCGTTCATCACGTTGCGCGGGCTCTGGCTCGGGCCGCTGCTCATCGACCGCTACGGCTTTTCGCTGCTTGCCAGCGGCAACGTCGCCCTCGCCGTGTCCGTGCTGAGCCTCTTCGGCCCGGCACTCTTCGGCCGCTGGGATCCGGGGCCGGCCCGCCGTCGCATGCGCATCGTCGGGTTCACGCTGGCGATGGCGGCCCTGTTCGGGGTGCTCGGCTGGACGCGCAATACCTGGCTGGCGGTGGCGCTGGTGGTGGCGAGCGCGTTCCTGAGCGGCTACATCGTCCTGCAATACGCGGACGTGCGATCTGCGTACCCCGAGGCGCTGACCGGCCGGGCGCTCGCCGTCTTCACGATGGCCATGTTCCTGGGCATCGCTTTCATGCAATGGCTGACCGGCGTGGCCGCCACGCTGGCGCAGCAAGCGCAGGTCGACCCGTTCGCGGCGGTGATGGCGACAAGCTGCGCCATGCTCATCGCGGGAGCCGCGGCCTTCCGCCTGCTGCCGTCGCCAAGGCAGTGACGCAATGGCAGGCCGGCGGCCGCCCGACCGTGGTGGTGCACGCTCATGTGGTGTAGTCCCCGCTGGCTTCGGGTTGGAACAGAATTTGTACGATGTGGGCCATCCGGTCCTCTCCACGCGGAGTGCGCCATCGCGCCACGTCGCCCACCCGCAGGCCGAGAAGGCCCGCACCTAGCGGAGAGAGCACGGAGATGAAGCCTTGCGACGGATCGGCGTCATCGGGATAGCACAGGGCAACCTTGTGCGGTTCTCCGCCGGCAGCATCCTGCAGCAGCACTTGCGTGTACATGGTGACCACCGTCGCAGGCACGGCGGCGGACGCCACGAGATCACTGTTCTCGAGCAGCTCCTGAATGGTTCCGGACGCGCCGGCTTCCAACTGCGACGCCAGCCGCGTCAATCGTATGTAGTCAATCTGCGTGAGCGTGCGCTCGGCGGGTGATTGGGTTCCCATCAACAACTCCTTGGCAAAGGCAAACGTCATCGGGCGGCAGGTTGCCGCGACTCGGGGCGCTGAGGGTGCCCGACGATTCAGTGATGCGCTAAGGGAGTGGGGGGTGAATCGCCGGGCTCAGGGAAGTGCTTCGAGTTGCGGATTTGCGGCCGCACTCGCTTCAAAGGAGCAGGAGAAGGTATTCACACGGCAGAGTCTACGTCGGGCAGCAGCAAGAACAAAGCCGCGCAGCAATGCCCTTGCGGTCTTTGCCAGAATTGAGACTGGCCGTGCGGCATAGTACGCACACCATGTCTGTCGTCGATCTGCTCCCCCTTACGCCAGGCCTCATCGCTGTCACAGGCGACGAAGGCACAGGGAAGACCGCCTTGCTGCGCCGCCTCTGCGAGGATCTCGTTGCACGGACTAGCGGAGCGGATTGCCCTGCACTCTGGCTCGACCTGTCTCTGCCGGGGCAGGATGACCAGGCTCCGCAGCAAGTCTGGGATGTGTTGCGGCAGCGGTGCCCGCATTGGGACATTCCACTGCAGCAAGACCTTATCGAGGCGCTGGACCTTCATCTCCATCTTGGCAAAAAGCTATCCATGCTCTCGACCGGCAGTAGACGGAAGGTCGCCCTGGTGGGATTGCTCGCGAGCGGCGCTACGGTCACTTGCCTTGATCAGCCGTTCGCTGCTCTTGACTCGCCTTCGGCCCGCGTCATCCGCGCCTTCCTTGCCGACGTGGCCGATCACGCGACCCGAACTTGGGTGATCGCGGACTATGAGGCGGACCCGCGCCTGCCCTGGCGGCGCCATGTCGCCCTGGGCTGACCAAGGCGCGGCGCCGTGGCGGCGGCCGTAGACATGAAAAAGTACCGAACTTGCTGCGCGCACGCCACAGCCTCCCCGGGCCGCAGCGTCGTTCGCATCGGGATTCGCCCTTCAGATCGTTTCTAATACAGGCAGTTGTCCGCAACGAGCCCGTGCAGCGCAGGAGGTCCGCAGGACAGCCCGCGAAAAGTCGCCACCGCCCTACCCTTTTCGAAGTTTTGATTGCGCCGACAAGGCGCAGAGGATTGTTTTTTTGCGCCGCGACTTCAACAGTTCAAAGCTTGTTCGCTTGCTGGGCGAATGGGCGCCCGTGGATGCGGAAGCGCCCGGGATGGACTTTGCCGAGCGGCTGAGCCTGTGGTTGAACGCGTTCGACGCCATCGGATTACAGGCGGCGCACCAATCGATCAAGGCGATCAAAACGGCTGCGCCGGGCAAACCGTCGGATGCGCGTTTTTCGACCCCGGCCCAGGCCATCGAAGAGGAGGTCCAGCGCGTGCGGACGGCGCTCGCCCGCGCGATCGCGCGGAACCTCATACCGCTCGCGAGCGATAAGCTGCCGCAGGCCGATGCGGGCTATTCCCCCTACCGCCGGCGCCATCTGGAGCTGCAACGCCAGATGGAACAGATGATCACTCCGCTGCGTGACCATGTCCGCCAGACCCTGTGCCGGATTTCGGCCAGGCTGCGGCAGCTCGCTGCCCTCGACGCCGTGCTCGAGCAGTTGCTCGCCCCTCGCGAGCAACTGCTCCTGCCCGAGGTGGCATCCCTGATGGAGCGGCGCTTCGAGCAATTGGCCCGGAGCCAGGCCGGCGGATGGCTGGAAGCCTTTGCCAGGGATTGGCGGCTGGCCTTGCTGGCGGAGCTGGACCTGCGCCTGGAGCCCGTTGCGGGCTTGATAGAAGCACTGAACAACGAATTGAAGTATCAACAATGAGCAAGCGTTTTTTTGCGGTGGCCTTTGCCATCGGCCTGGTGACCGTGGCCTGGGTGGGCCTGGGATTTGTCGGCTCGAGCTGGATCGCCCTGGTCATGACCGCAGTGATCGCCGGGGTCTATCTGCTCGGTGCGTCCGAGCTCCGGCAGTTCCGCGCGGCAAGCACCGGCCTTTCGACAGCGCTGGCGGACATTCCCCAGCCCCTGTCCAGCCTGGGCGATTGGCTCGAGCGAGTGCCACCTACGCTGCGCAACGCCGTGCGTTCGCGCATCGAGGGAGAACGCGGTGGCCTGCCGAGCCCGGCGCTCACGCCGTACCTGGTGGGGCTGCTGGTCATGCTGGGGATGCTCGGCACCTTCCTGGGCATGGTCATCACCTTCAAGGGCGCCGTGTTCGCATTGGAAGGCTCGACCGACTTGCAGGCCATTCGCTCGGCGCTGGCCGAACCCATCAAGGGCCTGGGCCTGTCGTTCGGCACCTCGGTGGCCGGGGTTGCGGCGTCGGCCATGCTGGGCCTGATGTCGGCCATCAGCCGGCGCGAGCGGCAGGAGATAGGACGGCAGCTGGACAGCCGGATCGCGACCGTCCTGCGGCCGTTCTCGCTCGTCCACCAGCGCCAGGAGACTTTCCGTGCGCTACAGGCGCAGGCCGGCGCGCTGCCCCAGGTCGTCGACAAGCTCGAGGCCATGATGGAGCGCATCGAACGGCGCAGCCAGCAGCTGGATGAGCAGCTGCTGGGACGCCAGGCCCAGTTCCACCGCGATGTGACGCTGGCCTATACCGCGTTGGCGCAGGGCGTCGGCACCTCGCTCCAGGACAGCCTGGCTGCCGGCGCGCGGGCGGCCAGCGAAAGCATCAAGCCCGTCGTCGAGTCCGCGATGGCGCAGATCGCGCAGGAATCGCAGCGGACCCTGGCGTCCTTCACCGATGCCTTCGAGCAGCGCAGCGCCACGCTGCTGGCGACGGCTCGCGACAGCTTGGCCCGGTCCGAGGAGCTGGTTCGTTCGCGCACGGAGACGGAGGCCGAGTGGGTCGATCAGCACGGCCAGCGCATGGACCAGCTGGCCAGCCTGTGGCGCACGGAGATGGCCGCGCTGCGGCAGGAAGAGAGCCAACGGGGGCAGGCCGCCATCGGGCGGGACAAGCTTGCGCTGCAGGAGCGCACGGTCCTGCTCGAGCAACTCGGCGCGCTGCTGCAGGTCGTCAACCAATCCTCGGGCGAGCAGCGCGTGGCGATCGAGGCGTTGGTGGCCTCTGCCTCGTCTGTTCTGGAAGCGCACGCGGGCAAGGCGGCCGATATCGCCACACACGTCACCGCCAGCGCGCTCGAGTTGTCGAGCCTGGGCGAAGCCTTCAGCCATGGCGTGCAGCTGTTCCAGGCCACCAACGACAAGCTGATGGAAAGCCTGCAGCGCATCGAAGCGTCCCTCAACCGGTCCACCGCTCGCAGCGACGAGCAACTGGCCTACTATGTAGCGCAGGCGCGCGAGGTCATCGACCTGAGCATCGCCTCGCAACAGGGCCTGGTTGACAACCTGCGCCAGCTGCAGGGCAAGCCGGTCGCCCTGGTCCATGGGGCCCGCGGATGATGGAGCTGGACGACAACGACAACGCCGCCCAGCAGGTCGCCCCGGTCTGGGCCGTCTTCGGGGACCTGATGTCGGGCCTGCTCGGCGCGTTCGTGCTGATCCTGGTGGGTGTGTTGGTGGTCCAGATGGACCTGGTGGCGAGCCTGCACGCCGAGGTCGCAAAGCGCCGGGTCGAGGAGCAGCGCCGCATGGCGCTGGAAAAGGCCTTGGCCATTCCCCTGGCCTCGGGCCGGGTCACACTGAGCAACGGACGCATCGGCATCAGCGGCAGCGTGCTGTTTCCCTCTAACTCGGACAAGTTGCGCCCCGACGGGCGGCTGTTGCTCAAGAGCTTGGTGCACCCGCTGAAGGTGTACCTGGGCGAACGCAACGAGATGATGATGGTCAGCGGCTTCACCGACGACAAGCCCATCCAGGACGGCAACCAGCGCTTTGCCGACAATCTGGAGCTGTCGGCCCAGCGGGCCTTGACGGTCACCCGGGCGCTGATCGAGGAGGGCATGCCACCGCCCCAGGTGTTTGCCGCGGCCTTTGGCGCCGAGCAGCCAGTGGCCTCCAACGCCAGCGAAGATGGCCGCGCACGGAACCGCCGGGTGGAGATGGCGCCCGTGCCCAGGTCCGGTCCTGCGCCCGCCTCCCCCACCTCCCATGAGTGAGCCCCAGCCGCTGCAGACATGGCTTGAGTCCTTGCGCAGCGAGGGCGCCTGGCGCATCGACCCCGCGCGCTTCCATTACCTGGAGGCGCTTTCGCGGCGCCTGCCGAGCCAGGTGGAACCAGTGCGCCGCCTCCTGCAGGACAAGCTGCAAGCGGCGCTGGCTGACTATGCCAGGCGCTTCGCCCAAGAGCAGCAAGTCGCTGTCAACGAGGCCGCGCGCCCGCTGGCTTCGCCGCTGGCTCAGCTGAACCAGTCCATCCGCGACGCCTCGGCCGGCCGCGGGGCTGCGGCGGCGAACGAGGCGCACGAGCCAGACGAACTGGCGAGCGTGCGTCGGTTCAGGCGAGCCTGGTCCAGCAGCCGTATCCAGGATCAGGTGGAGCAAGCCGCCTCCCGAAAGCCCGCCAACGCCGGCCCGCTCAATTCGCACGTGCTGATCCTGCGTTCGCTGGCCTTGATGGGAGAGCTGTCGGACGACTACCTGCGGCGGTTTCTGGTGCAGGTGGAGTCGCTGCAGTGGCTGGATCAGGCGCGCGAGAAGTACCCCCAACGACAGGCCAAGCCGGCCAAGCCAACGCGCCGCGGTCGGCAGAAGAAATGATCAGGCGGCGGCGCGAGCGCGGCGCTTTGCGCGGGCGCGCAGGTTCAATGCCTCCACACCCAGCGAGAAAGCCATCGCGGCGTAGATGTAGCCCTTGGGGACGTGCATGTCGAAGGCCTCGGCCGTGAGCGCCATGCCCACCATCACCAGGAAGGCGAGCGCAAGCACCTTGACCGAAGGATGGCGATCGACGAAGTCGCCGATCGGTTTGGCGGCGAACAGCATCACGCCCACCGAGGTGACGACGGCCGCAGCCATGACGCCAAGCTGGTCGACCATGCCCACCGCGGTGATCACCGAGTCGAGCGAGAACACGATGTCGATGATCGCGATCTGGCCGATGATGCCCCAGAAGAGCTTGAGGCCGCTGGCCCTCAGCGCGGCTGCGTCGCTCGGCGCAGGTCCGTGGTCTTCGCGAGCTTCCACTTCCACGAAGATCTCGTGAGACGCCTTGTAGAGCAGGAACAAGCCGCCGAACAGCAACACGAGATCGCGCCCGCTGATGCCCTCACCGAGCACGCTGAACAGATCAGCGGTCAGGCCCATGACCCAGCTGAGCGAGAACAACAGCAGCAAGCGTGAAATCATCGCGAAGCCCAGCCCGAGGCGGCGGGCCTTGTCCCTTAGATCGGGTGGCAGGCGGCCGACCAGGATGGAGATGAAGATGATGTTGTCGACGCCGAGGACAATTTCCAAGGCGGTAAGCATCGCAAAGGCGATCCAGATATTGGGGTCGAGTAGGAATTCCATCGTGGTCAGGATTTAGGAGTGAGTTGCGTGCAGCAGCCGCTGCACCAGTGGATGTTGGATCCGGCGTTCGGCCGATATCAGGTAAAAGTGCTCGACCAGTTCGGGGGCGTCGCCGAGCAGCCGCATACCCGGATCCTTCAGCAGTTCTTCGCGTGACCACTGGGAGGCGGGGAACGCCCCCATGCCGCTGCGGCCGAACGCCGCGAGCAAGGCGCTGTCCTCGAATTCGCCGGCCACGCGCGGCCGCAGACCCTGGCGTTCGAACCAATGATCGAGCCGCGGGCGCACCGCCGCATGGCCGGTCGGCAGCAGCACCGGCATTTCGGCCAGGCATGCCGGAAAGGCTGCCTTGCATTTCTTTGCCAGGGCAACCGGCGCAAACCAGGCCAGCGTCGCTTCGCCGAGCCGGTGGCTGTACAGCCGCAGGTTCGGGTTGGGCGGCGCCGCCCGGTCCGACAGGACCGCGTCCAGCCGGTGCAGCGCCAGGTCGCCCAGCAGTTCGTCGAACTCACCTTCATGGCATAACAGCCGCAGCCCCGGAGCTTGCAGCACCGGCTGCAGCAAGTGGTGCACGACCAGCTTCGGCAAGCCATCGGAAATGCCCACGGCCAGCCGCAGCCCTTGCCCGGTGGCCGCCTCCCGCACTGCGGTGGGAAGCTGTTCGCCGAGCTGGAAGATCTGATCGGCCTGTGCCATGGCAGCGATGCCGGCCTCGGTCAACGCCACTCCTCGCCCGGCAGGTTTGAACAGGGCGTGTCCGAGGGACTGTTCGAGCGCGCGGACCTGCGCGCTGACCGTCTGTACCGCCATTCCCAGCCGATCCGCTGCACGCGCCATGCCCCCCTCCTTGGCGACGACCCAGAAGTAGTAGAGGTGGCCGTAGTTAAGCGGGCCTGCCATCGGATTCCGCGCCCTGCTGGATGCCGGCGATCATCCAGCCACCCTGGCCGGCACGCGGCTTGGTCAGGTGCCAGATCTCGTCCAGGTCCTCCGGCACGGCCCCATGCTGGTCTCGCACGCTGCCGGTGAAGCGCACGCTCACCACATAGTGCGTCTCTTCCTGAGCCACATCCAGCACCTGCGCCTGCAGTCCGAACACTTCCGTCTTCTGCGGCGCGTCGCTGCGGGCGTCGATGTCTGCCCGCACCAGGTCAAACATTTCCGGCGTCAAGTAGCCACGCAACGCATTCAAATCACGTGCATCGTTGGCGGTTTGCAAACCGACGAACTGGGCCTCGGCGTTGCGCGCGAAGGTGGCCGTGTCGAAGTCGGCCGGGATGCCCGTGGGCTGCCCGCCCGCACTTGGCGAACCGAGGCCTCCTCCGAGGCGCGAGCCGATCAGGGAGCCGCCTTGCTGCAGCGAACGGGGCTCGGAGCCGCGATAGGCCGGGCCGCCGGCGCCTGCCAGGGTTCCGGCCTGGCCCGCTGCCCGCTTGCGTAGCATGAAGCCGACCAAGAGCAACACGGCCATCACGACGAGACCGATCATCATCATGTTCGCCAGGGCCTCGCCGAAGCCGAAGTGCGAGGCCAATGCAGCCAGACCCAGACCGGCCGCCAAGCCCGCAACGGGGCCCATCCAGTTGCGCTTTGGCGCTGCGGCGGCCGCGGCGGCGGGCGCGCCGGCAACGGCCGGAGATCCCGCCGCAGGCGCCGCCTGCCCGGGGGCGCCCTGCGCACCGCCGGCCGGTTTGGCCGGGGCGGAGATGTTCTGGCGCTGCATGCCGCCGGACTTGCCGCCGCCCAGCCGTTTGGCTTCGGCGTCGAGCGCGGCCGTCATACCGATCGAAAGTACGACAGCAAAGAGGGCCAATGCTTTCTTCATGAGGATTCCCCAGGAGGTTTGTTCAGGTTCCTGAAGATAGCAGCGGCATTGCGAAGGAAAAAGAAGCGAATACCTTCAGAATACTCAGAAAAAACCGAAGTGACAATCGCGGCGGCAAGTCTGACGCGCAACGGACGGCACCATGAACGAAGTTCCATCCGGGCTCGATAACTGCTTGCAGTGCAGTCACCATGAGCCTCCAACCTGAAAGTTCAAGACTTGTTTTCCGCACGGCACTTCGAAGCAGGGCCAATTCCTACGCGAACCGCCGGCGGGCGAAGGACCTTGCCTGGCGCTGGGTCGGCACCAAGTGGCCACAGCTCATACCGTCCGCCTCAGAGCTCGAAAGCAGTGCGCTGGAGCGACGCTGTCCCGGCCAGAGGCTTTTGCTGACGACCAACGCCGACGGCTCGGCCTGGATGCTCGAGGTGGCCTACAGCGAGAAGAACAGCCGGCGCACATGGACGACGCGCGCGACGGTCACGGACACGGGCGAAGCGGACCTGATGACTCTGCAAACCGCGTGCTCCAACTTGGATTCCGCCCCCGCAGTCATTGCTCCGCCCAAACTGCTGGGCGCATGGGTCGAACGACTCGATCTGGAGGATGGAGGCGTCGCGGTCGTCGGGGAGCCCCGAATGGTGGGCGATCCCATGCAGCTCGACGCGTTTTGTGACCACGTCCTGCTGGACCAGCGGGCATTGCCCGTCATTGCCCTGACCAACAAAGCCAACTCCCACTACTACGGTGTCGACCCCCGCGGGTTGTCGGAAGCCGTGCGCGGGGTTGCGCACGTGGTTTGTCTGACCCCGGAGTTGGCCGCCGACGCCTCACAGCGACTGGGCAAAAATCTCGTACCCGTGCCGGGGGCCCCTCGAATCTACGGGATGCATTTCAGTCCGGCTGCCAGCCCGAAAGACCATCCCGTCATTCGGCCACCTGTGGTGGCAAAGGCACAAGATCCTGGCGCGTTGAGGCGCCTGCTTTGTCAAAGAGTGTGTGCGATCAGCGTCAGCCCGTGACGGTCCGCTACCATGATGCACCGCAACAGAGCTTGCGCATTGAAGTCCCATGCACGTCGAAGACCCCTATCACGAACTCGGCTTGGCGCCGGGCTCCAGCGATGCCGAAGTGAAGGCGGCCTGGCGTCGCCTGTCCGCGCGCTGGCACCCGGATCGCAACGACAGCCCGCAGGCGCTGCGAAAGATCCAGCGCATCAATCGCGCACTGGAGGAGATTCGCCGGGTCCGGGGCGAGCCGGAGGCGGAAGCCGACGAGAAACCCACCCCGGGTCCGCAACCCACCGCGGAGCACACCGTGAGCCTCACGCTCGAAGAGGTGGTAGTCGGCTGCGTCAAGGAAGTCCGGGGCGAGGTGGTCGAGGACTGCGCCGACTGCGCAGGCAGTGGCCTGCAGCCGCAAGCCAGCGAATGCAGCGAATGTGGCGGCGTCGGCCACATCCGGCAGCATCTCTGGTTCGGCTGGGTCTCTTCCGCGGTCGAATGCACCGCCTGCCAGGGTCACGGGAAGACGCGCCAAGGCTGCACTGCCTGCGCAGCCAGCGGCAAGGCGCCGGCGAGCAAGTACCGCTGCCGGGTGCAAGTCGCGCCCGGCGCGCGCGCCGGCGACCTGCTCGATGTCACCGCCCGCGTGCAAGGCAGGCAGCGCAAGCACAAGCTGGCCCTGCGTCTGCGCGTGGAGTTGCAGCCGCACGAGTTCTTCACGGCCGAAGCCGACGGCACCTTGAAATGCGAGCTGCCCGTTGACGGCTTTGCCTGGATGGCCAATCGCTGGATCGAGGTTCCCACGCCCCGCGGACTGCAGCAGATGAAGCTGCGCCGGGGCTACCTGAGCTATCGCATCAAGGACGCGGGCCTGCCGTGGGCAAGCGGCGCAGAGGCTGCGGACTGCATCGTCACCGTCGTGCCGATGTTTCCGGAGGAATTCAGCCGGGAGCAGGAGGCCGCGATCGATCGACTGGTGGCCAGCAACTCCGGCGCGGCCGGCACCGCCGCCGGCGATCGCATGGCGGCGTGGAACCGGTTGGTGGACGGCTGGCAGGTTCGGCGCGGGTGAGCCCCATCAGTGCATCCGCCCACCCGTGGGAAAATCAGCCCGATGTCCCTGCCTCGCCGCCCGCCGCCTCCCCTGCTCCACACCGCGTTCTACAAATTCACGCAGCTGCCGCAGCCTGAGGAAGTGGCCGTCCGCTTGCGCGAGCTGGTCTCGCAGGGGGGCGACGGGCTCAGCGGCAGCATCCTGGTGGCCACCGAGGGCGTCAACGGCATGCTAGCCGGCACGCCAGAAGCTGTGGACCGCATCGAACAGGCTCTGCTGCAGGACCCGGCCTTTGCCGGCGCCTTCAGCGGCATGGCATTCAAGCGCAGTGCGTGCACCACACCTCCTTTCGGCAAGATGAAGGTGCACGTCAAGAAAGAGATCGTGCCGCTTGGCATCGAGGGGGTGGATGGCCGCGGGACCGGCACCAATGTCTCGCCGCAGGATTGGCGCGAGCTGATCAAGGATCCCGAGCTGGTGCTGCTGGACAACCGCAATAGCTTCGAATATCGCCTCGGCCATTTCGAAGGCGCCATCGACCCCGGGGTGACCAACTTCCGCGACTTTCCGGCCTATGTGCGGGCCCACGCTGCGGAGTGGAAAGCCCAAGGCAAGCGCGTTGCGATGTACTGCACCGGCGGCATCCGATGCGAAAAGACCAGCGCCTGGATGCTGGACCTGGGCCTGCCCGTCTACCAGCTCGAAGGCGGCATCCTCAACTACTTTCTGCAGATGCCCGATGCGGATCGGGACTGGCGCGGCGAATGCTTCGTGTTCGATAATCGCGTGGCGCTGGACAGCCGCTTGCAGGAAACCGCCACCACGCTTGAGGACGTGTACGCGGAGGAATCGGACGGGGCCTGGCGACTCGCGCGGGGCCTGCGGCTGGCACAGGCGGTCGGGGCGCAGCCCGAAGAGTCGGTGGCCTAGCCCATGCTGCCCACTCGCGACGGTGTCGGTCCGAGCCAGGTGGCGCTGCCGGCCGGTCGATGGACCTGCATGCTGGATTTCCTGGTGGACCGGTTCCCCGCGATCTCCGCGGCCGAGTGGAGCGCGCGCATGGCGGGCGGCAATGTCGTTGACCGCGCGGGCAGTTGCGTCGCGCCGGAGCAGCCTTACGTGCCGTACGGAAAGCTGTATTACTACCGCACGGTTCCGGATGAGGTTCCCAATGCGGCGCAGGCCTGCGTGCTGTTCGAAGACGAACTGCTGGTGGTGGCCGACAAGCCGCACTTCCTGCCCGTCACGCCGTCGGGCAACTACCTTCAGGAGACCTTGCTGGTGCGGTTGCGCCGCCAGCTGGGTCTCGATGCGCTGACACCCTTGCACCGACTCGACCGCGAGACCGCCGGCGTCGTGCTGTTCGCCAAGCAGCCTGCGACCTGCGCGGGTTATCACGCCCTCTTTGCCGACCGCGCGGTCGTCAAGAGCTACCAGGCCATCGCGCCCGCCAATGCATTGCTGCAGTTCCCCCTGACTCGCACCAGCACCCTGGTGACCAGCGATCAATTTATGCAGATGCGCGAGGCGCCCGACGATGCCTCAAGAAAACCGAACGCGCGGACCGAAATCGAATTGATGGAAATGCGCGGCACGCAGGCACGCTACCGCCTTCGCCCGCTCACCGGAAAGCGGCATCAGTTGCGGGTGCACATGGCGGCCCTGGGGCTGCCCATCCTGGGCGACCGCATCTATCCGACCTTGATGCCCCAAGGCGGTGACAAGATCGACGACCCGCTACGGCTGCTCGCGGAAAGCATCGCCTTCCGCGACCCCGTCACCGGCGAGAACCGTCGTTTTTCCAGTCGGCAGCAGCTGCACTTTCCTGCTGCGTCACTGGCTTGAAGCCTGCGCGCCCATTTTCCAGTTCCCGCTCCGCTTGAGTCAGCGCTTCCTGGATGCGCTTGGTTGATCTGCCCTGAGGCCCGTGTTCGCGTTGCGCGATGTCGCGCAGCTGTCTCAGATCTCGCACCTGTTCAAGCATCCGGGTGGGGTTGGTATTCGGCTCGCGATTCATGGGGCGGAGTCTGTCGACAAAGCGTTTGTCGATCAAGCGAAATTTCAGCTTGAAACGCGTAGGTTCGTAACCAGTGTCTTCAACGCGCGTAGCGCTAACATGATGGCGATGGCTCAGGCCGAGCTAAAGCGAAGTCCTTGAAAAACTGAAACACCCGATGTCGCAGCCCCCGCTCTCCCACGAACTCCCCGCGGCCGCGCTGCGCGTTCTCTCCCGCTCCAGGCGTATCGAAACGGTACACGGTGAGACCCGCATCGCCTGGCGCGTGTGGGGCGAAGAGAAAGACGAGCCCCTGGTGCTGCTGCACGGCGGCAGCGGCAGCTGGACGCACTGGTTGCGAAATGTAGAGCCGTTGGCCGCCACCGGTCGGCGCGTCATCGTGCCTGACTTGCCCGGTTTCGGCGACTCGGTCGCCGCCCGAGGCGTTACCGACGTAGACGGCATGGTGGAGCCGGTGGCCGCAGGGCTGCGTGAGGTGGTTGGAACGGAAGGCTTCGACCTCGCAGGTTTCTCGTTCGGCGGGATGTTGGGCGGCTTGATCGCAGCGGCAAGGCCGGCCCTGATCCGGCACCTGGTGATTGCCGGCGCCCCCGCCCTCGGATTTCGCGCCAAAGACTTGGGGCTGAAAGAGTGGCGCCACCTGGAAGACATCGAGGCGCGCAATGCCGTGCACCGGCACAACCTGGGCGTGCTGCTGATTCACGACCCCGAGAACATCGACGACTTCACCGTCCAGCTGCACGCCGCCAACATGGCGCGCGACAGAATGCGCCGACGCCGCATCGCGCGTACCGACATCCTGGCGCAGACGCTGCCCCTGCTGCAATGCAAGGTTGATGGCATCTGGGGTGAGTGCGACCAGCTCTACGTCGGACTAATGGGGGAGCTGCAGGCGTTGCTGCAGCGGCTCCCCAATTTTGGTGAGCTGGTGCTGGTCGAGGGCGCGGGGCACTGGGTGCAATATGAACGGCCCGAGACGTTCAACCGGGCATTGGCGACGTTGCTCGCTTCGCATTGACATGCCGGGCACGGGTTTTGGCCGCACGAGCCGCTGGCGCACGCGCCCCAGCCGGCTCCTGGTTCACCGGCAATGCGCGCACGGCTGCCAGTAGCTCGGCCAGCGCGCCGCGCAGGTAGTTGGCCACCGACTGGGGGTCCGGCACGGCCCGGCGGCAAGCCGTGATGCCGAAGCCGAGTACGCCGTCGTAGCTTTGCACGGTGATGTTCAGTCCCACGCCATGGCCGGGAATGGACACGGGGATGTAGCTCGCGACCCTGGCGCCCGCCAGGTAAAGCGGTACCGGCGAACCCGGCACGTTGGAGATGGCCACGTTCGCCAGCGGCGGAATCACATTGGCCAGGCGCGAACGCCCGTAGAGCGACGCCAACCCGCTCATCAGCCAAGGCGCGCCGAACGAGGGGAAATCGGTAGGGATCGCGGTCTTGATCTGGCTGTTGACTTCCTTCGCGGCGATCGCGTTGGTCCGGATCGCGGCCAGGCGCTCGAGCGGATCCTTGATGTCCGTTGCCAGACCGACGAACATCATCGAGACCTGGTTGTTCAAGTCGGTGTTGCCGGCCTCGCGCAGGCTCACCGGCACGCCGGCGATCAGGGGCTTGTCCGGGCGGCAGTCTTCGTCCGCCAGGTAGCGGCGCAGCGCAGCGGAGCACATGGCCAGCACCACGTCGTTCACCGTGGTGTCGGTGGCGCGCGTGATCTCCTTGACCTCGGCCAGCGGCATGCAAGCGCCGGCGAACGAGCGTTGGTTGGTGATGGCGCCGTTGATCGGCGTGCGCGGCCCGAACTTGAACTGCTTGCGCGCGACGAAGCGGCGCTTGCCCTTTTCGTCGCTTTCACGCTTGAGCAGGCTCTTGGCGGCCCGGCCCATGTCGGGCAGGATTTTTGCCAGCTTGACGTACTGGGTCACGGTGTTCGACAGCGCCGCGCCGGCCAGCTCGGCGATGCCCAGCTGGTAGCGGTTGGCGCGAACGCGCTGGCGCGGGGGCTTGACCGCGCGCGGGACGGGCGTCAGGTCGAACACGGCCTGCCCCAGCGCCACGCCGGCGGCGCCGTCCATCGCCGCATGGTGAATCTTGGTGTAGAAGGCCACCTGCCCGGTGTGGAAGCCCTCGATCACATAGAACTCCCACAGCGGCCGGCTGCGGTCGATCAGGCTGGAATGCAGCCGCCCGATCATCTGTTCCAGCTGCAGCATGCTGCCGGGCCGCGCGAGCGAGACTCGCCGCACGTGGTAGTCCAGGTCCACATCCTCGTCGTCCACCCACACCGGGTTGGCCAGCTCGAAGGGCATCAGCGCCAGCTTGCGCTGGAACAGCGGTGCCAGGTGCATGCGCCTGGCGATGTGCTCCCGCACGTTGTCGTAGAAGTCGCCCTGATAGCCCTTGGGCAGATCGAAGAGGTGAACGCTGCCCACGTGCATGGGCATCTCCGGCGTTTCGATGTACAGGAAGGTGGCGTCGAGGCCGCTCAAGTGGTCCATGGATGTGGCCTCCTCAACGCGCCTGGCGCAGCATCTTGGCCGGCACCGCCAGCCAGACGATCGCGGCAACCAGGGCGTAGACGGCGATGACCAGGAACATGCTGTCCAGCGGATTGCCGGTGCGCGCACTGATCAGGCCGGTGAGCGAGGGGCTCACCGCGGCGCCCAGGTTGCCCAGGCTGCTGATCAGGGCCAAGCCCGCGGCGGCCGAGGCCGGCGCCAGGTAAGCCGTGGGGATCGTGAAGAAGATCGGGGTGGCCGATGCCACGCCAACCACCGCCAGCGACAGGCAGGCCAGCGACAGCGCCAGGTTGCCCTTGGCCATCACCGTCAGCAGCATGCCCACGGATGCGACCAGCACGCAGGCGATCAAGTGCCAGCGACGCTCCATCATCTTGTCCGAATGGCGGGCGACCAGCACCATGGCGACGGCGCCGATCAGGTTGGGGATGGCGGCGTAAAGGCCGATCTGCAGCATGTCGGTGACGCCCCAGCTTCGGATCACCGTGGGCACCCAGAAGATGATGGCGTACGCGGCGCCTAGCAGCAGGAAGTAGATGAACGACATCAGGTAGACCTTGGGGTCGCGCAGCAGCTGCCAGAACGAGCCATGCGAGGCGGCGGCTTGCTGGTCCTGGTCGAGCTCGGCGCGGACGATGCTTTTCTCCGCCGGGGTCAGCCAGCGCGCGTCTTCGGGCTTGTCCTGCAGGTAGAAGAAGGCGGCGATGCCCAGCAGCGTGGCCGGCAGGCCTTGCACCAGGAACAGCCATTGCCAGCCGGCCCAGCCGTTCATGCCGTCCATGTACTTCATGATCCCGCCCGACAGCGGGCCGGCGATGATGCCGGCGATGGCCGTGGCGCTCATGAACAGGGCGATGATGCGGCCGCGGCGGGCGTTGGGGTACCAGTACGTGAGGTACAGCAGCACGCCCGGGAAGAAGCCGGCCTCGAACATGCCGAGCAGGAAGCGCAGCACGTAGAACATCGTCGGTGTGGTGACGAACATCATCGCGGCAGCCACCACGCCCCAGCAGGACATGATGCGCAGCAGCGTGCGGCGAGCGCCGACTTTGGCCAGCATCAGGTTGCTGGGCACCTCGAACAGGAAGTAGCCGATGAAGAAGATACCGGCCCCCAGGCCATACACCGCGTCGCTGAAGGGCAGGCTCTGCTTCATCTGCAGCTGCGCATAGCCGATGTTGATGCGATCGAGGAAGGCGACGACGTAGCAGAGGAAGAGGAACGGGACCAGCCGCCAGGTCACCTTGCGGTAGGTGGCGGCTATCGTGGCCTGGGACGGGGCAGCCGGTACAGGGTCGTACGGCGTTCGGATGGCGGTTGCGCTGGCGCTCATGGGTTTGTCTCCTGGGCGTGAATTGGGGGGCGGGAGCCGTAATGTCCGACCCAAAATCCAGCAAACCGGCTAAATCTCAATGGTTGATACCTATATGCCGGGTGGTATCAGCCGGTGATACTTTTCCCCATGCCCCATTCCGTCGCCTTGATGGACGCCCTGAAGCGCGAGTTGCGCGCGCGCCGCATCACCTATTCCCGCGTGGCGCAGCACCTGGACCTGAGCGAGGCGACCGTGAAGCGGCTGTTCGCGCAGAACGAGCTCAGCCTGCAACGCATCGACGCCACCTGCGCCCTGCTCGGCATGGAGTTCACCGATCTTGCCGCTGCCGCGGTCGCGCGCACCAGCGTGATTTCGCAGATGACGCTGGAGCAGGAGCAGGAGCTGGTCGAAGACCCGAAGCTGATGCTGGTGGCCTGCGCAGTGCTGAGCTACTGGACGCTGGAGCACATCGTCGAGCACTACGCGCTGAGCCGCGCGGAATGCATCGAAATGCTGGCGCGGCTGGACCGCCTGAAGATGATCGAGTTGCAGCCCAACAACCGGTTTCGCCTGCGCATCAGCGGCACGTTCCGCTGGCTGCCCGACGGGCCGTTCCAGCAGCAGTTTCGCAAGTATGCCCAGATGGACTTTTTCCAGTCGCATTTCGGTGGCGAGAGCGAGCTGATGCTGCAGGTGTTCGGCAGCTTGTCGGCGCAGTCACGCGCAGCCCTGCTCGGCCGCCTGAAGAGCGTGGCGCATGAGTTCGCCGAGATGAATCAACAGGACGGCTCTTTACCGCTGAGCGAGAAGAACAGCATGACCCTGGTGCTGGCGGTGCGGCCCTGGGAGCCGCGCAACCTGCGGGCGCTGCGGCGCAAGGCGCCGAAGCAGGCTCAAGGCGCGGGTTCGGAGACCACCGTTCTCCAGAACGCCTCGGCCGCGCTACCGACTGGACGCCGATCGCGATAAAGCCGAATCTCCAGCGGAATGTTCCAGTCGTCGCCGGCAGCGGCCACCAGCCGGCCCGCTGCCATGTCGTCTTCCACGAGCGTCTGCGGCAACCAGGCGACTCCGCGCCCGTCCAGCGCCATCGGCCGCAGCACCGACGCCAGGTGCGCGGTGAAGGCCACGCGCACCGGGACCGATTCGAGCCGCGATCCGACGACAGCGCGCGCGATGCGCCCCAAGCCAGACTCGGCGGTGTACTGGAGCACCGGCACCTCCCCGGAAGTCCTGCCGCCGACGCGATGCTGGGGCTTGCCCTGCTTGTTGGGCGCTGACACGGGAACCAGCTGATCCTGGCCGACCTGGGCAGACAGGTAAGGCTCGGCATCCAGGGCGCCCCGCGCCTGTGGGTGTGCGTGGCTCAGGACGAACTGGATCTTGCTTTGGAGCATCAGCGCTTCGCATCGCTGCAGCACGTCGGAAACCAGTTGCACCGGGCCCAGCGTGGTTCTCGATTCGAGGCTGCGCAGCCATCGCGGCAGGAAAGTGAACGAGAGCGCGTGAGTCGCCGCGATACGCAGCGTGACCGAGCTGGACTCCGCCACGATGCGCGCCTCGCCCTGCACGCGCGCCACCCGCGCGAGCAGTTCGTCGGCCACGCCGCGAAACCACTCGCCAACCTCGGTCAGTTTGGCCGGCTGCGTGCTCCGGTCGAACAGGTCGGCGTCCAGCCATTCTTCCAGGGCCCGGATCCGGCGGCTGAACGCGGGTTGCGTCGTGTGCCTTTCTTCCGCGGCGCGCGAGAAGTTGCCGGTTGCCGCCAGGGTACGAAAGTCCTCGAGCCAGACAAAATTCATCTTGGTGCTTTCAAAGCATTGAAGCAGAGAAAAAGAGCATTGGCCGCCAATCAGGATTGCGCCGACCATTGGGCACCTCACAGACCCCAGGAGACCCCCGTGAAGATCGTCGAAATCCGCGAAAAGACCATTCCCATCAGCTCGCCCATCCGCAACGCCTACATCGACTTTAGCAAGATGACGCTGAGCTTGGTGGCCGTGATCACCGACGTGATCCGGGATGGCAAGCCGGTCGTCGGCTATGGATTCAACTCGAACGGCCGCTACGGCCAGGGCAAGCTCATGCGGGAGCGCTTCATCCCCCGGCTGATGGAAGCCAGCGCCGAATCGCTGGTCGATGCGAGCGGCAAGAACCTCGATCCGCACAAGATCTGGAACACGATGTTCACCAACGAGAAGCCGGGCGGCCATGGCGAACGCTCGGTGGCGATCGGCACGATCGACATGGCGGTGTGGGACGCAGTGGCGAAGATCGAGGGCAAGCCGCTGTTCCAGATGCTGGCCGACCGCTATGGCAACGGCAAGCCGAACCGCGAGATCTTCGTCTACGCCGCCGGCGGCTACTACTACCCGGGCCAGGACCACAACAAGCTCAAGGACGAGATGCGCAGCTACATCGACCGTGGTTACACCGTGGTCAAGAAGAAGATCGGCGGCGCCTCGCTCGACGAGGACCTGCGCCGCATCGACTCGATCCTGAGCGTGCTGCAGGACGGCCAGAAGTTGTGCGTCGACGCCAACGGCCGCTTCGACCTCGACACCGCAATCGCCTATGCCAAGGCGCTCTCGCAGTACGACCTGTTCTGGTACGAGGAGCCGGGCGACCCGCTCGACTTCGAGCTGCAGGCCACGCTGCGCAACTACTACAAGAACCCGATGGCCACCGGCGAGGACCTGTTCTCGATGCAGGACGCGCGCAACCTGATCCGCTACGGCGGCATGCGCCCCGACCGCGACTGGCTGCAGTTCGACTGCGCGCTGAGCTACGGCCTGGTCGAATACCTGCGCACATTGGACATGCTGAAGGAACACGGCTGGTCCGCGAGCCGCTGTATCCCGCACGGCGGCCACCAGATGTCGCTCAACATCGCCGCGGGCCTGGGCCTGGGCGGCAATGAGTCCTATCCCGACCTGTTCCAGCCCTTCGGCGGTTTCCCCGACGGCGTGAAGGTGCGGAACGGCTATGTGACCCTGCCCGATCTGCCCGGGATCGGCTTCGAGGGCAAGGCCGATCTCTACCGCGAGATGCAGGCGCTTTCGGCCTGAGCCGCAGCAGTACCCAAGGAATTCCAATGAAAAAGTTCACTCGCATCGTCGGCCTGCTGGCTCTGGCCCATGTTACACCCTGCTGGTGCACCACATCGGCATGGCGACCGCGCCGGCGCTCTACCGCAAGCTCAGCTACAAGGTGCCGGAGGACTTCGAGTTCCTCGGCCTGATCAACGAGGCGCCGTCGGTCCTCATCGGCAAGCCCAGCCTGGACGCCATCAACTTCGCGGACCTTCGCAAGTGGATGGCGGCGACGGGCGGAAAGGTCAACCTTGCCAACGCCGGCCTGGGTTCGGCCTCACACCTCTGTGGCCTGATCTTCCAGAGCGCGCTCAAGACCAGTCTCGCGACCATTCCGTACAAGGGAACTGCACCCGCAATGAACGACCTCATCGGCGGCCAGGTGGACTTGATGTGCGAGCAAGCGACCAATGCCGTCCCGCAGATCGAGGGCAAGAAGGTCAAGGTTTTTGGCGTCACCAGCTCGCAGCGGCTGCAGATCCCGGTGCTGAAGGATGTTCCGACGCTGTCCGAGGCGGGCTTGAAAGACTTCAACGTCCAGGTGTGGCACGGCCTGTACGCCCCCAAGGGCACGCCACCGGCGGCGCTCGCCAAGTTGAACGCGGCCTTGCGGACCGCGCTGAAGGATCCCGAACTCATCAAGCGCGAAGAGGCGCTGGGGCTGTCCGTGGTCAAGGACGGAAGGCTGGATCCGGCCGGACACAGGAAGTTCGTGGAAGCCGAGACAGTACGCTGGACGAAAGTTATCAAGAACGCCGGCGAGTACGCGGATTGATCCCGCAGGTTGAACGAGGCCCCCGAGAATGGGGTCTCGTTGCATTTTCCAAGGGCACTTCATCATGACACCCAACACGACAACCGATTTCCGCCAGGCCGCCCTCGACTATCACGCCCAGGCGCCCGCCGGAAAGCTCGCCATCAGCGCGACCAAGCCGCTGTCCAACCAGCGCGACCTCTCCCTGGCCTACTCGCCCGGCGTCGCTGCACCCTGCGAGGAAATCGTCCGCGACCCGGCGGCCGCGTACAAGTACACCGCGCGCGGGAATCTGGTCGCCGTCATTACCAACGGCACCGCAGTGCTCGGGCTGGGCGACATCGGCGCCCTGGCCTCGAAGCCGGTCATGGAAGGCAAGGCCGTCCTTTTCAAGAAGTTCGCCGGAGTCGACGTCTTCGACATCGAGATCGACGAAAAGGACCCGAAGAAACTGGTCGAAGTGATCGCCGCGCTGGAGCCGACCTTCGGCGCCATCAATCTGGAAGACATCAAGGCACCAGACTGCTTTTATGTCGAGCGCGAACTGCGCAAGCGCATGAAGATCCCGGTGTTCCACGACGACCAGCATGGCACCGCGATCACGGTCGCGGCCGCCATGGTCAACGCACTGAAGGTGGCGGGCAAGGACATCGGCAAGGTCAAGCTGGTGACATCGGGCGCCGGTGCTGCTGCGCTGGCCTGCCTGAACCTGCTGTTGAAAGTCGGGGTGAAGCGCGAGAACGTTTTCGTCACGGACCTGGCGGGCGTGGTCTACGCGGGCCGCGAAGAGCTCATGGACGACGACAAGCGTCAGTACATGCAAAGAACCGAAGCACGGACCTTGTCCGAGGTGATTGAGGGTGCTGACGTGTTCCTGGGACTGTCGGCCGGCAACGTGCTCAAGCCCGCGATGGTGGCCCGCATGGCCGTGCGGCCGGTGATCTTCGCCCTGGCCAATCCGACCCCGGAAATCCTGCCCGAGGACGCCAGGTCCGTTCGCGCCGACATCATCATGGCCACAGGCCGGGCGGACTACCCGAATCAGGTCAACAACGTCCTGTGCTTCCCCTACATCTTTCGTGGGGCGCTGGATTCAGGCGCGACCACCATCACCGACGAGATGGAGATCGCGGCCGTTCACGCCATCGCCGAACTGGCGCAAGCCGAACAGAGCGAACGCGTAGCCGCCGCCTACGCCGGCGAGAAGCTCGCCTTCGGCCCGGACTACCTCATTCCCAAGCCGTTCGATCCGCGCCTGATGACGCGCATCGCGCCGGCGGTGGCACGGGCCGCTGCCGAGAGTGGCGTGGCGTTGCGTCCCATCGAGGACATGGATGCTTACCGCGCCAGGTTGGAAGGTTTCGTCTATGCCTCGGGCACCGCGATGAAGCCGATTTTCGACGCCGCCCGGCGAGCGCCGTCCAAACGCGTCGCCTACTGCGAGGGGGAAGAGGAGCGCGTGCTGCGTGCGGCGCAGGTGGTAGTGGACGAGGGGATCGCGCGGCCCACCCTGATCGGGCGCCCCGCAATCATCGCGCAGCGCATCGAAAAGTTCGGCCTCAGGCTGAAGGAGGAACTCGACTACGACGTCGTCAGCGTCGAGTACGACCCCCGCTACCGCGACTTCTGGCAGACCTACCACCGCATGACGGAGCGCAAGGGGACGACGATCCAGACGGCCAAGATCGAGATGCGCCGTCGGCTCACCCTCATCGGCGCAATGCTGCTGCACAAGGGTGACGTGGACGGCATGATTTGCGGCACTTGGGGCACCACGGCCATGCACCTCCACTACATCGACCAGGTGATCGGCAAGCGGCCCGGCGGCTGTCCGGCGACGCCTCAGGATATCCCGATCTACGCCTGCATGAACGCCCTGCTTCTGCCGGAGCGGCAGCTGTTCCTCGTTGACACGCACGTGAACTACGACCCGACACCCGAAGAACTGGCCGAGATCACGACAATGGCGGCGGAAGAAATGCTGCGTTTCGGGATCAAGCCCAAGGCGGCGCTGTTGTCTCACTCCAATTTCGGCAGCAGCGACCTGCCGACTGCGATCAAGATGCGCCAAACCCTCGACCTGCTGCGCACGCAGGCCCCTTGGCTGGAAGTTGACGGAGAAATGCACGGCGACGTCGCCCTCGACGGCAAGCAGCGGCAGGCGATCATGCCGAACAGTGCTCTGGAGGGAAACGCCAACCTGCTCGTGTTCCCGAACCTCGATGCCGCGAACATCGCCTATAACCTGCTCAAGACAGCAGCGGGAGGCAATATCTCGATCGGCCCGGTTCTTCTGGGGGCCGCCAAGCCCGTGCACATCCTCACTCCCAGCGCCACAGTCCGCCGGATAGTGAATATGACCGCCTTGACTGTCGCCGACGCTAATGCCGACCGATGAAGGTGATCAAGGAAGCGGGAGAGTACGCGGCTTGATTACGTCAGGATGCCAGGTCAAACCACGGTCGCGACCGATCGTGTGTCGCATTAATCGAAACGACTGAACCTTCGTTGAGATGAATGGGCGCATCGAAACCATAGATCGTGTGCTGCCAGTTCGACACCGATCGGCGGCGCGAAGGGTGGTTTTCAAAGTGGACGCCCTCGGCCAGTTCGATGCGGATCCACTGGATGACCCCATAGCAAAGCCCACCCTGGGTCGTGGTGATCTTGATCTCCTTCCGCTCGGCAGGAAACGTAGCGTCCCTACGAAAGTCGAAACGGAAAGCTTCGATGTCGTCACTCATCAGAACCGGTGCCAGATCCTCTCGATAAAGTGGCCGCTTCTTCGGATGGATGGCGTTGAACTCGCGAAGATCGAATCCGAAACTTTCGCTGACGTAGAGATTCTTCCCCAGTTCGTCGCCACTCACGAGCGCGATCATGATGCTTGCCGAGGAAGGCAAGACTTCCCCACCCGGTTTGAGCAGACGTGCCTTGGCATCCTCGATCGCGGGAAGGACATGCTCCCCCAGCAACTCGCTGGAAAAGATTTCGTGGACCAGGATGTCCGCCTTGGCAGGTAGGTCCTGCTCGATCTGAATCGCATGCGAAGGTTTTGCCAAGACCGTTATCTGGCCTTGGTAGTTGTTGCGCGCGACGATCTTTCTTGCGGTATCGGCGATCAGGCCGACGGCCTCGCAGGTAAATACTTTCTTGGCGCCGAGCTTCGCGGCCATCATGGCCAAAAGGCCAGACCCAGTTCCGATTTCAAAGACGACCTTTTCCGGCGTGACAAGCGATGCAAGCCCGTCGTAGAAGGCCTTGTTCCGCTCGGGCTCGTTCATCATCGGCACATGCCAGATCGGAACGAGCTGGCTCAATACCCATTCCGCGCCAAGTTTGGCCGTCAGGTTGTCTGGATGGACTTTCAGGATGTCTCGGCAGAGTTGGAGCGCCTCATTCCCTTGGCCTGATTCCAGCAGGCAGAGGGTGGCCTTTTTTAAGGTTTCAGCATCGGCGGGCGTCAGCGTGAGCGTTGCCTTGTAATCCGCAACCGCCTCTTGCAACTTGCCGACGCTATTGAAAGCGTCGCCTCGGGCGACCCTCAGCTTGGCGAGTTTGGGCGCCAGCTTGATTGCCTGGCCGAAGCTGTCTATCGCTCCGGCCGGTTTGCCCGTTTCAACAAAGATCAGACCGGCATTGAAGTGGCACTCGACGGCCGGTTGGATCTGGTTGGCCTTTTTATAGCTTGCCAGCGCATCTTCAAACTGCCCGGCCGATTTTTGGCAGTTTCCGCGGACTGTCCAGGCTGCAAGTGAAGAAGCGTCGAGCTTGATCGCCCGGTCCGCAAGACTGATGCCTTCACTGAATTCGTTCAATTGAAACTTGCACTCGGCCAAGCTCGCCCAGCCATCGGGGCTATTGGGAAACTTGTCCGTGTAGATCTTGAAGTACTGCTGCGCGCCCGTGAAATTCTTCAACTCTCTTTCGCACAGGGCAATATTGAACAGGACGTCGGCATTCTCTTGTTCAGGGTTGCGGATCTGGTGCAGCAGTTCAAGCGCTCGGCTGTAGCTCTGCGTAAGAGCGTGCATCGTCGCGCACAGTCTCTTGATCTCGAGATTGCCCGGGTCTTGCCGGCACAGGGCTTCGCACTCCGCGATGGCTTGCGCGTGGCGACCTTCCCTGAAGTTTTTCTTCAACGCGTCGATGTTTGGTTTCATTGTGCTGTGAGTGCGGTGGCCGAGATGCTCGTCGACGGGGATTATTGTCTAGTTGATTTCCATTGGGTACAGTGGGTGCCTCCGCTGCGCCTCATGGACCCCATCAACCTGCACCAGATCGCCGTCGAGGCCATGCGCTCGCGCGGCCTGCTGCCCGCCTTCGCGCCCCAGGCGCTGCGGGAGGCCGAAGCCGCGCGACGGGCCGGTCCCGAACGCAACGGCTCCATCACGGACCTGCGGCATCTGACCTGGTTCTCCATCGACAACGACGACACGCGCGACCTCGACCAGCTGAGCGTGGCCGAACCGCTGCCCGACGGAACGACGCGCCTGCTGGTGGCGGTCGCCGACGTCGACGCCATGGTGCAGCCCGGCGGCGCGATCGACGGCCATGCGGGCGTCAACACCACCTCGGTGTACACCGCGGCCGGCGTCTTTCCGATGCTGCCGGAGATGCTGTCCACCGACCTCACCTCGCTGCACGAGGGCGAGGATCGGCTGGCGGTGGTGGTCGATATGGTGGTGCAGGCCGACGGCACGGTGACCCGCTCCGACGTTTACCGGGCCGCTGTGCTGAACCGCGCCAAGCTCACCTACAACGGCGTTTCGGCATGGCTGGACGGTGTGGCGCCCGCGCCGCCGCAGGTGGACAGCGTGCCGGGGCTGGCGGACCAGCTTCGCTGGCATGACGCGCTGGCCGGCCAGCTGCGGCAGTTGCGCCAGGCGCGCGGCGCATTGAACGTGAAGACGGTGGCGGCGCGTCCGGTATTCGAGGGTGGCCAGCTGGTGGACTTGCGCCCCGACGAGAAGAACCGCGCCAAGGACCTGATTGCCGACCTGATGATCGCGGCCAACGCGGCGACAGCGCGATTCCTGCAACACAAGGGCTTCCCGTCACTGCGCCGCTTCCTGAAGGCGCCGCGGCGCTGGGACCGCATCGTGGCACTGGCGGCAGGCCACGGTGTTCAATTGCCCGCGGCGCCCGATGCGCTGGCACTCGACGGTTTCCTGCGCGCGCGCCGCCTGGCCGACCCGGACGGCTTTGCGGATCTGTCGCTGGCGGTGGTGAAGATGCTGGGCTCGGGCGAGTACGCCGCGGCGCCCGCCGGTGCGGCGGGCCTAGCGCATTTCGGGCTGGCGGTGAACGACTACGCGCATTCCACCGCGCCCAACCGGCGCTTTCCCGATCTGGTGACCCAGCGGCTGCTGAAGGCCGCACTGGCGGACGAGGCGCCGCCCTATTCAGTCGAGGCGCTGACCGAAATCGCCCGGCACTGTACCGTCCAGGAGGACAACGCCAGCAAGGTCGAGCGCCAGGTGCTCAAGGCCGCAGGGGCCTATCTGATGCATGAGCGCATCGGCGAAACTTTCGACGCCATCGTCACCGGCGCCGCGGCCAAGGGCACCTTCGTTCGCATCGGCCGACCGCTGCTGGAAGGCCGCGTGGTGCGCGGCTTCGAAGGGCTGGACGTGGGCGACAACCTGCGCGTCAAGCTGGTGGCGGTGGATGCGGCACAAAGCTTCATCGACTTCGAACGCGCCTGAGCTTTGTAACGCCCGGTGAGGCGGCCCTTGCAGTGCGCGCGGCCGGCGCCATCTGGGCGGCATAGCGGCCCGCGGGGGCCGAAGGAGCCCTGCCATGTTGAAACGCCTCACCCTGCTGTGGACCGTGCTGCGCGGCGACGCGCGGCAACTGTGGTTCGCGTTGCGGCACCCCGCCGCGCCGGGCTGGCTGAAGCTGAGCACCGCGCTGATCGCGCTTTATGTGCTGTCGCCCATCGACATCATCCCCGACGTGGTGCCCGTGCTCGGCGTGATGGACGACCTGGTGCTGGTGCCGCTGGCGATCCGCTGGCTGCTCAAGCGCCTGCCGCCGGAGATTGCCCAGGCAGCTGCCAACCGCAGGGCCCGCTGAGGACATTGCCGATCATTCTGGGAGAACGCCATGAACGAAGAAGTTTTTAACCTCAGCATCCGGAAATTTCTCAAGATGGTCGGCGTCAAATCGCAGCACGACATCGAGCAGGCGGTGGCGAAGGCGGTGGCCGATGGCGCCATCGCGGGCACCGAGTCCTTCCCCGCCAAGATGACACTGGAAATTGCCGGCCTGAAACTGAACGTCCAGTTCGAGGGCGACATCCGGCTGCAATGAGCTCGCCTACGAGGACCCCTGGCCGCCATGCTCCTGGGCCAGTTCATCGAGGATAGGGCAATCGGGGCGCTCGTCGCCACTGCAGCAGTGAATCAGGTGCTGCAGCGTCTTGCGCATGGCCGCCATTTCCGCCATCTTCGCGTCCAGCGCCGCGACATGCTCCGACGCGATGCGCCTGACGCTGGCGCTGGGCCGGCGGCGGTTCTGCCACAGCTTGAGCAGCTCGCCGATCTCGGCCATGCTGAACCCCAGGTCACGCGCGCGCCGGATGAAACGCAGCGTGTGGATTTCCTTGTCGCTGTACTGCCGGTAGCCCGAGTCGGTGCGCGACACCGTGGGCAACAGCCCCAGCGACTCGTAATGCCGCACCATCTTGGCGGAAACATTGGACAGGCGCGCGGCGGCGCCCACGTTGTACTGGCCGTTCATCGGGAGCTTCCCTTCCAGTTGCGCAGCGTCAAGGCGTTGGTGACCACGCTCACGCTGCTGAATGCCATGGCGGCGCCGGCGATCACGGGGCTGAGCAGCCCGAACGCCGCCAGCGGAATGCCGACCACGTTGTAGACGAAGGCCCAGAACAGGTTCTGGCGAATCTTGGCGTAGGTGCGCCGCGAGATGTCGATGGCATCGGCCACCAGCGCCGGATCGCCGCGCATCAAGGTGACGCCGGCCGCATGCATGGCGACGTCGGTACCGCTGGACATGGCGATGCCCACGTCGGCCGCGGCCAGCGCCGGCGCATCGTTGATGCCGTCGCCGACCATCGCCACCATCTCGTCGCCGGCTTTGAGCTGCGCGACGATCCTGGCCTTGTCCTCGGGCAAGATTTCGGCGCGGACCTCGTCGATACCCACCAAGGCCGCGATGGCCTCGGCGCTGCCCTGGTTGTCGCCGGTCACCAGCACCGAGCGCACACCCTGCTCGCGCAGCGTGGCCACCGCCGCCCGGGCCGTGGGCTTGACCGTATCGCCGAAAGCCAACAGGCCCAGCAGCACCGGCGCTTCGGTCACGTCGGCCACCCACGACACCGTGCGGCCCTGCCCCTGCAATTGCGCGGCACACGCAGCCAGCGCGCCCAGATCGACCTTCAACTCTTCCATCAGGCGCGTGCTGCCCAGACGCAGATCGCGCCCGCCGACTTGCGCCGCGACGCCCCGGCCCGCGATTGCGCGCACTTTGGCCGCGCCGGCATGCTGCACGCTCTCCCGCTCGGCTGCGTCACACACAGCGCGCGCCAACGGGTGCTCGCTGCCCGACTGGATGGCGGCGCTGATCGCCAGCAGCGACGCCCGGTCGCCCCGCGCCGCTTCCACAGCCACCAGCTGGGGCTTGCCCTCGGTGAGCGTGCCGGTCTTGTCGAAAGCCACCACCTTGACCTGGTGGGCGATCTCCAGCGCTTCCGCATCCTTGATCAGGATCCCATGGCGCGCCGCTACGCCGGTGCCGGCCATGATGGCCGTGGGCGTCGCCAGCCCCAGCGCGCAGGGACATGCGATGACCAACACGGCCACGGCATTGAGGATCGCCGCCTCCCAATCGCCCGAAGCCAGGCCCCCGCCCAGCAAAGTGACCAGCGCGATCGCAATGACGACGGGCACGAACACCTCGCTCACCCGGTCGACCAGGCGCTGGATCGGGGCCTTTTTGGCCTGGGCCGATTCGACCAGCCGGACGATCCGCGCTAACGTGGATTCGGCGCCCACCGCCGTGGTCTCGACCAGCAGCAGGCCCTCGGCGTTCATGGAGCCGCCGGTGACCTTGTGGCCTTCGTGCTTGGCCACCGGCAGGCTTTCGCCGGTGATCAGGGACTCGTCGATGTGGCTCGCCCCCTCCACCACGATGCCGTCCACCGGCACCCGTTCGCCGGGGCGCACCACCACCAGGTCGCCGCGGGCCACCTTGCCGATGGGCATCTCGATGTCCCGGCCGCCGCGGCGTACCCGGGCCGTCTCGGGACGCAAGGCGTTCAACGCACGGATGGCCTCCGTGGTCTGGCGTTTCGCGCGCGTCTCCAGCCATTTGCCCAGCAGCACCAGGGTGATGACCACCGCCGACGCTTCGAAATACAGGTGGGCCATGCCATGGCCGCCATGAACCAGCAACAGGTACACGCTCAAGCCGTATCCGGCCGAGGTGCCCAGCGCCACCAGCAGGTCCATGTTGCCGGCGCGGGCCTTGAGGGCCTTCCAGCCCGAGCGATAGAACCGGCCGCCCAGCCAGAACTGCACCGGCGTGGCCAGCGCCAGCTGCAGCCAGCCGGGCAAGGCCCAGTCCAGGCCGAACAGCATGGCGATCATCGGAAGGATGAGCGGCAGCGACAGCGCCGCCGACAGCGCGACCGGCCACCACTCGTTGGCCTTGGCCGCGCCAACGGAGGCGGCGGCAGGCGTGCCCTCACTGGCCGGCGGTTCGCCGACGGAATAGCCGGCCTTCTCGACGGCGCCGCGCAAGGCGTCCAGCCCCACCGCCGGGTCGGCCTTCACCGTGGCCATCTCGGTCGCCAGGTTGACCGTGGCCTGCTGCACACCGGGAAGCGATGCCAGGGCTTTCTCGACGCGGCTCACACAGGATGCGCAGGTCATGCCCTCGACCGGCAACGTCCAGTCGGTTGCGGGGAGCGCGGAAGGCTTTAAAGTCGTTGTTGTGTTCATGGTGCCAAGTCTCAACCTTCCCACCATGTTAGGGTCAAGGACAGGAGTGCAATTCCCTCCATACCGTGGGGAATCCCGGCTCGATCATCATCATCCACGAAGGAGCATCCCATGATTGAATTCGATGTCCAGGCCATGAGCTGCGACCATTGCGTCGACGCTGTGACCCGTGCGGTCAAGCTGGTAGACCCGCAAGCCAAGGTCGAGGTTGACCTGGCCGCCAAGAAGGTGAAGGTCGAGTCGAGCCGGGACCGCGCCTTCATCGCCGGCGCCCTGGCCGAGGCGGGCTATCCGACCGCGTGAGTCTCGTGAGAGGCTTCCTCACCGGCTTGACGTATCTGGTGTCGCTGCTCGTCGTGGCGGCACTCAGCCTCGGCACCGTATTGCTGGTGGCGGGCCCGCACTCGGGCCTGCTGCCCGGGTGGCTGGAAGGTGTGGTCCTGGCCCTCGGGTGGATTGCTATCTTCCTGGTGCCGATGCTGCCCACACGCTGGGTCTGGCGGCGCCTGGGGGCGCGCGCGGCCGCTGCACATAGCCGCGACGAAACGTAAATCTTGCGACGTACATGTTCCCGCACGCGATCGGGTCCGCTGCGCCCCTGTCGCTGACGCACCACAGCCCTTCCAGCCCCGCAAAGCTCATCAGTGCTTACTGTTGAGCCTGTGTTTGCTTTTCAGCTCCCACACCTCATCCCCATCTAATCGTGCAAAAACGCACGCCAAGTGCTGCGTCGCGCCGCCGGATTTCATTACATCTGTAGGCCACGAGCTGACACGCTTGTGGGACGTCTCCTACTACAGTCGCCCCTGTTGCTGAGCTAACTCCGTCTCAGCTGTCTCCGCCACCCGCTCACGCGGCGGCGCTTCGCAGATGAGCTTCCGTTCATCCTGAGTTAGTTCTTACAAAGTTATTGAACATGAAAAGACGCGCATTACTTCTGTCCGGCTCCGCCTCATTTGCATTTGCCCTGACTGGTTGCGGCGGCGGAGGTGGTGATGGTGAAGCAGCTCTCCCCGCGGGCGGCGATGAGATCCTCTCCGCCCGCAAGCGGCCGGGGAGCACGACTCCCGCGCCCGCGCCGGCTCCGGCTCCGGCTCCGGCTCCGGCGCCCGCCCCCACGGCACCTACAGCTGCCATCGCCTATCCGTTCGGCGCCCGCCTGGCCGCTTATTCGGCCGGAACCCTGCCGTCGCAAAGCAGGGCGACGATGGACGCCGCGCTGACCAGGCACTACGACGCCTGGAGGGCCCACGCCATCAAGCCGGCGGATTCGATCGTCGCCGGCGGCTACGCGGTGCAGTTCTCCCAGACCAACTACCTGGCAGTGTCCGAGGGCATGGGCTACGGCATGTTGCTCGCCGTGCTGTTTGCCGGACACGATCCGCAGGCCCGGACGCTGTTCGACGGGTTGATGGCCGTCGTGCGGGCCCGCCCCGCCTACGCCGTCGTCCCGTACGACCCCAACGGCAAGTACCTGATGGACTGGCGCCTGTTCGCCAACGGCACCTCGGCCGGCGAAGGCTGGAACGCCATGGACGGCGACGAAGACATCGCCATGGCGCTGCTCATGGCCCACAAGCAGTGGGGCTCCAGCGGCAGGTGGAACTACCTGCAGGAAGCCAAGAACACCATTGGCGCCCTGAAGTCCTGGAACATGAAGCCGGACGGCACCACCAAGGGCCTGTCCACGCCGAACGTCAGCCGCACCTCCGACTACATGATCGGACACTTCCGGGCCTTCCAGGCTGCCACCGGCGACTCGTTCTGGAACACGGCGATCGACCGCGCGTACGAGCTGTCCAACCGGATGCAAACCGTGTACTCGGCCGGCGTCGGCCTGATGCCCGACTTCATCGTCGACACGCACACCGCCACTCCGCGTCCGTCGCCCGGGATGATGGGCGACTTCAACATGAACGAGGACAAGTACTGGTGGAACGCCTGCCGCAATCCGTGGCGCTACGCCTCGGACTACCTGCTGTCCGGAGATACGCGCTGGAAGACGATCACCGCGCGCATGATCGATTTCTTCCAGGCGGAAGCCGCCAAGGTCGGTGGCGATGTCACGGCCATCGGCACCGGCTACACGTTGAGCGGCACGCAGCTGACCGGCGGCGACAGCGGTGCCTATCATGGCCCCATCTGCGCCGGCGCCTGTATCGACGCCAAGTACCAGCCGTTCCTGGACTCGCTGTGGAACTGGAACGCCGCCCATCCCACCACGGGCTACTACGACGGCGAGATCCAGCTCCTGAGCATGGTGGTGGCTTCCGGAAACTGGTGGTCGCCCACCGTTTCCGCCAGCGCGCCGGTGCAGCAGCCACCTGCGACCGAGCCGGCCGCACCCGTGAACCCGGCGAACGTGCTGGCCAACGGCGATTTCTCGAATGGCCTGACAGGCTGGAACAACTGGGGCAACTCGCAGGTTGTCGGTAGCGCGCTGCAGGTCGGCACCGCAGCAGGCGGCGTGGGCCAGGACGTTTACGCCAAGCTCACTGCCGGCACCCGGTACCAGCTCACGGCCAGTGCCAACATCACGGCGGCTGCCGAAGGCGTGTTCGTGGGTATCAAGCTCATGAACAGCGCCGGTGCGATTCTGGTGGAACAGCAGCAGTTGGTCAGCTCCCTGACCCCGGCCGGCGTGTCGATCACTTTCACCGCTCCGCAAGGCGCGACCAGCGGCTACGCGTTCGTCTGGAAGAACGCGAACAGCGCGATCGCCGTGGTGGACAACATCAGCCTGCAAGCCATCGCCTGATTCTTCGGGCCGGCATCTGAACAAGCGGCCTGCGCCTACAGCCGCAACGGCTCTACGGACCTATCTTTGAGCGCGGGAGCCAAACGTCCCCGCGCTCAAAGGACATCCCATGAAGTCAACTGATCAAGCGACCGGCAGGCCGGGCCCCATCGAGCCACTCATTCAGGCCAAAACCAAGACCGAGCAGATCAAGGACGAACTCGCGATTGCGGGGGCGGAGTTGCATCTGTCCAGTACGGCGCTGGGGCAGAACCTGCCGGAGGACCAGAAGAAGGGCGATGTGCGCAAGGCCTTGGAACAGAACGCGGTGATCGAGGAAAAGGTGTTGGGCGCCGCGGAGGAATTGCACGACGTCAAGGAATTGCTGGAAGAGGAGATTGCCCAGAGGCATCGCCTGGAGCGTGAACTGGAGCGCCGCTCGCCTTCTTGAACTTCCCGCGTAGGTGGCGCAGTCGTCCTACAAAAGCTCAGCGGGGTGGACCCTAAGATGAAATCTCATCAATACGGGTCACCATGGCAAACAGCAGTACCCGCCTCACGTCGGCTTACGTGATCCCCCGGATTTTCCTGGCCATGACAATCGCGGCGCTCGGCGCATGCGGCGGTGGATCCGGCGGCGGCGCCTCGACGTCCAGCTCGAGCTCAGCAGCAACTACCGAGCAGGCTCTCAGCCAGAAACCCATGAAGACGGCCGGCCTCATCGCGCAGGACGCCAGCGTTGTCAACACGACGACCGCGGGCGACCAGAAGGTTCGCGCGGTGGGCGCCCTCGCCGACGGCGGTTACACGGTGGCCTGGTTGTCCGAAGACGAGCTCTACACCCAGCGCTACGACGCGGCCGGGGTGAAGGTGGGCCCGCAGACGCTGATCCCCTTCAGTTTCGAGCCGTCCAGCCTTGCGATCGCGGTGCGCAGCGACGGCGGCATCGCGGTGGCCTACGGCTCGACTCGCACGCCGTCTCCCGTGGAACCGTGGATCGTGAGCTCGGGAATTTATGCGCGCCTGTTCGATGCCGGCGGCGCTCCGGTCGGCGGCGAAACCGAGGTGGTGGCTGTCGTGCAGAACCAGATCGGCGCCAGGACTCTTAACTACGTCGCCGACCCGGCCATCCTGTCTTGGGACGACGGCAGCTTCCTGGTGGGCTGGGCGAGCATCAGCGAAGACTACACAGGCAAGGTGCCGAGCTTCCAGACGCAGCGCTATGACAGCCAGGGGCAACCGGCGGGCGGGCGGCTCAATGTGGGCAGCGGCGACATCGGCACCTCCTTCGAGTTGACGCCGGCCCTTGGCGGCGGCTACCTGGTCTCCACTTTCCGGCGTGCGGCCGGCGAGCTGTACGTGAGATACACGCAAGTCGACCTGGGCCACACGGTCGCGTTGCCGTACGCAGAGAACGGCCTGCCGGCCAAGTCGGTCCTGCTGCCCTTGAAGCAGGGCGGTTACGTGCTCTTGTCGGTTGCAGGCAGTTCGGCCTACAGCCAGATGTTCGACCGCAACGGCAGCCCCATGGGCAAGTCCACCTCGCTCTCGTCCCTGCCCTCCTCTGCCAGCGCCCTCAGCGACGGCGGCTACGTGGTTTTCTGGGGCGCGGCTGGCGCGGAACGTCTCGTCGCCCAGCGCCATGACAGCGCGGGCGCCGTCATGGGCGAGGCGTTCGCAATCGATACCGATGGCGCCATGCCCGAATTCGCTTCGCTGCAAGGCGCAGCCTTGGCCCTGGCCTGGTCGGCCGCCGGTTCCGCCGGGGATATGGATGTCGTCACGCAGCGGTTCACGCCGACGCCTTGAGCGCCCCGATCAGCGAAAGGTGGAGCGGATAGACAAGATAGAACGCCAGTTGCAGGCGGGGAACCGAAACCGGCAACCGGCTCATGCTCCAGGCGACCGGCAGCGCTGCGACGGTGCCCAGTCCGCCCAGCCAGCCGCCGAACGAGGCATTGAGCCACACGGTCAACGAGAACGACACCAGCGCCAGCAGCGCTGCTTCGCGTTGCCGCTGTGTGCACCACAGGTAGATGGCCGGAATGAGAAAGGCGCCGGGCAGCCCGAACTCGACCCAGCGCGACGCGGCTGCGACGGCCATGCAGACAGCCAGCCGCAAGACCATGGGCGCCGGGCTGGCGAGGACCCAGCACATGGCCGCGCCCAGTCCCAAGGTGGCCAGCACGTTGACCACCGCCGGATCACCCCGCGCCCAGATGGACGGCAGCACCGACACCGCGCACCACAGGGCGAGTCTTCTGGCGGTTCGCGCCGCGCGCGCGGCGCGGTCGCCTTCGCGCGACAGGTTCAGGGCCAGCACCAGGGCAAACAACGGGAAAGCGATGCGGCCGAGCGCGAACACCCAGGTCTCCTGGCCCCAGCCGAGCAGGTGCCGTCCGAAATGGTCGAGGAACATGGAGGCCAGCGCGATCCATTTGAGCGCTTCGATCTGGCCGTCGCTAAAGCCCAACAGTGAGGAAGCATGCGGCTGCGTCATGATGTGCCCCGCTATCATCCAGCGATGGCCGCCATGATTGTGAACCCAGCTCAGCGCGGCAAAGGCCCGATGTGTGCCCTCCGTTTCTCGCTAGGCCCCGCGTTGTTGATGCTGGCGGGCGCCTGCCTGGCGGCGCCGCAGCGCTCCGACGAACTGCTGGCCGCATTGACCGCTGCGCGTTCTCGTGGCTGCGCCGCTCAACCAGGTGCGCAAGCGCGCCTGCGGCCAGTGGCGCAACTGGATGAGGTGGCTCAGCACATGGCCCGCCGCGCGTCGCCCGCCGAAGCCGCAAAAAGGGCCGGCTACCGATCGACGCGCATCTTCGTGATGAGCATGAGCGGTCACGTGACGCCGGCGGGCGTGGCCCGGACAATGGCCGACAAATATTGCAAGGCATTGACCGACCCGGGCTTGACCGACATGGGCTCCCATCGGGAAGGCGAGTCGTATTGGCTCGTTCTCGCCTCGCCTTTTACGCCGCCGCCGCAATCGGCTGCAGCCAGCGTCGCCGGGCAGGTGCTGATGCTGACGAACGACGCGCGGGGCCAGTCCCGCAACTGCGGCAACCGGTTCTTCGGCACCAGCCCTCCGCTCAGGCCGAACCCCCTGCTTGACCGGGCGGCTGCCGCCCATGCCCGGGAGATGGCGCAGCACAGTTACATGGAGCACAAGGGGCGCGACGGCTCCGGCCCCGCCGACCGCGTGACTCGCACCGGCTACCGCTGGCGCAGCGTGGGAGAGAACATCGCTTCGGGCCAAACCACCGCCGAACAGGTGGTGCAGCAGTGGCTGCGCAGCCCGGACCATTGCGCCAACCTGATGAGCCCCAGCTTTGTGGAGATGGGCCTGGCCTACGCGGTCAATGCGAACAGCGATGCAGGCATCTACTGGGTGCAGCAGCTGGGACGGCCGAGGTAGTCGGCTCCAGGCATTAACCACACGGACGTCGCACTGTAGTAACAGTCTGATACGCCGTGCAAGCGGCCTGACAATTGAGGTAGACGCAGCCACCGCGCCGTGCTGCGTTGCGGATGAACCAGCCTAGATTGTTTCGTCCCTCGAGATGGCTTCAATGCGCCAGCGCCTGTTGCAGGGACATCGGCACAACCACTGAAGCTGCAATTGACCAAGAATCCGCCCCGCACATCGGTCAGTTCATCCGATGCATTCGAACTTTGGCAGTTGGCTGACGAACTTGCCAACTCTGCCGAGCGAATTGTTTGCGATGCGTTCACCGCGTCCACGCATGGCATTGGGCGGCCCCCCAGCGATATTCAACTGGACGTCGCCCATGCACTGCGCAAGACCTCGAAGCTGAAACTCAAAGCTGCCCTGGAAGGTCTCGAAAGGCCGTAAGAGAACCTCAAGACGGCGAGCTGACAGGCCGGCAGCACGCCGCAGCGCCGCCCGCCTGCGCCGACGGGCAGCGCTGCGTGCCATACGAGCAGAACACGCAGCAGTCGCCCGGCTTGGGCCGCAGCAGGGTTGCGCAGGCCTCGCATTCATAGAACCATTGGCAGGCATCGAGCGGCATGCGTTCTGCCTTGGCGTGTCCGCAGGCGGGACAGGTCAGCACCGAATCCAGTACCAACGGTTTCGCGCGAGGCCGATGCGCCGGCAAGAGCAGGTCCCACAACGAACGCGAGGCGGCGGACACCAGGCTGCCCAGCGAGCCCAGTTTCTCTGCTTTGCGCGTTATCCATTCCATGAAGCTTTCCTTGCATGTCGCGTTAGGCAGCACGATACTTCCGTAGGTTGGTACGGAGTCAAGCCATGGAACAAGCTTCGGCGCGCCTCACGATCGGCGCGTTCGCCGCCGCGGCCGGCGTCAACGTGGAAACGGTGCGCTACTACCAGCGAAAAGGCTTGCTGAGCGAGCCGGACAAGCCCAACGGCGGTATTCGGCGATATGGTGACCCGGACGTAGCCCGGGTGAAATTTATCAAGTCCGCGCAGCGTCTGGGGTTCAGCCTGGATGAGGTGGCCGCCCTGTTGGCACTCGACGACGGGATGCACTGCAAGCAGGCACAGGCGCTGGCCGAACACAAGCTCGCCGGCGTCCGGGCGAAGCTGGCCGACCTCCGGCGGATCGAGACCGTGCTCGACGGCCTGGTCCGGCAATGTGCCCGGTCGCGGGGTAGGGTTTCCTGCCCGATCGTCGACGCCCTTCATGACAGCGCATCAGGTCAACGTGCGAAAGCCAGCCCGGTGGGTGGACCAGGGACGGGCTGTAAGAACGGTCCTGCGCGCTTTCGTTCTATTCCCTTGCCCGACGTGTGCAATAGCCCGCATAAGCTGTCAATGCGGATGGGTTCATCAGGCACCGACACTGCGAGGCGCAAATGAAAAAGTGGCTACACCCACTACTGGCCCTGCTGGCTCTGCTGGTCCCAGTCATCGCGGAATCGCATGAGTTCTGGATGCTTCCGCGGAGTTTCGTCGTGGCGCCTGGCGGCACGACATCCCTCACACTGGCCTCCGGTGAGGATTTTCGCGGCGACAAGATTGCTTTCTCGCTCTCGGTGGTTGCAGGCTTGCGCCACTACTCACCGAGGCAGATTACTGATCTGCGTGGCCGCGTACCGGCGAGCGGGGAACTGCGCGAGCTGCCTGTGGTCTTGCAAGAGGCTGGGACGCACCTGATCGCTTTTGACACCCATCCAAGCAGCATCGTTCTTCCCGGGGATAAATTTCATGCATACCTGCGGGAGGAAGGTCTTGATGCCATCGTCACGAAGCGCGAACGATCAGGCGCCGCGGATTCTGACGGCCGCGAGCGTTTTCGCCGAAACACCAAGACACTGATCCAGGTGGGTGATCGGCTGGATGCGACCTACGCGGTGCGGACCGGCCAGCGACTCGAGATCGTTCCGTTGGCCAATCCATTCACCAAGCGCAAGGGCGATGAGCTTGCCTTTCAGGTCTTCTTCGACGGCAAGCCTCTTTCCAATGCGCTGATGCGGGCTTGGCACAAGCGCGGTGGCCAGACATCGACCATAAAGTCAAAAACCGATGCCCGAGGTAAGGTAACTTTTGCGCTTCCTTTGCCGGGTGCATGGATGGTCAGCGCGGTGCATATGGTTCCCGCCAGGAACTCGCCAGACCACGACTGGGATAGTTACTGGGGGAACCTGACCTTCGCAATCCATGACCGCGTTGGCGGTCAGTAGCGGTACGGATTGTTCGGCTGGCGGTCGTGGCGGTTGCGGACACCGTCGCCGTCGCGGTCGCGGTCGTCCTGGTTGCGAATGCCGTCGCGGTCGAAATCACCGTAGGGGCCGTAGCGGTGGCCATGGCGGCGCTCCCCATAGTAGCGGTGCCCGTAGCCTTGACCGTAGTAAACGGGTGCCGGCGTGTACACCGGCTGGGGCTGCACGTACACCGGACGCGGCTGCACGTAGACCGGCTGGGGCTGTACATACACGGGCCGCGGCTGCACATAGACCGGCGCCGGCTCCACGTACACGGGTGCAGGCACGCCGATGGAGAAATACACGTCGCTGCGGGCGTGGGCCGCCGAAGCCGCCACGAACGTGCCCAGTACGACAGCGGTTGCCGCGAAGAACTTGGAGGAAGTGATGCGTTTCATGGATGCTCCTTGGGTTGGCATGGATCGCATCTTGCGCGGCCATGCCTGAACGCAAGCTGAACAGACCCAAAGTAATTCGGCCGGGGCGCCTGCGGTCCGTTCAGGTTGCATTCATGTAGGCCCGCGCAAACTGCAGGCCTCAACTACCCAAGGAGCCTTTTTCATGAAACGTCTTGCCATTGTCGGTTTGCTCGCGGCGGGCGCCATCGGCGCCCAGGCAGAGAGCTTCATCGACCACGCCCGCGTCCAGAGCGTCGACCCGCAATACGAAAACGTGACGACTCCCCGCAACGAGTGCACCAGCCAGTGGGTGAGCGAGCCGCGCCCCGTGGTGAGCGGCGGCGAGCGCAACTACGGCGGCGCAGTGATCGGCGGCGTGGCGGGCGGCATCCTGGGGCATCAGGTCGGCAAGGGCAGCGGCAAGGACGTTGCCACCGCCGTGGGCGCGGTCGTTGGCGCCTTGGCCGGTGACCACGTCGCCAACCGGGATCGGGCGCCGCAGTACGCCCAGTATGAGCAAGCGCCGCGCGAGGTCAGGCAATGCCGCACGGTCAACGACGTGCAGACCCAGCTCACGGGCTACCGCGTCAACTACGAGTACCGCGGCCAGGTCTACTCCACCTTCATGCGCGAGAACCCCGGCCACAGCCTGCCGGTCCGCGTGTCGGTCGTCCCCGTCGAGCGGTAGTAACATCCTCCTTACACCATGAAGCTGATTCTTCCCCTGCTCTGCGGCGCCTTGATGGCGCTGGCCTCCCCTGCCTGGGCCGATGTCAGCCGGGACGATGCCGCGGCATTGGCCCAGCGCGCCAGCGGCGGGCGCGTCTTGTCGGTGGAAACGGCCCAAGCGGCGGGACGCCCCGCCTGGCGGGTGAAAGTCGTGACCGCGCAGGGTGAGGTCAGGGTGATCCTCGTTGACGTCGCCAGCGGCAAGACGCATTAAGCTCGCGGTATGCGCTTGCTGTTGATCGAGGACGACGCTGTCTTGCGGCTCGGCTTGGCCCGGCAGCTCGAAGCCGAGGGCTATCGCGTGGACCAGGCCACCGACGGCGAGGACGGCCTGTTCCAGGCCCGCGAGTATCCGGTGGACCTCGCCATCGTCGATCTGGGACTGCCCAAGATGAACGGGTTGGCGGTGGTGAAGGCGCTGCGCGCCGACGGGCGCACGCTCCCTATCCTGATCCTCACCGCCCGCGGCAGCTGGCAAGACAAGGTGCAAGGCCTGGAAGCCGGCGCCGACGATTACCTGGTCAAGCCCTTTGAGTACCCCGAGCTGGCGGCGCGCGTCAAGGCATTGCTGCGGCGTTCGCTCAAGGCCACCTCGGACGTGCTGACGCTGGGGCCCATCGCCCTCGATTTTTCGGCCCAGGCCGCACGCCTGAACGGCGAGGTGCTGGACCTGACGACCTTCGAGTACCGGGTGCTGGAATTCCTGGTGCGCGAACGCGCGCGGGTGGTCAGCAAGCAGGAGCTGGCCGACTACCTGTATCCCCACGACGAAGACCGCGACAGCAATGTGCTGGAAGTGCTGATCGGCCGCCTGCGCCGCAAGCTGGACCCCGAGGGCACGCTGGCCCCGATCGAAACACTGCGCGGGCGAGGCTACCGCTTCACCCTCACATGAGGTTGCTGGGCTCTATCCACGCTCGCGTGGTGATGGGCGCAATGCTGGTGCTGCTGGCCTTCCTGGCCGGGGCCGGCCTGGCGGTGGAACGCGCGCATGCCGACAGCGTCCTGGCGGCCCGTTTTGCCCGCCTGCAAGGCACGGTCTACCTCCTGCTGGCTCGCGCTGAACTCGATGCCGGCGGCGCGCTGGTCATGCCGCCGTCCTTGGCCGAGCCCCGCCTGTCGCTGCCGGCATCCGGCCTGTACGCCAGGATCGCGAACATCGACCGGGGCGAAGAGTGGCATTCGCCCTCCACCTTGGGGCTCAGCCTGCCGTTTCCACGCAGCTCGGTAACCGGCCAATGGCGCTATGACACCCTGGAGGGCGCCGCCGGCGCCTTTCTCGCCGTGACTTACGGCGTCAAATGGTCGGATCGGGCCCAACCCGTCTCCCTGGTCTTTACCGTGCTGGAGGACAAGGCGGAGTTCGAGCGGGAGATGGACATTTTCCAGCGCACGCTGTGGGCGTGGCTGGGAGGGGCCGGGCTGCTGCTGCTGCTGGCCCAGACCCTTCTGCTGCGCTGGGGCCTGGCGCCGCTGGACCGCGTGGCGCGAGAGATCCGGCGCATCGAGAACGGCGAGCAGACAGAGATCGAAGGGCGCTACCCGACCGAGATTGCGGGCTTGACCGAAAACCTCAACACCCTGATCGAGCAGGAGCGAGCCCGGCAAACCCGCTACAAGGACGCGCTGGACGACTTGGCGCACAGCCTCAAGACGCCGCTTGCCGTGCTGCGCACCGCGCTCAACGAGCCGGCGCAATTGCCGGCGATGGTGACGCAGCAGGTCGCCCGCATGGATGGCATCGTGCAGCACCAGTTGGGCCGCGCCGCGGCCAGCGGCGCTGCGCGCTTTGCGCCGCACCTGGTGCTGGCGCCGATCCTGCATCGCATCCGCGATTCGCTGGCCAAGGTCTATGCCGAAAAGAACCTCGCGTTCACCGTCGATTGCCCGCCCGATCTGAGTTGGCGGATCGACGAAGGAGATGCTTTCGAGATCCTCGGCAACATCCTGGACAACGCGGCCAAGTGGGCGAAGCACCGCGTCGAGGCAAGAATCTGGCGTGATGCCGGGCGCTTGTTCATCCGCGTCCAGGACGATGGCCCCGGGTTCAGCGATCCCCAGGCCGTGCCGCAGCGCCGCGTGCGGCTGGACGAACGGGTGCCGGGCCACGGCATCGGCCTGACGGTGGTCAGCGATCTGGTGGCCAGCCATCAGGGCGAGTTGAAGCTCTCGCGCGGCGCGTTGGGCGGCGCGCAGCTCGACATCGTCTTGCGTGCCGCTTGATCCGCCTATGATCGCGGTCATGCTTTCCGAAGACACCGCCTTGGCGGGTTTCACCGTCCTTTTTCGCAGCTGTGCGGTGGTGCTGATTGCCTGCCTGCTTGGCAGTCTGCCGGTGCAGGCCGCGACCGACAGCGTGCAGCTGGATGAACTGACCTGGACTGAAGTGCGCGACGCGCTGCGTTCCGGCGCGACCACCGTGATCATTCCGGTGGGCGGCAGTGAGCAAAACGGCCCGCACATGGCCCTGGGCAAGCACAACTTTCGAGCCGGCGCGCTGGCCGCGCGGATTGCGGCCAAGCTCGGCAACACACTGGTGGCGCCGGTGGTGGCTTATGTGCCGGAAGGCCGCATTTCCCCGCCATCGGGGCATATGCGTTTTCCCGGCACGCTGTCGGTTCCCGAAGATGCTTTCGCCGCGATCCTCGCCGGGGCGTCGCGCAGCCTGAAGCAGCATGGCTTCCTGGACATCGTGCTTATCGGCGACTCCGGCAACTACCAGGACATCCTGAAGGACGTAGCCCTGCGCCTGAACCGCGAGTGGGCCGGCTCGACAACGCGCGCCCACTATGTCGCGGCCTACTATCGCGCCGCAACCGACGAGTTTGCGCAGGCCCTGCGATCACGCGGCCTGAGCGAAGCGCAGATCGGAAGGCATGCGGGCCTGGCGGACACGTCGCTCATGCTGGCCGTGGATCCGGCGCGAATCAGGACTGAGCTCATGCGCACAGCGCCCGGGCCCGAGGCATCGTCGGGGGTTTCGGGCGAGCCGTCGCAGTCGAGTGCCGCATTGGGCGGCATCGGCACGGACCTGATCGTGGACCGGACCGTGCAAGCGATTCGCGCGGCGACCGCAAACCGGCGCTAGGGATTTCATTTCACCGCACAAAGGAATCGATCGATGCAGCCCATCCAATCGCTGAAGATCACGTGGCTGGCCGCGGCACTCGCCGTGCTGGGCGGCCCGGCGCAGGGCCAGACGCCAGCGCCGGCCAAGGCCGCCGCCGTGGCCACGGTGCCCGGCATGCCGCCGGTGCCAGACCCCAACAACCTTTACAGCGAAACCGCCGCCGGCAAGCTGTCCCCGGCCGTCGCTGGGGCGCTCGAGCGGGTCTATGTGCCCAATCGGGCGGCCAACAGCGTCAGCGTCATCGATCCGGCAACGCTCAAGGTCGTCGACACCTTCAAGGTCGGCGTCCATCCCCAACATGTCGTGCCGTCCTGGGACCTGAAGATTCTCTGGGTCGCGAACAACGCCGAGGGGCGAACCGACGGCAGCATGACGCCGATCGATCCCAAGACCGGAAAGCCGGGTGCGTCGATTCCCGTGGACGACCCGTACAACGTGTACTGGACGCCGGACGGACGCCATACCATCGTGGTTGCGGAAGCATTCAAGCGGCTGGACTTCCGCGATCCGAAGACCATGAAACTCGATTACTCGATCGAGACGCCGGCCTGCCCGGGGATCAACCACGCCGACTTCTCCATCGACGGCCGCTACGCCGTCTTTACCTGCGAGTTCGGCGGTGCCATCACCAAGATCGACATGGTCAACCGCCGGGTGATGGAGACCATCAATCTCAGCCCCTATTTCGATCGCCCGGAGGTTCTCGAACTGCTTGCCAAGCCGGGACGCAAACCCCGGCGCATGCTCGACCCCACGAAACCCAGGGCCACCATCGTCACCACGCAAACCATGCCGCAGGATGTGCGCGCTTCGCCCGACGGCAAGATCTTCTACGTGGCCGACATGATCAGCGATGGCGTCCATCTGGTCGAACTGGACCCGTTCCGGCAGATCGGCTTCATTCCCACGGGCGTGGGCACGCACGGGTTGTACCCCAGCCGCGATGGCAAGAGCCTGTACGTGGCCAACCGCGGCAGCAACAAGATCCGCGGCAGACCCCACGGCCCCGGCAGCGTCTCGGTGATCGACTTCGCGACGCGCAAGGTGACGGCCAACTGGCCGATACCGGGCGGCGGCAGCCCGGACATGGGCAACGTCAACGCCGACGGCAAATACCTGTGGCTGTCGGGCCGCTATGACGATGTGGTGTACCGCTTCGACACGGCCACAGGCGTGGTGGACCAGGTCAAGGTCGGCCATGAGCCGCACGGCCTGACCGTCTGGCCGCAGCCGGGCAGGTATTCATTCGGGCACACGGGCAATCTCCGCTAAAAGCGAGCTCACGCGCCGTCCAGCGTGAAGCGGAAGACCGCCCCCGCTCCGGGCTGGGACTCGCCCCAGACCCAGCCGCCATGGCGCTGCGCTATCTTGCGAACGATCGCCAGGCCGATGCCCGTGCCCGCGAACTCGTGCGCCGCGTGCAGCCGCTGGAACGGCGTGAAAAGCTTGTCGGCGTAGGCGCTGTCGAATCCCGCGCCGTTGTCGCGCACCAGGAATACCGGCTCACCCGCCGCCCCGGGCACCGCGCCGAATTCGATGCTGGCTTCTTCGCGGTTCGAGGTGAACTTCCAGGCGTTGTCCAGCAGGTTTTCCAGCAGCACCTTGAGCAGGCGCTCGTCGCCCTGCACCGGCGGCGTATCGGCGATCGCAACGACGGCCTGGCGCTCGGGATGGCGCTCGCGGGCCCGCGCCAGCCAGTCGCGCGCTATCGCCGACAAGTCCACGCGTTCGGACTGCAGCGGCTCCTGCGACAGGTTGGCCAGCGACAGCAAGGCATCGGTGAGGTCCGACATCAGCCGGACCCCGTGGCGCATCCGGTTCAGGTAGTGCCGCTCCTTCTCGCTGAGCCTGTCGCCCAGCGACAGCTCGAGTTGGCGGCTGAAACCATCGGTGGTTGCCAGTGGCGCGCGCAGGTCGTGAGCAATCGAGTAGGCGAAGGTCCGCAGTTCCTGGTTGCTCTGCTCGAGCTGCCGGGTGCGCTGGTGGATGCGCTGCTCCAGTATCTCGTTGCTCTCCTTGAGCATCTGCGCCTGTTTGCGGATGCGCTCCTGGTCGCGTTCGTACTCGGTCAGGTCCTCGATGATGGAAATGAGGTAGGGCTCCGACGTTTCGGAGCGCGCCAGCGTGACCGAAACGCGCGCGGGATAGACCTCGCCGCTCTTGCGGATGAAACGCCGCTTCGCCGTGTACGAAATGGCGCTGCCATCCAGCAGCGTCTGCAGGTCGCTCTGCCCCTGCTGCCAGTTGTCGGCCATCAGATCGCCGGCATTGAACCCCAGCAGTTCCTCGCGCGAGTAGCCGTGCATGCGGCACAGGCTGCTGTTCACACGCAGCAGCCGCCCGTCCAGGGCCACATGGACGATGCCCAGCGCCGCCTGCTCGAAAGTGACGCGAAAACGCTCCTCGCTCTCGCACAGCGCATCCTCGGCGGCCTTGCGCTGGGTGATGTCCTGCACCTGCAGCAGCAAGTGCGCGGGCCGGCCCTGCGTGTCGTGCACCAGGCTGCAGCTGATATGCGTCCAGATCACGTGCCCGTCGCGATGCAGGTAGCGCTTGTCGCGCTGGTAGGAGGGAAAAGCGCCGGCGAGCATCTTGGCGCGCAGCGCGAAGTCCTCGGCCAAGTCGTCCGGATGGCCGATCTCAGGGGCCGTGATGCCGACCAGTTCGGCCTGCTGGTATCCGAGCATCTGGCACAGCGCGTGGTTTACTCGGAGGGCCGCAGACTGCGTATCCAGCAGCGCCATGCCGATCGGGGCGAACTCGAACGCGGCCTCGAACTGCTGCTCGCTGACGGGGGCGGCGGCGGGAATCTGCTGATCGGCGGACGCCATGAATGACGCTAGTCGCGCTTGCGCGTCAAGAGATCGTCAACCACGGCGCTGAGCTTGCGCAAGTCGACCGGCTTGGTCATGTGGGCGTCGAAGCCGGCTTCCATGGCCTCGCGTTCGTCCGACTCCTGGCCCCAGCCGGTCGCGGCGATCAGCACCATGTGCTTGCCCCATTCGGTCTGGCGGATCTGGCGCGCCACCTCGTGGCCGCTCAGGTCCGGCATGCCGATGTCCACGATCCCCACATCGGGCTTGTGGCGCCGCGTTTCCTTGACCGCTTCCACCCCGCCCTTGACCCGCACGGTGGAAAAGCCGGCAAGCTCGAGCAGCTTGGCGATGCCCCAGCCGGCATCCACGTTGTCGTCGGCGATCAGGATCAGGCCGCGAGGCTTGGCCGCCGACTCCTCGGTCACGGGTGCGGGCGGCGTGTCGGCTACATCGGCACTGCCCCGCACGGCCGGCAGCGTCACCCGGAACTCGCTGCCCTTGCCCGGCCCGGCCGAGAAAGCCTCGATCCGGCCGCCATGCATCTCCACGATGCTCTTGACCAGCGCCAGACCGATGCCCAGGCCGTGGCTGCGATCGGCCACCGGCTGTTCCTGGGTGAACATCTCGAACATGCGCTCGATATGCATGGGATCCATGCCGATGCCGTTGTCGGAGACGCTGATCACCGCCCGCTTGCCCTCGAGCCGCGCCTTCAGCGTGATGGTGCCGCCGGCCTGCGTGTACTTGATGGAATTGGTCAGCAGGTTCGATATGACCTGCCCCAGCCGCAGCGGATCCGCATCCATCTCGATCGGATAGGAGGGTATGTCGACCTTCAACCGGTGGCCGACGGCTTCGAGCATGGGCCGGGTCGTTTCGAGCGCGGCTTCGACCACCGAGGACAGCCTGACGGTCTCGCGCTGCAGTTGCAGGCGTCCGAGCTTCAGCCGCGAGACGTCCAGCAGGTCGTCCAGCAATGATTTCATGGCCCTTGCCTGGCGCTTGACGACATGGGCGGCGGCCTCGCGATCAGCCAACGGCAGGTCCTGCATCAGCATCAGCGCCGCCGCACTGTCGATCGAGGCCAGCGGGTTGCGCAATTCGTGCGACAGCACGGCCAGGAACCGGTCCTTGGCGGCGTCCGCGGTCTGCAGTTCGGTCCGCGCCCGCTCGTTCTCCTCGAGCGCCCGCATCAACTCGGTCTGGCTGCGCTCCAGCGCCTGCTGGGTTTCGCGGGCGGCCGTCTGGTCGCGCAGGATCTTCACGAAGCCGACCGCCTGGCCCAGGGCGTCGCGCATCAGCATCATCGCGCCGCTGGCCCAGAATCGGCTGCCGTCCTTGCGCTGGTGCAGGCGGTCATCGCTGGCCCGGCCCTCCTTCAAGGCGCTGTGCATTTCGTGTTCAGGCGCGCCGGCGGCACGGTCCTCGGGTGTGAAGATGATGTCGGCGGGCTCGCCCAGGACTTCGCTCTCCGCGTAACCCAGCAGCCTTTGCGCCCCGGCGTTCCAGATGGTCACGCGGCGCTGCAGGTCGGTCGAGAAGATGGCGTACTCGGTGGCGTTCTCCACCACCAGGCGCAACCGCTCCTCGCTGCTGCGCAGCGCCTCGGCGGCCTGGTTCTGCTGGGTGATGTCGCGGGCGATCGCCGTTCCGCCTATCACCTTGTCATGGGTGTCCCGGATCGGCGAAATGCTGAGCGCCACCATGACGTCGGTGCCGTCCTTGCGCCGCCGCGTGACTTCCAGGTTGCTGATCGCATGGCCCTCGCGCAGCTGCCCCAGCACGTGCTCGCGCCGGCGCTCGTCCTCGTCGGGCCCGAGCATCGACATGGGCTGGCCGATCGCTTCGGCCGCGCTGTAGCCGAACACCCGCTCTGCGCCGGCGTTCCAGCTCAGGATGGTCTGGTCCATCGCGAAGCTCAAGATGGCGTCGCTGGACGAGGCCACCACGGCCGACAGCCACAGGCGCACCTCTTCGGCCTGCTTGCGCTCGGTGATGTCGATGAACGACACCACCACGCCGGCGATATGGTCCTCGATGGTCCGGTAGGGCAGCGACCGCGCCAGGAACCACTGGCCGTCGGGCAGGCCCACTTCGCGTTCGATCGGCACCAGGTGCTTGAGGACACGCAGGGCATCGCGGCTCAGTTCCGGGTAGTCCAGCCGCGTCGCGAGGTCGGCCAGGGGACGGCCCAGGTCCGTGGTGATCAGGTTGAACAGGGCAACCGCCTCCGGGGTGTAGCGCGTGATGCGCAACTCGCGGTCCAGGAACACGGTGGCAATCGCCGTCGCGTCCATCAGGTTGTGCATATCGCTGTTGGAATGCCCCAGCTCGTCGACCTTGCTCTTGAGCTCGTAGTTGACGGTGGTCAACTCCTCGTTGATGGACTGAAGCTCCTCGCGGCTGGTTTCCAGTTCCTCGGTGGCCGAGCGCAGCTCTTCGTTCATGGCCTGCAACTCCTCGTTGCTGGCCTTGAGCTCCTCGTTCGAGGCTTCGTATTGCTCCACCGTGTCGCGCAGATGGGCCTTCAGCCGTTCCAGCTCGCGGTCCAGGTGGTGCGCCACCGGATCCGCGCCCGCCTTGTCGGCCTGCTCCACGTCCGGCTGGGTTCCCGACCCCGGCTGCCGGGAGTTGAACATGACCACGAACATGTCCGCGCCCAGCCCCCGGACCAGCGCCACGCGCATCACGACCTCCACGGTCTGCCCCGACAGCTCGACCGGCCCCACGGTCACTTCGGAGTGGGAACGTGTCTGCGCGGCCTGGTAGAGCGTGGCGCGCAGCTCGATCCGCAGGCTGGGATGCACGGATCGCAGCAGGTTGCGCGTCGGCTCGCCGCCCGTGAATTGAAGATAGGTGCCGGCGCTGGGCGACAGATGCAGGATCTCGTGGTCGGCGTCCACCAGGACCGAAGGCGGGGCGAGCGCTTCCAGCAGCTTGAAGTGCAGCTCGCCCCAGGAGTTGGTCCGGCCGTCGAGCGGCCGCAGCATGCCCGCCGTGGGCACAGGGGTCTGGAAAGCCCGGCCCGCGATCGCCGGGCTGGCCTGCGCGTGCTGTTGCGCTTCGAGGGCGAGCGCCAGCGAGCCGCGTCCGGCCGGCACCGGCAGGGGCATGCGCGGAGTCGGGCGCTGGACGAAGATGCGGTTCTTCTTGTCCAGCACCGAGAACAGCACGCTCACGTCCTCCGCCGATTCGGAAGCCCCCAGGAACAGCCTGCCCTCCGGCAGCAAGGCGAAGTGGAATATTTCGAAGGCGCGCTTTTGCGCTTCGCGGTTCAGGTAGATCAGCAGGTTGCGGCAGGAGATCAGGTCGAGCCGGGAGAACGGGGAATCCTTCAGCAGGTCGTGCTGGGCGAACAGCACCATCTCCCGCACCTCGCGCCGCACCCGGTAGCCGCGGTGGTCGCGCACGAAGTAGCGCCGCAACTGCTCCTCGGACACATCGGCCTCGATCGTGGTCGGATAGATCGCCTCCCGCCCTGTCCTGATCGCTTCTTCGTCCAGGTCGGTCGCGAACACCTGGATCAGCGGCGGCGCCTCCATCTGCCTGGTTTTTTCGCACAGCAGGATGGCCAGCGAATAGGCCTCTTCGCCCGTGGCGCAGGCCGGGACCCAGACGCGGACGGCTTCGTTGGGCGCCCGGGTCCGGCACAACTCCTCAAGGTGGCCTTCCAGCGCCTGGAAGCAATCGGCGTCGCGAAAGAAATTGGTCACGCTGATCAGCATGTCCTGCAGCAACGCACCGGCTTCGCCCGGCCGGGTGCGCAGGCAGTCCAGGTAGCCCAGGAGGTCCTCGACGCCGTTGACCTGCATGCGCCGGGCGATACGGCGCACGACGGTGGCGCGCTTGTAGTACGAAAAATCGCGGCCGGTGCGGGTGCGCAGGAAGACCAGCACGTCGCGCAGCGCCGCCTCTTCGGTGCCCGCTGCGGGCCGCGTGAGCAGGGCCGGATGCGGGCCGTCTTCAGGCGGCAGCTTCAGGGTTTTTTCCAGCCCGAAATAAGCGAGCAGCCGCTGCGCGATGTCCCCCACCGGAAGCACCCAGTCCACCATGCCGCTGGCGATGGCCGAACGCGGCATGCCGGCCTGCTCCGCTTCCTGCGGATCCTGCGCCACGGTCAGGCCGCCGCGCTCCTTGATCCGTTTGATGCCGATGGCGCCGTCGCCGTCGGCGCCGGAGAGCACCACCGCGGCGGCATGCGGCCCGTAGGTGTCCGCCAAGGTGCGAAAGAACAGGTCCACCGCGACATGCCGGCCCCGCGGAGTCAGGGCGTCGTCGGCCAGGCTAAGGTGGCCCTCCACGGTCCTGATGGCCTTGCGCGGAGGGATCACATACACCGCGTTGGGCTGCACCTCCACGCTGTCGCAAGCCTGGATCACCGGCATCGACGTGCAGCGTTGCAGGATTTCCGCCAGGTTGCTCTCGTGATCGGGCGCCAGATGCAGGATGACGACGAAGGCCATGCCCGGATCCTTGGGCATGCTCTGGAAGAAATCCTGCAAGGCAGGAATCGCCCCGGCCGAACCCCCGAGGCCCACCATGGGTGTCAGCTGGTAGCCCGCGCTCGGCACCACGTCGTCGATGAAGTCCGCCACCGCCTCCTCGGCGTGGTCGGGGGTGAGGTCGCTCATCCTGCCCTCGGAAGGTGGGTAACAATTATGCGCCGTTCATCCCTGCCCCACCAAGCGCCCCAGTTGCTCGGCCTGGGCTCGCACCCGGTCGGCCTCGCGCCGTCCTATTTCCGCCTGCGCCTTGTCGCCGGTGGCCTGCGCCACCGTCGCCAACCTGCGCAACAGCAGCTCGCGCTCGTGCAAGGCGCGCATGCCGGCCCACAAGGCATGCTCGGCCACGCCGGCCTGCGCGTCGCCCAGGCTGAGCGCCGTGAAGGCATGGCCGTTACGGCACCGGTAACGCAGCGGGCCGGCGTCCTTCATCTCCCACAAACCGCCGCTGCAATCGGGGCAGGTCAGCGTGGACGGCGTCCCCAGCGCAGATAGATTCTCCATGCGATGGTGTCCTTCGAATATGGCGTGCTCGCGCTGCACATGCGGGTCGGGCGGCACCGGCGCGGCCTTGCGTTCGCTGCCCGCCAGAAGCACCAGGGCGGGCGCAATCTCGGCCAGAGGCAGGCAATGGTCCACCGACACGCTGCTCAGCGCATGGGCCGGCATGGCCGGCTCGAACGCGGTCGCCGGATCCTGGACGATGGTCGTGCCGCCGCAGGCCTTGACGGCGGCCAGGCCCGCAGTGCCGTCGTCCAGGTCGCCCGTGAGGATGACTCCGATGCTGCGTTCCCGCCATTGCAGCGCGGCCGAACGGAACAGGGGATCGACCGCGGGCCGCGCGTGGTTCTCGCGCGGTCCGCGGCTCAGCCGCACCGCATCGGCCGTGAACAGCATGTGATGGTCGGGCGGCGCCACGTAGACGGCGCCGGGCGCCAGCCGCTCGCCATCGACGGGGTGCACGGCGCGCCAGCCGTTGCGCCCGGACAGGAGCTCCGGCAGGATGCTGTGCTGGGTCCCCACGTGCAGCACCACCCCCACCACGGCATTGATGTCGGCGGGCAGCTGCGCCGCGAGCTCCAGCAGTGCCGCCACACCACCGGCCGAGGCGCCGATCACGATCGCATGGGGTAGGGCCATTCCAGGCAGCGGGCAAACGGCGGACCCGGCCAAAGCCGAGTGGCGTAGCCCTAGTCCGACAGCACAGTATTGCGTGCTCCGACCTCCGGATTGCCGTCGTGCAACCACACTGCAACGTATCTTCTCAAGGAGAAACGATATGGCTTACAGCAGCATTTACGGCGCCGACGTAGCACCGGTACAACCCAGCGGTCGCGATGCCGAACTGCTGGGCCCGAGCGACAGCTCAGACACCGGCAGCGACGCCCTTGGAACCAACGAAGCCTACGGCGACAGCGACGCATCCGGCACCGGCGAGCGCGGCTCCGTCACCCCGGGGGAAGCCCGGGAAGGCGCCGACATCCTGCCGGATCGCGTAGTGCGGCTGGGCGACGGCGGAGGTTTTTCCGAGGACGATCCCGACGCCCAGGAGTTCACCGACCTGGATGCCAGCGAGCCGGGCGACGACGAGGAAGGCTAGCGGGCCAGCGTTGACGCGCCGAACAGGCTCTGGATGAATTCCACGGCCAGTTCGGCCGTGCGGTTGCGCACGTCGAGCGCCGGGTTGATCTCCACCACGTCGAGCGAGGCCATCCGGCCCGTGTCGGCGATCATTTCCATGCACAGCTGCATCTCGCGGTAGGTCGGGCCGCCGCGCACGCCGGTGCCCACGCCCGGCGCATCCGCGGGGTCCAGGCAATCCAGGTCGAAGCTGACATGCAGGTGGGTGTTCTCGTCGATGTCGTGCAGCGCCTCGATCATGGTGTTGCGCATCCCATGCTCGTCGATATGGCGCATGTCGAAGACCTGCAGCCCTAGCTTGCGGATCATTTCTTTTTCGTCGGCGTCGACGCTGCGGATGCCGATGAAGTCGATGTCCTCGGGCGCGAGCGCGGCGGGCTCGCCGCTCCAGCCCACCAGCGCCTTGGGGCCGTGGCCCAGCAGGCAGGACACCGGCATTCCATGCACATTGCCCGAGGGGCTGATCGCGTCGGTGTTCACGTCGGTGTGCGCATCCAGCCAGATCACGCGCAGGTGCTTGCGCGAATAGCGGCAATGGCGGGCCACCGCGCTGATCGAGCCGATGGCCAGGCAATGGTCGCCGCCCATCACCAGCGGCGTCTGGCCGGCGGCCAGCACGGCCGCCACGCGATCGAAGACCGAGCGGTTCCAGGCCACCACCTCGTCCAGGTGGCGCACGCCAGCCTTGGGCTCGGTCCAGGGCGTGGGCGGGCCCGCCAGGTTGCCGTGATCGATCACGTTGAGCTTGTGCGCCCGCAGGGCTTCGAACAGCCCGGCCACCCGCAGGGCATCCGGGCCCATGCCGGCGCCCCGGACGCTGGCGCCGACGTCGGTGGGCGCGCCGATGAGCGAAACGGTTTTCATACGGCGCATTGTGAGGGAGATGCCGGAATTTTTGCAGCCCTGCCGTCCGGGAACGCGCCTTGCCCCGTTGCCCGGATCACCCATCAGAAAGGACAGGCAGATGCTGGCAATGAATTACCGCGGGCCCTATCGCGTGCGCGCGGGGTACAAGGAAGAACCGGAGATCGAGCATCCCAACGACGCCATCGTGCGCGTGACGCGCTCATGCATCTGCGGCTCGGACCTTCATCTCTACCATGGCATGGTGCCCGACACCCGGGTTGGCATGACCTTTGGCCACGAGTTCACGGGGATCGTTGAGGAGGTGGGCTCCTCGGTACAGAACCTGAAGCGCGGCGATCAGGTGCTGGTGCCCTTCAACATCTTCTGCGGCTCCTGCTACTTCTGCCAGAAAGAGCTGTACAGCAACTGCCACAACACCAACCCGAGTGCCACAGCCGTGGGCGGCATCTACGGTTACTCCCACACTGCCGGCGGCTACGACGGAGGCCAGGCCGAGTACGTGCGGGTACCGATGGCGGACATCGGGCCAACTGTCATCCCCGGCGATCTCGAACTGGACGACGCCGTGCTGCTGACCGACGCGTTCCCGACGGGCTATCAGGCCGCTGAGATGGGCGGCATCGAGGAAGGCGACACGGTCGTGGTGTTCGGCGCCGGGCCGGTGGGAATCTTTGCCGCAAAGTCGGCCTGGCTGATGGGCGCCGGCCGCGTCATCGTGGTGGACCACCTGGAGTACCGGCTGGAATTCGTGAGGCGTTTCGCCCAGTGCGAAGTCATCAATTTCAAGGAAGTTCAGGACATGGCCATGCACATCAAGAAGATGACGGATTGGTTGGGCGCCGATGTCTGCATCGATGCCGTGGGTTGCGAGGCGGCGGGCAGTTTCGCCCAGTCGCTGACGGGCCTGAAGCTCAAGTTGCAGGCCGGCGCGGCCACGGCGCTGCACTGGTGCATCAACTCGGTGCGCAAGGGTGGCACCGTTTCCATCGTCGGCGTCTATGGGCCGACCTTCAATGCCGTGCCTATCGGGACCGCCATCAACAAGGGCCTGACGCTGCGCATGAACCAGGCCAGCGTCAAGCGCCACCTGCCGAGATTGATAGAGCACATCCAGGCGGGGCGCATCAAGCCCAGCGAAGTGATCACGCACCGCTTCGGCCTGGAAGACATCTCGGACGCGTATCACATCTTCTCCAGCAAGCTGGACAACTGCATCAAGCCGGTGCTGGTCCCGCCATCCGTGCACTAGCCCCAGCAATCAAGGAATCGCCATGTCTAGCACCGCCATCGACAAGACGCCGATCTACACCGAGAACACCGACCCGCTGAGCCGGCAGTTCTCTCACCACCCGGACGTGCACGGCTGGGGCGCCGATCTGGACCCGGTGAACCGGCCGGCCATACCCAAGGAACGCACACCGCCCCGGCTGGCGAACGTGCATTGGGACAAGCCCTCCGCGCAGCCGCAGCATGTCAGGGTGCTGCATTCCAACGAGCGGCCCGGCATCACGCCAATTTTCGGCACCAGCACGCCGCCTTCGGGCGTGTCGGGCAAGATGCGCGAGCTGGCCTTCAGGTTCAGCGAGAACGACATGCGGCATTGGCTGATCCTGCTGGCCGCCGATCGCGTCAACGTGGGCGAAGGCCTGCTGTCGGACCTGGCGCATGGGCACATCCCCAACCTCTTTGCCGAGATGGGCGGGCGCGCCGAGTGGCGCCACAACCGGGCGGGATTCGTGAGGAAGGCGCTGGTGGTGTCGGCCGTGGCCGCTGCGGCCGTTTACCTGATGCGGCGGCGCCGCGCGGAACCGCTGGAGCGGGACTAGCGCGAGCCGGCCAGGCACGCGGCCAGATACGGTGCCGTGCGGCTGGCCTTCACGGCCGCGACCTGTTGCGGCGTGCCCTCGGCGACAACGCGACCACCCTCGTCGCCGGCTCCGGGCCCGATGTCGATCACCCAGTCCGCCTGCGCGGCGACACGCATCTCGTGCTCGACCACGATCAGGGTGTTGCCCGCAGCGACCAGGCCATCCAGTTGCAGCATCAGCCGGTCCACGTCGCAGGCATGCAGGCCGGTGGTCGGTTCGTCCAGCACGTAGAGCGCGTCGCCGCGCTGGGCCCGCTGCAATTCGGTGGCGAGCTTGATGCGCTGGGCTTCGCCGCCGGACAGCTCGGTGGCCGGCTGCCCGAGCCGCAGGTAACCCAGGCCGATGTCCTGCAGCACGCTCAGGGGCCGCCCGACCTGCGCCTCCTCTGCGAAGAAAGCGGCGGCCTCGTCCACCGTCATGCCCAGCACCTGGGCGATGTTCTTGCCTTGCCAGAGGACCTCCAGCGTCTGGGCGTTGTAGCGCGCGCCGTGGCATTCGGGACAAGGCGCGTAGACGCTGGGCATGAAGAGCAACTCGACCGAGACGAAGCCTTCGCCCTCGCAGGTGCCGCAGCGGCCCTTGGCCACGTTGAAGGAGAAGCGGCCCGCGTCATAGCGGCGGCGCCGGGCCGCCGGCGTGGCCGCGAACAGTTTGCGCACGGCATCGAACAGGCCGGTGTAGGTGGCGAGGTTGGAACGCGGCGTGCGGCCGATCGGTTTCTGGTCGACCTGGACCAGCCGGCGGATGGCCTGCGCGCCCCCGGCGATGCGCCCGCCGGTGGGTGCGCCACGGTCCGCGCTGTCCAGGCTTTCGGGCTCGTCGTCCTGCGCGGCCGCGAGCGGCGTGCCGAGGTGTTCCGACACCAGGTCCAGCAAGGCCTGGCTCACCAAGCTGGACTTGCCCGAGCCCGAGACACCGGTGACCACGGTGAAGCAGCCCAAGGGAAAGGCAACATCGACCCCGCGCAGGTTGTTGCGGGCCACGCCCTGCAGCCGCAGCCATTTTCCCGGCGTGCGCAGGGCGCGCGCTTCAGTCCGGGCGTGGCCGAACAAATGGGCGCGCGTCCTCGATTCCTCCACCTCGGCCAATCCATGCGGTGGCCCGCTGAAGAGGACGCGGCCGCCCTTCTCGCCCGCATCGGGGCCCACGTCCACCAGCCAGTCCGCGCTGCGCATGATCGACAGATCGTGCTCGACCACGAACAGGGTGTTGCCCGAAGCCTTGAGGCGATGCAGCGCCGAGAGCAACGCCTCGCCGTCGGCCGGGTGCAGGCCGGCCGATGGTTCGTCCAGCACGTACACCACCCCGAACAGGTGCGAGCCCAACTGGGTCGCCAGCCGCAGCCGCTGCAACTCGCCGGGCGACAGCGTCGGCGTGCTGCGCTCCAGCGACAGGTAGCCCAGGCCCAGTTGCTCCAGCGTGGCGACGCGCGCCAGCAGGTCGCGCGCCAGGCGCTGGGCGGCGATGAGTTTTTCTTCGGAGAGATTGGGTGTGCGCCGCACGTCCGGCGCGCCCTGGTGCGCCGCGCCTCCGTGCGCCACGCGCTCCTGCACGGCCTTGCGCGCCGCCTCGCGGCTGAGTACGGCGTGGTCGTGGCTGTCGGCGGCGAGCTTGCCCTGCGCGGCAGGCCGCAGCACGCCGGCCAGCTGCGACAGCGGCAGCTGCGACATCTCGCCGATGTCCAGGCCGGCGAAGGTGACGGCCAGCGCCTCGCGCTTCAAGCGCTTGCCCTGGCACTGCGGGCAGATGCTGGCCGACATGAAACGCGAGACCCGCTTTTTCATCAAGGCGCTCTGGGTGGTGGCGAAGGTGTTCATCACGTAGTTGCGCGCACCGGTGAAGGTACCCATGTAGCTGGGCTCCATCTTGCTGCGCAGTGCCGCCCGCGTCTCCTTGGGTGTGAAGCCGGCATAGACCGGCACCGTCGGTGTCTCGTCGGTGAAGAGGATCCAGTCGCGGTCTTTCTTCGGCAATTCGCGCCAGGGCTTGTCCACGTCATAGCCCAGGGTCACCAGGATGTCGCGCAGGTTCTGCCCATGCCAGGCGGGCGGCCAGGACGCGATGGCGCGGTCGCGGACGGACAGCGAATCGTCGGGCACCATGTTTTTCTCGGTGACCTCGTAGACGCGCCCCAGGCCATGGCAGCGCGGGCAGGCGCCTTGCGGGGTATTGGGCGAGAAGTCCTCGGCGTACAGCATCGGCTGCCGGGCCGGGTAGCTGCCGGCGCGCGAGTACAGCATGCGCAGCAGGCTGGAGATGGTGGTCACGCTGCCGACCGAGGACCGCGCGCTGGGCGTGCCGCGCTGCTGCTGCAGTGCCACTGCCGGCGGCAGGCCTTCGATCGAATCGACGTCGGGAACGCCCGCCTGGTCGATCAGCCGCCGCGCATAGGGCGAGACCGATTCGAGGTAGCGGCGCTGGGCCTCCGCATACAGCGTGCCGAAGGCGAGCGACGACTTGCCGGAGCCCGAGACACCGGTGAACACCACCAGCGTATCGCGCGGGATGTCGACGTCCACGTCCTTGAGATTGTGTTCGCGTGCCCCCCGCACATGGACAAAACCGTCGGAGGGGCCGATAGGAAGGTCGGGTGGGTGTCGGTCGCGGTCACGGGCCATACCCGACCTTAGGGCCGCGCGGGCCCCGGCCGGGTCGGACGCGACCGCATTCATCGTAGGAGCCGCGCCAGCAAAGGAAACCGTTTTGTTTTACGGGTTGCCCGCATTGAGGCGAATTCACCGTCTGGTTAAAGTCATCCGCTCACACCGGAGAGTTCATGACCCTGCCCGAACGATTCGCGGATGTCCACGAACTGGAAGAGGTGATGAGCCGCCCTTCGCCGGGCCTCCTGGCGGACCTGGAGCGGGCGCCCGGCGACATCATGGTGCTGGGCGTGGGCGGCAAGATGGGACCCACGCTGGCGCGCATGGCCAAGCGCGCGGTGCCGCAGCGGCGGGTGATCGGCGTGGCGCGCTTCTCGCAGCCGGGCCTGCGCGGCGAGCTGGAAGCGCAGGGCGTCGAATGCCTGGAGGCGGACCTGCTGTCGCGCGAGGCGCTGGCCAGCCTGCCCGACGTGCCCAACATCGTCTACATGGCCGGCCGCAAGTTCGGCTCGACCGGCAGCGAATGGCTGACCTGGGCGATGAACGCCCATGTGCCGGCGCTGGTGGCCGAGCGCTTCCCTCGCTCGCGCATCGTGGCCTTCTCGACGGCCTGCGTCTATCCCTTCGTCGGCACCGCGGGCAACGGCGCGACCGAGGACATGCCGCCCACCGCGCCTTCGGGCGAATACGCGAATTCCTGCGTGGCGCGCGAGCGCATGTTCCAGCATTTCTCGCACCAGTTCCAGACGCCGGGCCGGCTGCTGCGCCTGTCGTATGCCATCGACATGCGCTACGGCGTGCTGCACGACGTGGCGCAGAAGGTATTGCGGCGCGAGCCTATCGACCTGGCGATGGGCCACGCCAACATCATCTGGCAGGGCGAGGCCAACGACTGGGCGCTGCGCTCGCTTGGCGCTTGCGATACGCCCACTTCGCCGCTGAACATCAGCGGGCCCAAGATCAGCATCCGCGACGCGGCGCAGGCCCTGGGGCAACGCCTTGGCATCGCCCCCGTGCTCACGGGCCAGGAAGCGCCGACGGCCTGGCTGGTGGATTGCACGCGGGCTTTCGAGCTGTTCGGCCCGCCGCAGGTTGGCCTGGACCGCATGCTGGACTGGACCGCCGACTGGGTCCGGCGCGGCGGCGAAACGCTGGGCAAGCCGACGCACTACGAAGCGCGCGACGGCAAATACTGAGGGCAAGCACCTATGCACTGGTCCGACATTCCCGCCGATTCGCTGGCCGTGCTGCGCCGGGGAGCGGTCATCCCGGCGCACCTGCTGGCGCTGGATGCGAAGCGCCAGCTCGATGCAAGGCGCCAGCGCGCCATGACGCGCTACTACCTGGATGCCGGTGCCGGCGGCGTGGCGGTGGGCGTGCATTCGACGCAGTTCGCGATCCGCGAAGTGGGCCTTTACCAGCCCGTGCTGGAACTGGCGATGCAGACGGCGCGCGACTGGGAGCCGTTGGGCGGGGCCAGGCCCTTGTTCATGATCGCCGGCCTGGCCGGCCGCACGCAGCAGGCGGTGCGCGAGGCGGAGCTTGCGCGCGGCCTCGGCTACCACGCCGGGCTGCTGAGCCTGGCGGCGATGAAGGGCGCGAACGAGGACGAACTGGTGGCGCACTGCTGCGCCGTCGCCGAAGTCATGCCGCTGGTGGGCTTCTACCTTCAGCCCGCAGTGGGCGGCATCCATCTGCCAATCGGCTTCTGGCGCCGCTTCGCCGAGATCGACAACGTGGTCGCCATCAAGATGGCGCCCTTCAACCGCTATCGCACGCTGGACGTGATCCGCGGCGTCGTCGCGGCGAGGGCCGAGGAACGCGTCACGCTCTACACCGGCAACGACGACCATATCGTGCTGGACCTGCTGGCGCCCTTCACGTTCATGCGCGACGGCCGGCTGGTTGCCGTGCGGATCAAGGGCGGCTTGCTGGGGCACTGGAGCGTGTGGACCAAGCCGGCGGTGGAGTTGCTCGGCCGGATTCATTCCGCCGTCGAGACCGGCAACATCACGCCGGAGCTGCTGGCGCTCGACGGCCAGGTCACCGACTGCAACAGCGCCCTGTTCGACGTGGCGCATGACTTCCACGGCTGCATCGCGGGTTGCCACGAAGTGCTGCGCCGCCAGGGACTGCTGGAAGGCATCTGGTGCCTGGACCCGGGCGAAGGATTGAGCCCCGGCCAGGCCGCCGAACTCGACCGAGTGCGCACCGACTATCCGCACCTGACCGACGACCATTTCGTGGCCGAGCACCGCGGGCGCTGGCTCGCATGAGGCTAGGGCATTCATCGTTGACAGCCCCAGACCCAATCCGTACAGTTTTGCCAATTAACCAGTTAGGGAATTAACCCGCGAAAGGCCCGGCATGAACAAGCGCTTCTTCATCAAGTCCCTGTCGCTGGCCGTGATGGCCCTGGGCCTGGCCGCGCCCGCGGCAGCCCAGCAATGGAAGCCGACCAAGCCGATCAACCTGATCGTGCCGTGGGCGGCCGGCGGCTCAACCGACCAGGTGACTCGCGTGACGGCGGCAGAACTGGAGAAAGTGCTGGGCCAGAAGATCGTGGTGGTCAACCAGCCCGGCGCCTCCGGCTCCATCGGCACCAAGAGCGTGTGGGACGCGCCCAAGGACGGCTACACCTGGGCCGCCGGCGCGGCCCAGGACCTTGGTGCCTACCAGACCTTGGGCATGTTGGACGTGCCGGCACGCGAGTGGCACCTGTTCCTCACCGTGGCCAACGTGCCGGTGGTGGGCGTCAACGCCGCCACCCCCTGGCAGAACATGAACCAGTTGCTGGACGCGATGAAGGCGAAGCCCGGGGAGATCAAGGTGGCCACCGCCGGTGTGACCTCCGGCGGTCACAACGCGATGGAACTGATTTCGCGCGCGACCGGCGTCAAGTACCGGCACGTCACGTATGACGGCGGCAATCCGGCGGCCGTGGCCACCGTCGCCGGCGAAACCGATCTCACCACGCAGCTGGCCGTGGAGCAGGCCGACTTCATTCGCGGCAAGCGCATCCGCCCATTGGCCGCGGTCAGCGACAAGCCGCTGGAGTTGGAAGGCTACGGCGTGATCGAGCCCATCACCAAATTCGTGCCCAACCTGCGCGTGCCGACCAACTATTTCGGCATCTTCATTCCCAAGGGCGTGCCGCCTGAAGTCGTGGCGACAGTACAGCAGATCTGGAACGACCAGATCGCCAAGAGCGAGGCGCTGAAGAAATACGCCACCAGCCGCGGCGCCCTGTTCGCCCCCGTGGCCGGCGACGCAGCCTTGTCGGCGGCCATGCCCGCCATTGCCGCCAACGCCTGGCTGATGCAGGACACCGGCAAGGCCAAGGTCTCGCCCGACAAGGTCGGCATCGCGCGACCCTGATCGCGCGCGATGGAAACGCAAGCGGAAGAGGGCGTCCCCTCACCGCGCTCCGACCTCATCTCCGGCGGCGTGTGGGTGGTGATTGGCGCTGCCATCACCATCGGGTCGTGGAACATGGACCGGCTTGCCAACCAGGGCGTGCCGGGCTTCGCGGCACCCGGGTTGGTCCCCGGCATCCTGGGCGTGCTGATCCTGCTCACGGCGCTCGTGATCGTCATGCGCTCGGTCGCCCGCGGCGCGCTGACTCCGGCCGGCCGGGGCGAGCCCGGACGCGCCACGCTCGGCCGCACCGCCCTGACGCTTTTCTTGTGCCTGGGCTTTGCCGGCGGCCTGGTGGGTCATGGCCTGCCGTTCTGGGCAGCGGCCGGCACATACCTGTTTCTTCACATCTTCCTCTTGCAGCTGCCCGAGCGGCGCGCCGCCGGACAGGTGCGGCGCGGCATCGCGGTAGCCGCGGCCGTCGCGCTGGGTGCGAGCGTGACCATCTCCATGCTGTTCCAGTACGCGTTCCTGGTGCGGCTGCCATGAAGAACTTTCACTGATGCTCGAAGGCCTCTACGCGCTGGGCCGGTCGCTCGGCACTTTCTTCACTTTCTGGCCGCTCACTTACGCGCTGGGGGCGACCCTGGTGGGCATTCTGGTCGGCTGCATGCCGGGCTTGTCGGCGACGCTGGCGATTGCGCTGCTGACCACACTCACCATCAAGATGCCGCCCAACGACGCCATCCTGATCCTGATCTGCGCCTACGTGGGCGCGATCTACGGCGGCAGCCGCACCGCCATCCTGCTGAACATTCCCGGAACTGCCGCCAACGCGGCAGCTTGCCTCGACGGCTACCAACTGGCGCTGAAAGGCCAGGCCGGCCGAGCCATGGGCATCGCCACCTGCGGCTCGGTGGCGGGCTCGCTTTTCGGGATCCTCTGCCTGGCACTCTTGACCCCAGCCCTGGGCGAGGTCGCGCTGTCATTCGGTGCTTTCGAGTTCTTCTGGCTGGCGCTATTCGGCGTGATGATGTCGGGCACCATTGCCGGCAGCGACCCGGTCAAGGGCTGGCTGATGGGCTTCGCCGGCCTGTTCCTCACGCTGATCGGCCAGGACGGCATCAACGCGCACGACCGCTTCACCTTCGGCTACGGCGAATTGTCCGGCGGGCTGTCGCTGATCCCGGCGCTGATCGGCGCCTTCGGCCTGGCCGAGATCCTCACGGTGCTGTCCGAGCCCGTCCGCAAGGCAATGCTCAACAGCGTCGACTCGGTCCTGCCGCGCATCAAGGACGTGGTCCAGTACTGGCGAACCATTCTTCGCTCGGGCGTGATCGGCGTGTACATCGGCATCCTGCCCGGCGTCGGCGAGGACATGGCAGCCTGGTCCTCGTACGCGGCGGCACGCCGGGCCAGCAAGGAGAAGGAGCTGTTCGGCAAGGGCTCCATCGAAGGCCTGATGGCCGCGGAAACGGGCGACAACGCTTCCATCCCCGGCGGGATCATCCCTGCGCTGGCGCTGGCGATTCCCGGCTCGGCGCCATCGGCGGTATTGATGGCGGCGATGATCATCCACGGCGTACAGCCCGGCCCCATGCTGATGGTGAACCAGCCGCAATTCGTCTACGACGTGGTCGCCATGACGCTGCTGGCCACGCTGGGCATGCTGTTCTTCGGGCTGTTCCTGGTCAAGCCGCTGCTGGCGATCATCCGCATCCCGCGCAGCATCATCATGCCGGTGATCATGGTGCTGTGCACCGTGGGCGCCTTCGCGATCGCCTCGCGCCTGTTCGACGTCTACATCATGCTGTTCATCGGCGTCTGCGGCTTCATCCTGCGCCGGCAGAACTACCCCATACCGCCTTTCGTTCTAGGCATCGTGCTGGGAGACATCCTGGACAAGAGCCTGCGCCGCGGCTTGACCCTCAGCAACGGCGACCTCACGCCTTTCATCACTCGCCCCATCTGCGCCCTGCTGGCCGCCATTACGGTGTTCACCATGCTGATGTATGTGCCCGGCGTCAATCGCGCGGTCAAGGCGGCCAACGCCCGAGTCTGGGCTTCCTTCAAGGGATTGGTGGGACGATGAGCTTGCTCAAGTTCGCGCTGTGCAACGAGGTCCTGCAGCCGATGCCGTTCGAGAAGCAATGCAAGACCGCGGCCGCCCTCGGCTACGACGGGCTGGAGGTGGCGCCCTTCACCCTGGCCGAAGACCCGATGCGGATGAGCGATGCGCAGGCCACGCAGTTTCGCGGGATCGCGCAGGATCACGGTTTGCGGATCTCCGGCCTGCACTGGCTGCTGGTCGCGCCGGTGGGCCTGTCCATCGTGAGCCCCGACCCGGCCGCGCGCGCCCGCACCGTCGCCGTGATGCGGCGGTTGATCGAACTGTGCGCCCTGATGGGCGGCAGCTACCTGGTGCACGGCTCGCCCAAGCAGCGCTCGGTGCCGCCGGGCTCCAGCCATGAGCAGGCCCTGGCGCGCGCGACCGAATGCTTCGCGCAGGTGGCGCTGACGGCACGGGACTGCGGCGTCATCTACTGCATAGAGCCGCTATCGACGCGAGAAACGGATCTCATCAACTCGGTGGCGGAGGCGGTGCGCATCGTCGATGCCATCGATTCCCCGGGCCTGAAGACCATGATCGATTGCAGCGCGGCCGGCCAGGTGGAAACCGAGACCATCGAAGTGCTGATGGCCCGCTGGATGCCGTCGGGCCATATCGCCCATGTGCAGCTGAACGATCCCAATCGCCGCGGACCGGGCCAGGGCGCGATGCGCTTCGCGCCCATCATTGAGACCATCGCGCAGATGCAGGCCATGGGCCGCTACGAAGGCATCGTGGCCGTCGAGCCATTCGACTATGTGCCGGACGGATTGGGTTGCGCGGCGCACTCCATCGGTTACCTCAAAGGCATCGTGGAAGGCTTGGCGGCGCATGACTGAGCAACTGCGCTTCGCCGTGCGCGAGATCGAGCTGTCTGAGCGGCCCGTCGTGCTGCGCCTGCCGTTCCGTTTTGGCGTGGTCACACTCACCCAATGCCCGCAGGCGTTCGCACGGGCCCGCATCGAACTGGAGGGCGGCAAGAGCCAATGGGGCGCCGCGGCCGAGATGATGGCGCCCAAATGGTTCGACAAGAACCTGCAGCTGTCCAACGAGGACAACTTCGAGCAGCTGCGCGACGTGCTGCGCATGGCGCGCCAGGCTTACCTGGGCGATGCAGTGCCGGCGACGGCCTTCGGCCACTTCGCACGGCATCACGACAGCCACCTGCACGCGGCCGCCTCGAAGGGCCATAACCCGCTGCTGGCGAGTTACGGCCCGGCGCTGATCGACCGCGCGATCCTCGATGCGCTCTGCCGCCATCTCGGGGTTTCCTTCTATAAGGCGATGCAGGGCAATTTGCCCGGCATCGGTGGGCAGCAGCGCGAGTTTTCGGGCTTCGACTTCGAGCGCTTCCTGCCCGCACTGCGGCCTTCCGGCACCATCGAGGCGCGCCACACCGTCGGCATGCTGGACGCGATCACGGCGGCTGACCTCCACGAGCGGGTTGGCGACGGCCTGCCGGAAACGCTGGAAGAAGTGATACAGGCGCATGGCCACCGCTATTTCAAGCTCAAGGTTGGGGGGCAGACCGCCGCCGACCTGGCCCGGCTCGAAGCCATCGCGGCCGTGCTCGATCGCCTGCCCCAGCCCTACTTCGTTTCGCTGGACGGCAACGAGCAGTATTCCGATGCGCAGGGGCTGACCGAACTGGTGGCGGGCATCCGCGCCCGACCCGCCCTGGCGCGGCTGTGGGAATCCACCCTTTTCATCGAACAGCCGATCGCCCGCAAACTGGCGCTGGACACCGACCTGCGCGCGGCGGACCTGGGCAAGCCGGTGATCATCGACGAATCGGATGGCGAGCTCGACACCTTCGCGCTGGCGCGCGAGCGCGGCTACCTGGGCGTCTCGTCCAAGACCTGCAAGGGCCTGTACAAGGCGCTCCTCAATGCCGCGCGCTGCGCGCAATGGAATGCGCAGGAGGGCGCGGCGCGCTATTTCATGTCGGCCGAAGACCTGACGACGCAGGCCGGCCTGTCGGTGCAGCAAGACCTGGCGCTGGTCAATCTGCTGGGCATCCGCCATGTGGAGCGCAACGGCCATCACTACGTCAACGGCATGGCGGCCCAGGGCGACGCGGAACAGCAGGCGTTCCGCACGGCCCATCCCGACGTGTATGAGCGCAGCCATGGCGCGGTGCGGCTGAAGATCCAGGGCGGGCGGATCGCGATCGGGTCGCTGGCTTGCGCCGGCTATGCGAGCGCGGCGATGCCGGATTTCAGTGCGATGACTGCAATTTGAACGCGGGCCGGCGTTCACCCACCTGCGTGCCCCGCGCATTGGCGATCGCCTCGGCGCGCCAGGGCCGCAGTTCCTCCCGCTGGCGCGCATCCAGCCAGCCCAGTTGGTCCAGCACGGCCGCCGTGGCGGCGTTCAGCGCCGTCGAATTGCCGTCGGCGATCTTCAGCGCAAAACCCTGGCGGCGGCTGCGGCTGGCGACGACCTGCACGCCATCCGCGCCGGCCTTGGTCACCCAGTCGCCGCGCCCTGCGCGCATGAAGGCCAGGTCGCTGCGGGCCGTGCCGGACACCAGTTCGGGATGCGAGGTCATCGCATCGGCCAGCTGCACGAAACTATCGCCGAACTCGGGATCGGACAAACCGCTGGCAAGCCGCGCATAACCGCGCGCCAGACTGGCCAGCGGCATCGCGTAGTTCGGCGCCGAGCAACCGTCTATGCCCATCTTCAGGTCTTCGGGCGCCAAGCCTACGGCCCGCGCCATATCGCGTCGGATCGCTTGCTGCAGCGGATGGCCCGGCGCGAGGTAGTGGCCCACCGGCCAGCCTTGCTGCACGCAATGGGCCAGGAAGCCGGCGTGCTTGCCGCTGCAGTTGTGGTGGCGTTCGTCGTACTCGCCGGGCGCGGGCCTGGGCGCGACCCCGAGGTCGGCGAAGATGGGCACGTGGCAGCCGCACTGCAAGGCCTTGTACGTCAGGCCCGCCTTGTCCAGCATGCCCTGCACCTGCTCCACATGCATGGGCTCGCCGCTGTGGCTGGCACACATCATCGCGATGTTTTCGCGCGAGAAACCCATGGCCTTGGGACCACCCGCCTGCATGAACGGCAGCGACTGCAAGGCTTTGAGCGTGGACCGCGTGAAGCTGATCCATTGCGGATCGCCGGCGCGCGCCAGCACCTTGCCTTTGACGTCGGCGACGGCCACGGCGCCGAAATGCACGGACTCCAGCGTGCCGCCGCGCAGCAGCTCGATGAGGGGGACGAATGAGCCCATGCCCACATTATTCCTCGGCGCACTTGACCTGTTAGCCATCGCTCCTGTCTCTGGCGACGCATGCCACCAGAAGTAGGAGCGCGCCAAACATACAGGCGAAAAGGGCAAGTGCGAAGCGAGGCCAAGAGAGCGACCCCATCCAAGCGTATCCACTGATCGCTAGCAATGCGGCGCCGGCGATTGCGCAGCCCTTTCGCCAGCCGCTCCATTTCGCCTGCGACTCTGCGATCGACTCTGAGGGGGAGCTGTATGGCCTGCGAGCAGTGCGCCAGGCAGCTCGAGCGTTGGCAATCTCGGCACCAGAGGCCCTGGCAGGAAAACCACACGACGAGCAGGAGATCGCCAACGGCTCGTTCGGCTCGTCACAAGCGAAGCAGCGCCAACGATACGGTTGTTTCATGATAGCTAACGTAGAAACGACCGGCGGACAGCAGGCAGGCGAATGCCCGCCGACAGGACGTCCGTGTCGATTGCCATGTTATCCCTCGCGTCACTCATAGTGAGTCCACATCCGCAGTATTCGAACCATCCGCTCCTTCTTGAATACCTCGTATACCAAGCGGTGCTGGATGTTGATACGGCGGGAATATGCGCCCTCAAGGTCGCCAACAAGCTTCTCGAACGGAGGGGGGTTCTGAAACGGGTCGTGCGCCAACACCTCCAGTAGTTCCTGCGCCTTTTCCTTCAGACCTGCTGCTGAGAGCTTCTTCGCGTCCTTGAGCGCATGCTTCGCATAGACAACTTGCCACTTCACCACTTGACTTCTCTGGCGCTCTTCTCAAGAGGCTCGGCCATGCCCTTCTTGATCGATTCACGCATGCCAGGCACGGAGAGGAGATAAAGGGTCTCCTGAATCGCATCCCAATCCTCGGCCGATACGAGGACTGCACTACTGCGCCTACCCGCAATCACCACGGGTCGATGAGACTCGTTCGTCTCGTCGATCAGCCGGTACAGGTTGGCGCGCGCTTCGCTAGCAGTGACAGGATTAGCCATGGGTGTTCTCCGATGGCAGCAATCGTACGCTTATTCGTACGTCCGGTCAAGCGCGGTGGTTTCGAACGAGGGATGACGTAAAAATGACCGGACCACCAACGCAAGCGGCGAAGCCGCCTCCTGCTGTTGTGGGTCCGTGTCGATTGACAAGTTAGACAGCACTTGGAAACTAGTGGTCATAACGAAGGGCGGACGGCTTGCACTTACGAGTTTCATGATTCCAAACCTGCACTTGAGGATCCAGCTGACCGGGAGTTCCCATGGGTAGTAGGACGAGGAGATCGCCAGCGCCGTTCGAAGCAATCGCGACAGCGCCTTGCGGAAAGCCCTCCCAGGCTCTCGCGCTGCGCGTTTCCAAGACGATATGGCCGGCGGAGCGTCCTGCGGTCTTCCGGTTGGTTGCGTCGAACACCGGAAACACCTGCCAGTCGTCGCCTGCCGTTGAGAGTTCGCCACCGTTCCGGGCCATGAGCCGCTCGCGGTATTCCCGTGGCAGTTTGACGCCGAGTTCTCGCTCCGCTGCCGCAACGTGGATTACGGTTGTAGGGAAGGCCATGATGTTTGCCGTGCGGTCTAACGTAATATCTCCCGCGCCCTCAAACCTCTTATCGCGCAGTTGCGGGATAAGTTGGTTCGGTGGACGGGTTCAAGTGCTTGTCGCACTTCTATATTTTGCTGGAAGGCATGTGGCCGTGGTCCGATAAATCCGGACCTGCAATGCCGCGATCGCCCGTGGGTAAACGACGCGGGATATTGCTGCGCGATAAGCTGGCTTTTGCCGGCTATTCTGCTCATTGCCCTCCTCCCCGAGTGGCTTGCAGGCTCACGTGCCAATGCGCTCGGTATCTGCACTATAGCCGCCATGTCGCCGGGTTGACCGCAGCGCGCTTGCCCCTTGTTCGACAATGGCTGCATGGCCGAACTCCGCTCCCCCCTTCAAGCCCAACTCGTGCAATGGCTCGTCGCGCCCGGCGATACCGTTCAGGCAGGCGACGTGGTCGTCATCCTCGAAGCCATGAAGATGGAGCATGAGATTCGCGCAGACAAGGCCGGTCAGGTGCGGGCACTGTTTTTCGCCGCGGGCGAGTCGGTCGGCGAGGGCGACGTGCTGATGGCGACGCAGCCGGTGTCCAGCACCGCGCCGCAGGGCCCGAGTCCGGCGCCCGAAACCGCGCAGCCTGCGGCCGCCAGTGCGAGCGGCCTGCGGCCCGACCTGCAGCGCGTGGTCGACCGTCACGCCTTCACGCTCGATGCCAGCCGGCCCGAGGCCGTGGCCCGGCGCCACGCCGCCGGCGGGCGCACCGCGCGCGAGAACGTGGCGCACCTGTGCGACGACGGCAGCTTCATCGAGTACGGCGCGCTGGCCGTGGCCGCGCAGACCCGGCGCCGGAGCATGGAGGACCTGATCGCCAACACACCGGCCGACGGAATGATCGCCGGCATAGGCACCGTCAACGCCCAGGCGTTCGGCCCGGAGAAATCGCGCTGCGTGGTGATGGCCTACGACTACACGGTGCTGGCCGGCACCCAGGGCATGCGCAACCACCACAAGAAGGACCGCATGCTGGGCTTGGCGCACCAGCTCAAGTTGCCGGTCGTGCTGTTCGCGGAAGGGGGCGGCGGCCGTCCGGGCGACGTGGACATGCCCATCGTTGCCGGCCTGAACAACCACACCTTCAGCCAGTTTGCCGCGCTCTCGGGCAAGGTGCCGGTGGTCGGCATCGTGCATGGCCGCTGCTTCGCCGGCAACGCCGCGCTGCTGGGCTGCTGCGACGTCATCATCGCCACCCGGGCCAGCAACATCGGCATGAGCGGCCCCGCCATGATCGAAGGCGGCGGCCTGGGCAGCTTCAAGCCAGAGCAGATCGGCCCCAGCGAAGTCCAGTCGCGCAATGGCGTGATCGACGTGCTGGTCAAGGACGAGGAAGAAGCGGTGCGCAAGGCGCAGCAATACCTGTCGTACTTCCAGGGACCGACGGCCCAGTGGGTCTGCGCCGACCAGAACGCGCTGCGCCAGGCCATTCCCGAGAACCGCCTGCGCGTGTATGACGTCCGGGCCTTGATGGAAGTATTGGTGGACACCGGCTCGCTGTTGGAGCTGCGCGCCGGATTCGGCGCCGGCATGATCACGGCGCTGGCGCGCATCGAGGGCCGGCCCCTGGGGCTGATCGCCAACAATCCGCAGCATCTGGGCGGCGCGATCGACGTGGAAGCCGCGGACAAGGCGGCCCGCTTCATGCAGCTGTGCAACGCCCATGGCCTGCCCATCGTCTCGCTCACCGACACGCCGGGCTTCATGGTCGGGCCCGAGATCGAAGCCCAGGCCCAGGTGCGGCATGTGTCCCGGATGTTCGTGATGGCGGCCCATCTGTCGGTGCCTTTCTTCGCCGTGGTGCTGCGCAAGGGCTACGGGCTCGGTGCCCAGGCCATGACGGCGGGCGGATTCGATGCCCCCGTGTTCACGGTGTCATGGCCCACCGGCGAGTTCGGCGCCATGGGCTTGGAGGGCGCGGTGAAGCTGGGCTTTCGCAAGGAGTTGGAGGCCGCCACGCCGGGCGCCGAGCGCGATGCGCTGTACCAGAAGCTGGTGGCCCAGCAGTACGAGAACGGCCAGGCGATGAACATGGCGGCCACGCTGGAGATCGACGCCGTGATCGACCCGGCGCAAACCCGCGATTGGCTGGTGAACGGGCTGGCTTCGGCGACGCACAAGGAGCCGCCCGGAACGCGCTACGTCGATACCTGGTAGCCGGCCGTCACTTCTTGATGGAGGCGATCAGCTTGGAAAGGCTCTGGTCGGCGATCTTGCGCAGCAACTTGGCCTCGGTGATGAGCGCGGGTTCGGGTGCCGGCCCCTTCCTCTCGCTGAAAGCAAGCTGTGCCGCGACAAGCGCTGCGGTGGCCTCGCGCCAGTCCTGAGCTGCCTTGTCCACGGAATTCGCCATAGGGGCCCGGTAGTGTCAGCGCACATTCTATGCACATCGACACCGGGCTGGCGCTCAGTTGCCGAGCAATCGATAGAAATAGGTGGTCGCGCACAAGCCGCCGTGCGGCAGCAGCGCGCAACCCGGGATCGTTGGAACCCTGTCAATCCGCCAAGTGGATCAGGCCCCTATCGCGCCGTTGCCTTCCTCGACTTGGCGGCGGGGCTGCGCGCATCCGGGCGCGGCGGCACGAACCAGAACTCGTAATCTCCCGCTGCCTGCTGATGGACGAACGAGGTGAGGCCCTCGCCCTCGACGGCGAGGTGCTGCATGAGCATCACCTTCGCCAGCCCGGGCCGCTTGTCGGTGTAAACGAACACCCGCGGATCGTGGCGAAAACGCAGGCGAATGAAATTCGGCCCTATCTCGTAATGGCTAACGCCGCGGGTGCCCCCCCGGCTGCCGTATTCGCGCATGACTGAATGGCTCCGTTCTGGCTCCAGGGAACTTCGATCGTGAAGTTCGTCCGTGAAGTCTTGCGCAAATTCTGCGCCCCCGGACCCGAATTCCAAAAATTGCCGAGTACGCAACGTTGTGTAGTGATTGTGAAAATCAATGCGCCAAGGTTGGACTTGCAGCCGCAAGCTCGCGCGCAGCAGTCGGCGTTTCCCAGCCGCCACCCAATGCCCGGATCAGCGCCACCGTTGCCTGGTATTGGCCGGAGCGCACCTGCAGAGCCTGCCGGCGATTGCCCAATTCGCTGCGGCGCGCGTCGAGCAGCTCCAGCTGGCTGTCCAGCCCATGGCGATAGCGAGACTCGGACAGGACGGTGGCGCGGCTTGCCGATGTCACGGCGCGAGCCTGTGCCTGTGCTTGCTCATGCAGCAACCGCAGCGACGACAGCTGGTCTTCCACCTCCTTGAACGCGACCAGCACCTGGCCGCGGTAGCCGGCCAACGCCTCGTCAAGTTGGGCCTGCGCACCCTGCACGCCGGCTTCACGGCGACCGCCGTCGAACAGCGGCAAGGACAGCAAGGCGCCCACGCCCCAGGCGCGCGCCGACCACTTGAACAAGTCGCCCAGTTCCGGCGAGGCGAAGCCCCCCGCTGCGGTGAGCGAAACATTGGGGAACCAGGCCGCGCGGGCCACCCCCAGGAGCGCCTGCGCTGCCAGGATGCTGCTCTGCGCCGCCGAGACATCGGGCCGGCGGGCCAGCACCGTGGCCGGAACGCCTGCGGGAATTTGCGGGAGCGCTGTGCGCCACTCTTCCACGCCCAGGGTGAAGCTGGATGCCGCGTCGCCTATGAGCACGGCCAATGCATGCTCGAGCTGGGCTCTCTGCCGGTCCAAGGCCAATGCTTGCGACTCGGTGGCGGCCAGCTCGCTCTCTACCCGCACGACGTCCAGCTCGGCAATGTCGCCGGCCTGGTGCCGCCGCTGCGTCAGGCGCAAGGTGTCCTGGTAGGCCGCAACGGTCTCGCGCACCAGCTGCCGTTCGCTGTCCATAGCCCGCACCGCCAGGTAGGTCTGCGCGACTTCGGCTTGCACCAGCAAGCGGGTGCTCTGCAGCAGCGCTTCGCGTGACTGGGCGTCGAGCGAGGCGGCATCGCGGGCGCGCGCCAGCCGGCCGAACAGGTCGAGCTCGTAGGACAGGCTGGCGCCGGCCGACGTCAAGGTGGCTGGCGCCGGTCCGCCGGGGCTCCCTGCTCCGGCCTGGCGGCTCGCTCCGGCGCCGATGCCGATTTGCGGCGAGCGATCGGCCTCGGCGTCGCGCGCCAGGGCGCGCGCCTGGGCCAGCCGGGCTGCGGCTTGATGGATGCTGGTGTTGTTGATGCCGGCACGCTCGACCAGACCGTCGAGCACCGGATCGGCGAACACCTTCCACCAGGCGCCGCGGTCCTGCGTCTCGGCCGGGGCCGCGATGGTCCAGCGCTCGCGGGTTTCCTTGAAGCTCGCGGGCGGCTCGGGCTGAACGGGAAGCTTCGCCGGTGCAGTGGCGCAACCGGCAAGCACCAGCGCGGCCAGCAAGGGCGCCATGGCGTGGCGCGGAAACGAAAAGGACAGGTTCATGATTCATGGGCTTTCAATGGGGCAGCGGGGACGGGCCGTGCCGACGCGCCGCCGCCAAATGCCGCCGGGGCGGCAAACGCTTCCAGGTGCGGGACCTCGCCGTGCAGTTTCAGCGGCCGATTGCCGGCCAGCGCACGCAGCGTCACGTAGAACACTGGGGTGAGGAACAGGCCGAAGGCGGTGACACCGATCATCCCGGCGAACACCGCGATGCCCATGGCCTGGCGCATCTCGGCGCCGGCGCCCGTGGTCAGTACCAGTGGCAGCACGCCCATGACGAAGGCCAGCGAGGTCATCAGGATGGGACGCAGCCGCAGCCGGCTGGCTTCGATGGCGGCCTGCACCGGCGTTCGCCCGGCGAACTCCAACTCGCGCGCGAACTCCACGATCAGGATGGCGTTCTTGGCCGACAGCCCGACCAGCACCATCAGGCCGATCTGGGTGAAGACGTTGTTGTCGCCATCGGACAGCCACACGCCGGTCATCGCCGCCAGCAGGCCCATGGGCACGATCATGATGATCGACAGCGGCAGCGTCAGGCTCTCGTACTGCGCGGCCAGCACCAGGAACACCAGCAGGATGGCCAGCGGGAACACCCAGGCTGCTGAATTGCCGGCCAGGATTTCCTGGTAGGTCAACTCGGTCCATTCGAAGCTGATGCCGGCCGGCAGGGTCTCGGCGGCGATGCGCTTGACGGCGTCCTGCGCCTGGCCCGACGAATAGCCGGGAGCCGGGCCGCCGTTGATGTCGGCCGAGAGGTAGCCGTTGTAGCGCATCGCGCGTTCCGGGCCGAAGCTCGGCTTGATGTTCATCAGAGCCGACAGCGGCACCATCTCGCCGGTGGCCGAGCGCACCTTCAGCAAGCCGATGTCCTCGGCCCGGGCACGATAAGGCGCATCGGCCTGGACGCGGACCGAGTAGGTGCGGCCGAACTTGTTGAAGTCGTTGGCGTACAGGCTGCCCAGGTAGATCTGCATGGTGTCGAACACGTCGGTCACCGGCACGCCGAGCTGGCGCGCCTTGGTGCGGTCGATGTCGGCCCACAGCTGCGGCACGTTGAGCTGGAAACTGGAGAACATGCCGGCCAGTTCCGGCGCCTGGTAGGCCTTGGCCATGAAGGCCTTGAGCGCGCCGTCCAGCGCCTCGTAGCCGAGCGAGCCGCGGTCTTCCAGTTGCAGCTTGAATCCGCCCGTCGTGCCCAGGCCCTGCACCGGCGGCGGCGGGAACATCATGACGAAGGCATCCTGCAGCTGGCCGAACTGGGCGTTGAGCTGGCCGGCGATGGCGCCGGCGCTCTGGTCGGCGCCGCGCCGCTCGGAGAAAGGCTTGAGCGTGGCGAACACGATGCCGGAGTTGGAGCTGTTGGTGAAGCCGTTGATCGACAGGCCGGGAAACGACACCGCATGTTCCACGCCGGGCTGCTTGAGCGTGATCTCGCTCATGCGGCGGATGACGTCCTCGGTGCGGTCCAGCGTGGCGCCATCGGGCAGTTGCGCGAAGCCGATCAGGTACTGCTTGTCCTGCGCCGGCACGAAGCCGTTCGGCACCAGCTTGAACAGCCCGACGGTCGCCGCTGCCAGCGCCAGGTAGATGCTCAGCATCAGCGCCTTGCGCGAGATCACCGTCTTCACACCCTGGGTGTAGGCACCGGCGCCGCGGCCAAAGGCACGATTGAAGGCGGCGAAGAAGCGGCCGAAGACACGGTCCATGCCGCGGGTGAGCGCATCCTTGGGCGCGTCATGGCTCTTAAGCAGCAGCGCGGCCAGGGCCGGCGACAGCGTCAGCGAATTGACCGCGGAGATCACCGTGGAGATGGCGATGGTCAAGGCGAACTGTTTATAGAACTGGCCCGTCAGGCCGCTGATGAAGGCCAGCGGCACGAACACGGCGATCAGCACCAGCGCAATGGCGATGATGGGCCCCGACACCTCGCGCATGGCCCGGTACGTTGCTTCCCGTGGCGTCAGGCCCGCTTCGATGTTGCGCTCCACGTTCTCCACCACCACGATGGCGTCGTCCACCACGATGCCGATCGCCAGCACCAGGCCGAACAGGCTGAGCGCGTTGATCGAGAAGCCGAACAGGTGCATCACGGCGAAGGTGCCCACCACGGAGATGGGGACGGCCAGCAGCGGGATGATGGAGGCGCGCCAGGTCTGCAGGAACAGGATGACGACCAGCACCACCAGCAGGATGGCTTCCAGCAGCGTGTGGACCACCGATTCGATGGAGGCGCGGACGAACTGCGTGGGGTCGTAGACGATCTCGTACTCCACGCCTTCGGGCATGGTCTTCTTGAGCTCGGCCATGGTGGCGCGCACGCCATCGGAGATCTGGATGGCGTTGGAGCCCGGCGCGGCGAACACCGGCACCGCCACCGCGTCCTTGTTGTCCAGGAGCGAGCGCAACGAATAGCTCGATGCGCCCAGCTCCAGCCGGGCGATATCGCGCAGCCGGGTCACGGCGCCGTCGGCGCTGCTCTTGACGATGATGTCGCCGAATTCCTCTTCGCTTTGCAGCCGGCCCTGGGCGTTGATGGACAGCTGCAGGTCCACGCCCTTGAGGCCGGGCGAGGCACCCACGACGCCGGCGGCGGCCTGCACGTTCTGCTCGCGGATGGCTCGCACCACGTCGCTGGCCGAAAGACCGCGCTGCGCGACTTTCTGCGGATCGAGCCAGACCCGCATCGAATAGTCGCCCGAGCCGAACAGCTGCACGTCGCCCACGCCCTGCACCCGGGCCAGCCGGTCCTTGACGTTGAGCAGCGCGTAGTTGCGCAGGTAGGTCATGTCGTAGCGGTTGTTGGGCGACAGCAGGTGCACCACCATCGTGAGGTCGGGCGAGCTCTTGATGGTGGTGATGCCCAGGCGCCGCACTTCCTCGGGCAGGCGCGGCTCGGCCTGGGCCACCCGGTTTTGCACCAGCTGCTGGGCCTTGTCGGGATCGGTACCCAGCTTGAAGGTGACGTTCAGCGTCATCAGGCCGTCGGTGGTCGCCTGGCTGCTCATATAGAGCATGCCTTCGACGCCGTTGATGGCTTCCTCCAGCGGCGTCGCCACGGTTTCGGCGATCACCTTGGGATTGGCGCCGGGATAGTTGGCCCGCACCACGACGGAAGGCGGCACCACCTCCGGGTATTCGGAGATCGGCAACCCGCGCAGCGCGATCAGGCCGGACAGGAAGATCAGCAGCGACAGCACGCCGGCGAAGATCGGCCGGTCGATGAAAAATTTCGACAGATTCATGGGAGTCTTTCGGGAGCGGCTCAGGACTTGGCGCCGGCTTCGGACTTGGCTTGCACCTCGGGCTTGGCGTCCATGTTCACGGGCTGCGGCTGCACCAGCGAGCCGGGCCGCACGCGCTGCAGGCCATTGACCACGATGCGCTCGCCGGCCTTGAGGCCGCCCTTGACCACGCGCAAGCCATTGACCGAACCGCCCAGCGTGACTTCGCGGTACTCGGCCTTGTTGCCCTCGCCCACCACCAGCACGAACTTCTTGTTCTGGTCGGTGCCGACGGCCCGCTCATTGACCAGCAAGGCGCGGGTACTCTGGGCCTGGCCCATGCGCACGCGGGCGAACTGCCCGGGCATCAGTGCCCCGTCCTTGTTGTCGAAGGCGGCACGCACGCGCACGGTGCCGCTCTTGGCATCGACCTGGTTGTCGATCAGTTGCAGGCGGCCCTGGTAGGGCGTGTCGGTCATCGCCGCCGTGCCCATCTGCACCGGGATGCGTTCGATCAGGGCGCGGGCGCTGGAGCCGCCGGGCATGTCCTGGAGCGCGCGGGCGATGATCTGCTCGTCGGTGTCGAAGCTGGCATAGATGGGGCTGACCGAGACCAGCGTGGTGAGCACCGGGGCGCCGGGGCCGGCCGCCACCAGGTTGCCGGCGGTGACTTCGAGGCGGCCGATGCGGCCCGACACGGGGGCGCGCACCTGGGTGTAGCTCAGGCTCAGGCGAGCCGACTCGCGCTGGGCCTGGGCCGCCCGCAGATTGGCATCGGCCTCGCGCTGGGCGTTCAGCCGCTCTTCGTATTCGCGCTGGGAGATAGCCTTCTCTTCCCACAGCCGCTGCGCCCGGACGTGGTCGCCCTGGGCACGGCTCAGGCGGGCCTGGGCGGCGGCGACCTGCGCTTCGGCGCGCTCGGCATCGGCGGCGTAGGGCGCCGGATCGATGGTGATGAGCAGGTCGCCCTTCTTGACCAGGGCGCCCTCACGGAAATGCACTGCCTGCACGGCGCCTGCCACACGCGAGCGCACGTCCACCCGCTCCACGGCTTCGAGCCGCCCCGAAAACTCGTCCCAGGCCGTGACTTCGCTTTCGCTCACGGCAGCGACCGACACCGGCGTGGCCTGCACGGCGGAGGCATTGGCGCTGGCCTGCGCCTTGGGCCCGCCCAGCCCGAACAGCGCGGAAACGATGGCGGCCAGCGCGGTGAGCGAGCCGATGGCGGTCCAGAGCCGGCGGTCACGAGTGGATTTGGTGGTGTCGTTGGTCATGGTTTCTTCCTTTTTGAGGGTGAGTCGGTCCAGCCCGGCGGGGTACGCCAGGTTTCGCGGCAATCGGTGAGGTGGTGGCTTGGCCGGCGCTACGAGGGCGGCGGTGGCGTCGCTGGGTAGAAGAACGCGCGCAGATGCTGCTTCACGCTGGTCGCACAGGGGCACTCCTGCGCCGGTGGCTCGCTCAGCGAATCGGGCCAGCCGGTTTCCACGGGCAGCAAGCCGCTGGTCACCGCGATCCCGGCGTCGCGCAAGCGCTGCGCGTAGGCCAGGGCCTCGTCACGCATCGGATCGTCGGCGCCGGTCAACACCAGGGCCGGCGGCAAATCCACCAGCCGCCGCGCGCGGCTCGGCACCGCATACGGGTGTTCGGCATCCATGGGGCTGCGCAGGTATTGTTGCCAGCCATCGGCCCACTTGCAGCTCACTGAGCCGCAGTCCATCGACTCGCGCAGCGACGCGGTACCGACGCAGGGATCGAGCATGGGCGCCACCAGGATCTGCCCCGCCAACGGCGGATGGGCCCGGTCGCGCGCCACCAGTGCCACGGCGGCTGCGAGATTGCCGCCCGCTTCATCGCCGGCCAGGTACACGCGCGCGCCGGCGCCGGCCAGCTTGTTGCGCTGCTTGTAGGTCCACTCCAGCGCGGCATAGGCCGACTCGACGGCCTCGGGGAAAGGATGGGCCGGCGCCAGCGGGTACGCCAGCGACACCACCACCGCATCCACCTCGGCCAGCATCCGCGCCATGCAGGCACCGCTGTCGAGGTCGCCGCTGACGAAGGTGCCGCCATGGAAGTGAAGCACCAGGGGCGCTGCCGGCTGCGCCCCGCGCCGGCCGTAGATGCGGGCAAGCAGAGGCGGGTGCCCCGTCACGGCGATCGTGGTGTCGGACTCCACGATGGTCGTTGGGGCAGCGGGCGCGGTACGGCTGGAGGGCATGGTTGGACTATAGGCATGTACCTGATGCGGATAAAGGGGCCTCCTGCCAGTTCTGCGTTTCCAAACCGGGAACAATGCGAACACTTTCGAGGGATAACAAGATGGATCAGATTCAGTCGATGCGCGTATTTGCCCGTGTGGTGGAGGCCGGCACCTTCACCAAGGCGGCGGCCTCGCTGGATTTGCCCAAAGGCACAGTCACCAAGCTGGTGCAGCACCTGGAGGGCCGGCTCAAGGTGAAACTGCTCAATCGCACCACCCGCCGCGTGACGGTGACGCCCGATGGCGCCGCCTACTACGAGCGCACGGCGCGCCTCTTGAACGACCTGGACGACATCGAAGCGAGCATGACCAATGCCCAGGCCAATCCCAGCGGGCGCCTGCGCATCGATGTGGGCGCCTCGGTGGCCCGGCTCATCGTCATTCCGGCGCTGCCCAGTTTCTACGAGCGCTATCCCGACATCCAGCTCGACCTGGGCGTGGGCGACCGGCCGGTCAACCTGATCAGCGACAACGTCGATTGCGTCATCCGCGGCGGCGATCTGTTGGATCAGTCGCTGGTGGCGCGACGCATCGCCAATCTTTCGCTGGTGACGGTCGCCTCCCCTGAGTACCTGAAGCGCCACGGCGAGCCGGCTCACCCCAACGAGCTGGAGGACGGGCACATCATGGTGAACTTCTTTTCGGCGGTCACCGGGCGCTCCTACCCCGACATCTTTGTCAAGGATGGTGAGACCATCGAACTGGTCGGGCGCCACAAGGTGTCCGTCAACGACAGCAACGCCCACATGGCGGCCGTGCTGGCGGGCCTGGGCGTTTCCCAGACGGCGATGTTCCAGGCCGCGCCCTACCTGGCCAGCGGTGAGCTGGTGAAGGTGCTCCCGGATTGGTCACGGCCACCCCTTCCCATCCATGTGGTGTATCCGCCCAACCGGCACTTGAGTGCCAAGGTCAGGGCGTTCGTCGATTGGGCGGCGGACCTGTTCGCGAAGTTCCCGCACTTGTGACATGGATCCCGGGTCAGGCCCGGGATGACAGTCCAGCCCTAGTCCTTCAGATCGGCCGGCACCTTGCCGCCGTTCTCTTCCAGCTTCTTCATGACCTGCTTGTGCAGCCAGATGTTCATGGTCGCCGAGTCGTTCTTGTCGCCGGTGTACTTCAGCTCGTCGGCCAGCTCCTTGCGCTCCTGCAGGCTGCTGTCGAGATCCACCAACTTCATCAGGTCGACGATGGAGGTGCGCCAGTTCAGCTTCTGCCCCTTCGTCGCCGCCAGCTGGTCCAGCACCTTCTCGACATCGACCCGGTCCATCGCCGCGGTGGGCGCTGTTTGCCCGGGCCCGGCTTGAGGTGCCGTGCCGGTAGCGCCAGGAGAAGTCTGCGCAGGCGTTGCCGGCGGCTGGGCGGCCTTGGCCTGCGGGAAGATACGGCCGAAGATTTTTCCGAGAATGCTCATGGGATGCCTCTTGAAGAACGGGCGATGTGCCCAAAAGGCCCATGCTGGCCGTTTCTTCGCGCTGGGCCTGTCGGACGAAGAGCCCTGGCTCCCGCAGGCAGTGTCTTACATTTTCAGCCGATAGCCGGTCTTGAAGATCCAGGCCACGATGCCCAGGCAGATCGCCATGAACAGCAGCGTCATGGCCAGGCTGATGCCCACGCCCACGTCGGCCGTGCCATAGAAGCTCCAGCGAAAGCCGCTGATCAGGTACACGACGGGGTTGAACAAGGTCACCTTCTGCCACAGCGGCGGCAGCATGTCGATCGAGTAGAAGCTGCCGCCGAGGAAGGCCAGCGGCGTGATGATGAGTGTGGGGACGAACTGCAGTTTCTCGAAGCCGTCGGCCCAGATGCCGATGATGAAGCCCAGCAGGCTGAAAGTCAGCGCGGTGAGCACCAGGAACGTCAGCATCCAGACGGGATGCTGGATGCGCAGCGGCACGAACAGCGCGGCCGTGGCCAGGATGATCAGGCCGAGGATGATGGACTTGGTCGCCGCCGCGCCCACATAGCTCACCACGATCTCGAGGGTGGACACCGGCGCCGACAGCAGCTCATAGATGGTGCCGGTGAACTTGGGAAAGTAGATCCCGAACGAGGCGTTCGATACGCTTTGAGTCAGGATGGAGAGCATCACCAGGCCGGGCACGATGAAGGCGCCGTAGCTCACGCCGCCCGCCTCCGGAATGCGCGAACCGATCGCCGCGCCGAACACCACGAAATACAGCGAAGTGGACACTACGGGCGAGACGATGCTTTGCAGGATGGTGCGCCAGGTGCGCGCCATCTCGAACCGGTAAATCGCGCGGATGGCATGCAGGTTCATTGTTCTTCCCTCACCAGGCTGACGAAAATATCTTCCAGCGAACTCTGGCTGGTCTGCAGGTCCTTGAAGGCGATGCCGGCGCGGTCCAGGTCTTCCAGCAGGCCGGCGATGCCCGAGTGCTCGCTGTGGGCGTCGTAGGTATAGGTCAGCTCGTTGCCTGCGCCGGACAACTCCAGCGGCAGCGCCGACAGTGCGTCCGGGATGCCTTGCATGGGATGTTGCAATTGCAGCGTCAGCTGCTTCTTGCCGAGCTTGCGCATCAGCTCGTCCTTGTTCTCCACCAGGATGATCTCGCCCTTGCTGATGACGCCGATGCGGTCGGCCATCACCTCGGCTTCGTCGATGTAGTGCGTCGTCAGGATGATGGTGACGCCGGTATCGCGCAAGGAGCGCACCAGCTCCCACATGCCCTGGCGCAGCTGCACGTCGACGCCCGCCGTGGGTTCGTCCAGGAACAGCACCTGCGGCTCGTGCGACAGGGCCTTGGCGATCATCAGGCGGCGCTTCATGCCGCCCGACAAGGTCATGATCTTGCTGTTGCGCTTGTCCCACAGCGACAGGTCCTTGAGCACCTTCTCGATGTGCGCCGGATTGGCGGGCTTGCCGAACAGGCCGCGGCTGAACGAGACCGTGTTCCACACGGTCTCGAAGGAGTCGGTGGCGATCTCTTGGGGGACCAGACCGATCAGCGAACGCGCCGCGCGGTACTGCGAGGCGATGTCGTAGCCATCCACGTTGACGCGGCCCTCGGACGGATTGACGATGCCGCAGATGATGCTGATCAGCGTGGTCTTGCCGGCGCCATTGGGGCCCAGCAGGGCGAAGATCTCGCCGCGCCGGATTTCCAGGTCCACGTTGCTGAGGGCCTTGAACCCGGAGGCGTAGGTCTTGGAAAGGCCCGAGATGGAGATGATCGCTTGCTGCATGCGCGCGACGATACCCCATTCGGGCTTTTTTCCGCGGCTGCAGGGATGATGGCTTGCTGCTAGATTCACGGCCATGACCGACATCTCCTCCTTCCCCATCACCCGCAAGTGGCCTGCCCAGCACCCCGACCGGATCCAGCTTTATTCGCTGCCGACGCCCAACGGCATCAAGGTTTCAGTGATGCTGGAGGAGACCGGGCTGCCTTACGAGCCACACCGGGTGGGCTTCGAAACCAGCGACCAGATGTCGCCGGAGTTCCTGTCGCTCAACCCCAATAACAAGATCCCGGCCATCCTCGATCCCCACGGCCCGGGCGGCAAGCCGCTGGCCCTTTTCGAGTCCGGCGCCATCCTGCTTTACCTCGCCGACAAGGCCGGGATGTTCATGCCGCAGGATCCGGCCGGCCGCTGGGAAGCCGTCCAGTGGCTGATGTTCCAGATGGGCGGCATCGGCCCGATGTTCGGCCAGGTGGGCTTCTTCCATAAGTTCGCGGGCAAGGACTTCGAGGACAAGCGGCCGCGCGATCGCTACACGGCCGAATCCAGCCGGCTGCTGGGCGTGCTGAACCAGCGGCTCGCAAACAGGAAATGGATCATGGGCGATGCCTACACCTTCGCCGACATCGCGACCTTCCCCTGGGTGCGCAACCTGATCGGGTTCTACGAAGCGGGCGACCTGGTGGGTATCTCGGATTTCCCGCATGTCACGCGGGCGCTGGCCGCCTTCGTTGCCCGCCCGGCGGTGGCGCGCGGGATCGAGATCCCCAAGCGTTCCTAAGCGGTTGCCGGCGTCAGGCCCGAGCAGTACTCGATGAAAGCGGGCATGTCGGACTTGGGGATGGCGGCGTCCGCGCCCAGGCCCAGGCAGTGCTTGTGGATGCCCGGCGTCACGTAGTCGCTGAAGACCACGACCTTGCTCGCGCTGGGGCGGCGCTTGCACTTGGCGACGACGCTCATGCCGCTGCCCTGCTCCAGGACGAGATCGACGATCGCCAGGTCCCAGCGGTCGGGATTGTCCGCCAGCCACAGGTTGGCTTCAGCCTCGGTGGTGGCCGTGCCGATCAGCAGGAAGTCGCCGATGCTGGCCAGCAGATCGGAGATGACCTCCTGCAAATGCTTCATGTCTTCCACTAGGAATACTTTGACCGGCACGACGTCGCTCCACTTGAAAAGCTGGCTAAGACTGGAGCCCGGATTATTGCCTAAGCCATAGGTCTACTTTCGAAGCGCCTTACTGTTGAGCTTATGGCCTGGAGCGCCTGCTGTGGCGCCGACTGACGCGGGTCGTCGCTCTTGTCCGACAAGCCCCAGCGTTCAATCAAGCAACATTCTGATGCACATAGAACATTTGCAGGCGAAAGGAGCCAGCCTCGTGACAGGTGAAACAACCCACGTTGGTTCTCGCAGGAAGGTTTCGCTGTGGCTCGGGTTGCTGGTGGCATTCGGCGCGTGCGCATCGGTGGCCGCCACCGATTACCCGGGCGAGCTCGAGGTGCTCCGGGCCGAGGTGATGCGGCTGCGGGCCGAGAACGCCCAGCTGCGCATTTCCCCCGCGGTGCTTGCCGCCGAGGTGGATGCTGCGGTCAAGGCCCAGGATGCGGAGAAGGCCAAGGCGGCGTTGAAGCGCCTGATCGACAGGTACCCCCTCAGCGCGGAAGCAGCTCTTGCCGGAAGGCAGGTCGACATGCTCGTTGCCAGACAGCGCGCCGCCGAGGAAGAGGCAAAGCGGGTCGCCGCACTGGGCTTCAAGGCCCTGCGGACCAGCCCCTATTTCAGCCATGGCGATACCAGCATGGGCCTCACCGCCACCGGCGTCGTGCGGCGATGGATCTTCGACTGGCACGGCGACGGCTGGAAATTCCTCGATGCCGAGAAGGGAAGGAAGTTCGTCACCGCCACCGTGACGGTCAGTTCCAAGAGCAAGGACCCGCTGCTCTTTGGCATCGGCGCCTATGTCGCGAATGGCGCAACCCTGACCCATGTGGGCAAGGTGCGCTACCGCTTTATCCGATGGCGGGACTACGGCTCTTTCCTGGGCACCCAGGCGGACTTCAGGAACGACTTCGCCCACAGCTCGCGCATCCCCTTCTCGATCGGGGTATCGGTTGCCGACGACGAGCTCAAGCGCAAGCCGCTCTATCTGGTCGCCACCCGCGAAGGCTGCCATCGGCGCCTCTACGAACGCTTCGGGCAGCCGCCGATCCAGTACATACCCGGCAACTGCAACTCGCTCAAGCCGACGCTCACGGTCGCCGACTTCAAGGACGGCACGCTGGCCGTGATCAAGCGGCTCGACTGAGTTCGGCGTCCCCGAAGATGCACTTGAAGCCGCGCTGCGTGTCCATGTATTCGCGCATGCGGCGGATGCGGCCGTCGCGGGTCTCGATGACGAAGCAGTAGTCGTTGTCGTAATGCCTGCCGTTGGCCAGCGTCGCCTGCAGGCGATGCTCGAGCACCGCCGTCGATCCTTCGGCGACCAGGCCGGTAAAGGTCAATTCCACGTTGCTCACGAAAAGCGTAGGGAACTCATGGGCCATGAAGTGCACGATGGTCTTGCGGTCCAGCACGTGCCCGGTGTGGCCCAGGGCCTTGGCCGTGGCATTGCCCGGGGGCGCCAGCCATTGCGCGTCTTCGGTGAACACCGCCGCTATCTGCTCGGCGTCGTGCGAGGCGAACGCCTTCCATGCGTTCTTGACGATCTGTTTGGTGTCGGATGAGTCCATGGCTGCTCCAGTGAAAGTTGAAACGCCATGGTCGCCCCGGGCGCCGTCCGCGTCTGGCCGTTTTCGGACCTGTTCATCCGCGACTCAGCGCACCAACGCCACCGCCGCCGAGAAAGTGAGGAACGCCGCTGCCGTGGTCAGCAGGATGATCCGGGCAATGCGCCCGGTATCCGCGCCGAACCGCTCTGCCAGCAATGCCACGTTGCTGGCAGACGGCAGCGCCGCCACCAGCACCATCACCGTCAGCGCGAATCGGTCGAGCGGCAAGCCCAGCGCGATCGCCGCGCTGCCTGCGACCCACACCAGCCCCGGATGAAGCAGCAGTTTGAACAAGGCCACGGGCACGAAGTCGCGCCACGGCATGGGTTCGTGTTCCCCCAGCGCGGCGACGTATTGCGAGCGCGCCAGCACGGCGCCGATCGTGAACAGCGCCACCGGCGAGGCTGAATCCGCAAGCAGGCCTACGGTCTGCGCCACCGGCTTGATCGGTACCCACTGCAAGGCCGACGCAGCTCCGCCCAGCACGATGGCCCAGGGCATGGGGTTGATGGCAACGCCTCGCAGCGCGTTCTTCGCCGCCCTACGCGCACCATGTTCATCCGCCCCGTCCAGCCGCGACAGCGCAATGCACAGCGAACTGGTGATCAGCAGGTCGATCATGATGGTGAGGATGGCCGGCCCCGCTGCTTGCGCGCCGAGCAGGGCCACCAGCAGCGGCACGCCCATGAAGCCCGTGTTGGGAAACGCGGCGACCAGCGCCCCGAACGACGCGTCGTTCCAGCCGATGCGCGAGTTGCGGCTGGACCAGACCACGAAGATCACCATGGCGAGCGCGCACAGGAGATAGACCGAAGCGGCGACGGCATCCAGCAGCTGCGCGATCGGCGTGCTGGCGCCGAACCGCCACAGCATGCACGGCAGCGCGAAATAAAGCACGAAGGTGTTGAGCCCGGGGATGGCGTCCAGCGGCAGCATGCGGCGCCGGGCGGCCACATAGCCACACAGTACCAGCGCGAAGAAGGGAAAGGTGACCAGGAGGATGTCAAGCACCGGCGTATTTTCCGCGCAACTTGCAAGGACAGGGTGTCAGGGCGCTGACTGCACACGCCGGTATGATTCCCCGCTTCCTTCGCAGTACGCCCCCCCAGCTTCTTCCCTCCCGATGTCCTCCGGCCTGAATTCCGCCCAGCAAGAAGCTGTCAACTACATGCACGGCCCCTGCCTCGTGCTGGCCGGCGCCGGCTCGGGCAAGACCCGCGTGATCACGCACAAGATCGCGCGGCTGATACAGACCGGCCTGGAAGCCAAGCGCATCGCCGCCATCACCTTCACCAACAAGGCGGCGGCCGAGATGCGCGAGCGGGCCAAGAGCCTGATCGGGCGCGAAGCGAAAAACGTGCTGGTGTGCACTTTTCACGCCCTGGGCGTGCGGATGCTGCGGCAAGACGGCGCCGCGCTGGGCCTCAAGCCCCAGTTCTCCATCCTGGACAGCGACGACGTCACCAGCATCCTGAAGGACGCCGGCGGCAGCACCGACGCCGCGACGGCGCGCCAGTGGCAATGGGCCATCAGCCTGTGGAAGAACATGGGCCTGAACGCGGCGCAGGCCGAGGCCCAGGCTAAGGACGACAACGAGAAAGTCACGGCCCGCGTCATGGCGCGCTACGAAGAGCGCCTGGCGGCCTACCAGAGCGTGGACTTCGACGACCTGATCGGCCTGCCGCTCAAGCTGCTGCAGCAGCACGCCGAAGTGCGCGAGAAATGGCAGCAGCAGCTGGGCCACGTGCTGGTGGATGAATACCAGGACACCAACGCCACGCAGTACGAGGTGCTCAAGCTGCTGGTGGGCGAGCGCGGCCGCTTTACCGCCGTGGGCGACGACGACCAGTCGATCTACGGCTGGCGCGGCGCCACACTGGACAACCTGAAGCGTCTGCCGCTGGACTTCCCGCAGCTGAAAGTGGTGAAGCTGGAGCAGAACTACCGCTCCACCAGCGCCATCCTGCGCGCGGCCAATAACGTGATCGGGCCCAATCCCAAGCTCTTTCCCAAGACCCTGTTCTCCGAACTGGGCGAAGGCGAGCCGGTGCGCGTCGTCGATGCGGACAACGAGGAACACGAGGCCGAGCGCGTGGTGGCCCGCATCCAGTCCACCCGGGCCAACGGCCTGGGCCAGGAGTGGAGGGAGTTCGCGGTGCTGTACCGCGCCAACCACCAGGCCCGGATCTTCGAGCAGGCGCTGCGCAAGGCCCAGATCCCGTACAAGGTGTCGGGCGGCCAGAGCTTTTTCGATCGCGCCGAGATCAAGGACCTGTGCGCCTGGTTTCGGCTGTGGATCAACAACGACGACGATCCGGCCTTCCTGCGCGCCATCACCACGCCCAAGCGCGGCATCGGCCACACCACGCTGCAAAACCTCGGCACGTTCGCCAGCAAGTACAAGCTGAGCCTGTTCGAGGCGCTGTTCTCCTCCTCGCTGGCTTCCGTGCTGCCGGCCAAGGCCGTCGGCAGCCTGCACGAATTCGGCCGCTACGTGAACGACCTGGAATTCCGCGCCCGCCACACCCTTGGCGCCCAGGACGCGCGCGCCTTCATGCTGGAGTGGCTCAAGGAGATCGACTACGAGAAGCATCTGTACGACGGCGAGGACAGCGAGAAGCTCGCGGCCAGCCGCTGGACCAACGTGCTGGAGTTCTGCGACTGGATGTCGCAGCGCTGCGGCGGCGAGATCGACGATGCCGCAGGCGTGAGCATCGCCGGCGAGAAGAAAAGCCTGCTCGAAGTGGCGCAGACCATCGCCCTCTTGTCCACCATCAGCGAGCGCGAACAAGACCAGAACGTGGTGACGCTCTCCACGCTGCATGCCGCCAAGGGCCTGGAGTGGCCGCATGTGATGCTGGTGGGCGTGACCGAAGGCCTCTTGCCGTTCAAGCTGGGCGACGACGACAACCCCACCGGCCGGGCCGATGGCCCCATGTCCGAAGGCATCCTGCAGCGCCTGCAGGAAGAGCGGCGCCTGATGTACGTGGGCATCACGCGGGCCCAGCGCTCGCTGGCCGTGAGCTGGACCAAGAGGCGCAAGAAGGGCCGCGAGATGATTGCCGCGCAACCCAGCCGCTTCATCGCCGAGATGGCGTTGGAAACGGCAACGACCAAGGAAGACCCGCGCGAAAAGCTCAAGGCCCTGCGCGCGGAGTTCGCCAAGAAGGCCATCGACACGGCAGCGGCCGCAGCGGCCGCCAGCGCGCCATGAAGCTGCTGCTCGCGTTGGTATTGGCGATCTCCGCCTTGCCTGGCACTGCCGGGGCGCAGGCCGCTATCTGCCCCAAAGCTGCCGAAGTCGGCCTACAGCACCTGCTGGGCCTGTGGCGCGCCGAGTTCGAGGGCCTGGCGCAAGGCGCGACCCTGCTGCTGGAGAGGCACCCCGAGCTCACCGACAGCGTGCGCGGCGCCATCAACCGCGACGGCGAGCGCGCGTTGGTCGCGGGCGACGTGGACGGCGGCGAGTTCAACCTCGAAGAATCGGCGAACGGCACCAACATCAGCGCCGTCTGGCTAGGCGATGTGGTCGAGGGCTCCTGCGGCCGGGAAATCCGCGGCAGCTGGAAGGCCGAGGGCGATCCGCGGCAATTCCAGTTCGTGCTGCGCAAGCAGTGAAGCGGCTGTCATTGCGGGCCTGACCCACTACTGTCCGGAGAAGCGTTCTCATTTGGATCGCAAGTCGTTGATTTGATTGATTTAAACGGCCGGGCGTGGCCGGGTCGATTTGAATTTCAGCTTCCCGAAGCCGCACACTCGTATGGATTTGCGGGGGTGCGGCCATGCACAAAGGCAAGCTGGTATTTGCTCAATTGAAGGAGCATCTGCCGCGGTCCGTTTTTGATCGGTGCGTGGCGCGTTACTCGGGCTCGCACGCGCCGCTGAAGTTCTCGCATTGGGATCAGTTGCTGTGCATGATGTTTGCGCAACTGACTTCG
>NZ_JABJVV010000002.1 GCF_013155545.1 Caenimonas soli | reverse complement strand
ATGGCCTGCTTGCCCAGGATCACGAGGCCCGGCTGTTCCTTGTCGACCAGGGCCTTGAGCAGCTTGGCGACGGACAGCGGCTGCAGTTCTTCGGTGGTCTCGACCAGGATGGCGCGGTCGGCGCCGATGGCCATGGCCGTGCGCAGGGTCTCCTGGCACTGGGCCACGCCGCAGGAGACGGCGATGACTTCCGTGACCACGCCCTTCTCCTTCAAGCGCACGGCCTCTTCGACGGCGATCTCGTCGAAGGGGTTCATGCTCATCTTCACATTGGCGATGTCGACGCCCGTGTTGTCCGATTTCACGCGGACCTTCACGTTGAAGTCCACCACCCGCTTCACGCAAACAAGAATCTTCATTTGGGATATTCAATGACTGGTGTTGAGAATTGCCCGTGCTCTCGCGAGCACGGGCGCGTCGACCATGGCACCTTCAAATTGGAACGCGCCCGCGGACTGGGCGTGCGCAGCTTCGAGCACTCGCCGTGCCCACGCGATCTGGTGGTCCGAAGCGCCAAGCAACTCGTTGACGCTCGCCACCTGGTCGGGGTGGATGCAGAGCTTGCCGCCGAAGCCGAACCGGCGGCTTCGTTGTGTATCGGACGCGAGCCGCGCCGCGTCTTTGAGATTGACCGTCACTCCGTCTACGGGTGCGTTCAATGAGGCGTGGCGTGAGGCCACAACCAGGGCAAGTCGCACCGCGTCAAGTTCACGCTCGTCCGGGCCGCTTTCAATGCCGAGATCGACCTGGAAGTCCAGGTGGCCGAACACCAGCCGGGCCACGCCCGGCGCGCGTGCTATCAGGTCGACTGCATGGAGCCCTTTGGCGGATTCGATGAGCGGAAGAAGTGCAAGACCGGTAGCGCGTTGCTTGACACTCGCAAGCTGTGTGACAGCCTCGGCCTTGGGTAGCATTACCGTGGTCAATCCTGTGGCCGCGAGGTGACGAAGCAGTTCGCAATCTGCCTCGTACCATTGGGTTTCCACCGCATTGATGCGGATGGCGAGATGCCGCTTGTCCTCGGCGCTCAGACTGCTCCATCGATCCAGCAGAGCTGCGCGCGCGCCGGGCTTGGACTCCGAAGCTACGGCATCCTCCAGGTCGAGGATGACCATGTGCGCGCCGCTGGCCATGGCCTTGTCCAGGCGTGCCAGCCGGTCGGCAGGGAGGAACAGAAAACTGCGTGCATGCGTTGCAACCAAGGTCATAAATAGTCCGTCGCGTCGGGGTATTATACGAGGACCGGAAACTACGAGGTAGCACCATGAATGTCCTGATTGTCTTTGCCCACCCCGAACCCCGGTCCTTCGGGCGCGCGCTGCTCGACCGGGGCGTGAGGACCTTGCAGGACTGCGGGCACGACGTCGTCGTGTCCGATCTCTACGCGATGAACTTCAACCCGGTGGCGAGCGGCGCGGACTTTGTCGAGCGGCGCTTCCCCGACGCGCTGCAGTACGACCGCGAGCAGAAGCAAGCCTCGCAGCAACGGTCGTTCGCGCCCGACATCCAGGCCGAGCTCGACAAATTGCTCTGGTCCGACCTGCTCATCTTGCAAGGCCCCCTGTGGTGGTTCTCCGTGCCGGCCATCATGAAAGGCTGGATCGACCGCGTCTTCGCCAACGGCACGGTCTACGGCGGCGGCGGCATGCGTTTCGACAACGGCGGGCTGAAGGGCCGCAAGGCCATGTTGGCGATGACTACCGGCTGCGTGTCGGGCATGGTCGAGCCCGATGGCTTGCTGGGAGACAAGGATGTGATCCTCTGGCACCTGCACCATGGCACCTTCGGGTACAGCGGGCTGGCGACGCTCCCTCCTTTCCTCGCCTGGTCGATCCACTACACGGACGAAGCGCAGCGCAACGCCTATCTCGATGCCTACGAGCAGCGCCTGCGCGAAATTGAACATGTACCGGCGCTGCCCAGCCATCCCCTCGCCGACTTCGGCCCCGACTGGCGCCTCAAGCCCGGGATCGAACCTCGTACCGCCGGGCATCGCCGGTCCAAAGAGCGCGGTTGATCCATGATCTCCACTTCCTGGAACCAACTGGATATTGGCGACCTTCTCGCATTGGAGCCGGCCGGGACAGGTCGGTGGCGCACCCGCCACGGGGATTCCAATCTGAACGGCCGCTCGTACGGCGGTCAGTTGCTGGGGCAAGCCATGGCTGCCGCCCTGCAAGACGTGCCACCCGGGCGTGAGGCCACCATGATGCAGTTTCTCTTCCTGCAGGGCGCGATGCCGCAGGAGACGGTGGAGCTGCAGGTGACCACGCTGCAAGAGGGCAAGCGATTCAGCTCGCGCCATGTGCGCGCCTGGCAAGGCAACGGCCGGACCGTGCTCGACGCTCAGGTCACCTGTGCGGCGGCGCTCGACGCGCCAAGACACGGTGAGGCCAGCACCGCGCCCGATGGCGAGCACCCAGAGGACTTGCCGGGCCTGGACGACGTGGATCCGGCCCTGGTGCACAACCTTCACCGGCTGGGCGGCTATTCGCGGGACCGCAAGCCGAGCATCGAATTCCGCATTCCGGAGCCGCGCCGCCAGTTCGCACCAGAGTCAATGGGCGGGCGTTTTCGATTCTGGATGCGCGCGTCGCAGCCATTGCCCGCCGACGCTCGCGTCCATGCAGCGGTGTTCGCCTATCTGTCCGACTGGTGGTTGAACTTCAGCAGCCTGGGGCTGCACCTGCGCGACCTCGGCGAGCGCAAGCTCTATATCGCCAGCCTCAATCACGCGGTCTGGCTGCACCGCCCCGTGCGAGCGGACCACTGGCTGCACGTTTGCAGCACGAGCCCGGGCAGTGCCGGCGGCCGCGGCCTGTCGATCGGCTCCGTGCACGATCTCGAAGGCCGGCACCTCGCCAGCCTCACCCAGGAGTGCCTGATGGCCTACGCCGACTGAGCTCGAGCGATCTCAGACTTGTTCTTCGGGCAGCGTCACCACGATACCGTCCAGTTCCGGTGTCATCCGGATCTGGCAGCACAGGCGGCTGGTCTCGCGGGGCTGCGGAACGCCCTCGAGCATGAAAACTTCGGTCTCCGATTGGGGCGAGAGCTTCGAGAGCCACCGCTCGTCCACGTAGCCGTGGCAGGTGGCACAGCTGCAAGAGCCACCGCAATCGCCCAGGATGCCCGCCACCCCATTGTCGAGCGCGGCTTGCATGAGGCTCTTGCCGACAGGGGTTTCCACATGGAAATCGGCGCCTTGGTGATCGATGAAAACGACTTTCGGCATGGGGTTCACTTCCTCTAGAAAAAACGTCCGGCTTGGCGCTTGACATAGTCCGTCGCGTCGGACTATTATTGCACCAACTCAAAAGCCGGACAACCACACCTTTCATTCATGGAGGCATCCTCTTGGAAACCAGCGCTCAAGTGATCCCGATCACGCCCGCTCAGCCGCGGCAGCCGCAATGGAGCGAGCTGGTGCGAGACGACCGCGTGCACGGTTCGCTGTATACGGACCCTGTCATCTACCAGGCCGAACTGGAAAAAATCTGGTTCCGCACCTGGGTGTACGTGGGGCATGAAAGCGAAGTGCCCCAGGCGAACGACTACGTCATGAAGTCCATCGGCCCCGAGCCGGTGATCATGACCCGCGACAAGTCGGGCACGATCCACCTGCTGCATAACCGCTGCCCGCACCGTGGAAACCGTGTGTGCATGACCGAACAGGGCAGCGCTCGATCCTTCACCTGCCCCTACCACGGCTGGACCTTCGCCAACGACGGGTCGCTCAAGGGCTATCCGTTTCCTTCGGGTTACGAAGGTGTGGATCGCACCACGTTAGGCCTGGGCAAGGTAGCGCGCCTGGGCAACTACCGTGGCTTCATCTTCGCGTCCATGGCGGCCGAGGGGCCCACGCTCGAGCAGCACTTGGGCGCGGCCATGGGGGCTATCGACGCGCTGTGCGAGACCTCGCCCGAAGGCCAAGTGGAGATCACAGCCGGTTTCCTGAAGCACAAGGTCAAGGCCAACTGGAAGTTCCTGGTGGAGAACGAAACCGATGGCTATCACCCCTCGTTCGTGCATGCCTCCATCTTCGAAGTGGCGCAAAGCGGCATTGGCACGCTCTATAGCAGTGATTCCGAGGCCGTGTCGCGCGACTTCGGCAATGGCCACACCGAGAACGATCTGCGTCCCGAGTTCCGCAAGCGCGGCGTGCCCATGGGCTGGTTCGGCACCACAGCCGAGAAATTGCCAGAGTATGCGGCGAAAATGAACGCGGCGTATGGCGAGGAGAAGGCTCGAAAGATCATGATCGACGGCACGCCGCACATCATGATCTACCCGAATCTCTTCATCGCGGAGATCCAGATATTCGTGATCCAGCCGCTCGCGGTGAACGAGACGGTTCAGCACGTCACCGCGCTGCAGTTCAAGGGGGCGCCAGACCTCAATCGCCGCATGCGCCAGCAGACCATGGGCTCAGTCGGGCCCGCAGGATTCCTGCTGGCCGACGACGCCGAGATGTACGAGCGCACGCAGATGGGCGTGCAGATGCGCAGCCCCGAATGGCTGTACCTGGGGCGCGGCAAGCACCGCGAACGTCTGGACGAAAACGGCTTTCGTGTCGGTGACGCCACCGACGAGACGCCCAGCCGCGGCATCTGGCGCCACTACCGCTCGCTGGTGGAGGCTGCGTGATGCCGATGACACCCGAACAGCGCGCGACGCTGGAAGACGTGACGCAATTCATCTATCGCGAAGCGCGGCTGCAGGACGAACACGCCTACGACGACTGGGAAAGCCTGTGGGCCGACGACGGCGTTTACTGGGTGCCGGCGAACGGGGAGGGCGGCGACCCGGAGCGGGAAATGTCCATCATCTACGACAACCGCTCGCGCATCGGCCTGCGCATCCGCCAGTACCACACCGGCAAACGCTTCAGCCAGACGCCGCGCTCGCGCCTGCGCCGCCTGGTGTCGAACGTGGAGGTGCTGGTGGACGACGGCCGCGAAATTCTGGCCACCGCCAACGCGATGGTGTTCGAGTCGCAGACGCGCGGCGATGTCGTCTGGGCGTCGCGCAATGAGTACCGATTACGGCGCGAAGGCGAGAAGCTGCGCATGGTGCTGAAGAAGGTGGTGCTGGTGAACAACGCCACGGCACTCCATTCCATGGCCTTCCTTATCTGATGGAGTGCAAGAGCATGAGCGAGTCATCCGCTTTCGAGGTCCTGATGGGCGAAGGCCCCGCATTGCTGACGCTGCACGCGGACGGCGTGGCCCACATTCGGCTGAACCGGCCGGACGCGGCCAATGGCCTGAACGTCGAGTTGCTGAAGTCGCTGCACGAGGTAGTGACGCGCGTGCACGGCGACGGCCGGGCGCGTGCCGTGCTCATCACCGGCGAAGGCAAGAACTTCTGCGCCGGCGGTGACGTGCACACCTTCCTCTCGAAAGGTGAGGCATTGCCTGACTACATCCGCGTGGCGACTTCGTACCTGCAGCAAGTGGCCGCGCTCCTCATCCGGCTGAACCCGCCCGTCGTGTCTGCCGTGCAGGGCTTCGCAGCGGGCGGGGGCGGCATGGGCCTGGTGTGCTCGTCAGATTTCGTGATCGCCGGCGAGTCCAGCAAGTTCCTGGGTGGTGCAACGCGCGTGGCCATGGTGCCGGATGCAGGAGTGTCGGTCACGCTCACACAGCTTGTGGGATTCCGTCGCGCCATGGAAATACTGATGCTCAACCCTGTGATCACGGCCGGCGAGGCGAGGGAGATGGGGCTCATCACGCGCGTGGTGCCTGATGCGTCGCTGCTGGACGAGGCATGGTCGCTGGCGCGGCAACTCGCCGCCGGCGCGCCCGCAGCGTTGGCGAATACCAAGCGCCTTTTGTGGAGCGGAATTGGCCGGGGCGTGGAGGCCGCCATGCCCGAGGAGAACCAGGCGCAGGCCGTGCTGTCCGGCATGGCCGACGCGCGCGAGGGCCTGGCGGCCGTGATTGAGAAGCGCCAGCCGCGCTTTACGGGGCGTTGATGGCTGCCGGTTCGCAAAACTTGCAAGGCCGCCGTGTGCTGGTGACGGGTGGCGCGAGCGGCATCGGTGCCGCCATCGCGCGCCGGCTGGCCGCCGACGATGCGGCCGTGGTTATCGCCGACATCCAGGGCGACGCAGCTGCGCGGCTTGGTGACGAGATCGCCGGGACCGGCATTCCGCTGGACGTGACAGATTTCGAGCGTGTTGCCGAATCAGTCGCGCAGCACGGCCCGTTCGACATTCTCGTGAACTGCGCGGGTGTGGACCAGCATGCGTTCTTCACGCAGACCGCGCCGAACGATTGGCGGCGCCTGCTCGCCGTCAACCTCGAATCCGTGTTCAATACCACCCACGCCGTCCTCCCCGCCATGCAGGCAGCTGGCTGGGGCCGTATCGTGAACGTGGCCTCTGAGGCTGGCCGCCTGGGCTCGCGCGGCGGCTCGGTGTATGCAGCGGCCAAGGGCGGCGTGATCGCCTTCACCCGCTCCATCGCACGCGAGAATGGCCGCAAGGGAATCACCGCGAACGTGGTAGCGCCAGGGCCGATCGACACACCGCTGCTGCGCCAAGCCGTGGGTGACGCGGGCGACAAGTTGCTGGGCGCCATGACCGGCGCGACGCTGGCCGGGCGCCTCGGCACGCCCGACGAGGTGGCCGCGGCGGTGGCCTTCCTGGTGTCGGAAAGCGCGGGCTATGTCACGGGCGAGGTGCTTGGTGTGTCGGGTGGCATGGGGTGCGGCGCATGAGCGAAACGCTGAACGAAGCCGTCGAAGCGGTGATCGCCCGGGTCAAGCAGACCTACGGCCGCTGGCGGCGGGACACAACACCCGCGCAGATGCGAGCTGACTGGGATGCATTGTTCAGCGCGCGCGGCGATGCGCGTATAGAGCCCGTAGTTGCCGGCGGCGTCCCCTGCGAATGGGTGCGGGCGCCCCGTGTGCGTGACGACCGCGCCGTGCTGTACTTCCACGGGGGCGGCTTTCAGGTCGGGTCTCTGTCATCCCACCGCGAGCTCATGGCGCTCTTGTCGGCGGCCACCGGTGCTCGCGTCCTGGGCGTGGGCTATCGCCTCGCACCGGAGCACCGGTACCCGGCCGCATTGGAGGACGCCTTGTGCGCCTTCGAATGGGTCCAGGCGCGTGGCCTCGCGGCGGAGCATGTAGCCATGGCCGGTGACTCGGCGGGCGGCGGCCTGGCGTTGTCGGCCATGCTCACGCTGCGGGAGAGCGGCCGTGCGCTGCCAGCTGCGGCTCTTCTCATGTCGGCCTGGACCGACCTCAGCGCATCGGGAGAGAGCTATGAGACGCGAGCCGCTGACGACCCGATCCACCAGCGGCCCATGATCCTCGCGATGGCACGCAACTATTTTGGCGACAAGGTGGATGCCTGCGATCCACGTGTATCCCCGATGTTCGCGGACGCGACCGCGTTGGCCGCGCTCCCACCCGTGATGCTGCAGGTCGGTGACCGCGAGACCGTGCTGAGCGACTCCGAGGCCTTTGCAACCAAGGCGCGCGCCGCCGGTGCGACGGCCGAGTTGCAAGTGTGGCCCGGAATGATCCACGTGTTTCAGCAATTCCCCGGCGAGCTGCCTGAGGCACGCGAAGCCATCGCGGCCGGCGGCCGCTTCCTGGCGGCGCACCTCGACGCCGCGTCTCCAAGAAAGACCTCTCCATGATCGGAATCACCGGATACGGCGGCTACGTGCCGCGCCTGCGCCTGTCGCGGCAGTCGGCAGGCCAGGCGAATGCGTGGTACGCGCCCCAGTTCGCGGGACGCAAGGGCACCCGCGCCATGGCCAACTGGGACGAGGACAGCATCACAATGGCGGTTGCCGCCGCCCGCGATTGCCTGGGCCCGGCCGAGGATCGCAGCCACGTGCGAGCGGTGTTCCTCGCCTCGGATACGCTGCCCTTCACTGAGCGCCTGAATGCGGGCGTGGTGGCCGGTGCGCTCACGCTGGACGAAGACGTGGAGGCGCTGGACATGGGCGGCTCGCAGCGCGCTGCACTCTCGGCGCTCACGCAGGCGTTGGCCCGCGCACGGACCGGCAGCGGCAACGTGCTGGTGCTGGCTGCGGACAACCGGCGCACGCGCGCCGCCAGCGCGCAGGAGCTGGAGTACGGCGACGCCGCTGCGGCAGTGCTGGTGGGCCAGGATCGTGTAATCGCGGAATACCTCGGCGCCGGAACTCTCTCGGTGGATTTCGTCGACCACTTCCGCGCCGCGGGCGAGGACGTGGACTACCACTGGGAGGAGCGCTGGGTGCGCGACGAGGGCATCGGCAAGCTGGTGCCGCGCGCAATCGCCGCCGCCCTGGAGCAGTCGGGCGTGAGGGCGTCGCAGATCGACCATTTCATCTTCCCATCAGCGTTTGCCAAGATGGACGCGCAGCTCGCCAAGGCGTGCGGAATTCGGGCCGAGGCGGTGGTGGACACGCTCGCCGACGGCGTGGGGGACAGCGGTCTGCCGCACGGCATGCTTCTGTTGACCCATGTGCTGGAGCGGGCGCGGCCCGGCGACCATATCCTGCTGGCGCAGTTTGGTAGCGGCGCGCAGGCGCTGGTGTTCCGTGTCACCGATGCTATCGGTTCGTTCAAGCCCGCGCGCGGCGTGAGCCATTGGATCGCGCGCGGCGCGGAGGAGCGCAACTACACCAAGTTTCTCGCGTTCAAGGGCCAGCTGGCGCTGGAGCGCGGCATGCGCGGCGAACAGGATAAGAAAACGGCGCTGTCCACGGCCTGGCGGCACCGCACGGCGCTTTTGGGTTTGGTGGCCGGCAAGTGCGAGGTGACGGGGAGCGTCCACTACCCTCCGTCTCGCTTGTCCTACGACCAGGGCGAGCCGCTGCAGGACACCCAGAAGCCGCACAAGCTGGCCGACCGGGCTGCGCGTGTGCTGAGCTGGTCAGCCGAGTACCTGTCCTACCACCCCGCACCGCCACACCACTACGGCCAGATCGACTTTGAAGACGGCGGACGCATCCTCATGGACTTCACGGACCTCGACGTCGGCGAGGTCGATTCGGGCACGGCCATGGAAATGGTGTTCCGCATCAAGGACATCGACGAGCGTCGCGGCTTCACTCGCTATTTTTGGAAGGCAACGCCCGTGCGCGTTGCGTCCCCCACTTCCCCCTAAAGGAGCAGTCATGGCAACGGGCATCAAGGACAAGGTCGCGATTCTGGGTATGGGCTGCAGCAAGTTCGGCGAACGCTGGGACGCCAGCCCCGAAGACCTCATGCTGGAGGCCTACAACGAGGCCATGGCCGACGCGGGCATCGCGCCGGCGCAGTTGGGCGCCGCCTGGTACTCCACCCACATGGACGACGTGGGCACGGGTCGGGGCGGCACGCCCATGAGCATTGCGCTGCGGCTGCCCAACATCGGTGTCACGCGCGTCGAGAATTTCTGCGCAGGCGGTTCCGAGGCGATTCGCGCGGCTGTGTACGCGGTGGCTGCGGGCGCATGCGATATCGCACTGGCGCTAGGCGTGGAGAAGCTCAAGGACACGGGCTACGGCGGCCTACCGGTCTCAACCGTTGGAACCTACATCCCGCAGTGGTATCCCAACGCGGTAGCGCCGGCCAACTTCGCGCAGCTCGCTTCTGCGTACCGTGTGCGGCACGGCGTGGACGCAGCACTGCTCAAGCGTGCCATCGCCCATGTCTCGGTGAAGAGCCACGCAAACGGCGCGAAGAACCCGAAGGCGCACTTCCAGAAGGCGGTGAGCGAGGAAACGGTGCTGAAGGCGCCGATCATCGCCGAGCCGCTGGGTCTGTTCGATTGCGCGGGTGTGTCCGACGGTGCGGCGGCCGTGATCGTCACAACGCCCGAGATCGCGCGCAGCCTGGGCAAACGCGACCTCGTCATGTTCAAGGCGCTGCAGGTCTCGGTGTCCAACGGCTGGGAGCTTCAATCAAGCGAATGGGACGGCAGCTACGTGCACACGACGCGCATCGCGGCGAAGCGCGCGTATGCCGAGGCCGGCATCACGAATCCGCGCGAGCAGGTGAGCATGACCGAAGTGCATGATTGCTTCTCGATCACCGAGCTGGTGACGATGGAAGACCTGTTTCTTTCGGAAGTGGGCCATGGCGTGCGCGACGTGCTCGATGGCGACTTCGACGCCGAGGGCCGCATCCCTTGCCAGATCGACGGCGGGCTCAAGTGCTTCGGCCACCCGATCGGCGCGAGCGGCATCCGCATGTTGTACGAGCTCTACCTGCAATTGCAGGGCCGCGCGGGCGCGCGCCAACTTGCCAGCCCGAGCATCGGCCTCACGCACAACCTCGGCGGGCAGCCTTCGCAGAACGTCTGCTCGGTGTCCATCGTCGGCCTGCAAGGGGCCTGATGCGATGGCCGAGCCGGTCGTCCTGCTGGATCGTCCCGCGCCGCACGTGGCGCGCCTGCGCATCAACCGCCCGGACAAGCGCAATGCCATCGATCACGCCGTGCGCGAGCAGATCACGCAGCACCTGCGCGCACTGCTGGGCGATGGCGAGACGCGTGCGCTTGTGTTCGGTGGTGTCGATGGTGTGTTCTCCGCGGGAGGCGATGTGCCGAGCATGGTCGGGCTCAGTGCCGAACAGGCCCGGGAACGAATGCAGCACATTCACGTGCTCTGCCGGCTGGTGGCTGGCGCACCAATCCCGGTGGTGAGTGCGATGGAGGGCATCGCAGCCGGTGCGGTGGTGGGGCTGTCGCTGCTGGGTGACCACATTGTTGCAGGCCCGGGTACGAAGGTCCTGTTTCCGTTTCTCAAGCTCGGTCTGGCACCCGATTGGGCGCAGTTGCTCACGCTGCCGAGACGAGTGGGTGTCGGGCAGGCGCGGCGCTTGTTCACCTGCGGCGAAGCACTTGGCGGCGAAGAAGCGCATCGGGTCGGGCTCGTCGACACGCTGGTGCCCGACACGAGCGTCATGGAGACCGCCGTCCGACGCGCTGCGGAGCTCGCGCTGCTGCCGCAGGAAGCTTTCGCCCGCATGAAGAATCGACTGAACGATGCCTCGGCGACGCTGGCCGAGGAATTGGCCCGCGAGGAGACCGATCAGACGATTTGTCTTCTTGGTGACGATTTCCAGGAGGGCTATGACGCTTTTCGAAACAAGCGCACGGCCGATTTCATCACGCGTCCGGGGGTGAAAGTCAAATGAACGACATGACGCAAGTAGCGCCGGTGCTGGTGCGACGTGAGGGGGCCGTGGGCGTCGTCACGCTCAACCGGTCCGCCAAGCGCAATGCGCTCGATCTGACCATGCGGGCCGCCATTGCGCAGGCCGTCACTGATCTGGATGATGACGCAGAAGTGAGGGCCATCGTCATCACCGGCGGCGAAAGCATCTTCGCCGCCGGCGCCGATCTCAACCTGCTGGTCGACAAGGGCGCACAGGATGTGGCCGAACTGGACCTGGGAGGTTACTGGGCCCCCGTGGCGAACTGCCGCAAGCCGGTCATCGCGGCTGTGAGCGGCTTCGCGCTGGGCGCAGGCTGCGAACTGGCGCTGATGTGCGATTTCGTCGTGGCCGATGCCAGTGCGCGATTCGGCCAGCCGGAACTCGCGGTGGGCATCATGCCCGGCGCGGGGGGCACCCAGAGACTGGTGCGCGCGGTGGGCAAGCAGGTAGCCAGCCTGATGCTGCTGTCGGGCGAGCCGATCGGCGGCGACCGAGCTTTTCAGCTTGGCCTGGTGGCCGAGTTGGCCGGCGAGGGCCAAGTGCTTGCCCGTGCGCTCGAGCTGGCGATGCAGGCCGCGCGTATGCCGCCGAAGGCCGTGGCGGCAACGCGGCGTGTGTTGCGCCAGGGCGCCGACCTGCCACTGGAGGCGGCGCTGGCGCTCGAGAATCGCGAATTCTTGCTGCTGTTCGACACGGCCGACAAAACGGAAGGCATGCGAGCCTTTCTCGACAAACGCAAACCTGAATTCAAGGGCGCCTGAGCATGGGAAAGAGCAAAACCATCGGGGTGGTGGGCGCAGGCACCATGGGGCGCGGCATCGTGCAGTTGTTCGCACAGGCCGGGTATGTGGTGCGTTGCCTCGACACGCAGCCGGGCGCGGCCGCCAAGGCCGTGGACCACGTGGACGGCATGCTGGCCAAGCTGGTCGAGAAGGGACGCATCCAACGCGACGAGTTGGAACGGATCAGGAGCCGAATCACGGCCTGCGCGTCGCCGGTTGAGATGGCGGACTGCGACGTGGTGATCGAGGCGATCATCGAGGACCTGGGTGCCAAGCGCGAGCTGTTCCGCACGCTGGAGGGGATTGTGGGCAATGAGGCCATTCTGGCCAGCAACACATCATCGCTCACCGTCTCGGACATCGCTGCGGGCTGCGCCCGGCCCGATCGCGTGGCCGGCCTGCACTTTTTCAACCCGGTGCCCTTGATGAAGGTTGCGGAAGTCATCGCCGCGGTTCGCACGTCCCCGGCGACCATCGAAACGCTTCGTGAGATCACGGAAAGCGCAGGTCACCGTGCGGTCGTCACCGCCGACCAGCCCGGGTTCCTCATCAACCACGCGGGCCGCGGCCTCTACACCGAGGGCCTGCGCATCGTGGAGGAGCAGATCGCGACGCCGGCCGACGTGGATGACGTGCTGCGCGAGGCGCTCGGCTTTCGCATGGGCCCCTTCGAACTGCTGGACCTGACCGGCCTGGATGTTTCCTCCAAGGTCATGGCGTCGATCTACGAGCAGTTCCAGCAGGAACCCCGGTTCCGTCCTTCGTCGCTCGTCGCGCCGCGGGTAGCGGCGGGCCTCTTCGGCCGCAAGACCGGCGAGGGCTGGTACCGCTACGAGGCCGGCAAACAGGCCAAGCCTCCAGCGCGCGAGTTGCCGCCGCTGCGGGCCGGCCTGACCGTATGGATCGACCCGGCCGCCGATGGGGAGGCGGAGCTGAACACGCTGGCCAGGAATGCCGGTGCGCGGCTTTTGACGAACGCCTCGGACGCGGAGCTGGCCATCGTCCAGCCCTGGGGTGTCGACGCGACACATGCAGCCCGGTCGTTGGGACTCGATGCCAGCCGTTGCGTCGCGGTGGACCCGATCACGCCTTTCGGCCTGCGCCGCACGCTCATGCTCACAGCCATCACCGCGCCGCAGACACGAGACGCCGCGCATGCGCTGCTGGCCTCGGACGGCGTGACCGTGACCGTCATTGGCGACAGCGCGGGCTTCATCGCGCAGCGCGTGATTGCCACCATCGTCAACATTGCTGCGAACATCGCCCAGCGCGGCATCGGCAGCGTGCCTGACCTGGAAGATGCCGTGCGGCTCGGCCTGGGCTATCCGCGGGGGCCGCTGGCATGGGGAGATCACCTGGGCAGCGACCGCATCCTGGCCATCCTGCAGGCGCAGTTGCGCCTGACCGGGGACCCGCGCTACCGCCCGAGCCCCTGGCTCGTGCGCCGCGTGGCGCTGGGCTTGCCGCTCACGACACCGGAGGCCGCTCGATGATTGACCTCGACCACCTGCGTACCTGGATCGGCCACCGCCAATCGGCCGATCAGTTCATCGACCCATTTCCGGCGCGGGCGCTGGCCGGCCTTCTTGACCGCCCCCATGCGCCATCCTCCGGCGATGCACTTCCACTGCCCTGGCATTGGCTCTACTTTCTCGACACGCCGTCGCGCGCCGGAACCGGCACAGATGGCCACCCCCAGCGCGGTGGCTTCCTGCCGCCCGTACCCCTGCCGCGCCGCATGTGGGCAGCAGGCAAGCTGCAAGTGCTTGCGCCCCTGGTGATTGGCCAGCCCGCCAACAAGGTGTCGACGGTGCGCGGCGTCGACCTGAAGGAAGGCAAGATGGGTCCGCTGGTGTTCGTGACTGTTGGGCATGAATTGCATCAGGACGGCCGGGTGTGCCTCCTGGAGGAGCAGAACCTCGTGTACCGCGAGGCAGCCAGCGCGCCAGCACCGCTGCCGCCTGGGGAACCGCCTGTGACGGCGGGCGAATGGTCCGGTGAATTGAATCCCGACCCGGCGTTGCTGTTCCGTTTCTCCGCGCTGACCTACAACGGCCATCGCATCCACTACGACCGCGACTACGCGATGCGCGAGGAGTTCTACCCCGCGCTGGTGGTGCACGGCCCCCTGCTGGCTACGCTGTTGCTGGATTTGCTGGCTCGCGTGCGCCCGGCCGCGGCCGTGACCCGATTCGAGTTCCGCGCGCTGCGCCCCGCCTTCGACACAGATCTGATTTGCCTGCGCGGCCAGCCCGAAGACTTCGGTGCGTCGCTGTGGACCGTCGATCCGTCCGGTGCCGTGGGTATGAAAGCCAGCGCGCACTTTGGCTGATTCATTGCAAGGAGATTTTTCGTGAATACACAGACTCAAGCTGCGGCGCGCTTCGACGCGGTGGTGATTGGCGCCGGCGCCGGCGGGCTGAGCGCCGCCGCGCGCCTGGCCGCAGCGGGCAAGAAGGTGCTGGTGGCCGAGCGCCTCGGCCGGCTGGGCGGCCGCGCCAGCAGCGAGCAGATCGACGGCCATATCGTCAACATTGGCGCTATTGCGATCGAACGTGGCGGCATTTTTGAGGAAACCTTCGACCTGTTGGGTGTGCCGCTCGACCTGCGCGAACCCAACCCTGCGACGGTGTTCTACATCGATGGCAAGGTCATCAACGTTGCGAAGGGTGGCTGGGGCATGCTGCTGGGTACCTTTACGAAGCAGGCCGCGAAGATCGGGGCCAAGTTTGCCGATGCGCGCGCCGGCGATCTGCCCGAGGCCAAGCTCACCACCAAGCAGTGGCTGGAGCAGTACACGAAGAACGAGACCGTGCATGCGATCTTCCGCAACCTGTGCGCGGCGATCTTTGCCGTCAATTCCGACGAGCTGCCGGCGCGCGCCTTTCTCGTGTACTTCGCGCAGAAGGGGGCGTTCAAGCGCTTCGGCTTTTGTCCACGTGGCACGGTGGGCCTGTGGAACGACCTTGGCGACGGCATCCGCCGAGCGGGCGGCGAGATCTGGCTGAATGCGCCCGTGACAGCGCTGCACACAGAAAACGGCCGCGTCACCGCGCTCGACATCCAATATGAGGGTGTGGCGAAGCGTGTAGAGGCCGGAACGGTGATCAGCAACATCGGGCCCACGGCCACCGCGGCGCTGCCGGGGGCAGAGTCGTTCGGCACCGACTACATCGAGCAGGCGTACGCCAAACCGCAGCCGGCGGCGAACATTGTGATTAACTTCACCACGCGCGAGCGCCTGCTCGACGTGCCGGGTCTGGTGACTTTCGGCAAAACCCGGCGGCTGTGCAACATGGGCGAGCTCACCGCGACGTGTCCCGAGCTCGCGCCGCCCGGCTGGTACCAGTACGTGGCCTACGCGGTCCCGCAGCCGGCTATCGGCAGCTTTGACGAGGCGGTCGAGATCGAGGAGTCGCTTGCCGATCTGCGTGATCTGTTTCCCGGCTTCAAGGAAGCCAAGATGTTGTCCGTGCGCGTGATGCGCGGCGACTGGCCCGCGCAGCGCTCGTGCGCGGGCTATGACATGCCGCAGGACACGCCGCTGGCGAACCTGTGGCACGTGGGCGACGCGGTGAAGGACTACGGCGATGGCGGCACCCAGGCCTGCGCGTACACCGGCCGCGAAGCGGCGCAAAAGGCGCTGGCGCTCTTGGCCGCCTGAGAGGAAGAGATGGACGACATGATGCAGCAACAGGCCGTCGCGGCGCGGCAAGTACTCATGGGCTTGCGCGCGCTTTTCGATACCGGCCTGCTGGGCCTCGCGCGCGCCTGCTGCACGGACGGCAAGCTGGATAACCGCAAGCTCGACAAGCAGCAGGTGGCAAGCTTCGAACTGGCCTGGGCGGGGGCCGACCTGCTTGCCGCCGAGACGGGCGTCCAGGCGCTCACGCCCGCGTCGAGCGCGCTGCAGACACAGCTCGCGCTTGTGTTCGCGGTCGACGCGGTGGGCTCGGTGCTCGACAAGCTGGAGACGGTCTACCTGGAGGCGGGCGTCGATATCGCGTCCCTGCACGCGCTGCGCATCGATGGTGCCTGGCAGCAGCTGCGCGCGAGCGCGGGCAGTGCGCGCTCGCTGCAGGCCGCGGGCTGTGCCGTCGCCCAGGCGGATGGCGAAGTGGGTGCGCTGGTTCTCGACGAGCCGCACGCGCTGGCGCAGGACGCTTTCCGACGGTTCGCCGCCGAGGTCGTCGCGCCCCAGGCCGAGCACATTCACCGGCAAGACCTCACGGTGCCCGAATCGCTGCTGCAACCCATGCGCGAGATGGGCGTGTTCGGCCTCGCCATTCCCGAACAGTATGGGGGCAGCGGGCCCGACGACCGCGACGACACGCTGCTGATGGTGGTGGTGACCGAGGCTCTTTCCGAGGCGTCGCTGGCCGCCGCGGGCAGCCTGATCACGCGGCCCGAGATTCTGAGCCGTGCCTTGATGACGGGCGGCACCTCTGAACAGAAGACCCGATGGCTGCCCAAGTTGGCGGCGGGCGAGCCGCTGTGCGCGATCGCGATCACCGAACCGGACTATGGCTCCGACGTTGCGGCGCTTGGCCTGAAGGGCACACGCGTACCCGGCGGCTGGAAGCTCGATGGCGCCAAGACCTGGTGTACCTTTGCCGGCAAGGCCGGCGTGCTGATGGTCGTAACGCGTACCGACCCCGACCGCGCGCTGGGCCACAAGGGCTTGAGCCTGCTGCTCGTGGAAAAACCGTCGTACGACACCCACGAGTTCACCTACGAACAGGCAGGCGGCGGCAAACTCACGGGCCGCGCGATTCCCACCATCGGGTACCGCGGCATGCATTCGTTCGACCTGTCGTTTGATGATTTCTTCGTGCCGGATGCCAACGTGATCGGCGGCGAGGCGGGCCTGGGCAAAGGGTTCTACTTCACAATGGCCGGCATGGTGGGGGGCCGCATGCAGACGGCGGCGCGGGCCTGCGGGGTCATGCGCGCGGCGCTGCGGGCCGCGATCCGCTACACGGCCGATCGCAAGGTGTTCGGCGCGCCCCTGGCCGAGTTTGCGCTCACACAGGCCAAGCTGGCGCGCATGGGCGCGCGGCTGGAGACCTGCCGCCGCCTGGCCTATGCCGTCGCGAAAGTGGTGGACGGCGGTAACGGTCGCATGGAGGCAAGCCTGGTCAAACTGCTCGCCTGCCGCTCCGCCGAGTTGGTGACTCGCGAGGCGCTGCAACTGCACGGCGGCATGGGTTATGCGGAGGAGACGGCGGTGAGCCGCTACTTCGTCGATGCCCGGGTGCTCTCCATCTTCGAGGGCGCGGAGGAAACGCTCGCCCTGAAAGTCGTCGCGCGCAGTCTCATGGAGCGTTCGCTCGGCCTCGCGCCGGCGGCGGCCTGACATGATGCGCGGCGTTCTCGCGGGCATGCGAGTGGTGGAGGCGGCGGCGTTCGTCGCCGCGCCGCTGGGCGGCATGACCCTGGCGCAGATGGGCGCCGACGTGATCCGCATCGACACGCTGGGTGGTGGGCTCGATTACCGCCGCTGGCCGGTGACGAAGGACGACACCAGCTTGTTCTGGGCGGGCCTCAACAAGTCCAAGCGCTCGGTCGCGCTGGACCTCGCGTCGCCCGAGGGCCGCGAAATCGCGATGGAATTGATCGTCGCACCGGGCGACGGCGCGGGGTTGTTCGTCACAAACTTTCCGCCACGCGGCTGGCTTGACTACGACAAGCTGCGCGCGAAACGCGCCGATCTGATCCAGCTTACGCTGCAGGGCGACCGCCACGGCGGCTCGGCCGTGGACTACACGCTCAACCCGCGCCTGGGCCTGCCTGCCATAACAGGCCCCGAGGGAAGCGACGAGCCCGTCAATCATGTGTTGCCCGCCTGGGACCTGATCACCGGCCAGATGGTGGCTGTGGGCCTGCTGGCCGCTGAGCGGCATCGTAGTCGCACCGGCGAAGGCCAGCACGTCAAGCTCGCATTGCAGGACGTGGGACTGGCGATGATGGGCCACCTAGGCTTCATCGCCGAAGCGCAATTGGACCAGCCGCGCCAGCGCCATGGCAACGAACTCTTCGGCGCCTTCGGCCGCGATTTCAGTTGCGCAGGCGGCGAGCGCGTGATGGTGGTGGGGCTGACCGGCAAGCAATGGCGTTCCCTCGTAGCTGCCACGGGCATAGTCGCAGAGATCGACGCGCTTAGCGCGCGCCTCGGCCTGGACCTGGCGCAGGAAGGCGACCGCTTCCGCGCGAGACGTGCGATCTCACAGCTCGTGGGCGCCTGGATCGGCGCTCGCACCTACCCGGACGTGGCAGCGGCATTCGAGCGGCATGGTGTTTGCTGGACTCGCTACCAGACCATCGAGCAGCTGGTGGGCGAGGATCCCGAGTGCTCCGTCGCCAATCCGATGTTCGGCTCCGTCGACCAGCCCGGCGTCGGATCGCTGCTCATGCCAGGTTCTCCGCTCGATTTTCAGGGCGTGGAGCGACTTCCGGTGAATCCTGCGCCTCGCTTGGGGGAGCATACCGAAATGGTTCTGTGCGAACTGCTGGGCATCGATGCCGCGCAATACGGCAGGCTGCACGACAAGGGAATTGTCAGGAGAGCCGCATGACGTCCGAAGCCCTCCCTATGCGCAGCGGGCACTATGTGTCCGTGACCACGGCCGTTCGTTCGCGCAAGAGCGTCCGTTCCTTTCTCGGCTCGGACGTGCCGCGGGAAATCCTCGAGGAGGTCCTGACCCTGGCCGCTCGATCGCCGTCCGGCGGCAACCTGCAGCCCTGGCGGCTGCGGCTCCTATCGGGTGAGGCAATGGCTGTGTTCAAGTCGGTGATGCAAGCTCGCATCCAACAGGCGCCGGAAGGTGATACGCCTTTGGAGTACGAGATCTATCCGCAGGACCTCGGCGAGCCGTATCGCACGAATCGCTTCGACATCGGCGAGCGGATGTATGCATCCATCGGAGTTGGCAGGGATGACAAGCGCGGTCGGCGCCGGCAGTTCGCGCGCAACTACGAGTTCTTCGGTGCTCCGACCGCCGTGCTCTGCTTCGTGGACCGGCGGATGGGGCCTCCGCAATGGGCCGACCTCGGCATGTACCTGCAGACCGTGATGCTCTTGTTGCGGGAACGCGGCCTCCATAGCTGCCCACAAGAGGCCTGGGCGCTCTATCACCGGACAGTGCGGGATTTCGTGTCCGCGCCGCCGGAGTGGCTGTTGTTCTGCGGCCTCGCGATCGGTTACGAGGACCCAGACGCCCCGATCAACGCGGTGCAGTCCCCCCGTGTTCGGTTCGAGGATTTTGGAGCTTGGGTGAGACCGCCGGGATGAAATCCGCGACGCGCTGCGAGTTCGCGCGGGCCGGCGCGGCAGTACCAGGTGCGCGGCATGTCCCCCCGCCGAGGGACTTCGCCTAGGGCAAACCCGATGTACCGTCGCTCCAGGATGCGAATAACATAAACCGTCTCGTCGGACTATTTATCCTTACGGCACGGCGAGCACCACCCACCCCCACGAGGAGACTGCTCATGTTCCCCAAGTTCCGACAAATCGCCGCGGCGCTCGCTGTCCTCGGCGCAACGCTGTCCGCCACCCCCGCGTCCGCGCAGACGGTGTTGAAGTACTCCAACTGGCTGCCGCCCGGCCAGGCCATGCGCGTCGAAGTCGTCGAGCCCTGGATCGCCGAGGTCGAGAAGGTGACGCACGGCCGCGTGAAGATCGACACCGCCCCCAAGGTGGTGGGCTCGGTGCCCGCACAGTTCGACGTGGCGCGCGACGGCCAGGCCGACCTCGTGATCTTCATCCCCGGCTACACGCCCAACCGCTTCGACGTGCTGGAAGTGCTGCAGCTGCCGTTCATGAGCGACAACCCGGAGCAGTTCGCGCCGGTGGCCGACCGCTTCTTCCGCAAGAACCTCGCGAGCTTCAACGAGTTCAAGGGCGTGCACCCGCTGAGCGTGTATGTCGTGTCGCCCGGCCAGCTGTTCAACAGCAAGCGCGCGCTCAAGTCCATCGCGGACTTCAAGGGCCTGAAGATGCGCAGCCCGCAGCCCAGCGCCACGCAGGCACTCACGCTGCTGGGCGCGGTGCCGGTCTCCAAGCCGGTGAGCGAGACGTATGAGCTGCTGTCCTCCGGAGTGCTCGACGGCACCTTCATGCCGCCGGAGTCCATCCCCGCCTTCAAGCTCACGGACCTGGTGCCTTACGCCACTATCGTGCCGGGCGCGATCTACAACACCGTGCTGGTGCTGGGCATCAACGAGGACAAGTGGAAATCCATCAGCCCCGCCGACCGCGACGCGATCACGAAGATCTCGGGCGACGCCTTCGCCAAGGGCATCGGCCGCGCGTACGCCAACGGCGACAGGGCCGCATTCGATGCGATGCGCAAGGCCGGCAAATCGGTCGAGACGCTGCCCGCACCGGTGGTGGCCGAGATGAAGAAGGTGCTGGCGCCGATCGAGCGCGACTGGATCGAGAAGGCGAAGAAGAAGGGCGTCGCCGATCCGCAGAAGCTGATCGACCAGCTGCGCGGCGAACTCGGCACCGCGAAGTAGGAGCGCCATGCCACGCCAACGCCCCGGCCCTGTGCTCCGGACCCTGGAGGCCGTGGGCGCGGCCTGCCTCGTCATCCTCATGGTGACGGTGTTCGTCGACGTCGTGGGCCGCAACCTGCTCAACATGCCCCTGCCCTGGGGCACCGAGGTGCTGGAGATCGTGCTCGCCGCTATGATCTTCGTGCTCTATCCGGTGCTGGCGCTGACTTTCGGCCACATCACCGTGGACTTGATCAAGATGCCCGTGGCGCTGCAGCGCTTCCAGCGTGCGCTGGGCGCCGGCATGGGCGCCGCGCTGTTCGCGCTCATCGCCTGGTGCCTGGTGCGCCAGACCTTGCGCGCGGCCGAATACGGCGAAAAGACCGCGCTGCTCGGGGTGCCGATCTCGGTGCTGCTGGGCGGCATGGCGGTGCTCGCTGCCGTCACCGCGTTCGCGTTCATGGCCGCCTCCGCGCGCGCCGTGGTCACGGCGCCCCCGCCGCCCGAGCCGCTGCCGGAGATGATCTGATGTTCGCCGCCATTCTTGGATTCATCGTCGCGTTCTCGTTCATCCTGTTCCAGGTGCCGATCGCGACCGCGCTCGGCCTGGTGGGTTTCACCGGCTACGCTTTGCAAAGCGGCCTGACACCCGCGCTCAGCATGGTCGCGACGCTCACGCGCGAAAGCACGCTGGCATATTCGCTGATCGTGCTGCCGCTCTTCGTGCTGATGGGCGACCTGATCGCCGGCGCCGGCATCTCGCAGGACCTGTTCCGCGCCGCGCAGGCGCTGATCGGGCGGCGCCGCGGCGGCCTCGCCATGGCCACCGTGCTGGCCTGCGGCGCGTTCGGCGCGCCTTGCGGCTCGAGCGTCGCCACCGCGGCCACCATGGCCAAGGTCACCATCCCGCCGATGCGCTCGCACGGTTATGCGGATTCGCTCTCGGCCGCGGCCGTGGCGGCGGGCGGCACGCTGGGCATCCTGATCCCGCCCAGCATCATCATGGTGATCTACGGCGTCGCGACGCAGACGCACATCGGCATGTTGTACGCGGCGGGCATGATCCCGGGCCTCATCGCCACCATCGGCTACATGCTGGCCGTCAAGTGGTCGGTGTGGCGCAACCCCTCGCTCGCGCCCGTCGCCGAGAAGCTGGAAAAGCAGAACGTGTGGGAGTTGACCAAGGCGCTGTGGCCGGTGGTGTTGATCTTCGCGATCGTGATGGGCGGCCTCTACGGCGGCTTCTTCACCTCGATCGAGGCGGCCGGCGTGGGCGCGGCAGCATCGATGGCCTTCGCCATCGCCAAGCACGACATGACGTGGCAAAAGATATACGACATCCTCGTGGACACGGCCAAGACCTCCACCATGATGTTCGCGATCATCCTGGGCGCGTCGCTCTTCGGTGAGTTCATCAACCTCACCGGCGTGCACGAGGGCCTGCTCAAGCTGGTGCAGCACAACTCGCTGCCGCCGTTCGGCATCATCCTGGTGATCATCGTCATCTACCTGCTGCTGGGCAGCGTGCTCGAGAGCCTGTCGATGATCCTGCTCACGGTGCCGATCTTCTTTCCGGTGATCAAGCAGCTGGGCTACGATCCGGTGTGGTTCGGCATCCTGATCGTGATGGTGGTCGAGGTGGGCCTGATCCATCCGCCCATCGGCATCAACCTGTACGTGATCCGCTCGATGATGCCGGAGATCCCCATGATGTCCATCGTCAAGGGCGTGATCCCGTTCATCGTGTCGGACCTGCTGCGCATCCTCCTCATCGCCGCCGTGCCGGCCGTGGTGATGTGGCTGCCAAACCTGCTGTTCAAGACGACCGGTGGATGACATGAGCGCAAGACCCATGACTGAAATCTCGCAACCCGCCGTCGACTATTCCCCCCAGCGGATGGGCCCACGCGTCGCGTCATTCCTAGCGCAGGCGTGGGGCGCCCCGGTGGAGATCACCGGCTGGGAGCGCTTCCCCGCGGGTTTCTCGTGGACCACCATCGGCTTCACGGCGGACTCGGGCGGTCAGACGCGCGAGCTCATCCTGCGAGTGGGCGACCCGCGCGGACTGCTCGCGCCGTACAGCGCGCGCCCCGAGTTCATCGCGCTCAGCGCGTTGCAGGGGATCGAGCGGCTGCCGGTGCCGAAGGTGTATGGATACAGCGACGACGCGTCCGTGATCGGCGCGCCTTTCCTCATCACGGGCCGCGTCGCGGGCGACACGCCCATGCCCTGGCGCGGCGACGCTGAAAAGCGCGATGAATCGCAGAACGAATCGCTGGCGGTGGACTTCGCCGATGCCCTCGCGGCCATCCACCGCGTGGACTGGCGGCAGACGGAGCTCGCGCAGTTGTGGGCGGACGTGGACACGCGCACGCTCGCGCTGAACCAGGTGGAATACTGGGCGGCGCATGGCGGTCTGCTGGACGAAAGAGGGCGTCATTCGCACTCGCCGCAGCTGCACTACACGATGCACTGGCTGCGGCGGCATGCGCCCGCATCGGGCCGCACGTCCATCGTCCACGGCGACTTTCGCGTCGGCAATTTCCTGCAGGTCGATGGCCGGATCACGGCCGTGCTCGACTGGGAACTGGTGCACCTGGGCGACCCGCTGGAGGACATCGCGTGGGCAGGCCTGCGCGTGTTCGCGGGCGGCACGCCGCGCCTGGGCGGGCTGTTCGATCGCGAGCAGTTCCTCGAGCGCTACGCGCGGCAATCCGGCGTGGCCGTCGACATGCCGGTGGTGCGCTACTACGAAGTGCTGGGCCTCTTCAAGAGCGCGGCGATGCTCGCGAGTGCAATGCATCGCGTGGAATTCGGCCGTGCCGGCGACTACCGCATGGCGTCGATGGGCTTCCAGCTCGCGTCCACGCTGCTGGAGATTAACCGGCTCATCGCGGAGGCCTCATGAACTTCTCTCTCACCGCGCTGTTCCAGGGCGCGCGCCGCGCACTTGCCGAAGACGTGCTGCCCGCCACCACGTCCGACCATGCGCGCACGCAGCTCGCGGGCGTGCTGGACATCCTGGGCAAGCTCGAAGGGATGGTGGTGTGGTCGCCCGAGGCGCAGCAACGCCAGCTCGATGCGTTGCTGCGCGGCTGCGCGGCTTTCGCCGCGCACGCGGCGAAAGCGGGTGAGGTAACGCCGGCTTTCGCGCAGGGCTCGAACGCCGGCATCGATGAGCAGTTGCGCGTCGCCGAAGCGCAGGTGATGCGGCTCACCGACTGGCTGTTCAATCCCACCCGCACCCTCGATGCGAACGCACGCCGGGAGCTCGACGCCATCCTGCGCGAGGCGATGCGTGAGCAACTACGCGTGGAGCGCAAGATGATCCCGCTGACCGACTTCGCTTCCATGACCGCCGCCGCCGAGCCTCGCTGAGCCGGCGCGCACCTGAAGGATTTCCCCGAATGCTCACTCCTCAAGACGACCTCATCGGCCACCAGACGCCGCAGCCCTTTTCGGCCTCCGGCGATGGCAACCCGCTCTTCACCGAGCGCTATTGGTACACGGCCCACCCCATCGACGGCACGCCGCTCCTCCTGGACCTGGGCCTGGGCTACTACCCCAACCGCGGCGTGATGGACGTGTTCGCGGGCATGACCGTGGGCCGCACGCAGATCAATTTCCGCGCATCCCGCACGCTGGGCAGCGATCCGTTGCGCACGGCGGCGGGCCCGTTGCGCTTCGAAGTGGTGGAGGGCGGCAATCGCCATCGCCTGGTGCTCGGCGAGAACGTATCGGGCCTGTCGTTCGACCTAGTGTTCGACGCGAGCTTTCCCGCCGCGCGCGAGAAGCAGAGCTTTCGCGAGCGCAAGGGCGTGGTGGAAGAAGACCTGGCGCGTGTCGCGCAGTTCGGCCGCTACTCCGGCTGGATCGTCGTGGACGGCAAGCGCCACGACGTGAGGCCCGACCTCTGGTGGGGCCAGCGCGACCACTCCTGGGGCATCCGCTCGGAGATGCGCACCGACGCCGCGAAGCCGCCCATGCAGGAGCACACCAACTTCTTCTGGACCTGGTCGATGTTCCAGTTCGAGGACATGGGGATCTCCATGTTCGTGAAGGAGCGCGAGGCCGGCAAGCCGTATTACCTTTCCGGCACCGAGTTCACGCGCGCGGCCGACGGCACGGTGCGCGAGCGCGAGATCACGGGCTTCGAGCACGACATCCACTGGATCGACGACCCGCTGGGGCAGACGATGGCGTCGGCCGATTTCCGTGTCGATTTCGCCGAAGGCCCGCCGCGCACATTGCACATGGAAGGCCTGCCCATCCGCTTCTACCTGAAGGGCGGCCTTTACGGCGGGTTCAAGGGCTGGAACCACGGCGACGACAAGGGCCAGTTGCACATAGACCACGACGTGTGGACGCTCGATGACCCCGAGACGCGCCGCCTCGCGCGCACCTTGTCCGACCACGTCGTCAAGGTGACGTGCGACGGCAAGACCGGCAGCGGCATCAGCGAGTACGGTGTCGCCGCCGGCTTCGCGCGCTACCCCGCGCCGCAGAAATTTCCCGCCCTCTGAAGGCACGGGGACAGGAGACTGACATGCAACTCACGCAAGCGCTCACGCGGGCCGTGCAGACCCGCCACAGCCACACCGCCACCATCTACAACCACCGCAAGCGCACCTGGAAGCAGGTCGGCGAGCGCGTGCCGCGCCTGGCCGCTGCCCTGCGCGGCCTCGGCCTCGCGAAGGGCGACCGCCTCGCGGTGCTGGCGATGAACAGTGACAACTACGTCGAGCTCTTCTTCGCCGCGGCCTGGGCGAACGTGGTGCTGGTGCCGCTCAACACGCGCTGGGCGATCCCCGAGAACATCTACACGCTGAAAGACGCGGGCTGCTCCGCGCTCGTCGTGGACGATGCCTTCGCGGGCCAGGTGCCCGAGCTGCTGGCCGGCCACCCGATGGCGCATGTGATCCACGCGGGCGATGCGGCGACGCCGATCGGCATGAAGGGCTGCGAGGCGCTGATCGCGTCGACGCCGCCCATGGCCGACGAGTGCGGCGAGGGGGACGACCTCTGCGGCATCTACTACACCGGCGGGACCACGGGGCACCCGAAAGGCGTGATGCTCTCGCACAAGAATTTCTGCGCGGCTTCCGTCAACTGGATCGCCACGCTGCACTTCTCCGAGGACACCGTGTACATGCACTCGGCCGGCCTCTTCCACCTGGCCGGTGCGTCCCCGGCCTTCGCGCTGACGATGGCGGGCGGCACGCACGTGTGCCTGCCGAAGTTCGATGCGATGCTGGCCTTCGAAGCGATCCAGGAACACCGCATCAACTACGTGCTGTTCGTGCCGACGATGGTCAACATGATGTTGAACCATCCGGACTTCGACCGCTTCGACCTCACGAGCGTGCGCTACTGCGAGTACGGGGCGTCCCCCATGCCCGACGCGGTGCTCGCGGCCGCGATCGAGAAGCTGCCTTCGTGGGAGTTCATCCAGGGCTACGGCATGACGGAGTCCGCCGCGCTCACCGTGAGCCTGCCTTGGAAGTACCACTTCGATGGCCCGCACGGCAAGGCCAGGCGCCAGGCCGCCGGCCGCGCGGCCTACGGCATCGACGTGAAGATCGTCGACCCCGAAGGCAACGAGCTGCCGCGCGGCGAGACCGGGGAAATCGCGGTGCGAGGCGCGCAGGTGATGTTGGGCTACTGGAAAAAGCCCGAGGCGACCGCAGCTGCGCTGCGCAATGGCTGGATGCATACCGGCGACGGCGCCTACATGGATGACGACGGCTTCATCTACATCGTCGACCGCGTGAAGGACATGATCATCAGCGGTGGCGAGAACATCTATTCGCGCGAAGTCGAGAACGCGGTGCACGCTCATCCGGCGGTACGCGAGTGCGCCGCGATCGGCATCCCCGACGAGCGATGGGGCGAGGCGGTGTTGGCCGTCGTCACCCTCAAGGCAGGCATGCACGCGACCAGCGAAGAGATCATCGCCCACTGCCACACCCTGATCGCCAACTACAAATGTCCTCGCAAGGTTGAATTTCGCGACGCGTTGCCGCTTTCGGGCGCAGGAAAGATCATGAAGAACGTGTTGCGCGAGCCCTTCTGGAAGGGCAAGACGCTATCGGTGAATTGACGCTTAGGGCGCCGCGGCGCCCTTGAAGCCGTGCACGAAGAGCTCGGATATCCGCTGCGCGAGTTCGCGCGGCGTGATCTCACCGGAACGCCTGTACCAGGAGAAGGTCCAGATCATCATGCCGAAGAGCAGTAGGGCATAGGGCTTCTGCACGCGCTCCTCTGTCATGAGCTTGGGGTTGATCTCGCGCAGGAGCTGTTCCATCAGTTCCGTCATCTCGATCTCGAGCTTGCGGATGTGCTCGCGCTGCCCCGTGGGGAGGAACTTCAGGTCGTTCATCAGCATGAGATGCTCGTTACGCGAGCGCGCGGCGCCCTGCACGAAGCTGTCGACGAACTGGGTGAACCGCTCTTCTGCTGGCAGCGGCTGGGCCACGATTCGAGCAAGGTCAGTGGCCTGGCGCGTGATGTGCTCGTGCACGATTGCGTAAAGCAACTCTTCCTTGCTGGCAAAGTAATGGTAGAGGTGCGACTTCGAAGTGCCGCAGGCCTTGGCCACATCCATCATCGTGGCCATGTCGAAGCCCTTGCGGGCGATCAACGCGGCCGCCTTGCCCAGGATGATCTGCTTCTTGTCGTCGTAGTCGTCCGCCCGGACCCGCGTCATTGAACCTCCAGTTGCAATCGTCGGTCAATGGGTTTATAGTTAGACCGACGCGACGGACTATAAACGATTCGCGGCACCACTCGCTAGTAGGGAAAGCATGGAGACACAAGATTGCGGATTGCTCGTCATCGGCGCTGGCCACGCAGGCAGCGAACTGGCCGTCGCCGCGCGTCACAGCGGATGGGCCGACCGCATCGTCTTGCTGGGCGACGAGTGTGCGCTGCCTTACCAGCGGCCACCACTGTCCAAGGCCTATCTCTGTGGGGAATCCGATGCGAATGCCCTGCTTCTGCGCCCCGCCGCGGCCTACGAGAGCGCGGGCATCACGGTGAAACTCGGCGCGCGCCTGGCCGCCATCGACCGGGCCGCTCACGAAGTGACGCTGGCCGACGGTGCCCGCCTGCGCTACGACAAGCTCGCGCTGTGCACGGGCGGCCGCCCCCGGCTCCTCGCTTGTGAAGGAATCGACGCGGCCGACCCACCCCCGAACCTGTTCTACCTGCGCACGCTTGCCGACGCAGAAGGAATGCGCGCCGCGATCCGGCCAGGCGCTCGCCTCGTGGTGATTGGCGGCGGCTACGTGGGCTTGGAAGTCGCAGCCTCCGCCTCAAAACTGGGCGCTGCGGTCACCGTGCTCGAAGCCCAGCCGCGCGTGCTGGCGCGCGTGGCGGGGCCCGATCTGTCCGCTTTCTACGAGCAAGTGCACCGCTCGCACGGCGTGGACATTGTTACCGGCGCCGCGGTCTCGCGGATCGAGTGCGAGGCTGGTCGCATCGTGGCCGTGCGCTGCGTGGGCGGGGCGCGCCTGCCGGCCGAGGTGGTCGTGGCAGGCGTCGGCATGGTGCCGAATGTGGAAGCGGCACTCGCGGCCGGCCTCGCGGAGGAGGGCGGTATTTCCGTGGACGACCTCTCGCGCAGTGCCGACCCTGACATCGTCGCCGCGGGCGACTGCACGCGGCAACTGCACGCGTTGTACGACTGCACGATCCGCCTCGAATCCGTGCCTAACGCGCTAGAGCAGGCGCGCGCAGCCGCGTCGTGGCTGGGCGGCAAGCCCAAGCCCAACCGGTCCGTGCCTTGGTTCTGGTCGGACCAGTACGACCTGAAGTTGCAGATGGCGGGTCTGTCGCAGGGCTATGACCGTTGCGTCCTGCGTGGCGACCCCGCCTCGCGCAGCTTCTGCGCCTTCTACCTCCGCGGCGAGAGGTTGCTGGCAATCGATGCCGTCAACCGACCCGCGGACTTCATGCTGACGCGGCGCGCGCTGGCCCAGCCCCGACTGGTCCAGGCGGCGCAGCTAGGTGATGAAGCGGTGCTCCTGAAAGACCTGCTGACCCCCTCCGCGGCAGCTTCCTTTACGGGTAAGCCCTAGGGCTCACCGTGCCCCGACCTCCCCATAATCCACTTCATTCAAAGACCGACGCGACGGACTATTTTAAAGAGTGATGAATACCCAACCCCAAGCCACCGCAGGCCCGCCCCCGGCACTCGCGGTACACAACATTCAGATCGTCTACGGCGGAGCCATCGAGGCAGTACGCGACGTTTCGCTCGAAGTGCGATCCGGCCAGATCGTTGCGCTGCTCGGTTCCAACGGGGCCGGCAAATCCACCGTGCTCAAGGCGGTATCAGGTGTACTCGACGCCGAGGATGGTGAGATCGAGAAAGGCGCGATCCAGTTGTTCGGCGACTCCATCGAACGCGCGCCCGCACACGCGATCGTGCGCCGGGGCATGGTGCAGGTGCCCGAGGGACGCCGCCTCTTCGCCTCCCTCACGGTGGAGGAAAACCTGATCGTCGGTGCACATCTGCAGGGGGCCTCGCGGCTCGCGCAGGCGCGGGACTACGTATTCAGCTTGTTCCCCCGTCTCGCGGACCGTCGCCAACAGATCGCTGGCTATCTCTCCGGTGGCGAGCAGCAGATGGTCGCGATCGGCCGTGCACTGATGAGCCAGCCGAAGATCCTGGCGCTGGACGAGCCTTCGCTCGGCCTCGCACCGCTGGTGGTGGCCGAGATCTTCAACAGTATCCGCAAGCTGCGCGAGACGACCGGCCTGACCATTCTGCTGGTCGAGCAAAACGCGAGCCGGGCGCTGGCGATCTGCGACTACGCCTACATCATGGAAAACGGACGCGTAGTGCTGGACGGCACGAGCGAGCAGCTGCGTCGCAACCAGGACGTGAGGGAGTTCTACCTGGGGCTGTCGTCGCAGCCGGGCCGCACGAGCATGAAGGACGTGAAGCACTACAAGCGTCGCAAGAGGTGGCTGTCATGACGAACACGATCCAGCAGCCTGTGCTCGACGTACGTGGCATCTCCAAGCGCTTCGGCGGCGTCAAGGCCGTGAACAACGTCAGCCTGAAAGTGATGCCGGGCGAGATCGTGAGCCTGATCGGCCCCAATGGCGCCGGCAAGACCACCACCTTCAACTTGATCAGCGGCGTGCTGCCGCCGAGCGACGGACAGATCGTCTTCCAGGGCCGCGACACTGCGGGCCTGAAATCGTCGGACTTCGCGCGGCTGGGCATCGGCCGCACGTTCCAGAACCTGGCCCTGTTTCGTCAAGGCACGGTGGTGGAGAACCTGCTGGTGGGCCGGCATATCCACTTCCGCTACACCGCGATGGAGTCGCTCATGTTCTGGGGGCGACCGCGCCGTGAGGAAATTGCCGCGCGCGAAAAGGTGGAGCAAATCATCGAGTTCCTGGAAATCGAGGAGCTGCGCGACAAGCCCGTGTCGCAGCTCGCCTACGGACAGCAAAAACGGGTGGAGCTGGGACGCGCGCTGGCTTGCGAGCCGAGCCTGCTGCTGCTTGACGAGATCGTCGCCGGCATGAACCGTGAAGAGAAAGAGGACATTGCCCGATTCACGCTGGACATACGCGACGAGTTCGGCGTGGCGGTCCTGATGATCGAGCACGACATGCAGGTCGTCATGGACCTTTCGGATCGAGTCTATGTCCTGGATTTCGGGATGCTGATCGCACAGGGCACGCCGTCAGAGGTGGCGGCCGATCCGGCCGTGCTTCGCGCCTACCTCGGTGAGGAGGTCAGCCATGCTTGAACACAGCAAGCTGATTCGCGGCGAAGCAACGCTTCCCGCCCTGTTGCGCCTTCGCGCACAGGAACGAGGTGGGCAATTCGCGCTGCGCGAGAAGATCCATGGGATCTGGCGCGGCCGGACTTGGGCCGACTACTACCGTGACGCGCGGCGCGTCGCATTGGGCCTGATGAAGTTGGGGCTGACCCGGGGCGACCGCATCATCATCGCGGGCGAGGACGTGCCCGAGTGGTTTTACGCGGACCTGGGCGCGCAGATGATCGGCGTGCAGGTGGTTGGCGTCTACCCGACCAACCCCTGGCCCGAAGTGCAGTACATCGCCGGCCATTGCCAGGCCCGCGTCGCCATCACGGGCGATCAGGAGCAGACCGACAAGGTTCTCGACGCCACGCGCAATGGCCCGGGCCTGCCCCACCTTGAGCACATTTTCTGCGTTGACATGAAGGGCCTGCGCCGTTACGAGTCGGGCAGTCCGCACGCTTTCGAACACCTGATGGAGCTGGGCGACCAGCTCGCCGCCGAGGATGCAAACGCCGAGCGACGCCTGGACGCGGCGATCGACGTGCTCGTGCCCGACGACGTCAACATCCTTGTCTATACCTCCGGCACAACCGGCCCGCCGAAAGGCGCCATGCTCACGCACCGCAACTTCGTGTATGGCGCCTACGCGTACATGGTGGCGCGGAAGATGCTGGACAAGCCGTTCGAGTCCGTCTGTTATCTGCCGTTGTGCCACGTGGCCGAGCGGACCTATTCGACGGTGCAGCACCTGCTGACCGGAGGATGCGTGAACTTCGCCGAGTCCGTCGACACGGTGGCCACGAACATCCGCGAGATCGCGCCGACCTTCTTCCTGGGCGTGCCGCGCATCTGGGAAAAGTTGCAGCAAGGCTTCGAGTTCCGCATGAAGGACAGCGGGCGGCTGCAGCAGCGGCTCTACCGCGCCGCCATGAAACGCGGGCGGGTGCTTTCCGACCGGCGTGCCGAGCACGGGCGGCTGGTGGCGCTCGGCGACAAGCTGGAATTCGCGTTTTGGTGGCTCCTGATGTTCCGCAACATGCAGCGGCACATGGGCCTGAATCGCAGCCATACCCGCATGTGCGGCGGCGCGTCCGTGTCGCCGGAGACGTTGAAGTTCTTCGACATCATCGGCCTGCCGGTGGGCCAGGGCTATGGCCTCACCGAAGCAGGCGGGCTCGCGTTCGTCCAGGTTCCGGGGCGGCCCTTCGTCCCGGGCAGCTGCGGCCCGGCAATGGAAGGCGTCGAATGGAAGCTGGCCGACGACGGCGAGGTGCTGGTGCGTTCGCCCGGCGTATTCCGCGGCTACCTCTTTGACGACAAGGGCACGCAGGACGTCCTCGCGGCCGACGGCTGGCTCGCCACCGGGGACATCGTGGAGAAGCGTGGCGACGACGAGATCGCGGTGGTGGACCGGAAGAAGGCCATCATCATTACCAGCGGCGGCAAGAACATAGCACCGTCGGAGATCGAGAACGCGCTCAAGGACAGCCCTCATGTGCGCGAGGCCATCGTGGTCGGCGAGGGCAAGAAGTTTCTCGGCGGGCTGATCCAGATCGACTTCGACAGCGTGGGCCGCTGGGCCGCGGAGCGCGACCTGCAGTACACGACCTTCAAGTCGCTCACGCAGCTGCCGGAGGTCGCCGAACTGATCCAGGGCGTGGTGAACGAGGTCAATTCGAAGTTCGCGCGTGTGGAGAACATCCGCAAGTTCGTGCTGCTCGAAAAGGAGCTGGACCACGACGACGGCGAGCTTACCGCCACGCAGAAAGTACGCCGTGGCCTCATCAACAAGAAGTTCGAACGCGAACTCCAGATCATCTATGGGGGCATCTGAGATGAACTACTTCATCGAGCTGGTGGTGTCCGGCCTGGCCGTCGGTGCCATTTACGGCCTCGTCGCGATGGGCTTCGCCGTGATCTACAAGGCCACGGGTATCGTCAACTTCGCCCAGGGTGAGATGGGCATGCTCACGGCCTACGCGACTTGGTCCCTGGCGACCACCATGGGCACCGGAGGGCTGCTGACCGTGATCCTGGCCATTGCCTTGGGCGCCGCGTTGGGCCTGGTCTGCGAGCGGCTGATCATGCGCCCGATGCTGGGCGAACCCGTCCTATCGGTTGTGCTGGTCACCGTTGGCCTCGCGGTGGTGCTGCGCTCCATCGTCACCATCGTCTGGGGCGCTTCGCCACACAAGTTCGAGGTAACGGACGCCGACAACATCGTGGCGGTGGGTGGCATTGGCATGCGCGTGAGCCAGCTGGGCGTGCTGGCGGCTCTGCTTCTGGCCGTTGCGGGGTTCTGGTTTTTCCTGCGGCACAGCCGCTTCGGGGTGGCGATGCGTGCCGTGGCATCCGACGAGAAGACGGCGCGGCTGATGGGCGTGTCGACGGCTCGCGTGCAAGCCGTCGCCTGGGCAGCCGCATCGGGCTTGGCGGGTCTGGCCGGTGCGCTCTTCGCGGTGATCTATGGACTCACGCCCACGGTGTACGAGCTGGGGCTCAAGGCGTTCCCCGCCACCGTGCTGGGCGGCTTCGACGCCGTCCTCGGTTCTGGCGTCAGCGGCCTGATCATCGGCGTGCTGGAGAACCTGGTCGGCGGCTACCTGCCGAGCACTCTCAAGGAGATTGCCGGCTTCGTGCTGATTCTGGTGGTGCTGATGGTGCGGCCCTTCGGGCTGTTTGGCGAAAAACGAATTGAGAGGGTCTGATGCAAAGCGGTTTTTTCAAGGAGCGGTATGGCGAGCTCATCGTCCTGACGGACTCGCCCGCGGTGAAGGGCTGGACCATCGTTCTGCTGGTCGCGCTCGCGGTAGCGCCATTCGTGCTCAGCACCTACCTGCTGTCCCACATGACGGTTATCCTGTTCACGCTGGTGGGGGTGTTGGGTCTGATGGTGCTGACGGGCTTTACCGGGCTCATCTCGTTGGGCCATGTCGGTTTCCTGGTCCTTGGCGCCTATGCCTACGCGATCGGGGTCACCCGCCTCGGCCTTCCGCCCGAGCTGGCTCTGGTGCTGTCGGCAGTGGTGCCCGCGGTGTTCGGCCTGGTTGTGGGGATCCCGTCGTTACGACTGCACGGGCTGTACCTGGCCATCACCACGCTTGCCTTCAGCCACATCGTGAACGCGGCCATCCTGGCGGGCGGCAAGTTCACGGGCGCCGGACGAGGCATCACGGTGGCGCGGCCCACGCTTCTGGGCGTGGACCTGTCGAGCGACCGCGCGTTTTATTGGTTCTGCCTCGTGATGTGTGTCGCGGCCGTGTTGGTCACGCTCAACCTGCGGCGCTCCTACGTGGGTCGCGCACTCATGGCTATCCGCGACAACGACATTGCTGCTCGTACGATGGGAATCAACCTCGTGCGTTACAAGCTGCTCGCCTTTCTTGTGAGCGCCGCCTTGACCGGGTTAGCGGGCGCTCTCATGGGCATGTACCTGAGCATCGTCAGCGTGGAGGGATTTCCGTTTCTGCTGTCGATCGAGGCGCTGGCGATCGTGATCGTCGGCGGTATCGGTTCGGTGCTTGGCGCCGTATTCGGCACTGTTTTCATCGTCATGATGCCGGAACTTTTTAGCACGCTCATGTCAGCCGTGGGCGGGCGCCTGCAGGACTTGATGACCACGAGCGCGCACGAGATCAAGAGCGTGCTCTACGGCTTGGCGATCATCGCCTTCCTGCGGTTCGATCCACGCGGCCTGCGCGGCATCTGGCATGACGTCCGGCACGCCTGGGTCTATTGGCCCTTGCGCTACTAATCACTGAATCTCATCGTGGTCTCGCCACATCTACTAGGAGCAAGCATGAACAGGAAACTCTCGACGCTCGCCGCCTTCGGCCTCCTGGCCGCAGGCGCGATGTTCCCCGCCCACGCCCAGCAGGGCGTTACTGATACGGAGATCGTCGTCGGCGATATCCTGCCGCTGACGGGGCCACCGGCGCTGCTTGGGGTCGCGCACAACCTGGGCGTGAAAGCGGCCGTGGCTGAGGTGAATGCGGCAGGCGGCATCAACGGCCGTAAGGTGCGTCTAGTTTCCGAGGATGACGGCTATGTCCCCACCCGAACCGTGCAAGGCGTGCGCAAACTGATCAACAGTGACAAGATTTTCGCGTTCACGTCGATCTCGGGAACGGCCCAGTCAGAGGTGGCCATGCCGCTGTTGAAACAGACCGGTATCCCGGCCATGGCGCCGATCACGACTCACGAAGGCTTGTACAAACCGGTCATCAAGAACGTTTTCGCTGTCGGATTTGACATGAGCAACGCGGTGGAAGAGCTCGTGTCGATGATGGCCGAACGCTATCCCGGCAAGAAATGGGCGCTCATCTCCCAGGACGACGACTACGGCGAAAACGTGCGCGCGGGTTTTGAGCGCGCGGCCAAGGGCAAGAAGCTGCAAGTCGTTTCCACGCAGATCTACAAGAAGGGCCAATCGGATTTCTCCTCCGAGATCCTGAAGGTGAAGCAGGCAGGGGCCGAGGCTCTGATGGCCGGCGGCGTTCTGGGCGAAAACGTTGCCATGACCAAGGAGCTGGAGCGTATGGGGCACAAGATTCCGGTCGGCGTGACCTATGTGTCACGCGTGCCCGCGAGCGCCAAGCTCATGGGCTCGGCCGGCGAGCAAGTCTATACAGTCGACTACGTCTATCTGGAAAACTCGCCGCAAGGCAAGTCCTTCAGCGAGAAGCTGGCCAAGTTCCTGTCCGCCGAGGAACTGCCCAAGGTCAATCGCTACACCTATACGGGATATGCGTCCACGCGGGCGCTGTTCGATGCCATGGGCCGGTGCGGCAAGGCATTGACCTGGGATTGCACCAACGCGGAACTCGCCAAGGTGCAGGGCCTCGAGACGGGCGTGATGACGCCGATTTCGTTCACGCCGTCCAATCACCTGGCTGCGCCCAAGCTGTTCCTCCTCAAGGCCGACCCGGCAGCGGCCACGTACAAGTTCGTGCAATAAGCGCGAGCGGCGGGGCTTGCCCCGCCGCTCAGGCCTTTTCGGCCATGAATCCCTTGAGGAATAGCCGCGCCATCCGCTCGCACAATTCCTGGGGCTTCATGGGCCCGCTGGGCTTGTACCAGAAGTCGGCCCAGTTCATCATGCCGAGCAGCATCAGCGTGTACGGCTTGTACACCTCATCGGGCAGACCCGGATTCAGCTCGCGAAGCAAGTTCGCGACGAGGTCGGTCACCCGCCTTTGCAGTTCAAGCAGTGGAGTCTGCTTCGGCTTTGGAAGGTACTTCACGTCCTGCATCGCAATCGTGTGGCGGCGTCTGGACTGCGCGGACTTCTGCGTGTAGACCAGCACGAGCGCGAACAGCCGGTCGCGCGGCGTGCCCGGCGCCCCTATCGCCTCCTCAAGGACCGCGATCACGCGCTGCAGGTGCTCCTGCAGCATCGCGAACAGCAGGTCGTCCTTGGTCGGGAAATAGTGGTACAGCATCGACTTGGTCGCGCCGCACGCCTTCGCCACGCTCTCCATCTTGGCCGAGGGGTAGCCTTCCTTGGCGAACAGCGCGGCCGCGCTGTCCATGATGGCCAGGCTCTTGGCTTCGTAGTCGTCCGAACGTACTCGGGGCATTGCAATCCTCCAATGCGTGCAGTGTAGCAAGCGGGCTTGCGCGGACCGTCCCGGCGGTCTAAAATAAGCCGACGCGACGGACTATTAATAGAGGCAATGATGACCGAATTCGAGTTTCAGGAACCCGCTTTTCTCAGCGAGGATCTTCGCATGGTGCGCGAGCAGGTGCGCCGCTTCGTGGACGAGAAGATCGTGCCCCATGCCGACGCGTGGGAGGCCTCTGGCGAGATTCCGCGCTCCGTGTTCCGGGAGCTGGGGGCGCTGGGGTTCCTGGGCATGCGGCATCCGGAAGCCTACGGCGGCGGCGGCATGGGGGCGCTGGCCTCCGTGGTGCTGGGCGAGGAGCTGGCGCGGTCCACCTTTGGGGGCGTGGCTTCGGCGCTCACGGTACATAGCGACATGTCCATCGGCCACATCGCGCACCGCGGCACGCACGAACAAAAACTCAAATACCTGCCCGCCGCCTGCGCGGGCGAAAAGATCGGCGCCGTGTGTGTGACCGAGCCGCACGCCGGCTCGGACGTCGCGGGCCTTAAGACTCGGGCGGTGCAAACGCGCGAGGGCTGGGTCATCAATGGGTCCAAGACCTTTATCACGAACGGTGTGTACGGCGACATCTACATTGTGGCCGCGCGCACCGACCCCGAGGCCAAGGGCAGCCGTGGCATCTCGCTCTTCATTGTCGAAAAAGGCAACCCCGGGCTCAAGATCGCCCGCAAGTTCGAGAAGCACGGCTGGCGCTCGTCAGACACGGCCGAGCTCTTCTTCGACGACTGCATCGTGCCGCACGATGCGCTGCTAGGGGAGGAGGGCAGGGGCTTTTACTACATCATGAGCACGTTCCAGAACGAGCGCCTCGTGATCGGTGCCTTGGTGTCGGGCGCGAGCGCCAAGGCGATCGAGCTCACAGTGGACTACGTGCGCAACCGTCAGGCCTTTGGCAAGCCGCTGTGGGACCAGCAGGTGGTGCGTAACAAACTCGCCTGGATCGCCGCCAAGGCGGCGGCCGTGCGCGCGCTGACCTACCAGTGCGCGCTCATGATCGACGAGGGCAAGGACACCGTGCGCGAGGTGTCGATGCTCAAGGCCTTTGGCGCCGAGACGCTCCAGGAGGTGGTGCACACCTGCCTGCAGTTGCATGGCGGTACCGGCTACATCATCGGCACGGCGGTCGAGCGTATGGCGCGCGACTCGCGCGTTCTAACCATCGGTGGCGGCGCCACCGAAGTGATGCTGGAAGAGGTCGCCAAGCGCATGTGAGCGCGCGGCCCAAGCATGACCCGCAACGAATTCACGCCCTACGGCTGGCCCGAGCCGGGCCCGCAATACCTGGCGCCCACGCCGTTCCTCGACTTCGGGGATGAAGCGGTGGTGCGCTTCACCGATGCCGTCGTGGCAGGCCTGCACGGCCAGCGGGAGCGCGCCGTCGCGCTTTTTTACGCCGTGCGCGACGGCATCCGCTACGACCCATACCACATGCGGCCGGGGCCGGAGACCTACCGGGCAAGCACCGTCCTGCGCGAGGGCCGGGCCTTCTGCATTCCCAAGGCAGTGCTGCTGACCGCGGCTGCGCGCCGAGCGGGCATCGCCAGCGCGATCGGCTTGTCCGACGTGGTGAACCACCTAAGCACCCCGAAATTGAAGCAGATGATGGGCGGGCGCGAGGTGTTCATGCACCACGGATGGGTTGGGCTGCACATCGACGGCCAGTGGGTCAAGGCCGTGCCGGCCTTCAACACCGAGTTGTGCGCCCTGATGCGCGTGCCACCCACGGAGTTCGATGGCACACAAGATGCCGTGTTGCAAGCGTTCACGGAAGACGGCACCCGTCAGATGAGCTACCTGAAGGATCATGGTCTATGGGCGGACGTACCGTTCCACCGCATCGATGAAGAACTCCGCGGCTATTACCCGCCCACGCTGTGGACTGGCAAGGTGCACGGCGAATTCGGAAAGGAATGACATGCCAGGACCATTGACTCATCTCACCGTCATCGAACTCGCCGGCATAGGGCCGGGGCCATTCGCATGCATGCTGCTGGCCGATCTGGGCGCGAAGGTGATCCGCATCGACCGGCCGCCCGTGACCAGTCGCGGCGGCCTGGACGATCTGATGCGCAACGACAGCGTGGTGGACCGCGGCCGCCGGTCTCTGTCGCTCAACATGAAAGATCCGCAGGCGCTGGAGGCAGTCTTGAAACTCGTCGAGCGGGCCGACATTCTGATCGAGGGCTTCAGGCCGGGCGTCGCTGAGAAGCTGGGCCTGAGTCCGGCGGCATGCCATGGGCGTAACCCGAAGCTCGTCTATGGCCGCATGACCGGCTGGGGCCAGACGGGGCCGCTGGCACAAACGGCGGGACACGACATTAACTACGTGGCGCTGTCGGGCGCGCTGCACGCCATCGGGTCCAAGGGGCAGCCGCTGCCGCCGCTGAACCTGGTCGGCGACTATGGGGGCGGCGGCATGCTGTTGGCAATGGGCGTGCTGGCGGCGGTGACGCAGGCCCATCACTCGGGGCAGGGGCAGGTGGTGGATGCTGCGATGACCGACGGCGCTGCGTTGCTGATGGCGGCGCAGTTTGGGCTCATGGCCAAGGGGTTCTGGCGAGACGAGCGCGAAGCCAATTTTCTCGATGGCGCCGCACACTTTTACGGCACCTACGAATGCGCCGACGGCAAACACGTGGCGCTGGGTGCGATCGAGCCGCAGTTCTATCGCGAGCTGCTCCAGCGCTGCGGCATCGAGGACCCGCACTTCCAAAAACAGTGGGATGCCGCGGAATGGCCGGCGCTGCGCACGAAGCTGGCCGACCTGTTCCGCACCCGTAGGCGCGCCCAGTGGTGCGAGCTGCTCGAAGGCAGCGACGCCTGCTTCGCCCCTGTACTGTCCATGCGCGAGGCGGCAGCCCATCCGCACAACGCAGCGCGCGGCACGTTCGTGGACGACGGTGGCGTGGTGCAGCCCGCGCCCGCGCCGCGCTTCGACCGCACACCCGCCGTACTGCCGCCCAAGGCGCCCCGCACCGGCGAGCACACACGTGAACTGCTGGCGCTTGCCGGGCTGGACGCGGCGGGAATCGACGCGCTGGTGGCCGGTGGCGTGGCTTTCGAGGTCGCATTGTCATGAGCATGGCCGCGCCTGCCGCGCCCCGACGGCCTATCCACCTGCGCCGCGTCCACTGCGAGGCCTTCGAGCGCGATGACGGGCTGATCGACATCGAGGGTCTCCTCATTGACACCAAGCCGAATCCTTTGCGCCTGGTGACGAAGGAGGTGCCCGCGCAGACGCCGATCCACCAGATGCGCCTACGCCTTACCATTGATCGGGACCGGCAGATCGTCGATGCGCAGGCGTCCAGCGAGGCCACACCATACGCCGATTGCGCCGGCGTCGAATCCGCCTATCGCCGCCTGATCGGCCTGCGTATCGAGCCCGGCTTCACGCGCGAGGTGAAGCGTCTTTTCCGCGGCCCCCTGGGTTGCACCCATATGACCGAGTTGCTGGCGCCGATGGCGAGCACGGCGTTCCAGGTGCTGTGGGCAGACAGCAAGTTCGACTCGACCGGCGGCGCAGCCGGTGCGCGCCGGACCTCTCCGATCGGCGGCTGCCACGCGCTGCGGCTGGACGGCCAGATCGTGCGCACCTACTTTTCGCAGCACCAGGAGCCCGCACAATGACAGAACCGAGCGTTCTCTACGAGGCCAACGGCGGCGTAGCCACGATCACCCTCAACGAGGCATCGCGCATGAATCCGTTATCCGACGCGATTCAGCGCGGCTTGCTGGACGGCCTGCAGCGTGTGCGCGAGGACACATCCATTCGTGCGCTGCTGGTCACCGCGCGTGGCAAGGGTTTCTGCGTTGGTGCCGATTTGGCCGATTTTGCGGCGCGTGCGCGCGATATGCCGTCCGGCGACAGCCTCGGTCGCTTCGTGGGCCGCATGATGGAGGAGACTGGGAACCCCATCGTGGCCGGTCTGCGCAGCCTCCCTGTGCCTGTGGTGTGCGCGGTCAACGGCGCTGCGGCCGGCGGCGGCGTGGGCCTGGCGCTAGCGGGCGACCTCGTCGTCGCTGCGCGCTCCGCGTACTTCTACCTGCCGTTTGTTCCCGCGCTGGGCATCGTCCCTGATCTGGGCGCCAGCTGGGCGTTGCCGCGCGCCATAGGCCGTGCCCGTGCCCTAGGTCTGGCGCTCACCGGTGACCGCTTGCTCGCCGAGAAAGCAGCCGATTGGGGGCTCATCTGGGCGTGCGTGGATGACGGCCAATTGCAAGCCGAAGGGCTGAAGCTTGCTCGGCAGCTCGCGGACCTGCCGGCGCACGCGATCGCCGAGGCGCGCGCGCTGTTCGCCGCGTCGGCGACTAACACGTTCGACCAACAGATTGCGTTCGAGCGTGGGCGGCAGGAGCACCTGGTCGACGGCGAGAGCTTCACGGAGGGCATGAAGGCCTTCGCCGACCGGCGTAGGCCGTCGTTCCGCGGACGCACCTAGGGGCTGCTACGCCGGACTCGATGCGCTGGTAACTGATGAAGATAAAGCGGTTGAGGCTTCGGCCAAGCGCAAAAACATAGCTGATTGAACAGCTTGAATAGTCCGTCCCGTCGGACTATTATTCGACGAAGCCGCTGGAATGTGAACACTGCCGTCGCTGCGGCCTCTCCTCCCCAAGCTCGACAGTTTGGGCCGGCAGGAAGTCCCTTGATAGGAGCCGGAAAATGTTTTTACGCCAATGCTTGCAAGAGGTTCGCATTCGACGCGGCGAATTCGACCTATTCTTTGGGGGTGATGGCCGACGTGTCGGGACCGACAGGGGCGATACCCGAGACGGCTCGCGCGAGGTCGGCGCGGAACTAGCGCTTTCTCGCGCTGAGCTCCTCGTAGCGACAAGCGAGAAGTCGCGCGGGCTAAGGCTGAACATACATGGTGAGCCAAGCCGGGGTGATGCGCAGCGGAAGTCCGAAGCGGTTCTGTCGGTCGCATTGTTGAGACGCTGGGACGCTACTTACGCCAGCCGCGTGGGTCATCCCTAACCCTACTGACAAACCGAAATTTAGCGGCCGCAGACTTCGGGGACTTTGGGGGACTCGCTTCCGGAAAACATGCGAAAACAGTCCAATTCAGAATGCTTTGCCACATGACTCCCTTAGCAAAATCAACGACTTAAGAAAAGCGAGCAAGCTACGAACCAAGGGGTCGTGGGTTCGAATCCTGCCAGCCGCACCAATAAAATCAAGGACTTACGTCAGAAATGGCGTGAGTCCTTCTTCTTTGCTGCGGGACTTTTGCGGGACTCAGCTCCGTGATCACCGCTGCCCCCCGCCCGAATTTGCCTTACGCAGGGCATTTTCCGCCTTCAAAGTCTGCAGGCTCTTGTTCCAGCCATTGCTCGGCTGAGGATGCGCCGGACCGCTGCGAGACTCAGGTTGATTGTCTTGTGGGATGCCCCGGCCTTCAGTCGAGCTTGCACAAAAGGCTCGAGCGTCCCGGAGTGCACCTGTTCGAGCTCCAGCTCCCCGATAAAGGCATTACCCATGTTGACTCCGTCCGCACCCAGCGCGAGTGCAGCCACAAGGCTTCGACCGTCGGCCAAAAGGCCGATCCGTGGCATCTCTGCAGCGCGCGATCTCCCGGGTCAGCAACTCAGGTGTCTTCTGGGTCGGGCCCCTGAGGATGCCGAGGGCCGCCAGCATTGGAGACCGCCGATCAGGTGCGAGTTCGGCGAAACCGACGTAGTGCATCCCTCCCTGGATGATGGGGTGCCGAATGCCGAATAGCTCAGTAATTCGCGGCTTCAACGTTTTCTCCTCGCGTTCGTGTCCCGAACCAGTTCAGGCGTTGACGTCCACGACGATCCGACCCTGAACCTGACCTTGAAGAATCCGTGCCGCGATGCTCGGCACCTCTGCGAGAGCCGCCAGCGCTGACGTTCGCCGCAACTTTGACAAGTCCAGATCCCGGGCCAAGCGAGACCATGCAAGAGCACGAACATCTGCGGGGGCGTTGACTGAATCGATGCCCGCAAGGGTGACGTTGCGAAGAATGAACGGCAGCACGGAGCCGGTCAGGTCAACACCTTGTGCCATGCCGCACGCCGTTACCACGCCGCGATACTTCGTCTGGGCCAAGACGTTCACCAGGGTATGGCTGCCGATTGAGTCGACTGCGGCGGCCCAGCGTTCCTTTGCGATCGGACTTCCGGGTTCCGACAACGTCCGCCGGTCGATGACGTCTGCGGCGCCCAACTCGCGGAGATAGTCTCCCTCCGTCGGACGCCCCGTCGACGCGATCACGCGGTAGCCGAGCTTCGACAGGACGGAGATTGCTATCGAGCCGACGCCGCCGTTCGCCCCGGTCACCAGCACATCACCTGTCTCGGGAGAGATGCCGCCATGCTCGAGGGCCAGGACCGAGAGCATCGCCGTGTAGCCGGCGGTCCCGATCGCCATGGCATCCCTGGTCGAGAAGGCCGCTGGGATCTTGATGACCCAATCCCCCTTGACCCGCGCCTTCTGCGCATAGCCACCATGGTGTGTCTGACTCAGTCCCCATCCATTGACGACCACCTTGTCGCCAACCGCTATGCCCGGGTGCGACGAAGCTTCAACCGTGCCAGCCAAGTCGATGCCAGGAATCAGCGGGGATACGCGAATGACCTCGGATCGGCCGCTGAGGGCCAGCGCGTCCTTGTAGTTGACTGTCGAATAGTCGACTGCAATACAGACTTCGCCGGGCATCAGGTCTGCCTCGTCGAAGTCGACGACTTCCGTCGAAACAGTCTTCCCTGCCTTGGTTGCAAGCAGCGCCTTGAACGTCATTTCATTCTCCTATTAATAGACTATCTAGTCTAGATTGGAATCACGCAACGCGCTTTTTGGGCGCGAAATCGGTGGTCTGATCCCTGAAGGTTGTTTCCGCCAGCAGATACTCACCGGGTATCTACCTAGTCGATTTTGATTGACCATTGTCGCTAGACTGATTAGTCTACGAAGTGAGCGAGCCAATCGGGTCTCAAGCCATAAAGCCTTCATCCTTTGACGAAACAGCGCATGAACAACATCGATGTGTGCATCAGCCCAATGCAGCCAGCCTCGAACGCGCGTGACGGCTTCTGCGCCATCTTCGAGGAGAACGCCTCCCGGCGTGCCAAGGACGCGGCTGTATCGTGGATCGAGGGCGGTGAGATCCATACCCTGAACTGGCAAGGCTATTTCGGCCGCGTCCGCGCGATGGCGGCCGCCTTTTTGACGCTTGGGCTCCAGGCAGCCGACACAGTTGCGATCGCCGCGTCGAACAGGGTGGAGCATCTGGTGGCCGACCTGGCCTCAATTCACTGCCGGGCTGTGACCGTTACTGCATACGCAACGCTTGCCCACCAGCAGCTGGAGCACTTGATCGCGGATTGCAGGCCGCGGATCGTGATCGTCGAGAACGTCTCGGTGCTCCAGAAATTCGTGGCGCTTGACTGGGTACGAGAGCATCGGCCGCGCATCGTGGTCATCGATGAGGCGGGAGCGGCGGAGCTGATGGCCAGCGTTTCCGGCATGTCGTGGGGCGACCTGCTGTCATCCGGGGGACGTGTCCTGGAAGAAATGCGCGAGACGCTGGCTGCTCGGATTAACTCGATCGAGCCAGGTGATGCGGCCACCTACATTTACACGTCGGGCACAACGGGCGTGTCCAAGGGAGTCGTCCTGACGCACGGCGGCCTGCGGGCCGAAGTCGAATCGATGATCCGATGGGGCGGGCTCGACTACGGGTTCAAGTCTGTGAGCTATCTACCGCTGGCGCACGTGGTCGAACGCTTGTGGAGCGTTTATCTCGCGGTGCGGACAAGCGGACATGTGATGTGCTGCCCGGATCCCAATCGGTTGATGGAGATCGTGCGCCTGCACCGGCCGACATTCTTTATGGCCGTGCCACGAGTCTGGGAAAAGCTGCGTACGGCATTCGAGGCGGCGCTAGAGAAGCTTCACGCCCAAGGACGTGGCCCAGAAGTGGAAGCGGCAAGAGAGGCGTTGCGGTTGGAGTTCGAGATGCAGCAGGAAGAGGCCGCCATCCCCGCGCTCGTCCAGATGAATGCATGTCGAGCGCGTGAGGGAATCCTCCGAGATTTGCGTACCGATTTCGGGCTCGACAAGGCCGTGATGCCATCGTGCTCGGCCGCACCCCTCAGGCCAGATGTGACGCAATTCTTCGCCTCGCTCGGCATCTACATTCATCAAGGCTACGGCCTCACGGAAACCGGTGGGCCTGCTGTGGTTGATCGACTCGGAAAGATTCGGATCGGCTCAGTGGGATTGCCGCTTCCGGGAGTGGAAATGACTGTTGCGGCAGATGGAGAGCTGTTGATTCGCTCCGCCGCGAACACGACCGGATACCGCAATCTGCCTGCTGCGACGAGCGAGCTCTACACCGCTGAAGGTTGGCTTCGTACTGGTGACATCGGGCGCATCGACGAGGCGGGCCGTGTGTACATCACCGATCGAAAGAAGGAGCTGATCGTCAATTCCGCAGGGAAAAACATTGCGCCGACGGCGATCGAGAGCCGGATCGCCGGGCGCCAGTTCATATCTCAGGCCATCGCGCACGGGGAAGGCAAGGCGTTCGTCGTCGCGCTCCTGACTGTCGATGCGGACAAGCTGCGGGCCTTTGCATCGGCACAGGGAATCACGGAAAGCCAAGTTGAGCGGCTCATTGTTGACCCGCGGATCGTGGCGGCTGCTCAACTGGTCGTGGACGAGGCCAACGCATCCTTGTCTCGTCCGGAGCAGGTCAAGCAATTCGCTCTTCTCGCGCGTGAATGGCGGGTCGAGGACGGTGAGTTGACGCCCACGTTCAAGCTGAAGCGTCGCGTTGTCCTCGAGCGCCACCGGTTCGAAATCGAGAGCCTCTACAGCGCACCGAAATAAGTCAGTGCCACCCGAAAGAGTCTGAATATGTACAGCGCGCCCCTTGCAGAATTCGAGTTTCTGCTCCGATACGTCGTCAAGGCCGAAGGAGTTCTCGAGTTAGCTGCCCCCGGAGTCGGTCTAGGCGACGTGATGGAAATAGTGCGCCACGCCGGAACGTTCGCAACTGAAGTGCTGGACCCGCTCAACTCGGTGGGCGACGAAATCGGCAATCGGCTCGAAGGTGGCAATGTGTCGACGGCCCCTGGATTCAAGGATGCATTCAAGGCTTACACCGCGGGGGGGTGGATTGGCCTGGCAGTTCCTGAACTAGAAGGCGGGCAAGGTTTGCCGCACTTCGTCCTCAATGCGGTCGACGAGATCTGGAACGCGGCAAACATGGCTTTTGCGCTGTGCCCGGGTCTAACATACGGCGCGATCACCGCGTTGATCGCCGGTGGCAGCCCAGCGCTTCGCGCGGCGTATCTGCCCAACATGATCGCCGGACGCTGGACGGGCACCATGAACCTGACGGAGCCGCAGGCTGGGACAGATCTCAGTTCGATCCGGACGACGGCTGAACTCGCGCCCGATGGCAACTACCGGATTCGCGGACAGAAGATTTTCATCACTTGGGGCGATCACGACCTCAGCGAAAACATCGTCCACCTCGTGCTCGCGCGCCTGCCCGATGCCCCTGCGGGTCTGGCCGGATTGTCGTTGTTCCTGGTCCCCAAATTTCTCGTGCGCGACGACGGCTCGATCGGCGCGCGCAATGACGTGGAATGCGTGTCGATCGAGCGCAAGCTGGGCATCCATGCGAGTCCCACTTGCGTCTTGCAATACGGTGCGAACGAAGGGGCGGTGGGGTATCTCGTGGGAGTCGAGAACAAAGGACTAGCCGGCATGTTCGTGATGATGAACTCTGTCAGGATGGGCGTGGGGGTGCAAGCGCTCGGCGTCGCTGACCGGGCCTATCAGCGAGCGGTTGCCTACGCCGAAGATCGCGTACAAGGTACTGTGATCGGCGCCCCGAAGGGTGCGCCTATCTCGCATCACCCGGACGTGCGTCGCATGCTGCTGTCGATGAAGACCCTCGTCGCTGCGATGCGGTGCCTCTCTTTGCAAGTCGGCGCCTGGCTCGATCTCGCCGGCCACGCCCAGACGGAAGCGGAACGGGTCAAGTACCAGCGCAGAGTCGACTTCCTCGTTCCGATCGTCAAGGGGTGGTTTACCGAGAGCACGCAGCGGATAACGTACGACGCCGTCCAAGTGCACGGCGGCATGGGGTTCATCGAAGAGACAGGCATCGCGCAGCTCTATCGTGACGCCAGAATCCTCACAATTTACGAGGGGACAACGGCCATTCAGGCCAATGATCTGGTCGGCCGAAAGCTCTTCCGTGACGGCGGCGATGTGGCTGAAACAATCTGCGCGGAGATTGATGACGTCGTCGAGGAGCTCCGCTCCAGCCGTAACTCAACTGCCAGAAAGCTGTCTGCCCGTTTGATGACGGCGGTCGCCGCCTTGCGTAGAAGCAGCGCTGCGATCATCGCAAGCATGGGGGCACAACCTCGGAGCGCATACGCAGCTTCGGTCGCCTACCTCGAGCTCTGGGGCGTCGTTGCAGGCGGGTGGATGCACGCGCGCATGCTCCTGGCCGCCGTCGAAGCCCCATTGTCAGCCGATCAGTCGCAGATGCAGTCGAAGGTTTCCGAAGCAGACTTTTACGCCAACCATCACCTGCCGCACGCAATCAGTCTTGCGGACGTGATCGAGGCAAGCGAAGACACAGGCGTCGCGATCCGTTTTCACTTCTGATCCTGTTGATCGCAGGCGATTCCCACATCCACTCCCGAAGGCCTTGAGCATGACTGCCAGCTATCGACGCGACAACGACGTTGCCGTGATCACCATCGAGAATCCACCTGTCAATGGTCTGTCCTATGCGGTCAGGCGGGACATCGCAGCCGGATTGCATAGGGCAGAAGCAGATCCCGAAGTTCGCGCAATTGTGCTGCGCGGGAATGACCGCGGCTTTTCGGGAGGGGCCGACATCAGGGAATTCGGCAGACCGGAAGCGCAGATTCAACCGAACGTCTGGAGCCTGATCGACGCCGTCGAGCGCTCGAAAAAGCCGGTGATTGCGGCCATTCATTCGATATGCATGGGCGGAGGGTTTGAGTTGGCGCTCGGGTGTCACTATCGCGTGGTAGCGCCCGGCTGCGCGGTTGCCTTCCCGGAAATCACCCTCGGGATCCTGCCGGGAGCTGGCGGAACCCAACGACTGCCGCGTGTTCTCGATGTCGAATCTGCGCTGAATCTGATCCTGTCCGGCAAGTCCATTTTGAGCGAAGCGATGTTTACCATCGCCGGGCAGAAAGTGTTCGACCGCCTGACTGGCAGCGCACAGTCGCTCGAAGCCGAGGCCATCGAATTCGCGCGAAGGGTTGCCGATGAACGCGCACCCGGCACCCATCCCCGTATCCGCGATCTCGAATGCAGCTACCCGAACCACGAGGGGTTTTTCCAGTTCGTGCGAAACATGTCGGCACCGGCCAGCAAGAACCTTGTTGCGCCCGCGATGTGCATCGATGCGGTCGAGGCGGCGACCATGCTGCCCTTCGACGCGGGTCTGGCGGTCGAGCGAAAGCTGTTTATGCAATTGCTCGAGACTTCGCAGTTCCGTGCCCTGCGGCACGCGTTCCTGGCCGAACGCACCGCCGCCCGGATTCCAGACATTCCGAGTTCGACGCCCGTGCGCAAGATCGAGCGCGTATCCGTGATCGGTGGCGGGTTGATGGGCAGTGGTATCGCCACCTGCTTTTTGAATGCCGGCATGCCGGTCACTTTGCTGGAGACCGGGCAGGAATCCTTGAGCCGCGCCACGGAAACGATCCGACGCGGCTACGAGTCACAACTCAAGAAGCGTCGCATCAAGCCGGCGGACCTGGACCGGCGAATGAACCTGCTGCGTCCGACCCTGCAATATGACGACCTTGCCGGTTCAGACCTGGTCATTGAAGCCGTCTTCGAGAGCATGCCGGTCAAGGAGGCCGTGTTTCGCAAGCTCGACGCCGTCGTGAAGCGCGGCGCGATCCTCGCCTCCAACACTTCGACGATGGACCTGAATGCAATTGCCGCGTTCACGTCTCGCCCGCAAGACGTCGTCGGGCTCCACTTCTTCAGCCCCGCGCCGGTCATGAAACTGCTCGAGGTTGTGCGCGCAGAGGCCACCGCGCCGGACGTGCTGGCAACGGCCCTGGCGCTGGCACGTCGCATCCGCAAGACGCCGGTCGTCTCGCGGGTTGCCGACGGATTCATCGGCAACCGACTGATAGAGGAATTCGGCCGACAGGCGGGGTTCCTGCTCGAAGAGGGAGCGAGTCCCCAGCAAGTTGATGCAGCCATCGTCTCGTTCGGCATGGCCATGGGTCCGTTCGCCGTTGGAGATCTGGCCGGCAACGACATTGGCTGGGCGATACGTCGACGGCGCGAGATCGATCGCCCTGAAATGGTCTACAGCAAGGTTGGGGATCGTCTTTATGAGATGGGCCGCCATGGTCAAAAGAGCGGCGCCGGCTGGTACGACTACGCGCCGGGCGACCGGACTCCGCGCCCGAGCGCAGCGGTTGCGGCCATGCTGGACGAGCACCGCCGGTCGATCGGCATCGTACCGCGCGAAATCTCCGACACCGAAATTGTGGAGCGCCTGATTTACGCGTTGGTGAATGAAGGTGCGCGAGCAGTCGAAGATGGAACTGCCGCGCGGGCCAGCGACGTCGACATCGTCTACCTAACCGGTTATGGATTTCCAGCCTGGCGTGGCGGCCCCATGCACTACGCCAACGAGGTCGGTCTCTACAACGTCGCAGACGCCATGCGACGTCTGCAGGCCAGCGCGAGAGTGGATCCAGGCTTCTGGCAGCCGGCTCCGCTGCTCGAGCGCCTGATCGCCGAGAACCGCAACTTCGTCTGACAACCCTACAGATGTCCAAATCATGACCAACGCACTCATCGTGTCCACGGCCCGAACACCTCTGGCAAAGAGCTGGAAAGGCGCTTTCAACATGACCCATGGCGCAACCTTGGGCGGTCACGTCGTCAGGGCCGCACTGGAGCGGGCCGGCCTGGACGGGCATGACGTCGAAGACGTGCTGATGGGCACCTCTTGCCCGGAAGGCGCGACTGGCTCCAATATCGCGCGGCAGATCGCGCTGCGGGCGGGCCTGCCCGTGTCGGTGGCCGGCATGACCATCAACAGGTTCTGCTCGTCGGGCTTGCAGACTATCGCCTTGGCTTGCCAGCGAATCGGCATGGGCGAGGGTGACGTCTATGTGGCCGGCGGAGTCGAGAGCATCTCGTGCGTGCAGAACGAGATCAACACGCACATGCTGGTCGATCCCGAGCTCCAACGCATGAAGCCGGAAATCTACTGGAGCATGTTGCAGACGGCCGAAGAGGTGGCGCGGCGCTACGGGATCGGCCGCGATGCGATGGACGAGTACGGCGCGGCAAGCCAGCAGAAGGCCTGCGCCGCACAAGCTGCGGGTCGGTTCGATGCCGAAATTGCGCCGATCACGGTGACTGCCGGCGTCGCGGACCCGGTTCTTGGATTTCGATCGAAGCAGGTGACGAGCAGCCGCGACGAAGGAACGCGCGAAGGCACGACGAAGGAAGGCATCGCCGGCATTCGGTCGGCCCTGCCCGGCGGACTGGTGAGCGCGGGCAACGCGAGCCAGTTTTCCGACGGCGCCGGAGCCTGCGTGGTCGTGAGCGAGGCTTACGCGTCACGTCACAACCTTCAACCGCTGGGCCGGTTTCTGGGCTTTGCGGTGGCCGGCTGCGAGCCCGGCGAAATGGGAATCGGACCCGTCTTCGCCGTGCCAAAGGTTTTGGGCCGCCTGGGCCTGTCGATCGACGACATCGACCTGTGGGAGCTCAACGAAGCGTTCGCCGTGCAGGTGATCTATTGCCGGGACCGGCTCGGGATACCCGCGGACAAGTTGAATGTGGACGGCGGCGCGATCGCGGTGGGTCACCCGTATGGCGTGAGCGGACAAAGACTCACAGGGCACGCGCTGCTGGAAGGCAAGCGGCGCGGGGCAAAGCGTGTGGTCGTCACCATGTGCGTCGGCGGCGGCATGGGCGCGGCCGGCGTGTTCGAAGTCCTCTGAACAGACCGGTTTCAACTCATTCAACAGCGGTGACAACACCAAGGAGCAAATCATGAATCTACTAGTCGTGAAACTGAAAATCAAGCCTGGCACTGCTGCGGAGTTTGTCGCCACGGCACAGCAACTGGCGGCCTCGTCGCGCACCGAGCCCGGATGCCTTTCCTACGAGCTGTGGAAGGGCGACGACGACGTCTCGTACGCGATGGTGGAGAAGTACGTGGACTCCGATGCCGCTCAGGCGCATCGCAAGACAGACCACTACCGGACTCTGGGCCGAAAGCTCGGTGATTACCTCGACGGCAAGCCCGAAGCGATCGTCCTCAACGATCAATATTGACCCACAGGAAAGATGCCATGCAAACCTATGCAACCCTCGATGATTTGAAGGCGAGGGTCGGCCAGCCGATCGGTCGCAGCGACTGGATCGATGTGCCCCAGTCACGAATTCAACAATTTGCCGATGCCACCGAAGACCACCAGTGGATCCACCTGGACGTCGAGCGAGCCAGCACGGGCCCATTCAAGTCGACGATCGCTCACGGATTCCTGACTCTGTCCTTGCTGCCCGCGATGATGTATTCGGCCTACAGCGTTTCAGAGGTTGGAACGGGCGTCAATTACGGGCTCAACCGCGTGCGCTTCCCGGCTCCCGTTCCCGCCGGAGCGCGTGTACGCGGCAACTTCAAGCTGTTGGCCTTCGAAGCCATTGCAGGCGGCGCACAGGTGACCGTCGAGGTTTCGGTCGAGCTCGAGGGATCCACCAAGCCCGTCTGTGTCGCGGAGTCCGTCGGGCGCCTGTTCACGGCGACAGCGAGCTGACCTCACTACACCCTTTCAACCATCAAGGAAAACTCTCATGACCTCAATCAAGAAAATACTGGATCTCACCGGCAAGACAGCGCTGATCACGGGCGGGTCCCGGGGCCTCGGCCTGCAGATTGCCGAGGTGTTGGGTGAGCAGGGTGCGAAGCTCGTACTCTCGTCTCGCAAGGCAGAGGAACTGCAGAAGGCTGTGGCACACCTGGCCGAGATGGGCATCCATGCGGATTGGGTCGCAGCTGACAGCGGCAAGGAAGCCGACATCGAGCGACTGGGTGCAGAAGCGCTCGCCAAGCTCGGCAAGATAGACATCCTGGTCAACAACGCCGGCGCCACTTGGGGTTCGCCAGCGGCGGAACACCCGCTGGACGCATGGGACAAGCTGATGAACCTGAACGTTCGAGGCATCTTTCTGCTGTCGCAGTATGTTGGCAAGCATTCGATGATCCCCAATAAATATGGCCGCATCGTCAACATTGCATCGATCGCCGGATTGCAGGGCAACCCGCCGGGCATGACGGGCACGATCGCCTACAACACCAGCAAGGGAGCGGTCGTGAACTTCACTCGGGCGCTGGCTGCCGAGTGGGGGCCGTTCGGAATCACGGTTAATGCAATCGCACCCGGCTTCTTCCCGTCGAAGATGACCAAGGGCACGTTGGCCACCGTCGGTGTGGAAAAGTTGACCGAGGGCGTTCCCCTTGGCCGGATCGGCGACGACGATGACCTTAAGGGAGCCGCTCTCATGTTCGCCAGCGATGCCGGCAAGCACATCACAGGGCAGATACTCGCAGTCGACGGCGGCGTCAGTGCGGTCTGACCCACTCGAAAAGATTTTCCCCCCAAACCAGGAGTCAAGACACATGAGCACGGAAAAAGCAACACCCGAGGTGCGGATGACGATTGAAGGTCACATCTGCGTGATCTCGTTGGACAATTCCGCGAAGAAGAACGCCATCACGCCGGAATTGCTGGACCAGCTGTCCAAGCACATGACGACCTTCGACAATGACGACAACCTGTGGGTGGCAGTTCTTGATCCTGCCGGGGAGCACACCACAGCAGGTCTGGACATGCCGAAGTTCTTCGGCCCGACCGCGACGGCCAAGCCCATCCCAGATGACCAGGTGGATCCGTTCGGGCTAAAAAAACGTTGTCGCAAGCCGATCATTTCGGTGGTCCATGGGATCACCTACACCATCGGAATCGAGATGATGCTCGCAGGTGACATCGTCGTCGCCGCCGATACGGTTCGGTTCTGCCAACTGGAGTCCAAGCGGGGGATTGCCCCGTTGGGCGGCGCTCATTTCCGCTACCTCACCCGGACCGGTTGGGGCAATGCGATGTACCACCTCTTCACGTGCGACGAGTATGGGGCCGCCGAGGCACTTCGCATCGGCTTCGTGCAAGAGGTCCATCCGTACGGAAAGCATCGCGAGCGTGCGATGGAAATCGCGCGACTGGTTTGCAAGTGCGCGCCGATCGGCTTGCGTGCGACAAAGGAAGCGGCGCTGACGTATATCCATGAAGGGGAAAAAGCCGCCATCGCCACCATCCCTGCGATCGAGAAGACCGTGTTTGCGACTGAAGACTTCAAGGAAGGTATTCAGTCCTTCGTCGAAAGACGTGAGGCCAACTTTCAAGGTCGATGACCTGAAGGAGTTTCCTGTGACGCAGACGCGAATGGTGGATACGGGGTCCACGGAGTTGTTGTGCGAGATCCGCGACCGGGTGGCGATCATCACGATGAACCGACCCGAAGCGCGGAATGCCCTGTCGGATCAACTGACGCCGGCGCTGCGGGCGATGATCGCGTCGTGCGGAGATGACCCGGAAGTTGGGGCGCTGCTGATCACGGGCAGTGGGGACGCATTCTGCGCGGGCGGCGACGTCAAGGGCATGGGCGCCGCGGGGAGTAAGTCGGAGCGGTCCGTGGAGGACCGCATCGCCGATCTCCAGGACAAGCAGCGCAGGCTGACAGGGGCGCTCGTCGCATTGCGGAAACCCACCATCGCGGCACTTCCAGGCCCGGCAGTGGGTGCCGGGCTGTCCATCGCGCTGGCCTGTGATCTGCGGATTGCTGCCCAGTCTGCCTTCATCAGCACTGCTTATGCACAGATCGGCCTGAGCGGCGACTACGGCATCACCTGGCTGCTGACGCGGCTTGTGGGGACCAGTTTCGCACGCGAACTGCTCTTTGGATCCGAGCGGATCGACGCGGCCCGATGTGAAGCGATCGGACTCGTCAATCGTGTCACGCCGGATGCGCGACTTAGGGCGGAATCATTCCAATGGGCCCGCAAACTGGCCCATGGGCCGGCGGCCGCCTTCGGACTCATGAAGGACAACCTTGCCGACGCGCTGCGCCTGGATTTCTTGACGTGCCTGGACAACGAAGCGAGCCGCCTCATTCAGGCATCACTCACGGACGACCACCGGGCGGCAGTCAAGGCATTTATCGAGCAACGGGCCGCGCGAGCAATGCCGGAATCGTGACCTCCAGGTTTCGCAACGCCGCGCTATCGCGGTGCGCCAGACCCAGCAAGACCGAACCTTGTATGCCGGAGAGAACAAGGTCGGCCAGATTGGACGAGGGCAGATCGTCCCGGAACAGCCGGTTCGTCTGGCCATCGGCGATGATTTGTTCGATGGATGCCTTCCAACCGACCAGCATTGAACTGAGCAAGGCGCCAAAGCCTTCTGATGCCGGCGCGAGCTCGAGGGAAAACTTGCCGATCAGGCACCCGTGCTTACAGCCAAGGTGTTCGAAGGCCGAGGTGAGCTCTTTCAGGTAGCCGCAGAGCCGCTCCGATGCGTCGAGCCGGCCCTCCTGTGCCCATCGGCCAAGACGGGCGACGTGTGCCTCGTGGTATTCCCGCACCACGGCCATGGCGAACGCATCCTTGGATCCGAAGTGGTGATAGAACGAACCCTTAGGCGCGGCTGCAGCCTCCAGCACCGTATCGACGCTGGTACCGTGAAAGCCGTGGGCATAGAACTGCTTCATGCCCTGCTTGATCAGGCGTTGCTTGTGAGACAGGGCCGGACGGCGTGGCGAGCTGTGCATGGGTCTCCCGAATTCCTGAATAAGCAATGAAGATAAAGTGGTCGGAATAGTCTAACACCTCCTAGAAACTTCTGCCAATTCGAATGCGACTAATTCGTCTAGGCTCAGGCGGGCGCGTCTGGCGCGCGCAGCGCGCATGGCGCGGCCTCCCTGATCTCCGGCCGAAGCGGAACTGCGCTCATGGCCGCGCCAATCGACCGGTACCAAGCCAGCAGCTCCGGCGTAACCGGGCTAAGGCCGTCCAATACCACCTTGCCTCTGGTAATGCCCAGGTGACTCCTCACGTTGTGCAAAAGCAAACGCCTGAGCGGTCCTGGACTTAGTGAGCCGCGGGCGAACTCGAAAAGCTTTTGAGCCAGACGAGGCGCGTCGAGAATTCCGCTCATGACTTCTCGCCGCTGCGCCTCCCAGAACTCGCTGGGTGCGCAAACGGCGTCCGGCATGACTTCTCTCAGGTCATTGGAAATCGTCTCGGGACCTTCGGGGAAGTGGACCGTGCCGCCTGCAGCGAGAGTGCGCCACTGTCGGATTCGCTCAGCCAGTCGAGCCGACGAGACGACGGTAAAGGTCCATTTCCCGTCATGGCTCGAACTCGAAGTTGCCTGGCGAGTAAGACCAGCCTGGGAACAAGATCGCAGCTCGTGCGACGTGGCGTCCCATTCTTTCGCTGCCACGTCAATTCCATTCAGCTCAAGGATGAGTCTCGTCACTACGGCTCGTGCGTCTGGTTCGGCGGCGCATCCGGCCAAGCCGAGATCGAGGTTGAGCAAGACGCCGTTAATGGGTTGTCCACGATCTGTTTGTGGCTCCACCACCATTGAGATGACTGACGGCGGCAGGCCGGCCGGATAGAGGCGTTGCAGGTTCGTCGTGCTTTGAAAGACGGCCAATGTCGCGGCGCTCTGAACGAACGCAGATCGCGCCTCTTCCACAGCAGACGACGGATGGAGCCCAACTACGGCGACGCCCATCACCTGAGCCGCCATGTCGACGATGGGCCACTCGAAGCGATTGTCCATCGCAACGAGCACGGAAGCGCCACGACCGACACCCAACTTCTGCCACTTTTGCACGACTTCGCAGACCTGTGCGTGCCATTGATGCCAAGTCAGAGTGCGCCAGACGCCGCGCGACTTCCTGCGGAAGGCGGGTTTATCCCGGTGAGAGTCCACGAGATCGAGCCAGCGGCTGGGTAGCGTCTCGGCGGCCAGTTCGGTGTTCATCTGAAGGCCAAGCCGGTCAAGACGTGAGCGCCGGATTGATGAGGGGAGAGGTCTTGGTCCAGACTCCGTTTTGCACTTTCTCGATCTGCACCCACTCCGGTGTCGCGTGATTCTTGCGCGAAAAATGCTGAGCCTCGTACGAGCCGAAGCCTTTGTAGTTCGATTTCCGAAGCGCACTGACGACGTTTGCAGCGGTCACATCGCGCCCGGTGGCTGCCAGCGCGGTCATGAACCAGTCGGCATACCCATAGAATTGAGACGCTGCGTCATCCGCTTCAATCCCAAAGCGTCGCTTGTAGCTCTCCACCCAGGCACGAAACGCGCCTTGCGCCTGCGCAGTCGGGATGATCGGCGATGAGCCAATGCCGTAAATGCCTTCCGCATCTGCCTTCGCCAACGCCGTGACAATCTGCGTCCTTCCCGGCGTTGCCGACATGAATTTGACGTCGGTCCAACCGATCTTCTTCAGTTCGCTCGCGACGGCTGCCGTTTCGCGCGGCGCTGTGGCGCCGAAGATGAGATCCACACCTGCGGCCCGCATGCGGCTGACATGTGACGAGAAATCGATGTCGCCGCCCTTATATCCGGACTGCACGGTCAAGGCCATGCCGCGCTCACCCAACGCTTGCTTCACGCCCTTGAGCGCGACGTCACCGAACTGACCCTCGAGATAGATAAAACCTATTTTCTTTGGGTGAAGATTGCTGAGCGCCCACTTCAGGCCGGCATAGCTGGAGGTGTCGTAATTCGGATAGATCGTGAACAGTCGCTCGTCGTCGCCTACCGCGTCACGAAACATCGTCGTCGCTCCGAACGGGGCGAAGCAAATTACATCCGATGAAACAACGCGCTTGAGAGTTGCGACATTCGGCGCGGTGCCGAAAGGCGCCACCAGTGCGAACACGCCGTCTCGTTTGAGCAGTTTGTCGACCGCGCGCACTGCCTGGGCTGGTTGGCTGGCATTGTCCTCAATGATCAATTTGATTTTTCGCCCATTGATGCCGCCCTTCTCGTTGGCCTCGTCGATGCGCATCTGAATGCCATTGCGCATCGGCGGCGCGGCGACTGCTACTGGCCCCGAAAGGTCGAGGTGGGTTCCCAGGACGATTTCGTTATCGGAAACTCCTGCGGCCCTCGAGGACAGCGGAAGGAATGCCGGAACGACAGCCGCGGCTGCGCCAGAGAGAAGGGTACGTCGGTGAATCGTCATGTGAGTCTCCAGGTTGTGAAGGGTGTGTGCTCTGGCTGCGGCTTCAATACCAATGTGCTTGCGGTGCTTGATGAGGTTCGGCGGCGGTCGCGTGCGCAGGCGCGCTCGCCCCGAGGTAGAACGTCTGAATATCGTCACGCGCCCGCATCTCGGCGGCGCTGCCGGATGCGACGACACGACCAAGCTCCAGCACGAACACGTGGTCGGAGGCGGCGATGGCGATGGCTGCGTTTTGTTCCACAACGAGGATGGCTGTGCGCGTTTCGTCCCTGATTCGCTTCACGATGGCAAAGATCTCTTTGGTGAAGCGAGGCGACAGGCCCAGCGATGGCTCGTCCAGCAAAAGCAGCTTCGGGCGGGACATGTAGCCACGCCCGATCGCCACCATTTGCTGCTCTCCGCCAGACATCAGCCCAGCCTGCTGGCCGCGCCGCTCCAGCAATCGGGGGAACCAGTCATAGACCCGATCAAGATCGTCCTGGACGGACTTGTCGGACCCGCGGGCGAATGCACCCATGCGGAGGTTCTCTTCTACAGAAAGGAACGAGAACAGCTGACGTCCTTCGGGAACCAGGACGACGCCAGACCGCGAGACCGTATCTGGAGCCAGGCACTGTATTTCCCGGCCCTCGAAGTCAATGGTTCCAGCGCGCGGATCGACAACGCCGGCAATGGTGTTCAAGAGCGTGGACTTGCCTGCACCGTTGGCGCCCAGCACGCAGGCAATCTGACCGCGTTCGACACTGAGGTCCACATCGCGCAGGGCTTTGACATGGCCATACCAGGTCTGCAGGCCGCGCACGCGGAGGATGATCGACTGGCCGCTTTTCACTGTGGTGCTCCCATGTACGAAGCGACGACCTCGGGGTTTGTCTGCACCTCTTGGGCAGAGCCCCTCACCAGCACGCTCCCCTGGTCCATGGCGATGACGGAATCGGCGATGCGGCTGACGAGCGACATGTCGTGTTCCACCATCACCACGGTGACGCCAAGCCGGTCGCGAATCTCCCGTATCCAGGTCCCCAGGCGTTCCGTTTCATCCACGTTCAACCCAGAGGCGGGCTCATCGAGAAGCAGCAGTTTTGGCCGGGTCACGAGCGCACGCCCCAGTTCGATATTCTTCCGGACGCCGTACGGCAGGCCACTCACTTGGCTGCGCCGCCACTTCGCGAGACCCAGGAACTCGATGACTTCTTCCACGCGCTCCCGGCTCGCGAGTTCGACGGCGCGCAATGAGCGCGTCTGAAGGAGCTGGGAAATCAGCCCTACCTTCGAAATGCTGTGACAACCCAGCATCAGATTGTCCAGCACGCTTGCGCCTTCAAAGAGCTCGATGTTCTGGAAGGTTCTAGCAAGACCATGGCGGATAACGTTGTGCCGCTCCACCTTCAGCAGGGGAGTCCCCTGCAGATCGACTTGGCCGGCACTTGGGTTGAACACTCGACTGAGCAGGTTAAACACGGAGGTTTTGCCTGCGCCATTGGGACCGATGAGCGCAAGAATCTCGCCCACGCGAACGTCAAAGCTCACGTCGCGAACCGCATGGACACCGCCGAACGACAGGGCAAGACCACGCGCCGAAAGCATCACGCCGGTCATCGCAGTCGCTCCGATCGCATGTAGGTCTTCGTGCGCCGCCGGTTCCCTCGCTGCACCAACGGGAATCTCGCGACGTATTGCAGGAGCGCTGTCAGCCTGCCGTTGAGGCCGTTGGGTTCGGCCAGGACGAACACGGTTAGTACCGCGCCATAGATGAAGAGTTCGTGTCCGACGCGGGTCTGGAAAGAGGCCGGCATCAAGCCCTTTGCCAGGGAGACGGCAGTGGGAAGAATGCCAATCAGGATGGCACCCAGGAGCGCTCCGCGAAGGCTCCCCATGCCGCCAATGAACACCATCATCATCAGCTGGAGGGACAAGGAGAGGCCGAAGGCCTCCGGCGTGATGAATTGGATCTGATGCGCCAGCAACCCTCCGGCGAGGCCGCAGACGGCGGCGGATGTAACGAACGCAGACACCTTGTAGGTCGCGAGGTGGATCCCCAGCCCCTGGGCGGCGGCGCTCGAATCGCGCACTCCGATCCACGCGCGCCCAAGCGGTGAACGCATCAGATTTGCGGCTAGCAGCAGGACCAGCAGCAGGATCGCCAGGCAGGAGAAGTAGAAGGCCTTGGTTCCTCCGAGGCTGATGCCCAATATTGCCGGCTCCGGCACAGCCAGCCCGCCGTTGCCCCCCGTCAACGACGTCCATTGTCCCAGCGTGTGCTCGGTAATGATCGCGAAGGCGAGTGTGACCATCGTCAGGTGAAGGCCTGATACCCGGATTGCGGGGAGTCCGATGAGCAGTCCCATTGCCGCCGAGACGACGGCACCCGCGATCAACGAGCTCGGCCAAGGCAAACCGTGTGTGAAAAGAATCGTGTGGACGTAGGCGCCGATCGCGACAAAGGCACTGTGGCCCAGTGAAACCTGGCCCGTGAAGCCCGTGAGAATCATCAGCCCCACGCTCGCGATCCCCATGATGAAGATGAACGTGATCTCGCCTGCGAAGTAGGCGGGAACGATGAATGGCGCAACGCAGACCGCCATCAGCACCGCCGCGTTTGCAAGCCGTTGGGCCGAAGTGCCAAACAAGCGCCGGTCCTGCGCATAGTCGAGGACATAGCGATTCATGCTCATACGCGTCGCCCGTGGCTTTCGCCAAGGATGCCTCGGGGGTAGATGACGAGAACCCCGATCAAGACCAGGTAGGGCATGACAGACTTCAGGCCGTCGGGGAGGTACAGGCCGGACAGTTGTTCGATAAGGCCAATGAGGATGCCGCCGAGGATGGCGCCGGGAATGCTTCCGAAGCCTCCCAGCACCAGCGCAGCAAAGGCCTTGAGGACGACTAGCCAAAGTCCGAGGTCGACGTAGGTGATGGGGGCGAGCAACATGCCGCATATGGCGGCGATGGCTGCCGCAATGGCCCATACGATGGAACTCATGCGCTTGACCCGCACGCCGGCCAAGTAGGCCGCAAGCTGATTCTGTGCGGCTGCCTGGATAGCGATGCCGGCTCTGCTGAATCGCAGGAAAGCGTAGAGGGCAGCGGTAATGCAGATCGCACTGGCGAGGATCACGACGTGCAGCTCACCGACGACGGTGCCGGCCAGGTTCACACTCTTGCCCGTCCACGGTGTATCGAATGAGCGAGACTCCGGACTCAGCCACAGGCTGGTTGCGCCCCTGATCATGAAGCCGATGCCGATGGTCAGCATGACACCCGCGTACTGCGGGCGCCCGGCAATACGACGCATCAGACCCGCTTCCAACGTGTAACCCAGAAGGGCGACGATGCAAATGACGAGCGCGATGGCGGGCCAGAAGTTCATGCCGTTGGGGCCAATGAACCACCAGCCGAGGAAGGCCGAAAACATGAGCATGTCCCCGTGGGCAAAGTTCAGCACCTCGGTTGCCTTGTAGGACAGCACCAGCCCCAACGCGACCAAACTGTAGACGGCCCCCACCGCGATCCCTTGCACGACGAGCTGAAGGAACTGGTTCATGCGCGCGAGTCTCGCCAGGCGCCGTGGGCTGCGAACAATCGCTGGGTAAAACTTTGGAGATGTTGCATGAGTGATCCTGGAAGACGCGGTGCATTCAAATCGCCGGGCAGACCACGGCGTCACAACGTCATAGTAGACCAAGTAGTCTAGTCACGTACTGGTGTAAACCCGAGGGCAGTCTCTACTATTCTCTAGTTCTTCTTGGACCAAACGGTACAATTCGAGACTTAGCTCCGTGGAAGACGATCGTTCATTTAAAAGGGGTGCACCGTGAGTCCTGCAGATCCAAAAGTGGCGCTGGTCGTCGGCGCGGGCGATTCCACCGGAGGCGCCGTCGCGCGCCGCTTTGCGAAGGAGGGCTTCATCGCCTGCGTCACACGCCGGTCGACGGAGAAGCTGCGGCCGCTGGTGGATGCCATCCGCATGGCGGGCGGTCAGGCGTACGCCTTCCGCAGCGATGCGCGGGAGGAAGATGAGGTCGTGGCCTTGATCGAGAAGATCGAGTCGGACGTCGGGCCCATCGAGGTCATGGCCTTCAAATTGGCGCGAATGTTCCCGCCAGCATCCTCGAGGAGACTGCGCGCAAGTACTACAAAATCTGGGAGATGGGCTGTTTCAGCGGCTTCCTTTGCGCGAACTCGTTCTTGCTTCGGACGTCGTCTTGGTGGCTGGCTACCGATGGCGCTGTGCAAACTGAAGTGGCGGCAGGCACGATCCGAAGATTGCACGTGCATGAACTAGACGCGCTTGGCGAGCAAACGTCTCTTGCAACTGACTTCGGCATGGTGCACCTGAAGGATCGAACGCCGACCACAGCCAGCCTGATATTGATGGATTTGGTGCGCGCTGAAGCTATGAAGATCTTTGCGCCGGCACCAGGTTGACCATGGCCAGGCGATTTCGCTGGCGTATAGCGCCGTGGGAACACCGCCTTGCGGCCTTCCAGACCCGACACGGCGTATTGGGGATTTGACCCACGCTGTAGCCACGGTGTCAGGCATCGAGGAAGGACAGGGCCTTTGGCACGAAATCGGCATGGTTCTGGAAAATCCCGCCATGCCCGGCGTCTTCGTAAATGATCAGTTGCGAATTCGGGATGCGACGTGCCATTTCAGTAGTGTTCACGGTGGGCACCATGATGTCGTTGTCACCATTGGCGATCAGCACCGGGATTCGGATGCTGCCGAGGTCCTGGGGGGCCTGTCGGCCCCATGCATGGATCGCCTTCAACTGCCGCAAGAAGGCGCCGGGCGTAGGTTCCTTGTCCCGATCTGCTTTGCGCTCTTTCAGTCTTTTCAAAAAGGCCTTCGCGGCTTGGCGACCATGGACTGTAGATGTGAAGAACAGGTAGAACTTCGGATCTCGCAGCGTTAGCAAGCCTTTGATCATCAATGGCCAGGAAACTGACCATACCTTGTCGATGTCTTTGCCGCCGGCCGGACCCGTGCCGGCCAAGATGAGCTTGCGCACCAAGTCTGGTGCTTTCAGTGCGATGTCCTGCGCCACGAATCCTCCGAGGGAAAAGCCGAGGAGGTCAACCTTCTCGAAGCCCAGCGCGCGAATCAGGGCGATCGCATCCCGCGCCATTTCATCGACGGTCACAGGTGCTGTCCCGCCTGACGCGCCAATCCCCCGGTAGTCAGTGGCGATGACCCGGCGCCTGCTGGCAAGGCCATCGACGATCCGTGGATCAAAGTTGTCCAGTACCGCACCCCAATGGTTGAGAAGAATCAGTGGCACTCCACTACGAGGCCCCAGGTCGCGGTAGGCAAAGGCAGTCCCACCGACATTGATTGACAGGTTCGCAGTGTTTGCATAGGACATACCCGCTCCAGGGTGAAGATGCTTGTCGGAATTGGTCATTGATTACTCCGTGTCTCGTGTGCGCATCGCGCTCGCGATCGGGTCAGCCTACCGGACCGTGCCGTCTAGTGCGCAGGCTTCTTACCGGGCTGCAAGTATTCCGTTAATCCCTGAAACCACATCACTTCGACAAAGTCGCCACTGATCACCAGGTCCTCGTCGTGAAGTGCCGCGAGAAAGGCTTCCTTGCCGTCTTTGGCGGACAGAATCGCAAAGCCCTTGGCGGCATCCGTGAAGGTCATGGTGAACTTTGGCGCTTGGGTGAGTCCTGCGGACGAACTCACCGCGCCATCCTTGACGCGGAAATGCCGGCCAATCCCGTCCATCGTTTGAATCTGGAAGACCAGCTCCTTGCCCTTCACATACTTGGCGCACCCGGGCTCATTTTTGACGGCCCTCTGCAACAGTTTCGTCAGGGCCCATAGCAAGAATTTGAACTTGAACATGATGTAAGTGCGCTACTCGTTCAGAAACTGGATGGCATGCTTCAAGAAGCGCTCGGGGTACTGGAACTGAGCTGCGTGACCGGCGTCGGGATAGATAAATAGCTGCGCGTTCGGAATGTTCTGGGCCATGTGCCAGGAATTGATGGTCGGAATCATCACGTCGTCCACGCCATTTAGGATGAAGGTCGGCTGCTTGATTTCGCGCAGGTGAGCGAACGGTTCTTTGGGATCGAGTTTGGGCAAGTAGTACATGTTTGCCTCGATCTGAGCCTGGATCACCGCTGGCGAACTGGGCGGGTCTTGATCCACGCGCTGGTGACGGCGGTTCCAGAAGTCGCGCCCGGCGCTTCTCGCGGCCTCGGATCGACCGAAGAATAGAAACAAGAAATCATCCACAGTCGGGACCGGGCGCGGAGCCGCCTCCAGCACACCGGGATCTGAATCCGGATTCCCGCCACGAGGCCCCGTCCCGAGCAGCATGAGCTTGCGCACGAGATCAGGATGGCGTCGTGTCAAATCCTGGGCCTGAAAACCACCGAGGGAGAAACCCAGGACATCGACTTTTTCTAGTCCGAGTTTTCGTATGACCGCGGCTGCGTCATCGGCCATGTGTTCGATCCGAGTGCGCGGTTTGCCAGAAGAGGATGCAATTCCGCGCCCGTTGTAGAGAATGACCTCACGCCCTGCGGCCAGGCCATCGGTCATGAGCGGGTCCCAGTGATCCATGCCTCCACGGAAATGTTGGAGAAAGAACAGTGGCGGCTGTCCTGTGCTGCTGTTGCCCCAGCGGCGATACGCGAATCTATCGCCATCGATTTCCACGACGCGAGTCGGGGCGGTGAGGTGTGTATCGGTCATGTTGGGATCTTTCTCGCGGGTATATGCCATGCTCTATCGAGCAAGGAATTCCAGGGCCTTGGGCACAAAGTCGGCATGAAACTGAAACACTCCGCCGTGACCGGCGTCGGGATAGATGATGAGCGTGCTGTTCGGAAGCCGTCGGGCCAAGTCGCGCGAGTCTGTCGTTGGGACCATCCGGTCATGGTCACCATTGACAACGAGCACGGGATGCTTGACCACCGAAAGGTCGGCAGGCTTCTTCTGACCCCAGGCGCCCAGCGCCTGTAGCTGCGCCACGTACGCGCTCGCAGAGATGTCCTTGTCGCGGTCTTCCGAGCGTTCCTTCAACCGCGCCAGAAAGGCCTTGCCAGCCTCGATGCCATTGGGGGTGCGAGTGAAGAACAGGAATTGCTTTGGATCCTGGCCTGTCATCAAGCCTCGAAGCAGGTCGTAATTTGCGACGCGAGCCACCGTGCTGATGCCCTCGCCACCAGCGGGACCTGTACCCGCGAGAATCATCTTGCGGACGAGTTGCGGCTCCTTCAGCACAATTTCCTGGGCGATCATTCCGCCCATCGAAAAGCCGAGGAGGTCAACTTGCTTGAACCCCATCGCCTTGATGAAAATGACGGCATCGTCTGCCATCTGTTCCATCAAATTTTTCGGCGAGCCGCTGGACGCGCCAACGCCTCGGTTGTCGAAGACGATCACATGGTGCTTCGCCGCCATACCGTCCACAACGCGAGGGTCCCAGTTGTCCAGCACGGCTGCCAGGTGGTTTAGAAGCACCAAGGGTACCCCGCCGTTTCGCGTCCCGAGCTCGCGGTATGCGAAGTCGACGCCTTGCGCGGCGATGGTTTTCGTCGGCACGTTGGTCCAGGATAACTCCTTCGCCTGTGCCGATGACGGCTGACTGGCCTTGGTGCCGTTTGATCCCTCGCTTGCCCCTGCCGCCGGTGAAATGAACGGCGCGGCCAGGGCGAAAGCCAGGACGCCTACTTTTAGTTGATAACGCATTGCATCAATCTCCAGGATGTGAATGGTTTAAATGTGTGCGACGTTCATGCCGGCACAGCGGATCGTCGCGCAAGGGTCGGATAGTCGGTGTAGCCCTTTGAGCCTGGTGTGTAGAACGTCGCCATATCTATGGCATTCAGTTCCGCTTCGGCCCGCATGCGCTCCACCAGGTCGGGATTGGCAAGGAAGGGACGGGCGAAGGCGATGAGATCTGCCTGGCCTGTCTTGAGCGCACCTTCCGCTTCGGTACGATCGAAGCCGCCGGCAAGAATGAACAAGCCCTGGAATGCAGCGCGAAGCCGTGCCTTCAAATCGGCAGGCACCGGCGGCGCACCCATTGCCGAGTGATCCAGCAGGTGGAGGTATAGCAAGCCCAGCTGCGAGAGTTCCTGGGTGAGTGCCAGGTACTGCGCCTCGACCTCGGGGAATGCGCCGGTGCTGTTGAACACGCCGTAGGGCGACAGCCGGATACCGACGCGATGGGCACCGATGGCGGCTGCCGTGGCGCGGGCGACCTCAAGCGCGAATCGATTGCGGCCCTTGATACTGCCGCCGTAAGCGCCGGTACGCTGGTTCACATTGGCGTTCAGGAACTGTTCGATCAAATAGCCGTTCGCGGCATGCAGCTCCACGCCGTCGAATCCCGCTTCAATGGCGAGCTGCGCCGAGTGGGCGTACTCCTGGACGGCGTGGGCGATGTCGGGAGCGGTCATCGCGCGAGGGATGCTATGCGGCTGCATGCCCTGTGCATCGGTGTGCATTTCGCCGGGACAGGCAGTGGACGTCGGCCCAATCACCTGCGCGCCCGCCGGCAGGTTGGCCACGTGGGTCACGCGGCCGGTATGCATGAGTTGCACGAAGATCTTGCCACCCTTAGCGTGGACCGCATCGGTGACCACCTTCCATCCGCGCACCTGTGCATCATTGAAGAGCCCGGGGATGCGCGCGTAGCCCAGGCCGTTGGGCGACGGCGAGGTCCCCTCGGTGATGATCAGGCCGGCCGTTGCGCGCTGGCCGTAGTACTCGGCGATCAGCGCGCTGGGTGTGTTGGCATCGTCGGCGCGGCTGCGCGTCATGGGCGCCATGACGGCGCGGTTGGCAAGTTGAATGGAGGGTGTGATGAGCGATTGGAAGAGCATGGGGTTCTTTGGTTAATTGCGGAAATTGGAAGAATCAGGAAGCCTGAGAAGGGAACTCTGGGGGTGCAGCGGATAGCTGCTATCTGATCTTGATGACGACCTTGCCCTTGGCGCGGCCTGCTTCGACATAGGCCAGCGCCTCGTTGGTTTGATCGAACGGGAAGACACGGTCCATGACGGGGCGGATGACGCCGGCGTCGAAGAGACGGGTGATCTCGCGCAGCTGGCTCCCGCTCGCCTTCATGAAAAGGAACGAGAAGCCGACCCCGCGGCTCTTTGCCCTTCGCCTGACTCCTGAGCTCAGCATCCGCACGACCAGTTTCACGAACCAGGGTGCCCCGATTTCCTTGCCGAATGCAGGATCAGGGGGCCCGGAGATGGAGATGAGCTTGCCGCCGGGCTTGAGCACGCGCAGGGACTTTTCGAGCGTCTTGCCGTCCTGGCTGTTCAGCACGACGTCGTACGCGCGCAAGACATCCTCGAAATCCTGCGTCTTGTAGTCGATGACGACGTCCGCGCCCAGGCTCTTCACTAGCGCGATATTGGCCGTACTGGTCGTCGTGGCAACAGTGGCGCCCAGCTGCTTGGCCAGCTGAATAGCAAAGGTGCCCACGCCGCCGGAGCCCGCCTGAATGAAGACCTTCTGTCCCTTTTTCAGGTTGGCCTTCTCGACCAGTGCCTGCCAAGCCGTCAAGGCAACCAGGGGAATGGAAGCGGCTTCCTCCATCGTGAGACCCTTGGGCTTGATGGCCAGGGACGCTTCCTTGACGGGGACAAATTCAGCGAATGTGCCGATCCGAAAATCATCCGGCCGCGCATAGACCTCATCGCCCGGCTTGAACTGCCGCACGCGCGGGCCGACCTTGACCACCACACCAGCTACGTCGTGACCCAGGATGAGGGGCAGGCGATAGGGCAGGATGAGCTTGAACTCTCCATCCCGTAACTTGGAGTCCAGCTGGTTCACGCCGGCGGCATGGACCTCGACCAGGACCTCGTCGTCGCGCAGTTCCGGAGTCGGCATCTCTGCCAACTCCAACGCGCGCTTCTTTCCATACCGCTTGAGAACAAAGGCTTTCATGTTTTCTCCTATTCCTGGTGATCTAGTATGATGCGCATCATATGTACGAGCGAGCGAAAGGGGCAGCGTGTCTTGGTGGGTTCAGGCGGGGACCAGGTGCTTCAATGCGGCCTCGCACAGGCTATTCGACAGTGCGGGCTCGTCGACTGCACGAGCCAGCAGCAAGGTGCCCACCATTGTGGCGACGGTCACGAGCGCTCGTTCGTGGGCACCGGGCTGCCCCCAGTCAGGCAACTGACGGGCAACAAGGTCAATCATTTCCTTGATGTGCCGGGTGGTCGTTCGGCGTACTTCGGGCGCCTGGCGCGGCGTCTCCGAGCCCAGCGCGGCCAGAGGGCATCCCATCTCGACCTGCTCTAGGTGCTCCCGCGAGAGATAGGCGCCAAGCATGGATGCCAATGCCTGCTCGGGGCGCACGCTGGCAACAACGCCCGCCGCTGCGGCGGCTGCCTCAGCGCACGCCCGGCTCGCCGCTTCTGCCAACATGGCCTCGCGTGAAGTGAAATGGGCGTAAAAGGCGCCATGGGTCAGGCCGGCCTCCTTCATGATGTCGGCTACGCCGGTACCGTCGTAGCCGCTACGACGGATCGCCCGCGCAGCTACGGACACGATGCGTTCGTGTGAGGCTTCCTTGGCAGCCGTTCTGGCGTTGTGCTTTGTCTTTCGCATGATGCGCATCATACATGAATTCGCGAAAGCACGCACGGCGGTCGCTGACGGACGTCAGCGGCAAGCCGCGGGCACCAATTTGGCCAGCTGGTCATCTGCGGCGGCGGAAGACTCGGCGCTCTGGCGATCTGCACCCAACCCGACAACTAGGTTGATGCACATCGGCACCAGGACTAAGCAGAAGCGCTGTCCGAGATCCTTGCGGCCCGCGCGAAACTTCACCTTCCACAAGCAGCTCCGATCAGGGCTGACCTGCGACCTGCGGCGTACCAGACGGGGCCACTTCGTATTTGGAGAACGGGAGGCTGCGCAACGGGAAGCTCTTCATCCTCGCGACGAAACCTAGACTCGCAAGATATGGAGAGATACCCATGACCCACCTCGAACTTCCCGGCCGCATTCTCTTTCTTTGCAATGACGCAGAAAAGGTGCGAGCCCAGTTGTCCGGCACGAATTTAAACCTCAGCGATGCGGGGCAACTGCGCAATGACATCTCGACGGACGAGATAACCCCGGGACCATCTTTGATCCACGTCGATGAGCAGTTGGGGCGGCACGTCTACACAGGTTTTAGCGCCGGAGACGCCCGACCCATCATCAAGGATGCCGCGCTCGCGGGAAAATTTTCAGTCACCGTTGGTGGTCGACGGTATGGCAAAGGCTCCTCGCGTGAGCATAGTCCAGTGGCCGAGCGATATGCGGGCATTCGCTTGGTTATCGCCGAAAGCTTCGAGCGCATCTACCGCCAGAACGCTGACAACGTCGGCCTCTATACCTCAACGGATTTTGGTCTGATTGAGCGCATTCAGCGTGGCGAGCGAATCGAGGTCGAAGAACTGCTTGCGCCGCGGGACAAGTTGGCGGCCTCCATCTTGCGCATGGGCGGGCTGCTCCTCTATGGGCGCGAGCACTTGAAATCGGTGCGACGCAGCCACGTGTTAAAGGACGATCACCGACCTTTGACGCTCACGCAAAAGATACTGGCGCGGAACGTGGTTGAGACCAATCACACCAGTGGCGAGTTGATTCCAGGACATGGCGCGTTCGTCCGCGCGGACTGGCGTTACATCATTGAGGTCTATACCGGAATGGCGGCTCACATGATGCATGCCGCCTTTGGTCGGCCGTTGAAGCTCGTTGACGTCCCCTCCATCATCGGATTTGCCGAGCACGCTTCGTATATCAGCCGGCATCCCAAATACGTTCATCCCGGTAAACCTCCGGTGGGCATGAGAGTCATGCACGAAGTCCACGAAGAATTCCTGAAGGAGTATGGCATTCGCTCACACGGCTACCTGCCGGGCCCCGGCGGATCCGAGGGCATCTGCCATCCCATGATGGCAGAGCGATATGCGCTACCTGGCCAAGTATTGGTGGGAACTGATTCCCACACGCCTCATTCGGGAGCGCTTGGCTGTCTGGCCTTCGGAGTGGGCACCACCGACATGGCCAGCGCCATGCTGACAGGCGCAGTGCGCATCACGGTGCCCGAGACGCTGCGCATTGAGTTCAATGGCGAGGTGCCGGCAGGCATCACCGGCAAGGACCTCGCCTTGAACCTGCTCGCGCATCCCAAGATTCGAGGAGGACTCGGGCTCGGAAAGGTGTTCGAGTTCTCCGGCACGAGCATGCGCCATTTGTCGATCGACGAGCGAACGACGTTGACGAACATGGTGGCAGAACTCGGCGGGTTCGCGGGGATTGTCGAGCCCGACGACAAGACCTGCGAGTTCCTGCGTGAAAGGCGTGGGATCAACTTTGCCCTCGAGCCTTGGATGAAGAGTGACCCGGGCGCGAGCTATTCGGACACCATCGTTGTCGACACGACAGTACTGTCCCCCATGGTCGCTGCGCCGGGCGATCCCGGAAACGGAGTCCCACTGTCCAGCCTGCCCGAGCGGCCGAAAATCGATATTGCCTTTGCGGGGTCATGTACAGGCGGGAAGCGGGAAGACTTCGATGGCTATCATGCCGTCTTGTCTTGGGCAGCCGACCGCGGCATGAGGGTGGCAGAGGGCGTTGAGTTCTACCTCCAGTTCGGCACGATGGCGGTCCGCGACTACTGCGAGGCCAAAGGCTATTTGGAGACGTTTCAGCTGGTCGGCGCAACGGTCCTTCTGCCCGACTGCGGAGCCTGTGCCAACTCCGGACCGGGAGCGTCGCTGAGGCCCGACCAGGTCACGGTGAGCGCGCAGAACCGCAACTTCCCCGGTCGCTCTGGTCCGGGTCAGATCTGGCTCGCCAGTCCGCCCACCGTCGCGGCAAGTGCGATCGGCGGCGAGTTGTTGTCGTTTGCCGAACTTCAGTCGCGTTTCGATGAGCAAGCCATCGGCGCGGACAAGGCAGGCCTTCCGCTGGAGAGATGATAAAGAGCAACGTTTTAGCCGGCGCGCTCGCCGGCTAAAGGTGCTTGAGTTCCTGCAAAGTGCTCAGTCCAGCTTGATCGCCATTGGCTTGACGATGCTCTCCCAGAAGGCCACCTGATCGCGACTGAACGCAGCCAGCTCGGAGCCGGTCTTGAGAAAAACCTGAGCTCCGATGGTTTCGAATTTTGACTTGGCTTCCGGCGACTCAAGAGATAACTGCGCGGCATGCGCCAGTCGCGTCACCGCGGCCTCGGGTGTGCCTGCCGGAACGGCAATAGCAAACCAGAGGGAGATGGGGACATTCTTGACCTCGAGTTCATCGAGCGTGGGTACGGCAGGCAGTTGCGACAGTCGCTTCTCCGTGGCGACTGCGAGGATCTTGATTCGTCCGGACTCGGCGAAGGATCTCGCGGAGCCGAAGTCGACCAACGCGGCCCCGATTGTTCCAGTCGACAGGTCCGTCAGAATGCTGCCCATTCCCCGATAGGGCACGTGCAGCATTTTCGTGCCGGTCCGCGTCTGCAGCAGTTCCATTCCCACGTGCAAAGGCGATCCGAGGCCGGGTGAGCCGTAGCTGATCTTTCCTGGGTTGGCCTTCGAGGACTGGATGAAATCCTGGAAATTCTTGCTTGGGCTGTCGCCAGGCACCGCCAGTACGAGCGGAATGCGCACGAGCGTGGCGACGAGTTTCAGGTCTTTGGGTCCGGCAAAGGCCAGCTTGCTGAAAACCAGATGCGCGGTCGCGAAGAGCGAGTTATCAACCGTCCCGAGGGTATAGCCATCCGGGGCGGCCTGGACGACGTAACCGGTCCCGATGGTACCTGCGGCGCCCGCGCGGTTGTCCACAACGATCGGTTGGTTCAGCGCAGTGGCCATCCCGGCGGACACGATCCGCGTCACGGCATCCATCCCGCCGCCCGCCGGGACCGGGACCACCCACTTGATCGGCTTGTCGGGGTATGTGGCGGTCTGCGCCCAGGTGTCCGCTGCAACCATCGCGAACATGGCGCTGCACAGTGCCATCGATATGGTCTTCGTCACGGCACGGCGGCCGGGCTGGGGCTTGGAATGATTCAAGTTTGTCTCCTGAAGTATCTGTGTTGGGATGAAGGGCACTAACCGTTAAATCCTAATTTCGCAAAATGCCGTCACGATGGTCATTGAACAACTGGCCCTTCGCGAAAGGAGAAGCGCACATGACGCGACCGACGCTAGACTTCGTCATTACATGGCAGACCCTTTCAAACACCCTATCAAGCTGGACTTTCACGGCGAGCACCTGTCACGACCGGAAAGTGTCCTGGTGACGGGCAATGGCCGGGTGTTCGTGTCGGATCATGAAGCCGGTGTGCTCGAGTTGGGTTGCCCTCGTCGCCCGATGGTCGGCGCGCCGAAGGACTTTGTGCCTAACGGCTTTGCGCTCCTGGAAGGCGGCGAGTTTCTGATCGCCAACCTGGGCGGAGAAGGAGGCGTCTGGAAGTTGGACGCATCACGCAGGGCCTCGCCATTCCTGATGGAAGTGGAGCGACAAAGCATGAGGAACACCAATTTCGTCATGCTGGATCACAAGGGCCGGCTCTGGATAACCGTCTGCACCCGTCAAACGCCCAGGGAGCTGGCATTCGACAGACGCATAGCCGACGGCTACGTTGCTGTCGTTGACGAGCAGGGAGCACGCGTCGTTGCCGATGAATTGGCGTTCGCGAACGAGTGCCGCATTCACCCTAGCGGCGAGTGGCTCTACGTGAACGAGTCGGTTGGGCGCGGGCTCGTGCGGTTCAAGATTCATGAGGTATCGGGCCGCGTGACCCTGGGTACCAAGGAATGCGTCTGTGAATTCGGCGACGGAGACTTCCCGGACGGGCTTGCTTTCGACTCCCTTGGCGGCGCCTGGGTCGCGTGCGTCATCTCCAACCGCGTGGTCCGCATCTCGCCTGGCGGGGAGAAGCAGGTCATGCTGGACGACTCGGACCCTGAACTCAATGCACGTGCCGAAGCCGACTACGAAAAGTTCGGTGTCGAAAAATCCGTATTCGAGATGGGGATGAGCCGCGGACTTCGAAACGTGTGCAGTGTCGCCTTCGGAGGAGCCGACCTGCGCACCGTTTACCTTGGATCGCTCGGCGGTGACCGGCTGGCAAGCTTCCGCTCCAAAATTGGAGGCCACCAGCTTGCGCATTGGCAGTTCGGCGGTTGAGGGTGCGCGCGGGTCGCGCTCTACCGAGAATTTCCGGTGTCGGTGAGAAACGTGGTCAGCGCCGTCAGCGCGACGGAGTGGGGGCGCGCCGCCAGTGTGAGGATGCACAGATCCCGCTCCGCCCACTTGTCCACGATAGGAACCGAGCGGACCCGCTCCGCGTCTTCATAGGGCCAGACCATTCCCGACGGTTGTATCGATACGCCGAGGCCGGCGCGGACGAGACTGCGTGCGGCTTCGCCGGAAGCGACTCGATATTTGGGCTGGTATTTAATACTCAGCTGTGCCGCCGCGCTTTCCAGGAGCCGCGTCGTGCCGCTCTTCGCGCCGCCGCCGATGAGATCGGTTCCGAGCAGTTCCAGAAACGTGAGTTTCTCCGCATTGGCGAGAGGATGCAGCACGCTAACCACCGCCACGAGGCGGTCCGTGCGATAGGGCTGGATAGAGAGCTTGGGGGAGGGGTCGAGTGGCGGGGCACAGATTCCAACGTCCGCAATACCGGACGTCACAGCGTGTTCGACATCAGCTGAATTTCCCTCGTCGATGTCCAGCGTCACCGACGGAAAGTTGCGACTAAACGTGCCCAGATCCTCGGCAAGGTATTCAACGAGCGCGGACGCGTTGGCCCAGAGTCGCACGTGCCCCTGAACACCCACGACGAAATCGCCAAGTTCATGGTGGAGGTCATCGATGGCGGCCAGGATGCGCTTCACGTGTGAATCGACTATTGCGCCTGCCGCTGTCAGGCGGGTTCCCTTCGGGTCGCGGTACATCAGCCTGAAGCCGAGCGTATCCTCCAACTGCTGAATTCGCTTCGTGACGGCCGAAGGAGCGATTGATTCGCGGACAGCAGCCCGTCCGATATTTCGCTCTTCGGTAATCGAAGCAAACAAGCGCAACGTCATGAGATCCAATTTTCGGATCCACGTCCCAACGTTCATGGGAACCGTTCGCACTCGATCAACCTTGGCGTCATTGGACATCTCTGCTCCCGTCACAGCTGCATTAGGTGGTGTTCGCGCGAACAAGGTCGAGCGAAGGAACGCTGAGATGACTACTCTGAACCTGCCAGGCCGTGTGCTCTCGATGGTGGATGATCCCGGTCTGATGTGAAGGCAACTGGTTGGCGAAGTTGCAGATGAGTCGGCATCATTTGAGGAACTTCGGGGACGTGTCGGCATCCTGACAGCCGAGAGCCTTTAACCTGCGACGTACTTGGCGGTAGCCGCGATGGCATCCGCCACCTGGATACTCGATTCCGTCAGGCCGGGAGGCAAAACAATGATTCCGTCCTCGTCCGCGACAAGACGCGCACCGGGAGTGAAGGTGATCCCGCCGAAGTGGATCGGGACATCCATTTCTCCCCTGCCGCCGATAATCGCGCGGCGCGGAACCGTTCCGAGCGCCTTGACGCCGATTTCCATATCGTCAATCTCGACCCGATCCCGGATCGCCCCGTTGACGACCACGCCGGCCCAGCCGTTGCGTGCCGCCAAGCCGGCCATGATATCTCCGAACAACGCGCGCCATCCCGCTTCCGCGCCATCGATGACGAGCACCTGATCATCTCCCCGCTGGTTGATCAGGTCGCGCAGGACATTGATGCCCTGCGAGTAGCGCGCCGTGCGGATGGTGCCGGCGAATGCGCGTTTCCTGCCGAATCCTATGAAGGGCAGCTCACAGGCTTGCGCTTCGTCGCAGGCGTCGCATAGATCCGTTGTCTTGTATTCCATCCGCAAATGGTAGATGGCCCCCGGACTTTTTTGGTATGCCAAGCCGCGATAGCCCCCGATGCGCATCAGCACTACGCGCCGGCGCCCAGGCCCCCATAAAGTGCTGACATCAAGGCCCAATGCATGACAACCATCCACCTTAACCCGCGTGTGCTCTTCCTGAGCGATGACCCCGACGCAGTCGAGCGGCAACTCCAAGGCGAAGACCTGCCTCTGGTGGACGCGGGCGCGCTTCGCGACAACATTTCCACTGATGAGATCACCCCCGCCACGTTGGGGACGATCTGGGACGAGCGCCTGGGCCGGTACCCCTACTTGGGTTTCATTTCCGGAGGCCGCCAGCCGATCGGTATGGATGCGGTGAAGAACGCCGGCTTCTCTGTCACTGTCGCTGGAAAGCGGTACGGCAAGGGATCCTCCCGGGAACACAGCCCGATGGCCGAGCGCAGCGCCGGAATCCGGCTGGTGATTGCCGAAAGCTTCGAGCGAATCTACCGTCAGAACGCGGACAACCTGGGCCTGTTCACGTCCACCGATTTCAGCCTGATCGAGCGCATTCAGAACGGCGAGCCGATCGACATCGAGGAGCTTGTTTCCTCTCGTGACGCACAGGCGGCGGCCATCCTGCAACACGGCGGTCTGCTGCAGTACGGGCGCGCGCGGATGACGCAGATCGGTACCTCGCCGCCTGATGCTCTTGGTGGACCCAGGACGCTCGCGGAGAAGATCCTGGCCAGGCACTTGTTGGTCACCGGCGACGGTCAACCGGGTCTCCAACAGGGCCAAGGCGCTTTCGTGCGCGCGGATTGGCGCTTCCTTATCGAGTACTACACGCCCATGTGCGCTCATTCACTGCACTCAGCGTTCGGCCGGCCGCTTCAGCTGCACGACCCGCAGAGCGTGCGCCTGTTCGAGGATCACACTTCCTATATTCATCGCAGTGTTGCCCACATCCGTGCCGGTTTGATTCCCGCAATTCAAAACGTGGTTCGCGAGCACCGAAAGTTCGCCCAGGACTATGGATTGAAAGCTCACGGCCTGCTGGCGGACGGCATCGGCAGCGAAGGTATTTCGCACCCGATGATGTCCGAGCGCTATGCGTTGCCCGGGCAGATCGTGGTGGGCACCGACTCGCACACCACCCACAGCGGGGCGCTCGGTTGCATCGCCTTTGGCGTCGGCAGCACCGAGATGGCCAACGCTCTGGTCACCGGCGCTGTACGCATCACAGTTCCTGCATCGCTGCGCATCGAGCTCTCCGGACAACTTCCGGTGGGCGTCGCCGCCAAAGACGTCGTCCTGCTGCTGCTGGCCGATCCGCGGATTCGGGGGGGGTCGGGAGTCGGCAAGGTGTTCGAGTTCACCGGGCCGGCCATCGCGCAGCTTTCCACGGACGAGCGCGCTACGTTGACCAACATGACGGCGGAGCTTGGCGGCTTCACTGGCATCGTTGCCCCCGACGAGGAAACCGTTCGCTTCTTGCGCGAGCGCCGCGGCATCGACTTTCAGCTGGAAGACTGGATGCGCAGCGACCCGGACGCGACGTACGCGGACATCATCCGAATCGACTGCTCGACGCTCGCGCCGATGGTGGCTCGCCCTGGCGATCCCGGCAATGGCGTCCCGGTGACCGATCTCGAGGACCGCCCGAAGATCGACATCGCCTATGGAGGCTCGTGCACGGGCGGCAAGCGCGAGGACTTCGATGCCTACTACCAAGTGCTTTGCTGGGCCGTAGACCGCGGCCTGCGCGTGCACCCCCAAGTTAAGTTGTACCTCCAGTTCGGCACTTTGGACGTCCGCGACTATTGCATCGAGAAGGGTTACCTTGCGGTGTTCGAGCGCGCGGGGGCGGAAATGTTGCAGCCCTCCTGCGGCGCCTGCGTCAACGGCGGGCCGGGCACGTCGGAGCGTGCCGACGAAGTTACCGTCAGCGCCATTAACCGCAACTTCCCCGGGCGCTGCGGCCCAGGAAAGGTTTGGCTCGCGAGCCCCGCCACGGTCGCGGCCAGCGCGATCGCGGGCGAACTCGCGGCCTTTGGCGAGCTCCCAGCGCGTGTGGAAGCAGGCGCGCTGCAGCCGGCCTGACACTCAGCGTCGGGTCCGGACAGAGCCATGCTGATCCTCAGCACCCAAGAGCGCGAAGCCATTGATGCCAATCCATGGTTCGCGTCGCTCTCGGCGTCACTTCGCCACGACATCCTGAGGCTCGCGAACGTGCGTCACTACGCTGACGGCGATTTCATCTACTGTCGCGGCGATCCCGCCGACGACTGGAATGCCGTGGCGAGCGGGGCGGTGCGGATCGGATCGAGCTCACCCCAGGGAAGGCAAGCGACGCTGCGTTACGTCGAACCGGGTGTCTGGTTCGGTGAGGTCGAGATGTTCGACCTGAAGGGCCGACCTTACGATGCGTCAGCACACGGCCCAACGACGCTGCTGTCGGTGCGGCGCGAGGACGTTCACGCCATCCTGGCAGACCACACCGAGTTTTATGCCGCACTCCTGCGCCTTAGCTCGGGGCGCATGCGGCAGCTCTACAGGTTGGTGGAGGACCTCACTACCAAGCCATTGCGAGCTCGCTTGGCCAAGCAGCTATCGCATCTCGCGCACAGCTACGGGAAGCCGGCTGGCGAACGGGGCAGTGAAGTGCGGATCGCCTTGCGTCTTCCACAGGAGGAGCTGGCCCATTTGATCGGCTGCTCGCGCCAGAGGGTGAACGAGGAGCTGAAGCTGATGGAGCGCGACGAAACCATTCGAATCGAGCCCTGTGGCGTGATCGTACGCAATGACCGCGCTCTACGGCGGATTTACGAACCTGCCGGCTGACAGCAGCCCTCGTGCCGCCGTGGGCGACAATGCGTTCAGCCGAGCTATAGATATGCCCCGCATTGATCCCCTCAGTCTTCAGCTGTTCCTCGCCGCCGCGCGGGAAGGCTCCATCAAGCGCGCCGCTGAGGCCGAACATATCGCTCAATCGGCGCTCAGCCGACGGATCGCCGATCTGGAGCACGCCCTGGGCGTACAGCTTTTAAGCCGCTCTCCCCTCGGCGTCACCCTGACGGAGGCTGGACATCGAGCCTACGCACTCGGCGACAAGCTCAACGCAGACATCCAAGCGTTTGCGCGAGAGGTGCAATCCCTGAGCGGTGAGGTCGCGGGTACTGTCCGCCTGTTTGCCAATCTGTCCTCCGTGGTGGGATACCTGCCTGAGCGGCTGCATGCGTTTCGAGCGAAGCATCCGAATGTTGAAATCGCGCTGCAGGAGCGCAGTTCCGGGGAGTGCATCCGCGCATGCCTGGATGACCGTGCCGACGTCGCCGTTTGCATGGCGCCCGGCGCGCCGCTCCCTGCCATCGAGTCGTGGCACTTCGCCGACGACCCGCTCATCGTCGTTTTGCCCCTGAACCATCCGCTGGCGAAGCAAAGGGCCCTTCGCTTCTCGGAAGTGGTGAAGTACCCAATCGTGCGCATCCAGACCGGCGGTGCCGGAGACAGCTTCATGCAGGAGCAGGCCGAGAAACTCAGGGTTCCCTATACGCCCGTGGTCGCAGTGAGCAGCTACGAGGCCGCCTGTCGAATGGTCGAGGTCGGATTGGGCATCGCGATCATGACGGGAAGCGCACTGAGCGCCCTTGCGGGCACCAAGCGATTCGTCCGTCGGCCGCTCGACGAGCCCTGGAAAGACAGGGAACTGCGAGTCTTCGCGCTGAAGAAATCGAGCCGGCTCCGGGCCGTGGACGCCATGATCGAATCCTTGCGCAGCTGAACACTACGGATATCGCGTTCGGACATATCCCTTCTGACGCAAGAGCACTTCACTCTAGAAGCGAGGGGCGCCTAAAGTCTCCGGCATTCAAGCCACTACACCGGAGACATCAATGCGCGCTCTTTGCGTTCTCGGCCGGCGAGCCGTCCTCGTCATTTCTTTCCTGAGTCTCAGCGTTGCGATGTCGCCGGCGCATGCGCAAAGTGCTGATGGCAGGCTACGTCTCATCGTGCCCAACCAGGCGGGCTCGGGGGTTGATGCCGTGGCGCGAGCCATGACCAACAGCATGGCCACAGCCTTCGGGCGGCCGATCATCATCGAGAATCTGCCGGGGTCGGGCGGCATGATCGGAACGCAACAGATCGTGCGCGCGCCCAAGGACGGTTCGGTCCTGGGTATGGTGTCTTCCAACCACGTCATCAATCCCTTCATCTACAAGCGTGTCCCTTTCGACGCGATCAAAGACATCACGCCGATCTCCGTGATCGCTTCCTCCGCTGTGGTGTTGGTGGTGAACCCAGACACCGTGAAGGCGAAGACAACCCGCGAGTTCATCGCTGAGCTGAAGGCCAATCCCAAGGGTTACTCCTACGGATCCGCAGGCAACGGAACCGTGCTGCATCTGGCTGCCGAATACTTCACCAGCGAAGCAGATGTGGACATCTTGCACGTGCCGTACAAGGGCACCGGAGCCATGACCACGGACATCATTGGGGGTCAGGTGAACTTCGGCATGCTCCCCTTGGTCGTGGCGGCGCCTCACATCAAGTCCGGCAAGCTGCGCGCCATCGCCGTCACCACCACCAAGCGGAACTCGGCCTTCCCCGAGGTGCCGACACTGGCCGAAACTGGCCTCCCCGGCTTCGAGTTCGAGAGCTGGATTGCCGTGATCGGGCCGGCCGGCATGCCGGCACCTGTGGTCGCCGACGCCTACAAGAGGATCAAGGAAACGATGGCCCACAAGGAGGTTGTGGACAGCTTTCTGGCGCAGGGTTTCACGCTCACGACGACCACGCCCGAGCAGACACGACCCTTCTTCGTGACCGAGTTGGAGAAGCACAAAAAGCTGGTGAAGCGCTCCGGTGCGGTTGCCGACTGAATGCACGCCCACCCAGACCCAGTTCGCGGAGAAAATTCATGAGTACCCCTATTTCCCTCAACGACAAGTACGAACTCGCAAAGGGCCGTGTCTTCATGACGGGGACGCAGGCGCTCGTTCGTTTGCTGTTGGCGCAGAAGGCAAAAGACGAGGCCGCCGGGCTCAACACCGGCGGCTTTGTGTCGGGCTACCGCGGCTCTCCGCTGGGCTCGGTTGACCAGGAGCTCTGGAAGGCCGGCAAGTATCTGGCGCAGCACAACATCAAGTTCAACCCTGGCTTGAACGAGGAGTTGGCTGCCACCTCGGTATGGGGCGCGCAGATGGCCGGCATGGACCCCAAGGCCACGGTCGACGGTGTGTTTGCCATGTGGTACGGCAAGGGGCCGGGCGTGGATCGCAGCGGCGACGTCTTCAAGCACGGCAACATCGCGGGCACCTCGAAGTTTGGCGGCGTGCTGGCCATTGCGGGTGACGATCACACCTGCAAGTCATCGACCCTGCCGCATCAGAGCGAACAGGCATTCATCGCCGCCGCGATGCCGGTGCTCAATCCCTCCGGTGTACGCGAGTTCCTGGAATTCGGCTTGCACGGTTGGGCGATGTCGCGCTACTCGGGCTGCTGGATAGGTTTCAAGGCGATTAGCGAAACCATCGAGACCACGTCGTCGTTCGACATCGATCCCATGGCGATCGAGATCAAGGTGCCGGTCGATCACCCGATCCCCGCGGGCGGCTTGTCGATTCGATGGCCGGATCCGCTGATGGAGCAGGAAGAGCGGTTGCTTCGCGACAAGCTCCATGCGGTGCTGGCGTATGTTCGGCTGAACGGGTTGAACCGCCAGGAATGGAGCGTCCCCAATGCAAAGCTGGGCATCGTCACGACCGGCAAGAGCTACCTGGACACGCGGGAAGCGCTCTCGCTGCTTGGCATCGACGAAGCGGGCGCGAAGTCCCTCGGTGTGCGCCTGCTGAAGATTGGCGTCACCTGGCCGCTCGAACCGAACTGCGTTGCGGAGTTTGCGCAAGGCCTGGACGAGATTCTGGTCGTGGAAGAGAAGCGCGGCATCATCGAGCCGCAGGTCAAGGAACAGCTGTACAACGCGCCCCTGGGCGAACGCCCGCGCGTGGTCGGCAAGGCTGAAGGCGAGGGGGAATGGGTCCGCTCGCCGAAGGGATTCCTGCTTCCCCCGAACGGCGAGCTTTCGCCCGCGCTCATCGCCAAGGTCATTGCCCAACGGCTGCTGCAGGTGCTCGGTGCGGGTGCATTGCCACAGTCGGCCACCGCAGTCCTGGCGGACGCAGGCTGCGCCGCCGCCCTGGACGCGACGCTGCCGCAGCGGTTGCCTTTCTTCTGCTCGGGTTGTCCGCACAATACATCCACGAAGGTGCCCGAGGGTTCGCGCGCGGGGGCCGGCATCGGTTGCCATGCCATGGCGACGTGGATGGACCGCAGCACCACGAACATCACGCAGATGGGCGGCGAAGGGGCAGCCTGGATCGGGCACGCGCCGTTCACCTCGGAAGGCCACATCTTCCAGAACCTCGGGGACGGTACATACAGCCATTCGGGTTCGCTGGCTTTGCGCGCGGCCGTCGTCGCCAACGTGAACATCACCTACAAAATCCTTGCGAACGACGCAGTCGCCATGACGGGCGGTCAACCGGTCGAGGGATCATTGAGCGCAATCCAGATCGTTCAGCAGGTCACAGCCGAGGGCGTCAAACATGTGCACCTGGTGTCCGATGATCCTGATGCGTGGAAGGCGCTGGGCGGACTGCCGGAAAGCACAGTGGTCAGCCATCGCGACGAACTGGATGCGGTGCAGCGGCGCTTGCGCGACACGCCCGGTGTTTCCGTGATCGTCTATGCGCAGACCTGCGCGGCTGAGAAGCGCCGCCGCCGCAAGAAGAAGGAAGCGGTGGATCCTCCGAAGCGCGTTGTGATCAATGAGGAAGTCTGCGAAGGTTGCGGCGACTGCGGCGTGCAATCGAATTGCGTATCCATCACGCCGCTCGAAACGCCGCTCGGCCGCAAGCGGACGATCGACCAGAGTTCCTGCAACAAGGACTATTCCTGCGTCAAGGGCTTCTGTCCGAGCTTCGTCACGGTCAAGGGCGGTGGTCTGCGCAAAGCATCCAAGAGCAAGGCGACACCGCCCTCGGACCTGCCGCAACCGCACATTCCCGCACTGGATCAGCCGTATAACGTCTTGATCACCGGTGTCGGCGGCACCGGCGTGGTCACGATCGGTGCGCTTTTGGGCATGGCGGCGCACATCGAAGGCAAGGGCGTGATCGTCATGGACATGGCGGGCCTGGCGCAGAAAGGGGGCGCGGTAATGTCGCATGTGCGCCTTGCGGCCCGCCCGGATGCGCTCTACGGGGCGCGTGTCGGCCAGAAGCAGGCGGACTTGCTGCTGGCTTGCGACCTCATGGTTGGCGCCGGCAAGGAGGCGATGAATGCCTCGAGCGCTGAGCGGACGGCGGCGGTGGTGAACACGGACGTGGCGCCGACGGGCAGCTTCCTGAAGAATCTCGATTGGCAGGCGCGTCCCCAGGAGTTGCTTGAGCAGCTGAAATCCGGCGTGAAGAACGCGGCAACGGTAGACGCGTCCCGGCTCGCCACCAAATTGATGGGTGATGCGGTGGCCACGAATGTCTTCATGCTCGGATTCGCGTGGCAATCCGGAAGGGTGCCGCTATCGGAGGCAGCGCTGTTGCGCGCCATCGAACTCAACGGCGCGGCGGTGGAAATGAACAAGGCAGCGTTCTCCTGGGGACGGCAAGCGGCGCTTGACGTGGACAAGGTGCGCGCCGCCGCTGGATTGGACAAGGCGCAGGTCATGCTGATGCCGCAGCGGGCGCTTGCCCTTGATGCGCTGCTTGCCGACCGTAGGAAACGGCTCACCGAATATCAGGGTGGCAGCTACGCGCAGCGCTTCGAGGACACCGTGCGCGAGCTTGCGGCTCTCGAGAAGACTCGTTTTGGGTCGGAGCGCGTGGCCCGCGAGATCGCTGTGAGCCTCTACAAGTTGATGGCTTACAAAGACGAGTACGAAGTCGCTCGTCTCTACTCGGAAAGCGGATTCTTTGACCGCATCGGACGCGAGTTCGAAGGCGACTACAAGCTGCACTTCCACCTGGCGCCGCCCCTGTTAGCCAAGCGGGATGCGAAGGGCCACCTGCTGAAGAAATCGTACGGACCCTGGGTCGCCACCGCGTTCCGTTGGCTGGCGAAGGGCAAGCGTCTGCGTGGCACTCCGTTTGACATTTTCGGCTACACCGAAGAGCGCCGAACCGAGCGCGCACTGATCGCGCACTACGTCGCACAGATGCGCCAGGCGCTCACGAGCGCGCGGCCGGACCAGGTGGCTACCGTTCTCGAACTTGCACGGCTACCGCAGACGATGCGCGGCTACGGACACGTCAAAGAGGCGAACATCAAAGCCGCGCATATCCGCGAGGCCTACCTCCTGGGCGAACTGAGCAAGCCTGTCGTCAGCGACGTTGATTCGACGCAAACCCCTGAAGTGGCACTGACATGAAGAACCATGACGTGTACGTTGTGGCGGCGGTGCGCACGGCCATCGGCACCTTTGGCGGGTCACTCAAAGACGTCCCGCTCACGCAACTGGCCACGGCGGTTGTTCAGGCAGCGCTGGATCGTAGCCGGGTTGATCCGGCAAGAGTCGGCCACGTCGTCATGGGGAATGTGATTCCCACCGACCCCAAGGATGCCTACCTGGCACGTGTGGCGGCGATGGATTCCGGCATTCCCGAGCAGACTCCCGCGTTCAACGTGAACCGACTTTGCGGTTCGGGCTTGCAGGCCATCATCTCGGCGGCGCACACCCTGATGCTGGGCGAGGCAACCCTTGCCGTGGGAGGGGGAGCGGAGTCCATGAGCCGGAGTCCTTACGTGATGGCGGGCGCAAGATGGGGCGGCCGCATGGGAGACATGCAGACCACGGACTACATGCTGGGCATCCTGCACGATCCCTTCCATCGGATCCACATGGGCATCACCGCTGAAAACATTGCGGAGCGGGCTGCGGTGACGCGCCAGATGCAGGATGAGTTGGCTGTGGAAAGCCAGGCCCGCGCGGCCAGGGCCATCTCCGAGGGAAGGTTCAAGTCGCAAATCGTTCCCATCGCGCTCGAGAGCCGAAAGGGAACCGTCGTTTTCGATACCGATGAGCATGTGCGCGCCGGTACGACCCTGGAGCAACTTGCGAAGATGAAGCCGGCGTTCAAGGAGAACGGCACCGTCACGGCCGGCAATGCCTCGGGGCTCAACGACGGCGCCGCCGCAGTGGTGCTCGCCACGGAGGAGGGCATCGCGGAAGGCGGCTTGAAGCCGCTGGCCCGGCTCGTGAGTTATGCGCATGCAGGCGTGGATCCCAGGTTCATGGGGATCGGCCCTGTTCCAGCGACTCACCTGGCGCTGCGACGCGCGGGCTTGACCGTGGATGATCTTGATGTGATCGAGTCGAACGAGGCGTTTGCCGCCCAGGCCTGCGCCGTGAGCCGGTCCCTCGAGTTCGACCCCGCGAAGGTGAACCCCAACGGGTCCGGTATCTCGCTCGGCCATCCTGTCGGGGCGACCGGCGCGATCATCACCACCAAGGCGATTCATGAACTCCATCGCGTTGGCGGGCGGTACGCCTTGGCCACGATGTGCATCGGTGGTGGCCAGGGCATTGCGGCAATTTTCGAACGCGTGTGAGCGCTCCGTTGCCCGTGATCACCCTGTACCACTGCGTGAGCGCGCGTTCCTTCCGTCCGCTCTGGATGCTGGAAGAACTGGGCGTGCGTTATGAACTGAGGATGTTGCCGTTTCCACCCCGCGTGTTGGAGCGCTCATACCTCGACCTGAATCCACTGGGTACCATCCCGTTGATGATCAACGGCGGCACGCGAATGACCGAGTCGGCAGCGATCTGCCAGTATCTTTGCGCATTGAGCGCCCCGACGTCGCTGCAGGTCGAGCCCGCGGAAGATGACTATGGCGCCTACCTCAACCACCTCCACTTCGGCGAAGCCACGCTCACGTTTCCGCAGACGCTCGCGCTGCGGTACGCGCGATTTGAGCCCGATCGGGGTCTGGCAATCGTTGCAGAGGACTATTCCAAATGGTTTCTGGCACGGTTGCGCACGCTGGAGCCCCTGCTGGCCCAGCAAGAGTATCTGTGCGCCGGTCGCTTCACGGCCGCGGATGTCTCGGTTGGGTACGCGCTGTTGCTGGCGCAGCATCTTGGGCTTGTATCCCGCTTCACCCCGGCAGTGAAGGCGTACTGGGAACGTCTGCAGCAGCGTGAGGGGTACCGCCGCGCCCTGCAATCCCAGGAAGCCGCCGCGGCAGCGCAAGGCGTTTCCACAGTGCCCGCGCCGGATACCGCGGCCTAAGCGCGTATCCGCAGTTGCTTTGCGCAAGCTCTTGTCGCGTCAAGCACCGCCAGCAGGCACGCGGCGCCGTCCCGTCAGCGACCCAAAACCGTCCACGTCCCGGGGACCTGCCCAAAGCTCAGCCACACGCCGTCGGGAAGGCTCTGGTTCACGCCTGGCTTCGACCAATCGCACACCCCGCTCGGGAAGATGGCATTCAAGCGAGCCAACTCGGATGGGGTAAACGTGACGTTGTAGCCTGCGGTCGCGACGGGCTTCAGTTGGCACTTGAGAATGTCGCCCGCGCGCGGGCCGCCGGCCACGATCCGTGGGTCCGCGTGGATCGGAAAAAGACGATTGCATGCGGCCGCCGGATCCAGAGTGGCAGCCTCTTCGAACTTCGTTCCCGCGGAATCCCAGCAAGCGTCCCTGGCGGGCGCTGGTTTCGCTGCGATGACTCGGTTCAGGTATTCGCGGCTGCCGGGATCGAGCGCCAAGTTGGCCGGGTCTCCGGAAAGCCGGTCCAGCCACTCGTTCATTGCCGTCAAGCTCTGCCGGATCAGGTTGGTGCCGGGGGCAGGCGTGCCAGTGACCGTCCACGCGACCATGTTGTCCCTGGTACCGTTCGTCTTCAGCATGCGCTCGATCTTTGCAAACGTCCGGTGCCGGGTGTGAATGTTCTTCTGGTCGTCTACATAGTTGCGGTAGTCGATCATTGGCAGCGTCAGATTCGCGGCGGAATTGAGCCGGCCTGACTTGTATGCATTGGCAATCGCCTGCAGGTCGCCTGCCGAACGCGAAGTCGTGATTTTGCCGTCGATGTCGAGGCCGCCGACTTTCTCGTTAAGGTCAAGGAATTCCGTAGTCGAAATCGCGCCACTGTTCAGCGCGCTCAGCCCGTATTGCACGCCGACATTGTCGTATGCGGAGCGTGCGAATCCATTGGCCGGGTTCACGCCGAAGCTGTTCACATTGCCCGACCAGTAGTCGCCCCGTGCTCCCATCGGATTGGTGGTGGCGTTGTACCGCATCGCGGCCGGCACCGAAGCCCCGAACTGGCTGTTGGACGGGTTCTGCCAGACGTTGGCGAAGTTCTGCCACAAGCCCAGACAGGTCGTCGAGTTGTCAGCCGAGACCGGATAGCCATCGACCTTGGAGATCTTGCTCACGGGCCAGCTTCCCGCAGCCGTCGTGATGAAGTAGTTGGCCAGCACATTGCAGTCAAGGACGTCCGAAACGACCGACACTTGATCGGGGTAAGTTCGAACTGGGATGATCCCGTCGAGCAGACCAGGGTAGTTCTGGGCGATGAGATGCAACTGCATCGATCCACCCGAAGAACCGAGGCCAATCGTGAACTTCGGCAGGCCGTAGTTCTTGATGAAGTGTTCCTTGATCATGGCCGTCGTCTCGGCGGAAAGCACATCGTCCTGGCCGGTCCCGAACACGTTACGAGTTCCTGTCGCGACGGCGAAACCCATGTTCAACGCGTCGTCGCTTGAGCGAATGCTGTCCTGCGCCTGTAGTGCCCCTGACGCGCTGTTCGAACCGGACCGATAGCCAGGGCCCGCACCGCCCACGTACTGGTACATCAGCTTTCCATTCCAGCCCGCACCGGGCTTGGTGCCGTTGGGCGACCACGGCTTGGAAATCGGTTTGGCGGGATCGTCGATGATGGCAATGCGGAAGATGGACTCGTTGATGGTTCCGGACTCGACGCGCACGATGTAGTTGACCGATTTTCCCTCGATCGTCGTGGTCTTTGCCAGATCGCTGGGGTACGGTTGGCTGAGCTGGGTGAGCGGCGCGAACGTTCCCGCCGTGGTCCTATAAAACCACTCGACGCGCGACGTGCCGGTGCACACGGTCGACGACGTCGGCGCCCCCAGACCGGAAGCCTCGGTCTCGCAGATCCAGGGCCTCTGGTGGGGGCCGGCGAACAGGGGCCCCGTGATCGGGGAACTCTTGATGGTGCCCAACGCCACAGCGCCTCCCCCAGATCCATTCACAGCCTGGACTTCATTGTTGCCATCGGTGAGGCCTTCGACAACACCGATGAGGGTGTGTGCGTCCCTGGCGCTGAACGAGCTTGTCACGTCCACGCCGTTACGCAGCACCTTGACCTGGTCCGTGGACAAGTTTCCGGGGAGGGGGATTTCCACCAAGGCGCTCCCTCCGGTGGCGAGCGAAGCACGCGAAGAGAGAACCTTGACGGTTGCGGGTGGCGCATCATTGCTTCCCCCGCACGCGGGTAGGAGCGCGGTGATCGCTGCCGCGCACGCAATAGGCATCAGGCGGTTGTAAAACATGAAGTCTCCTGGAGGGTTAGGGGATGCGGATGTGTCCAGCGCGTGACGGTTCGGTGCTAGTTCTGGTCTCTCAATAGCGAGCGCGTCGCGCAATGAAGTCCAGCAGGTGCCGATTGACTGCGTGCGGCTTCTCGAAATACGCGGAATGCCCGGCTTCGTCGATCACGGCGAGCTCGCTGCCCTCAACCAACTCCGCCACTTCGCGCATGACGGCCACCGGCACAATCGGATCTTCACTACCCACCAACAGCAGCGTCGGGCAGGCGAGTCCGCTCAGTGCGCGCACAGGAAGCAGGTTGCCCGGCTGCAGCAGCGCAGCGAGCGCCTCGCCCCATTCGGCGCTGGGAATCGAATGTGCGCTCGGATTGAAGTGGTTGATCTGGGCGTACAACTGCGCCTTCTCCGGATGGTTCTCCAGGAACCAGCGGCCGAGAGAACGCTGCTCCACGTTGACGGCGCGCTGCGTGATCCGCCGATTGGCAAAGATGTCGAGCAACACGGGGTGGTCGATGCCGAGCGAGCTGTCGCAGGCAGCGAAAGCGGCAACGCGGTCGGGATGACTCAGGGATAGCCTCAGCCCGATAAAACCCCCTAGCGATTGGCCGACGAGCACGGCTCGCTCCACTTCCTCCCGATCGAGAATGGCGATCGCATCCGCGACGAAGTTGTCCAACGCGAACTCCTGCACCGGCGCCACCGAGCGGCCGAAGCAGCGGATGTCCATGGTGATGCAGGTGTGGCGTGCGCCGAAGGCGGGCAGCTGCTGCCACCAGGTAGCGCCGTTGGAACCGGCGCCATGCAGGAACAGAACGGCCGGGCCCGTACCCTGGCGCTCGTAGTAGATGCGGCGCCCGCCGGCTTGGACGAAAGGCACGATCAGTTTGCCTTGATGTTCAGGCTTCGCACCAGCTGGCCCCAGCGCTCCGTGTCGGCGCGCACCAACTGCGCGTACTGCTCCTGCGTGGACGCGGCGGGCGTCATGCCCTGGAACTCCAGCAGTTTGACCACTGCTGGTTCGTTGATGGCGACCTGCAAAGCCGCATGCAGCTTGCGTACGATCGGCGCGGGCGTTCCTTTCGGTGCGGAGACCCCGACCCAGGAACTGACGGTGAGCTGCTTATGCCCCAGCTCCGCGAACGTAGGCACGTTGGGCACCGCGGTACTGCGTTCGGGACTGCTGACTGCCAGCACCTTGAGCTTGCCGCCCTGCACGTGGCTGAGCGCCGCATTGGGTGGAATCACGATCACTGACACCACGCCGGCCAACACGTCCTGCAGTGCCGGGGCACCGCCTTTGTAGGGCACGTGCGTAAGTTGGATGCCGGCGGCGCGCTGCAGCTGTTCCATCACCAGGTGTCCGGTGCTGCCGGCGCCGGAACTGGCGTAGTCGATCTTGCCTGGTTCTCGCTTGGCGCGCTGCAGGAGATCGTCGAAGGTATTGATGCCAGCGTCGCTGCGCACGACCAGCCACTGCGCAGCCCGGCCGATCTCGCCGATGTGTTCGAAGTCCTTCACGATGTCGAAAGGCACGTTCTCGTACATGCCCTGCACGATCGTGTTGAGCATGCCCGTCATCGTGAGCGTGTAACCGTCTGGTGTGGCAGCGGCGCCGGCTTGCGTACCGACGATATTTCCGGCACTCGGCTGGTTTTCGACGACCACGGGAATCTTCAGTGCCGTAGACATGTGCTGGGCAACCGGGCGGATAACCTGGTCGTAGGGACCACCTGCCGGCGCCGGGACGATGATGCGGATCGGACGAGCGGGCCAGTCGGCGGGCTGGGAATGGACGACGGACGTGGCCAGGAAGCCGGCCGCCACGGCAGCTGCGAAGCGCAAGAGCATTTTCACGTTGTCTCCTTGTTTGTCCGCATCTTCGGCCGACGCACCCATCGCCGTCGAATTAATTCGCCGGGTTATCCATTAGACTTCCCGATACCTTGCCGCACAGCGCCACCGTCTTCCTGAACCGGCTGCTCGCCCGCGGCAAGTTCCGCCACGTGCAGGTGATCCTGGCATTGGCTGAACTCGGCAGCGTGCAGCGCACGGCGGATGCGATCGGCATGACGCAATCTTCGGTTTCCCAGACACTCGCCTACTTGGAGGAGTTGCTGGAGGTGCGCCTGTTCGAGCGTCACGCGCGCGGCGTGCGGCCGACGCCCGCCTGTGCCGACTTGTTGCCAGTGGCTCGCCAGCTGATGATGGGAGTAGCCGACGGCGCGGAGATCGTCAGCGCGCGCCACCAGCACGGCCAAGGGGTTGTCCGCGTGCTCGCCTCCGGGGCTGCAACGAACGGATTGCTGGTCGACACGCTCCCAGAATTCAGTGATCAATATCCCGGCGTCCAGGTTCACCTGACGGAGGCAGAGGGGCAGGACCAGCTGCTGGCCATTGCGCGCGGCGAGGTGGACCTGGTCGTCTGCCGCCGGCCGCCCGTGCTCCCGGAAGGATGGGAGTTTCATCCGCTGCGCGATGACCGGTACGTGATCCTGTGTCGGGCAGACCATCCATTGGCCGGCGCCCGTTCGCTGAAATGGTCGGACATCGCAAAGGCCACTTGGCTTGTGTTGCCGGCGGGCGTTGCGGCGCGGCAGCGCTTCGACGACCTTGCACGCAACTTCCCGCAGCCGGCACGCACCTATCCGGTGGTGACGAGGTCGCTCAACATGCTGTGGCGCCTGCTGCGGCATTTGCTTGCCTTGATACCACTGAACCTGGCACGACCGCTGCTGGACGAAGGCGAGCTCGTGGAACTGCGAGTAGGCGACGCCGTGCACATCGAGCCGATCGGCATCCTGCAGCCCAGGGCTGGCATGGGCGATGCAGCAATTCGCTTGGGTGAGTTCCTGCGCAAGGCGACGGCTGTCCGCGTGCGTTTGCGGCCCGAAATGCCAGGGCCCGCCGGACGAAAGCGCAAAACTCCTCCGGCACGAGCAAAGAACTGACGCCATGAGGCAAGGCCGGCGGATTCCTAACTCAGCTTCCGTCAAACACTTTTTCTAGGGTAGACCTATCGATTGGATCAAGTGATTGCGACTTCGGCGCGATCACGCGTTCTCGTTCAGCAGGCGGGCCGGCACATCGGGCCTTTCCAGGGCGATGAAGTGGCCGGCGTTCGCCACTTGAGTGAACTGGGCGGAGGGAAGCAGCTCCTTGTTGGCCTGCGTCTGAGGACCATGCGGAAGCTCTTGGGTTAGTTGAACCTGCCGTGGGAATGCGCTTTGGGCGATGCGGCGATATATCGGTCGTTCGGCTAAGAGCGCAGATCTGAACCACATCACGAATCCGGCAGAACGCCGGCGCAGCACGGCAATCAAGGCATCTCGAGATTTATGAGTTTGCCTCACAGTGGAAATATGAATATATCAATTCCCATCACAGGCTTGCCGGTCTAAATTAACGGCTACCCCGCGCCAACACTCGAGGCGGCCCGAACGACCGACGACTGAAAGTTCATGAGCAGTTTCAATTCCTCGACCGTAGTCGATCTCCGAAGCGACACCGTCACCTTGCCAACCGAGTCCATGTACACGCGGATGCGTGTTGCGTCTCTCGGCGATGACGGCTTGGATGGCGATCCCACGGCCAGGGAGCTGGAGCAGTACACAGCCAAGCTGCTTGACAAACCTGCAGGGCTGTATGCGCCGAGCGCGACCATGGCCAATCTATTGGCCATCCTCGCGCAAGTCGATCGGCAAGAAGTCGTGTTGGCCGGCGCGGGCTCACACATCTACACCGCGGAGCGCGGAGCAGCCACGTTCACCGGCGCCTTCTATCAGCCAGTCCCGGACCCCGAAGGCGCGCTGGACCTTCAGGCGCTGACATCCGCATTGGCATCGACGAAAGGCAATCTTCAAGCCCGTCTGGTCTGCATCGAAACCTCGCACAACAATGAAGGTGGTGCCGTAGCTTCGTTGGACCACATGTGCAAGGTGTTCGAGGTGTCCCGAGCTTCCGACGTGCGGGTGCATCTGGACGGCGCCCGCCTTTTCAATGCCGCGTTGGCCCTCGGTGAGTCCGCAGCCAGCATCTGCAAGCAGGCTGACACGGTCTCGGTTTGCCTATCGAAAGGCCTGAGCGCCCCGATGGGCGCGGTGCTGGTGGGGCCCGAATCCGTCATTCACCGGGCCCGGTGGCTGCGAAAGCTCGTCGGTGGGGCGCAGCGTCAAGTCGGAATTTGCGCGGCGGCCGGCCTCGAAGCCTTGACATCACAGGTTGCGCGGCTGGCTGAAGACCACGCCACCGCGCAACAGCTGGCGGCGGGCTTAAGTGCCATCCCGAAACTCCAGGTAAAGCGGCCCCAAACCAACATCGTGCAAGTCAACGTGGCGGCAACCGGCATGACAGCCAAGCAATGGGAAGCGCATCTTCGCGAGCGGAGCGTGCTGGTTCGGCCCTGGGGACCCCATCTGATGCGATGCGTGACGCACCGCCATATCGACAAAGCCTCCGTGGAGCAGGCCATCGCCGAGTTCAGGTCAGTGGCCGAAGCCACCGCTCCCGCCTCGACCGTCTGAGCTCCACACCTTCCACCACCACTCACCGGTAGCCAATGTCATGAACAAGGAAATCAAGTTTACAAAGCAGTCGCCTAGCTTCTACGCCGGTGATGCCCTTCACGCCATCAAGCAGGAAAAGCTTCAAAAGGCACTGGAGCAATCCGGTTTCGATGCATTTCTTTTCTGCAAGGCCGAGGCGGTGCGATGGGCCACGGACTTTTATGTCAAAGGTTTCCGCCCCTTCCTAGAACCCGAATACGTCGCCTTGGTGGTGAAGGGCAAGCCGCCGGTGGTGGGCTACATCTCTGGCAGCGATGACTTGCGGATTCAGTTCAAGTCCGACATCCAGGACGCCCGCCGCTTGCCTCACGTGTCGAAGTGGCACGAAGTCATCGAGAAGATGCTCTCCGACTATGGTGTCAGCCGCGGCCGGATCGCAACGGACATCATGCCGCACATGGTGTACAGGAATCTCACCAAAGCCTGTCCGGAGCTGGAGATCGGCGACGTCACGCCCATGTGGTTGCAACTCACGGCCGTCAAGCACCCGATCGAAGTGGACCTCATCCGCGCCTCGTTGCGCGTGGCGGATCTCGGCGCGCTGGCCGCGATTGAAGCCATCCGGCCGGGGGTGACAGAGCAATCGGTCTCCGCCGCTGCCGTCACGGCAATGCGACGCGCAGGTTCGGAGTTCGAGCCGTTCATTCCGTTGATTGCTTCCGGCCCGAATGCTTCGATGTTCGAACGCATCGCCACGGAAAAGGTCATCCAGGACGGTGAGATGGTCATTCTCGACCTCGGGGCGGTCGTGAAGGGCTACACCGCCGACCTCGGCCGGACGGTGATTTGCGGCGGAAAGCCCACCGACAAGCAGCGTGAGATCTACCAGGCGACTTACCTTGCCCTGCAAGAGGCGAAGAAGATGATCCGTCCCGGCGTCACTGGCAAGGCCATCGATGCACGCGCCCGGGAAGTCATCGCCGACAGCGGCTGGGGCGACTACGTGTACACCGGCAATACGGGGCACCAGCTTGGCTACGGACTGCACGGCGAGCCGCTTGTCGATCGTCGTGTGGACTTCGTGGTCGAGGAGAACATGGTCATGTGCCTGGAGCCCCGCATCGTGCTGCCTGACCAGCCGGAAGTTGGCGGCGCGCACCTTGAAGACGTGGTCGTCGTCACATCGGACGGCTTCGAACAACTCAACACGACACCGTACGACGCACATCTGCTTGCCTGATTCTGAGCGGCTTCTAAGTCTCTTTCTGAAAACCACCGAGGCATTCCCATGAAAAGACAATTCCTTCGATCGATCGCGGCGCTGGTCGCTTGCGTTCCCCTGTGCGGCTGGGCCGCCTGGCCCGAGAAGCCGATCCGCATGGTGGTGCCCTACGCCGCCGGCGGTGGCGCGGACATCACCGCGCGCATCGTGGCGCAGGAGATGGGCGCCGTGCTAGGCCAGCCAATCGTGATCGACTACAAGTCGGGTGCGGGCGGCGTGATCGGGGCCGACACCGTTGCGAAGTCGGCCGCCGACGGCTACACCGTGCTCTACGACGCCTCGGCCTTCTCGGTCAATCCGTCACTGCGCAAGCTGCCCTTCGACGCCGCCAAGGATTTCATTCCCGTTTCGCTGGTCGCCACGGCACCGCAGATCCTGCTGGTGCCCGCCGCTACGCCCTACAAGACGGTGCCTGAGTTGCTCGACTTCGCCCGCAAGAATCCGGGCGCGCTCAGCTTTGCATCGGCCGGCGGCGGCACCGGTTCGCACCTGGCGGCCGAGGCGCTGAACCAACAGGCCAAGCTCAATCTGATGCACGTGCCCTACAAAGGCGGTGCGCCGGCGATCACCGACCTGATGGGCGAACGCGTGGCGATCTACTTCGGCAATGTGGCCTTCAGCCTGAGCTACATCAAGGGCGGCAAGGTACGGGCGCTGGGCGTCACTTCGCTCAAGCGCGTGGCGAGCCTGCCCGACACCCCCACGCTGGCCGAACAGGGCCTGCCGGGCTTCAACACGGCGGAATGGAACGGCGTGTTCCTGCCCAAGGGCACGCCACCCGACATCGTGCAGCGGCTCGGCAAGGCGGTGCAGGTGGCGGTCAATGAGCCTAAGGTCAAAGAGAAGCTGATGCAGCTCGGGCTGGAGCCGGGCGGTACCACGCCCGAGCAATTCTCGAAGTTCGTGCAGGACGAGATGAGCCGAGCCGAGGCCCTGGTGAAGGCGCGCAACATCAAGATTGATTGAGCGAACCCTGCAGACCGCCCGGCGATTCTTGCCTGATTCTGAAAAACGCACCCGGAGAAGCACCTATGACTCATCTCTCGATCAACCGCCGCCACTTCACCTCTGCAATGGGCGCGGCAGTCGTGGCAACCGCCATTCCTCGAATTGGCCTCGCCCAAAGCGACAAGCCGCTCCAAATCATCGTCGGCTATCCGCCGGGCGGCAGTACGGATACGTTCGCGCGCCTGCTCTCCGTGCCGCTTCAAGGCGTCCTAGGTCGCAGCGTCGTCGTTCGCAACCAGCCGGGAGCAGGTGGCCAAATCGCAGCCACGGCGCTGCTGCGCGAAGGAGCAGACGGGTCTGCCATGCTCGCCATCAACCAGCCTGACCTTAATCTCGCCATCGCCCGCGGCAACGCCGGGTTCAAGGCGAGCGACTTCCGGGTCATCCTGGCCGACCTGCACGAGCCTCGGGTGTTCCTGGTCAAAAACGACTCGGGAATCCCTAACTTCGTCAAATTTGTTGAGCAGGCAAAAGCAAAGCCTGGGAAGCTCTCCATCTCGGTGGCCGGCGGGACCGCCCAGGAGGTGATGGCGAAGTGGCTGGTCGACAAGCTCAAAATCGATGTGCTCGTCGTCAACTACAAGGGCGGCGCGGAAGCGGCAAACGCAGTGCTGGCCGGCGATGTCACTGCCAACCTCGGCGATGACTTTGTGCGTTCAAGTCTGCGTTCCAAGACCACGGCACTTTTCATCGGCTCGGACAAGAAGAGCCCCCGCTGGACTGAGGCGGAGACCTTGCAGGGCCAGCTCAAGACACTTGGCGTCTCAATGCCATCGCCTGAGTTTCTGGGTCGTTACGGCGTCTACGTTGTGTCTGCGGGCTTCGCGCAGAAGAACCCCAAGGGATACCAGGAACTGCAGCAGGCGATCCTGAAGGCTCGCACGGGACAAGTCTTCACCGACTACATCAAGGCCAACAATCTTGCCGACCTGTCGCTTGGTCTGCCCGGCGAGCAGTTCGAACCCGTGTTCGCAGCCGAGATGCAAGAGATCGAGCGCATATCTAAGTAAACGGCTAGGTCGGACATCATGATCGAGATCAAGAACGTCTGTTCCGCGCGTGGGCGGCCGCCAATGCTGGCCTACATCACAGCCCCAAGCCGCCAGGGCACGAATTCGTTCTGGCCGTAGCCGTGCAGCTCGCTCCGGGTCTTGCGGCCCGAGGCGGTGTCCAGCATCAGCTGGAAGATGCGCTCGCCGCAGGCGTCGACCGATTCGGCGCCTTCGAGGATACCGCCGCAATCGAGGTCAATGTCGTCCTGCTGGCGGCGCCACAGCTCGCTGTTCGTGGACAGCTTCAGCGAAGGCGTGGGCGCGCAGCCGTAGGCCGAGCCGCGGCCGGTGGTGAAGCAGATAAGGTTGGCGCCGCCCGCCACCTGGCCTGTGGCGGAAACCGGGTCATAGCCGGGCGTGTCCATGAACACGAGGCCGCGCGCGGTCACCGGCTGCGCGAACTCGTACACCTCGCTTCCTCGCCTGCGGCGATGGCCCGCGCGGCGATCTTGTGCCCCGGCGGCACCAGGCCGGCGACGGTGATCGCCTCTTGCGCGAGCACGGTGCCGCCGACCAGTTGCCGCCGCGCGATCACGACGTTGTCGGCGGGGTGGATCCGCAGGACAGTGGGCGCGCTCATTTGCACCATCAAAGCTGCGGCAGGCGCGCTTCGCGCCAGCGCGCCCCCATGGCTTCGTCGTCGTAAGCCACCACGCTCTGGCGCTGCTCGCCCAGCAGCGAGCTGCCCAGTGTGACGCGGTCGCCCGCCTTCAGGAACAGGGGCGGCTTGTGGCCAAGACCCACGCCCGGCGGCGTGCCGGTGGCGATCACGTCGCCGGCCTGCAAGGCCATGAAGCGGCTCAGGTAGGACACGATGTGGGCGATGCCGAAGATCTGGGTGCGCGTGTTGCCGTTCTGGCGCCGCACGCCATTGACATCCAGCCAGAGGTCCACGTCCTGCGGGTCGGGCACTTCGTCGGCGGTCACCAGCCAGGGGCCCAGAGGCGCATAGCCGTAGTAGCTCTTGCCCTTGGTCCATTGCCCTTCATATTCGAGCTGCCAGGCGCGCTCGGACACATCGTTGCACAGGCAGTAGCCCGCGACGTGGCGCAAGGCATCCTCCTCGCGCACGTGCCATGCCGGCGTGCCTATCACCACCGCCAGCTCCACCTCCCAGTCCAGCTTGGCCGAACCGGGCGCGAGGATCAGCGCGTCGTTCGGGCCGGCCGCAGCGCCGGTGTGCTTGTTGAACACGATGGGCTGCGATGGGATGGGCGTGTTGGTTTCCGCCGCGTGGTCGGAGTAGTTGAGGCCGATGCAAACCAGGTTGGGGATGCTGCCGATGCACGCGCCCAGCCGCACGCCGGCGGGCGCGGCCGGTAGTTGGGCGGGGTCGATCTCGCGCAGGCGCGCCAGCGCCGCCGGCGAGAGCGTGCGCGCATCGATGTCCGGCACCACAGCCGAGAGGTCGCGCACGGCACCTTGAGTGTCAATCAGTCCAGGTTTCTCGCTGCCGCGAGCACCGAATCGGACGAGTCGCATATCTTGTGTTCCTTCCAGGTTCAGTGCACCGGCTCGAGCCGCTCGCCCGAGTCAGCGCGGAAAAGATGTAAACAGGTGCTGTCCACGCCCAGGCGCACCTGGTCGCCAGGGCGCACGCTGACACGTTCACGCAGCACGCAGTTGAGCCTGGTCCCGCCCGCATCGGCGACGAGGTGCGTCTCCGAGCCGGTGGTTTCCACCACCTGCACGCGCGCCTCCAGGCCCGCGGCGTCCAGCCGCAGGTGCTCGGGCCGCACGCCTAGCGTAAGGGTCTGGCCGCTCGTGGCCGGCACGCGGGGCACGGCCCAGTGGTTGCCCGCGTCGTCCGCGACGCCCTGGCCGTTGACCTTGACGGTCAGCAGGTTCATCGCCGGCGAACCGATGAAGCTGGCAACGAAGACGTTGCGCGGCCGGTCGTACAGATCCAGCGGCGTGCCCACCTGTTCCACCACGCCGTCGTGCATGGCCACGATCTTGTCCGCCATGGTCATGGCCTCGATCTGGTCGTGCGTGACGTAGACGGTGGTGGCCTTCAGGCGCTGGTGCAGCTCGCGAATCTCGGTTCGCATCTGCACGCGCAGCTTGGCGTCCAGGTTGGACAGCGGTTCGTCGAACAGGAAAACCTGCGGGTCGCGCACGATGGCGCGGCCCATGGCGACGCGTTGGCGCTGACCACCCGAGAGCTGCTTTGGCAGCCGCGTCAGCAGCGGCTCCAGCCCCAGGATCTTGGCCGCTTGCGCCACGCGCTGCTCGATCTCCTGTTGCGGCGCCTGACGCAGCTTCAGCGAGAACGCGAGGTTGTCCGCCACGGTCAGGTGCGGGTAGAGCGCGTAGTTCTGGAATACCATGGCGATGTCGCGCTCCTTGGGCGGCAGGCCGTTCACGCGGCGTCCGCCGATGCGGATCTCGCCGGCATCGATGCCCTCCAGCCCCGCGATCATGCGCAGCAGCGTGGATTTGCCGCAGCCCGAGGGGCCGACCAGCACCACGAATTCGCCGTCGCGGATGTCGATGCTCACGCCGCGGATCACCCGCGTGTTGCCGAAGGACTTGGCTGCGTCCTGTATTTCAACGGTTGCCATTTTGGGTTTCCTCGTTCAAAAGGGATGCTGTCGTGGAAGAGGGGAGTTGTGTTCGCTCATCCCGCTTGCCAAGCGGTCTTTAGCCGCGTGTGTTCATGCAGGTAGCGGCCCACTTCCACGTCGCGCAGGTCGGTGGACTCTCGCAGTAGCGCCAGGGCCGCGTCAAAGGCGCCGGGATCACAGGCCTCCAGCAGCAGCACCCAGCGAGCGGGCGCCTGCAGGTCCTTGCGACCCTTGCTTTCGGCGGTGGACTGGCCCGACGTGCCGGCGTCCGAGCTCAGCAGGTGCGCGCCGCTGATGCGCGGCAGCCGCGCGGCGGCTTCCAGTGCAGAAGTGAGACGGGGTACCACTTCGCGCACAGCGTCGTCAGCGATGTCGAAGCGCATGGTCAGCATCGCGCCGCCCGAGCCCACGCCATGGCTGGCCACCACGCGCGTGAGTGAGCGCGTGGTCGTCTGGAAATGTGCGGTGGCCGCACGCGTCCACTCCGTGGGATCGTTCAAGCGCGCCAGATAGTCGGTGCCCTGGATAACCTGAAAGCTCGAGGTTTCGTACAGGGTGAAGAACTCCGGCTGCGTCGCTGCATCGGCAGCGCGATAGCGGCGCCCGCGCACAAAGCCGGGAATGCCAACGCGCTCGGGCATGTGCTCCTGCAGATGCCAGGCGTAAAACTGCGCGCGCCCGGCCTCGGCGATGTCGTTCCAGATGGCCACTGCCCCTTCACCTGCCAGCATGGCTATGCTCCTTAATGTTGTGGGCGCTTTCGCGCAACTGGAGTGCGACTTGGCCGACCCCTTCGAAAACACAGCGCAGCCGCTCGCCGGGCCGCGCACGATGGACGCCGGTGTGCGATCCGGCCAGCACGAAAGTCCCCGCCGCAAGGGTCTGGTCGCACCGCGCCAGATGGTTGGCGAGCAAGGCGACCGCGAGTAGCGGGTCTCCGAAAGGATTGCCGCCCTGCTTGTCGACCACGGGCGCGTCGTCAGCCCACAGCGTCACGCGCAGCTTGTCGAGGTCCAGCGTGCGCCACTCGCGGCACGGCGCACCGAGCACCACCGCCCCATGGCCCATGCCGTCCGCCACGATGTGCTCGCGCGGCGACGAGAACTTGGCCGGCAGCCGGCTGCAAAGCAGTTCGAAGGCTGGCATGACGGCGCCCACGGCAGCCATCACGTCGTCGCGCGTGCATCCGCCACCGGGCAAGGGGTGGTCGATGCGCAATGCCAATTCGCATTCGACACCATCGCGCAGCAGCGCGGTGTCCGCGAGGACGGTACCGGAAGCCATGCATTCGATGTCGAACAGGGGCGCCGAGATCAGCTCGGCAGACGGCGGCGCCGCGAGCTTCCAGCCGACGACCTTGGCGCCGAGTTCCGCGCGCACGCGCTCCTGCAGGCGATAGGCGCCCTGGAAGTCATTCAGGTTCCCGAGGGCCTGAGCTGTCACCACGCCATGGGTGCGGCGGGCAGCAGCGAGCTCGCGCGCCATGGTCTCTTCGCTCATCGCGCGTTCAGCCATTGGACACCTTCAGCGGCGTCTGTCCCATCATGGCCTCCATCACCTTGCGGCTGGGCCACAAGTCGGCTATCTCCGCCGCGGTGGCCTGCACGTCGGGCGCGATGGCCGCCATCCGCTCCGGCGTGAGTCGCGCTGCGGGACCGGCCACACTGACCGTGCCGATCGCGCGCCGGGTTTGCGGGTCCACGATGGCGCAGCTCACCGCGCACGTGCCGGGCTCGCCTTCCTCGATGGAGGTGCCCCAGCCGCGCTTGCGCGTCAGCGCGAGTTCGGCAAGAAGGCTGGCCTCGTCGCGCACGATGGGCCGGCCGAACCGGGAAGGCACGACAAAGCCGCGCGACTTAACCAAGGCCACTGCCTGCGTCTCGTCCAGGGTCGCGAGCCATGCTTTGCCGGTCGCCGTAGCATGCAACACCACTGCTTGGCCCATGTCGGGGTCGTAACGCAGACCGGAGAGCGCGCCCTGGGCCTTGGCGACCCAGATTAGCGCGTCGTCTTCCACCAGCGCCAGGCGGACCAGTTCGCCGGTGCGTGCGGCCAGCCGGTCCAGGGAGGGCTGGCAAATATCCGTGATGCCGGAAGCCGCGAGGAAACGGAAGCCGAGGGCGGCCAGCTTCACCGTCATGCGGTACCGCTGGCTGTATTCGTCCTGCATCGCCATCCCCCGCCTCACCAGGATGGACAGCAACCGGTGGACGGCGCTCTTGGGCAGGTCCAGCCGGCGTGAGATATCGCTGATGGGCAGGCCTTGAGGGTGATCTGCCAGCAGTGTGAGGATGTCCAGCACGCGCTCGATCATGTCGCCAGTGGCCACGAAAATCTCCGATCTATGTAGAACAGTGTTCCACTTTAGCACCGGATATCCGGCAAAAATTGAGGGATTACCCTAGTGACTTGCTCATTTGTAGCGACTAAAGTGGAACACTGTTCTAAGTGGAGCCGTCGTTTCGATGAATACCATTTCCATCACGCAGACCGCGAGTGCGGAGCAGGGCGACCCTCGGCCGCCGGGCTTCTGGGCTCGCTTCGTCTGGTTCGCGCCGGCCGTCGCCGTGCTGCTGGCCGTCACCCTTTACCCCACGGCCGTGGTGCTGTGGCTGAGCGTCCATCGCACGCGCCTCTATGAGGTGGTGCAGGGCGTGGGCCTCGCGAACTATGTCTCGGTCATCACTTCTCCCGCCTTCCTCGAGCTCAGCCTGAACTCTCTGCTATACGTGTTTGGCGCACTGGCCGTGGTGTTGCCCATGGGCCTGGCCAGCGCGCTTGCGCTGCAGAACATCGCGCGCGGCGCGGCGCTCGCGCGCACCCTGCTGTTGCTGCCGTGGACCCTGTCCATGGGTGTGGTGGGCTGCTTCTGGCTGTGGCTGCTTAACCCCTCGTACGGGCCCATCAGCTATCTGATGCGGTCCCTGGGCATAGAGCCCGGGCTGATGCTGGGCGAACCTTCGCTGGCGCTCCTCCTCGTCATCCTCGTCACCGCGTGGTGGTCCTTCCCCTACGTGATGGTGATGATGAGCGCCTCGCTGCAAAGCGTCCCAGCGGAGCTGTATGAGGCGATCGACATGGACGGCGGCGGGCTGCGCGATCGACTGCGTCACGCGGTGTGGCCGCATATCGCGCCCACGCTGGGCAGCACCGCGCTGGCGCTGGGCATCCTCTATCTCACGCTCATCACGATGATTCTGGTGCTCACGGGCGGCGGGCCGCTGGGCTCGACGGCCACCTGGAGCTTCGAGGTGTTCTCCAGCGCTTTCCGCTCGGTGGACCTGTCTCCTTCGTCGGTTATCTCCGTCGTCGTGCTGGTGGTCAACCTCTTCCTTGGCTATATCTACACGCGGCTCACCGGCCGCGTTTCGGGTTGAACGTCATGCACATCCGCCGTTCCGAAAAAGTGCTGTCCTGGGCCGTGCTGATCGCCCTGGCCTTGGTCGTGCTCGTCCCGCTGTCGTGGGCGGTGCTTACCTCGTTCAAAAGCGAAGCCAGCGTCATGGCGTACCCGCCCAGCTTCCTGCCCACCGAGCCCAGCGTCTCGGCGTACAAGGCGGTGTTCCGGCACCAGACCTTCGCTTCCGACCTGTTCAACTCGGTGCTGTACGCGCTCGGCGCCGTGATGCTCGCAGTGGTGCTGGCGGCGCCCGCCGGCTACGCGGCTTCGCGCTTTGAGTTCCGTGGCAAGCGCGCGGTGATGCTGCTGATACTGTCCACGTCCATGATCCCTGGTGTGGCTCTGCTGGTGCCGACCTACTTCCTGCTGGATGCGCTGGGCCTGTTGAACAACGCCGCGGTCATCATCGTGGTGCAGGCCGCGCGCCTGGTTCCGCAGACGGTGTGGTTCATGCAGAACTTCGTGGACGCCGTGCCGCGCGAGCTGGACGAGGCCACCCAGGTGGACGGCGCCAACCACTGGCAGACCTTCACCCGCGTCATCCTGCCGCTGGTGCGACCCGGCATCGCCGCCAGTGCCGTCATCGGTGTGATCACCACCTGGAACGACTACATCACCGTGGCCGCGTTCGCGCCCGAGGTGGGGCACCGCACGCTGCAGGTGGCCCTGGTCAACCAGGTGTTCGACAGCATCGGCATCACATGGTCCTACGTCATGGCTTTTGCCGTGGTGTCTTCCCTTCCCATCGTCGCCATCTTCCTGCTCGCGCAGCGATGGTTCATCAGCGGTCTGACCGCCGGCGCCGTCAAGGGCTAGCCGCGGGCCGCTATTCACTTAAGCCAGGAGACAAGCATGAACGAGCAGAAGCCAGCGCCCCGCACAACACGGCGCACCTTCGTGACCGGTGTGGCAGCCGTGCTGGGCGCACCCGCGGGTCGGGCCTTCGCCCAGGCCACTGAGACCATCACCTACAACAGCTTCCTCGACCCGGCCAACACCACCGATCCGCGCGCGGCAGCGCAGACGCAGATGATCGCGGCCTTCGAGGCCAGCCAGCCGCGCGTGAAGGTGCGCGTGGTAGTGGACCCCGCCGGGCAAAACGGCGTCCGCGCGGCACGCGCCAAGTCGGACAGCCCCGACGTGATCCGCGTGAACAACTTCCAGATGCCCGAGTTCGTTGCCACCGGCTCCGTGCTGGCGCTCGACGAGCTGATCGCGCGCGACAAGGTGGACACCACGGACTGGCTGATCGGGCTGGACCAGACTCGCGTGAACGGCAAGCTCTGGGGGCTCCAGCAAGACTACCGGATCCCGATTTACGTCTACCGCAAGAGCAAGTTCGACGAGGCGAAGATCGCCACGCCGCCGCGGACTTACCAGGAAGTGGGCGCACTCGGCCCCGTCCTGACCAAGCAGAATCAGATGGCCTACGCCATCCCTATCGGCCTGAGCGGCGGCATCGGCGGCGCCCAGGCCTTCATGGAGTTCATCGTGAGCTCCATAGTCGCGGGCAACAGCGACCCCTTCTTCGTGCCCACCGGCCGCGAGATCGGCTTCAGCGAGAAGCGGCTGCTGCTGGCAGCCAGCACCGTCAAGGAATTGTTCCAGAAGAAGGCCGCGACACCCGTCAGCCTGCAGTTCGCCTACAACGAGCTGCAGGACGCGCTGCGCGCGGGCACCGTTGCCTCCGCCACCTTCGCGCTGTACCGCTACCGCGGTCTGAAGTCGGCCGTGACCAACGACCTGGCCTGGGCACCGGCGCCTTCCATGGAGCCCGGCGACAAGCACGCGGTGTACGGCTTCCAGCTGTGCATCAACCGCCATTCGCCGCGCCAGGGCGGTGCATGGGAGTTGGTCAAGTTCATGACCAGCCCGGCGGCGCAGGCGCTCGCGGCCCGCGGCGGCGAAGTGGTCGCGCGCGCCAGCGCGTACAAGGACGCGTACTTCAAGACGGCGGAAGCTGAGGATCAGCTGGGCTGGAAGTCGCTGGTGGAAAAGCGCGGCCGCATGGTGAACTACTCCATCATTCAGACAACCTTCAACCAGATCTGCGGCGAAGCCTTCCAGCGCATGATCCTCAAGGACCTGGCCCCGGCGGCTGTGGCGCACGAGGTGCGCACCCGCTACGCCGACGCGCTCGCCAAGGCGTGATCATGCCGAAGCTGGACTTCGCTTGCACACTGCCCGCCGACGCCGGGCAGGCTGTTCTGGTGGGTCGCATTTGGCAGCCGCAGCTCGGGCCCGTGCTCGTTGCGTACGCTGACGGACATCTGTTCGACCTTTCGAAAGAGGCGCAACTGTGCAGTCAGTTGCTGGACGTTGATGAACCCGCGGAGCGGGTACGGGCGGCCTTATCCAAGGCAGCTCGCGTTGCGTCGCTGCAAAAGGTGCTGGCCAACACGGACGAGGCCACCCGCGACGATCGGCAACCCTGGCTCTTGGCGCCGTGTGACCTGCAGGTGGTCAAGGCGTGTGGCGTCACCTTCGTCGACAGCCTGCTCGAGCGCGTCATCGAGGAGAGGGTTCGCGGGGACGGCGCTCGCGCTGCCTACGCGCGCGAGGAAGTGCATGAGCTGATGGGCGAAGAACTGAGGCGTGTTAGTCCCGGCTCCCCCGAAGCGGCCCGGCTGCGCGAAGTTCTGGTTGACCAGGGCGCCTGGTCACAGTATCTCGAAGTAGGGTTGGGGCCCGATGCCGAGGTATTCACCAAATGTCCAGCGCTTGCCGCTGTGGGAACCGGAGCGCGCATAGGTCTTCATCCACGCTCTCAGTGGAGCAATTCGGAGCCTGAGGTGGTCCTTGCAGTCAACAGCCGTGGGGAGCCCGTGGGCGCAACCTTGGGCAACGATCTGAACCTGCGCGATTTCGAAGGCCGCAGCGCGCTGCTTTTGGGCAAGGCCAAGGACAACAATGCCTCATGCTCAATCGGACCGTTCATCCGTCTGTTCGATAGCGGGTTCGGTATGCAAGACGTGCGTAGCGCTGAATTGAGTTTTCGCGTCGAGGGAACCGACGGATTCGCACTGAAAGAAGAAGGTGCGATGGCCAAGATCAGCCGCGACCCCTCGGAACTGATACTGCAAGCGGCAGGGCCGTATCACCAATACCCCGACGGCTTCATGCTTTTCCTGGGTACGCCTTTCTCCCCCCACCAGGACCGGCGGGAGAAGGGGATGGGATTCACGCACGAGGTCGAGGACGTGGTCAGCATTTCAAGCGATCGGCTAGGGATGCTGGTGAATCGCATCGACAGGTGCGACCGTGCTGAACCATGGACGTTCGGAATCAAGGATCTGCTGCACAGCATGACCGCCAGGAGCTAGACATGCGAGGCGCGCATATCACAGGAACAACGCGACTCTATGCGTTGGTGGGCGATCCACTGACCACAGCCAAGTCGCCCGCATTGCTGAACCGGCTCTTTATCGAGCAACGCGTAGACGCCGTTTGCATTCCGATGGTGGTCAAGGCGGATGACCTGCCGGCATTCGTCACCGGGGCACGGGCGATGCGAAATCTCTCCGGCGTGCTGGTCACGATGCCTCACAAACAACGGATGCTGGCTTTTGTCGACGAACTACATCCGACTGCGCGTCAGGTCGGCGCACTCAACGTCATCCGTTGCGATGACGATGGACGCTGGGTCGGCGCCATGTTCGATGGCGTCGGTTGCGTGCTCGGAATGGAGTGGGAAGGCACTCACCCGGCGAACAAATCTGTGCTTCTCGTGGGCGCTGGAGGCGCAGGCAGAGCGATCGCATTCGCGGTTGCGTCCGCGGGCGCCCGCACGCTGACCATATTCGACGTCGACGAGCGTCGCGCTGACGACCTCGCGAAGTCGGTGGCCGCCGCAACCGGTTGTGCAACACATTTGGGCGCACCCGATCCACAGGGCTACGAGATCGTTATCAATGCCACGGCGCTGGGCATGAACACCGACGATCCCATGCCCGTGGATCCTGGTCGGCTCGAGCCCGGCAGCATGGTGGTAGACATCGTCAATGCGCCGGATCCGACGCCCCTTTGCCGTGCCGCCCAAGAGCGTGGTTGCCGTACCCAAGGTGGACGGGCGATGAATGAAGGGCAGGCAGTGCATGCCTTGCGCTTCCTGGGATTCGATTACGTTCCCGAAGGGAAGTCATTTATTGGGGGAGAACACTCATGAAAGTTGCATTGCTGGAGGCCAGCCATTGGCATGTCCCGCTCTATCTTGATGCGCTCGAGGCGAACGGGATCGAGGTGGTGGCGGTTTCGGATGCGGAGCAAGTAAAGGGAGAGGCAATTGCAGCGCGGTTCGGGAGTACGCTGTATTCATCGAGCAATGAGTTGCTCGATCGCGAGAAAGTCGATTTTGCGTTTGTGTTCGGTCGGCATTCCGAAATGCCGACGCTCGCGGAAGCGGTGATCGCACGGAAAATTCCATTCGCACTGGAAAAACCCTGCGGGGTGAGTATGTCGCAGGTCAGCCGGCTGCGGAAATTGACCGAGGAAGCCAACCTCTATTGCGCGATTCCGTTCATCTTTCGCATGAGCGACCTGCTCAGCGCCCTCAAAGGTGTCGAGGGGCGCGTTCCGTCGGACTTCAACTACATGTCCTTCCGTTTCATCGTGGGCCCGCCCAGCCGCTACCAAGCTGCAGGCGCAGGCTGGGCACTCGATCCCGCGTTTTCCGGTGGTGGATCCACGATCAACGTCGCTACGCACTTCATCGACTTCTTCAGGTTGCTGACCGGTAAGGAAATCGCTCGAGTCTCTGCCACCATGAATTCCCGGACGCACCGAGGCGCCGTCGAGGACTATTCGTTGCTGACAATGCAAACCGAAGATGGCGTGATCGGGCTCGTGGAGACTGGATACAGCTTCCCCAGCACGCCTGACGAGCAGCGCGAATTTTCGTTCACCCTTTCATCCGATCGCATGTACGCGAAATCGGGCCCCGACCGCATCGAGATTCGGGACCGAAACAGTCTTGCCGCCGGCACCCGAAGTCTCCGTCTCCAGCTGGAAACCGACGTTTACTACCCACTGTTCGTCAAGCGGGTGCTTGCTGAATGTCGCACAGGTGCAAAGCCGATCGCGTCATTGCGCGACGCTGAGGCGATGATGCAGGTCATGGACGCGGCCTACGCTTCGGCCCGGCAAGGCGGCGCGCTACTGACGCTTGGGCCGATTCCCGTTTGATCCGAGCGCTCACCGCAGATCGCGATCTACGCCAGCGTCGCGCATCGCCATAGTGTTCGCTGGCCGATCGACTGAAGGGTATTCCGATGAGTAAGTCTGCGCGATTTCAAGGTCCATTGCCGCTTGCCGAAGCGAAATCCAAGCTTGTTCTCACACCCCTCGAAGACAACCGTTTTCACCGGGATGGTCCTCGGGCCAACGTTGAGTATCGGGATCTCGGAATGATGGATGCTACGGGTGGTCGCATCGGCGCCAGGCACATCCGCGCTATCCAGCCGTTCGGCGAAGAAACCGGTTGGCACTGGCACGACATGACCGCGCATTTCGTGTATGTGCTGAGAGGCTGGATCGAATTTCAGTTCGACGGCATCCCTGAATCGGTGACCGTCGTTGCCGGCTCCTGTCTCAGTCAGCCCGCCGGTGTGGCGCACAACGTTATTGGGCAGTCTGACGACCTCGAGTTGATAGAGATCAACATGCCCGGGGACTATGTGACCGTCGAGTGCCCTCTCTGAGCGGCACTGCACCGCCAACACCTACGTGCCAGGAGAATGACATGTCAGCGATTCTTGAATCCCTCCTCGACGATGAGCGCCGCGCCGAGTGCCGCGCCAACGATGGAGCCATGGCTATGGGCCGGCCGATCATCGCGAGCCAACTCACCTTTCACGCCGTGCGGCCCACCAGCGGACTGCATCGCACCATCAAGCGTGTGGCGCCTGCACGAAGCGAACATTCGAACGCGGCGCTGGCCGCCACGGGCGAACTCTGGTAACCCAAGGAGTACGCCATGCACGACGACCAGCACCAGCGGGGCTTGCGCATCCTGGTGGTCGACGACAACCACGACGCGGCGAGCATGATGTCAGCCCTGCTCGAGCTCGAGGGTCACCGGACCAGCACGGCCCATAACGGCCTGGAGGCCGTCCGGGAGGCAACCCGGGTGCGCTACGACGCGGTCCTGCTCGACCTGGGCATGCCGGTCATGGACGGGTTTGAGGCGGCTGCCGTGCTAGGGCAGCTCTGGCCTGCGCCCGCGCTGATCGCGTGTTCGGCCTGGGACGACGCCGAGACCTGCAGGCGCACAGCCGACTTGGGCTTTGCCATGCACCTGCGCAAGCCCGTCCCCTTCGAGGTGCTGAAGGCCGCGCTGCGGGGGGTCCGCCCGGCCCGGCTGACCGCCTCAGCTTAAGGGGCCAAACAGGGGTCGAGCTCTACGCTTCCGCATCCCAGTAAAGGCGTGTTGGGTTCGATACAAGGATTCGATCAAGAGAGGCCTGATCATCAACCCACGAAACGAGCTTATTCAAGAAAATAGCCGTGCTCGGAGGCTTCTTCAAAGACGTATGGGGCCAGTCGCTTCCCCAGACAACACGATCGGGCGCTACCTTTATCCAATGCCTGGCGACTTTGTCAACGTCCTCATAAGATCTTTGGCCGCCGATCACCGAATCCAGATATGGAGCCGAAAGCTTCATCCAGGCTCGGCCCTCACGCAACAATCTTTCGATTATTGCCGCGGCAGGGTGATCAAGGCCTGTGGAAACGGGCAACCTCCCCAAATGATCGAAGACGACTTCCACCGGAAGTCGATCAAGCAGGTTTTCATGCGCGACGATCTGGTCTGCGGTCCAATGGAGCTGCAGATGCCAGCCGAGCTCTTTTATGCGGGCCGCCAGTGGTTCAACCATGTCAAAAGAGGTTGGCGCATGCTCTGGCGTATAGAGAGTAAAACGGATACCGCGAATACCCTGCTCGTGGAGCAGTCCAAGTGTTGAATCACTTACGTCTGGACGTAAAACCGCCACCCCCCGTGCACGGTGAAGCCCCATTTGCGCAATGGCATCTACGGTGACGGCGTTGTCCGTCTCGTAATTTCTGGGCGTTACCACGACCGCGCGGTCGATTTTCAATGCCCGTTGAATCTCTGCGTAAGCCGATGCAGTGCACGGAATTCCGCTCATATCGTCAGCAGGAAGAGATTCAGGAAAACGAGGGTCAAATATGTGAAGGTGGGAATCGCAGGCGTTGGGGGGCACGAATAGTTGGGGCGCCATGAATTGCATTAAGGTTGAGATTCGATTGGCTGCTCAGAGGTAACTTTGCGTTGCAGATACTTGACTCGGCCCGAGGCGGTGACGCAGTTGCGAGATAGGCGGCCGCCGCGAAAACATAGAGTACGGGACGTACTCTAGGCGGATTCGGTTGCGATGAGAATTGATATATTCACACTTTCGCTTTGAGTTCTTCTCATGAATCTGTCGGCTTTGCAGACTTTGCGCGCCATCATGGTCCACGGAAATTTCACGGCGGCTGGAGCTGCCATGGGTTGCACGCCAAGTGCTGTCAGCCTGCAAGTGAAACAGCTCGAACAGTACTTCGGTCAGCCGCTTTTCGACCGGAGCACCAGGGTGGTCCGGCCTACGCCCTTCGCCGTCGAGGTTGCGTCCGCGGCTTCAGAGTTCACGCAGCGTCTTGAGGCACTTCGGTCGAGACCTTCCTTACGGGTTGAGGGGAAGTTTCGCCTCGGCGTGATCACCAGCATGCAGAGCGATTTGCTGCCCGACGCACTTCGCATACTGCGCGATCGCCACAGTGCGCTGGAGGTCCGCATCCCTCCCATGAATGACACAGATGAGTTGCTGACCGAGCTTCGGGCCGGCCGAATTGATGCGGCGTTGGTGGTCCGGCCGGATAGCGGCGGATCGACCCGATTCGTCTGGCACGAGGTGAACCGCCAGCCGTACGTCATGCTGGCGCCCCCAGACTCTGCCGAGGATGACCCCAAAACCCTTCTGAAGACCCGCGATTGGATTGCCTACGACACGGGCTTACCCGGGGGCAGGGTCGCCGCTCGCCATGCCCGGCTGTTGGTGCCAGGCATTGCGAGCAGCATGGAGCTACGCTCTGTGGACGCCATCGTATCGATGGTCGGCACGGGCTGGGGAGTGGCTATCGTGCCTCGCCCTCGCAGCCGCCTTGTTTCGGCGTATGGCGTCAATGTCGTCAGCTTGGGGCGAAAGGCGCCGTTTCGCCGGATCTCATTGGTTTGGCGTCGTGCTGATGATGGCGATCGCAAAATTGCTGCTGTGGCTGAGGCCTTCGACGAGCTCAAGATTGGAGCAGCGTCTTGAGCGAGACCTTGCTGCCAGATAGCTACATTGCCATGATGCCGCCGTCCACCGCGAGGATCTGGCCCGTGATGTGCTTGCCGGCTGGGCTGCAGAAGAGCAGGGCGGCGCCCTTGAGGTCATCGCCGTCGCCGATGCGGCGCAGCGGCACGTCGGCCGTCATTTTTTCGAGGCCGACGCTCTCGATGACGCCCTTTGTCATGTCGGACAGGAAATAGCCCGGCGCGAGCGCGTTGACGTTGATCCCGTACTGGCCCCATTCGCTGGCCAGGGCGCGTGTCATGTTGACGACGGCCGCCTTGCTGGCGTTGTAAGCAAGGGTCGCGATCGAGCCCGGATGATTGCCCCGCAAGCCCGCAATCGAGGTGATGTTGAGAATCATGCCGCCGCCGTTCGGGATCATCGACAGCTTTCCGATCTGCTGTGACAGGTAGAAGACGGAGCGTACGTTGAGGTTCATCAACTTGTCCCAGGCCTCCAGCGAATGTTCCGTGGTTGGGGCGCCCCAAGTCGCGCCCGCGTTGTTCACAAGGATGTCGATGCGTCCTGTTTTCGATATGGCGTCCCGTGCCAGCCGTTCGACGTCTTCGGCCTTCTGGCCATCGGCGGCGATCCAGTCGGATTTGATGTCCATCGCGCTCAGGTGTTGCCGGGCCTTCTCCAGTTCATCGGCCTTTCGCGAGGAAAGAACGATGTGGGCGCCTTGTTCACCCAGGGCCTCGGCCATCTGCAGACCGAGTCCACGCGAACCGCCGGTGATGAGGGCGGTCTTGCCGCTCAGATCGAATGCTTGTTTGACGCTGGTCATGTGCAATCTCGGTGCCTCAGGAGGTCGGTGTCATCTTCAAGACTTCGGGCTTGCCCTCGATGTACTGGCCCAGTTGCCGGCCAAGCGTGCGGTAGTGATCCGTCTTGAGATGGGCGGCCGCGGCATCCGCGTCCTTGTATCGCTCGAGGAAGGCGAAGCGGTTCTCGCCTTCCGCAAGCAATTCGTACCCGATAACTCCGGCTTCCTTGCAAGAGGCTTCGACGAGCTGTCGTGCCGTCTGCAGAAATTGCTCGGAGGTTCCGGGCACGACGTTGAGCCTGGCTAATACGATGACCATTTTCATTTCCTTGAGTGAGTGGCTAAAGCGATGTCAAGACGCCCGGCAAGCAGTAGTCCTTGAGCATCTCGCGCAATCGGGTTTTGAGCATCTTGCCGGTGGCGCCTAGCGGAATGGCTTCGACAAAGACTGCGTCGTCCGGCATCTGCCACTTTGCGATCTTGCCCTCGTAGGACTCGAGCAAATCTTGCTTCGTGACTTCGGCCCCGGGCTTTTTCACCACCACGACAATGGGCCGTTCGTCCCACTTCGGATGCTTCATGCCGATGCAGGCGGCAATCTGTACGGCCGGATGGGCCATGGCGATGTTTTCCACCTCGATCGAGCTGATCCATTCGCCGCCGGACTTGATCACATCCTTGCTGCGATCGGTGATCTGCAAATAGCCATCGGAGTCGATGGTGGCCACGTCACCGGTAGGGAACCAGCCCACACCATTCTGATACACGAGCGGATCGCCCCCCTCGCCCTTGAAGTACTCGCGCACAACCCAGGGCCCCTTGACATACAGGTCGCCGCAGGCCTTGCCATCCCATGGCAAATCATTGCCGTCGTCGTCCACGATCTTCATTTCGACGCCAAAGACGGCGCGTCCTTGCTTGGCCAATACAGTCCACTGCTCCTCGATCGGCATCGACAGGTGCTTCTTCTTCAGTGCGCACAAGGTTCCCAGTGGGCTCATCTCCGTCATGCCCCAGCCATGGAGGACCTCCACGCCATGGTCTTGGCGGAAGGCCTTGAGCATGGCTGGCGGGCAGGCCGCGCCGCCGATCACCGTTCGCTTGAGGGCGGAGAAGCGCAGGCCCTCGGATTTCAGATGGCCCAGCAGCGTCTGCCAGACAGTGGGCACACCGGCCGCGAAGGTGACCTGCTCAGCCTCTATCAACTCATACACCGACTTCCCATCCAGCAGTCCACCCGGAAGCACCAGCTTGCAGCCGGCTAACGCGGCGGAATATGGAATGCCCCAGGCGTTGACGTGGAACATCGGCACGACGGGCAGCACCGAGTCGCGCGCCGACAGGCACATGACATCGGGCAAAGCCGCAGCGTAGGCGTGCAGGATGGTAGAGCGGTGGCTGTAGAGCGCGGCCTTCGGGTTGCCCGTGGTGCCACTGGTGTAGCACATGCTGGAAGCCGAGTTCTCGTCGAAACTGGGCCACTCGTAGCGGGTCGCGTGCCCGCCGATCCAGGATTCATAGCTCACGAGGTTCGGAATGCCGGTGTCAGCCGGCAGCTTGTCGGCCTCGCACAGGGCGACGTATTGCCTGATGCTCGGACAACGGGCATGCACGGCCTGTACCAGCGGCAAGAAACTCATGTCGAAACACAGCACCTGGTCCTCGGCGTGGGCGACGATCCAGGTGATCTGGTCGGGATGCAGGCGCGGGTTGATGGTGTGCAGAACGCGGCCCGAACCGGAGACGCCGAAGTACAGCTCCAGGTGGCGATAGCCGTTCCAGGCCAGCGTAGCGACGCGGCCGGAAAATGGCAGGTTCATGCCGTCCAGGGCATTGGCAAGCTGGCGCGCCCGGGTGGCGACGTCCTTCCAGGTGTAGCGATGAATATCACCCTCGACGCGCCGCGACACGATTTCCGCATCCGCGTGATGGCGTTCCGCGAAATCGATCAGCGACGAAATCAGGAGCGGTTGGCTCTGCATCAAACCCAGCATGGGGCATCCTTTACTCGGGCTGAAGCTTGATCAGTCGCGCGATGTCCGTCAGGCGTTTGGTTTCGGCTTTGAAAAACTCGTCGGCCTGTGCAGGCGTCATCGGATCAAAGATGCGGCCAGACTGGTCCGCCACGAACTTCGTGAACTCCGGCGACCTGGTGACCGCGTTGATCGCCTGAGCCAGCCTGGTCACCTCGGCGCTGCCAACTTTTCGATCGACAAAAACACCGGTCCAGATCTGGTGGTCGAAGCCCTTGATCACCTTGCCCTCGTTGAGAGTCGGCACGTCCGGCAAGCTAGCGACCCGCTGGGCGGCCGATACCCCTATGGCGTTGACCTTGCCGCTCTTGATCAGGCCCACCGTGGGGCCTGAGAGCGGCAGGAAGGTCAGGTCCACTTGCCCGCCGATCAAATCAGGGATGATGGGTGCAACGCCCTTGTAAGGAACCTCGAGGAAGCGCACATTCCCCCGATTCTGGAAATCGGCGCCCACGATGTGCGTCGTCGATCCACGTCCCCAATGACCGATCGAGAGTTCCTTGCTGCCCGGTCGCTTTATATGGGCCAAAAGGTCGTCGACGCTCTTGAACGAAAAGTTCGCGGAGCTGACAAGCACGAAATCAGTGACCCCCAACGGCGAGACCAGCCGTAGCTGACCCGGCTCGTACTTCGCGGTGGCGACGGCCAAGGGCGCCAGGATCAGGTCCGACGCCGTATGACCCACGACGTTGTATCCGTCGGCAGGCAAGCTCAACGCTTTCATCACGCCAATGGAGCCACCCGCACCGGGCAGATTGTCGATCACGACCGTCTGGCCGAGTTGCGCCTGAAGGCCTGGCTGCAACTGGCGGAACCCGGCATCCGTCGGCCCGCCGGCGGGAAATGGCACGCGGATGGTAACGAGCTTGCTAGGATAGGTTTGAGCTGATGCGCTCAACGCAGGCACAAGCAGCGCCACCGCGCAGGCCAGCTGGAAAAGAAGTTTGTTCATACGTTTGTCTCCTGTTTACGAATATCGGCGCTTGGCCATGTGCAATGGCTGAATGGTCCGCACGATGTTGACCTCTACTTGCCAAGGACCCGTTCTTGTCCTGAGCCGCGGGCCCGGCCCGCCGCGGCGGATCGCAACCGGGCCTCGAAAGCGGAAAAGAAAAGCTTGAGAAGGATCTTCGAGACGGCCTCGACCATCCTTGATCCCCCCATACCCAGAAAACCGCGCACCCGGGCGTGGAGCGCGAAACGCACGCGCGTCTGCCGGCCCTCTTCGAACAGCGAGATGTGGGCTGCGCCTTTGCTTCCGCCGGGCCCCTCGAACGCCAGCACATAGCTGTTTGGAAGATCCATGTCTCTCACCTGGATCGTTCCCCTCATGCGCATCTTGAAAGGCCCGACGCCCGGAGCCAGCACGGTCGTAAAGGTGTCCGGCCGCACCAGATCCAATGATTCGCAGGCCAGGATGCAGGGCTTGAGTGAATCAGCGGTCGTCAGCGCGTTGAAGGTGGCAAACAGCGGTGCGGGGAGCAGTCTTTCTCCAACCAGTTTTATCGGCGTGCCCGCATGGGTCGGGCGCGCGTTCGCCGGCACGGCGGTTTTGGCGGGGACCGTGGGCCGATCCACCCCCGCTTCACCCTTGGCAGGACGCACAGCCTCGGCGGCCTTCGGCGCGGCAGCACCGACCTGGCGCGGTGGCGCCGAAGCGTGCGGCTGTCCGAAGACGGCAGGCGTATTCCCTGTCGCCTCGGCCGTTGCCACCCCCAACCGTTTTTCGAATGCTGAAAAGAAGTCCTCGGTAATCTTCGTTGCGGCGGCATCGACAAGGCGCGACCCCACCTGCGCCAAACGCCCACCCACTTGCGCTCGGGCCGAGTACCGCAGGAGCGTTTGATTGCCCTGTTCCCCGAGCGACACGTCTGCCGATCCCCTGCCAAAACCAGCAATTCCGCCCTGTCCTTCAAAGGACAGCGCATAGCTGTGCGGCGGCAGGATGTCACTCAACTTCAAAGTGCCCTTGAAGCGGGCGCTGACGGGCCCGATCCGCGCGGCCAGCACGGCCGCCAGCGTGTCCGGCTGGGTCCATTCCAGCGACTCGCACCCGGCAATGCAGGACTTGAGAACCTCAGGGTCGTTCAACGACTGCCAAGTTGCCAAAATCGGTGCCGGTATCAGTCTTTCGCCTACAAGTTCCATGCGTTCAAGCCAAAGGGCCCCAAAAAAGTGATCGAGTAAAACCTTACTTGCTGACGTCCGTCAGCAGTTCCTTCAGCGTCACGTCCAGCCGAGCCGCCACGCTGTCGATCGCGGCATTGCCCAGCAGTCCAAACATCGAAGAAGGCCTGTCGTATTCGAACACCGCGGTACCGTCGACGCCCTCGTACAGAACGACACGAATGGGCGCGTAGAGACCTGCGGCCAGGTTGTGCTTATTCATGGAGACGGCGGTCAGGACATTGCCAACGCCGTATCCAACGGCCTTGCGGGGGCCCCCGTCCATGGCCAGCGCACCACCGTGATTCAGTGAGTAGAGGATCGACAGTCCCGTAGGCGCTGCGAGCTCCTCCAGATGGGCACGCGCACCGGCCATGTCTCCTCGTTGAAAGAAAGGCATCAGCCGATCGATCTGGAACGGACGGATCCGCGATTCAAGCGCCGCTTTCACTTCGTCAAACGAGCGCTTCGAGCTGATGCGGATGTGCTCCACCGTCAGAGGCCGCGTGCTCACGCGATCCTCGTGGGTCGCGGCCGCCGCAAGACCTTGCGCCGTCAGCAGCGCGGCGGCCCCGAGTCCGATCAAACCGGCCCTCGCCGATGAAAGCAAGTTACTCGTGGTCATGGGTTTCGTTGTCATCGCTGTCTCCTTATTACCGTATTGATCAATCAAGGGAAATCACATCAGCCAGCGCGCGGCGAAGCATGGTGCGCCCAAGTTGGCTGCGATAGTCGGCGTCGGCGAAGCGGTCTTCCAGCGGTGACGCCCCGGTGAATGCCAGGTCGATCAGGCGCTGTGTCTGGTCGGGCTGGCCGGCATAGCCGGCCAACGCGGCTTCGGCGGCTTTTGTACGGAAGGCATGGGCCGCAAAACCAGTCACCGCAATCCGTCCACCACTGCAGCGGTTGGCCTCGTACGCCAGAACCACCGCCACGCCGACGACGGCATAGCCCGAGGCTGGATGGCGGAATTTGCGATAGCTTCCGCGCCGGTTCGACACCACCGGGATGCGCACACGGACGATGATTTCATCGGGCCGCAGGTCAGTTTCGAACAGGCCTTTGAAGAACGAAGCGGCGGGAATCGAACGCTGGCCCTGGGGCCCCATGGCTTCGATCGTCGCGTCCAGCGCCAACATCGCCGCCGGCCAATCGGCCGAGGGATCGGCGTGCGCCAGCGACCCGCCAATCGTGCCGCGATTGCGCACGGTCGCATCGGCGATCAGGCCGGCGATGCTCGGAAGCAGCGGCAAGGCCTGGAGCAGCTCAGGGTGGTGTTCGATTTGGGCGTGGGTTGTCGCCGCGCCAATGACGACCTCGCTGGTGCCGATCATGATGCCTTGAAGTTCGGGCAGTTCGGCGATGTCGATCAGGGTTCCGGGGGCCGCCAGGCGCAGTTTCATCATGGGCAGCAGCGAGTGGCCGCCACTCATCAACTTCGCACCATCGCCCCCTTGGGCGAGTTGCGCAAGTGCCTCGGACAAACTGCTGGGCCGGACGTATTCAAATGCACTCGGGATCATTGGGTCAACTCCTGTTTCCCGGCGGTTTGTGCTGCACGGATGGCACGCCACACCTTGGGTGGCGTCAACGGCATGTCGATGTGGGTGATGCCAAAGCTCTTGAGCGCGTCGCACACCGCACTGACGATGGCCGGCGGAGCTCCGACACAGCCGGCTTCACCGATGCCCTTGACACCCAGCGGATTCACCGTGGTCGGGGTCACCTGGAAGCTGGTTCGCATCATCGGGACCTGATCGCTTTTTGGCACGGCGTAATCGAGCAGTGAACCGGTCAGGAGCTGCCCGGTCTCGTCGTATTCGACGCCCTCGTACAAGGCCTGGCCGATGCCCTGGGCGATGCCGCCGTGCATCTGTCCATGGCACAGCATGGGATTGATGAGATTGCCCACGTCGTCCACGGCGACATAATCGAGAATCTTCACCTCGCCCGTCTCGATGTCGACCTCGACGACTGCCGCGTGGCTGCCGAATGGCGCCACCATTTCTTCGGGCTGGTAGAACACTGTTTCTTCCAGGCCGGGCTCCATGCCCAGGGGAAGATTGGAACTCACGTACGCCATGCGCGCGACCTGGCCAAAGCCGACGCTGCGCGCTTGCGGCTCGCCGGCGACGCTGAATGTTCCCTCGGCATAGTTGACGTGCTCCGGCTTCGTGTCCAGCATGGTGGCGGCGATGAGCTTCGCCTTGGCAAGCACTTTTTGCGCCGCATTGTGAGCCGCGGAGCCGCCCACAACCATGGAGCGCGAGTTGAATGTGCCGTGGCCGAAGGGCACACGGTCCGTATCGCCCTGGACGACGTCGATATCGTCTATCGGCAACTGCAGCACGCTGCCTACGATCTGCGCGTAGCTTGTCGCGTGCCCATGGCCTTGTGGCATGGACCCCGAAAACAGCGTGACCTTGCCGTCCGAATGGACGCGCAGCAATGCGCTTTCCCAGCCGCCGCGGTTGAACCCAACCATCTTGAGCGCGGCGGAACTGCCCATGCCGACCAGTTCCATGTAGCAGGTGACGCCAATGCCGACATAGCGCCCCTGCGCCCGCAGAGCCGCCTGCTTTTCGCGCCATCCGTTGTAGTCGATCTCCTTGACCGCGGCCTCGAGGCAACCCTCGTAGTTGCCGGTGTCCCACAGGAAAAGCGGGTGCCCGTAGGGCCGGTAGGGAAACTGATGCTTGCGGATCAGGTTGATGCGACGCAGTTCGACCGGATCCATGCCGAGTTTGGCGGCGACCGCGTCCATGGTCCGCTCGATCAGGTACGCGGCCTCGGGGCGGCCGGCGCCGCGGTAGGCGTCCACCGGCGTGGTGTTGGTCGTCACCAGGCGCATTTCGCCGTCCAGCGCGGGAATGTCGTAGTTGCCGCAGACGAACGACACATGGTTGATCGTCGGGATGCCGGTCGCCATGTTCGACAGGTAGGCGCCCAAGTTGGCGAACGAGCGCATCTTGATGCCGAGCACACGGCCGTCTTTGGTGACCGCAGCTTCCACATTTTCAATGTGCGCGCGCCCGTGCGTGGTGGCCATATGCGCTTCGCTGCGCGTCTCGGTCCAGCCGACCGGGCGCTCGAAATGTCTGGCGGCGAACGCAACCAGAATTTCCTCGGCGTAGAAGTGCATCTTCGCGCCGAAGCCCCCGCCAATGTCGGGCGCGATCAGATGAATCCGGTGCTCGGGCCAGCCCAGGGTTTCGGCCAGCCAGCGCCTGGACATGTGAGGCACCTGCGTCGGCAGATAGAAGGTCAGCTTGTCGTGAGCCGTGTCGTAGACCGCCCGCACGGCCCGCGGCTCGATGGGGCTGGGGATCAAGCGGTTGTTGATCAGTCGCACCTGAACCAGATGGTCCGCGGCCTCTGCCGCTGCTGCGTAGTCGCCGCCGCCGGCCTTGTAAACACCGATGAGATTGCGCGGCACATTGTCATGCAATTGCGGCGCGCCTTCCTGCACGGCGGCTTCCTCGTCCACCACGGCAGGCAGGACTTCATAGTCGACGAAGATGGCTTCAAGCGCGTCGGCCGCTTGCTGGCGCGTATTGGCCACGACGAGCGCGACCGCTTCGCCGACGTAGCGCACTCTACCGTCGGCCAGCGGGGGGTGGGCTGGAACGATGGAGTGGCCGACAACCCAGTTGGGGCGAATGTCCCCGACTTTGCCGCGCAGATCTTCATAGGTCAGGATGCCCACTACCCCGGGCATGGACGCGGCGGTGGAGGTGTCGATGGACTTGACCAACGCGTGGCCATGGGGCGAACGCAGCACCATGGCACAGGTCAGGCCCCCGACCGCGATATCGTCGGTGAATCGGCCGCGGCCGGTGAGAAGAGGCGGGTCTTCGCGCCGGGTGACGGATCGCCCGATCAGGTTGCCATGTGCAGCGTCGTCGAGCTTGGTCATTGCACGACCTCCTTCTGCTTGCCTGAAGCGCGGCCTGTGTCACCGGTTCGGGTGGCAGCCAGCATGACTGCATTGACAATGTTCTGATAGCCGGTGCAGCGGCACAGATTGCCGTGCAAGGCGTCACGCACTTGCTCTTCGGTCGGATTGGGAACCCGGTCCAGCAGTGCCTGCCCCGCGAAGATCATGCCTGGCGTGCAAAAACCGCATTGAAGCCCATGCACCTCCGTGAAGGCCTCCTGCAGCGGCGTCATGTTTTTCGGCGTGCCCAGCCCCTCGATTGTTGTGACCTGGTGGCCTTGCGCCTGAACCGCCAGCACCGTGCAGGACTTGGCGGTCTTGCCGTCGATCCGCACCGTGCACGCGCCGCATTGCGAGGTATCGCAGCCGATGTGCGTGCCCGTCATGCCCGAGTGGTCGCGCAGGAAATGCACGAGCAATTCGCGCGGCTCGATCTCCGCGCTCACCGGAACTCCGTTGACTTCGACTGTCACATTTCGTGGTGTCATGTCGCATCCCTCACAATTTGGCCCTTGCACTCGCCGAATCCGATCGGCTTGTAGCCATCCCGCTCGCACACGCCGCGCAGCCACACCGTGTCGCCGTCTTCGAGAAAGAGACGCGTTTCACCCGAGGGCAGCGGCAGAGCCTGCTTGCCCCCGGCATTGAACTCGATCAGGCAGCCCGAGTCCTTGCGCTCCGGGCCCGAGACGGTGCCACTGGACAACAAGTCCCCGGTGCGCAGACTGCAGCCGTTGCTGGTGTGGTGGGTGAGCATTTGTCCCAGCGTCCAGTACTGGTCGCTGAATTGCGGCTGCGAAATCACGACCGGGGCCATGCCGCTTTTTTGCATTGCAGCTGTCTGCAGCAGAACCTTCAGCGAGATCGAGATGCCACCCTGGGTCACATGTCTTGTCGACGTGAGCGCCGCCGGCAGCGGCGTGTCGTCTGCGTCGCGCTTCGGCGCCGGCACGCGGTACGGCGCCAGGGCTTCCAGGGTCACCACCCAGGGCGACGCTGTCGTCATGAAGCTCTTGGCGAGGAACGGACCCAGGGGATAGCTCTCCCACATCTGGATGTCGCGCGCCGACCAGTCATTGACCAGGCAAAGCCCGAACATGTGATCGTCGGCGTCGTCGATCGAAATGGGCTGGCCTAAGGAGTTTTCGCGGCCAACGAAGCAACCCACCTCCAGTTCGAAGTCCAGGCGTTGTGAGGGCGCGTAGACCTGAGCTGCTCCTTGTGGATCCGCAAGTTGTCCTCGCGGCCGGACGCAGGGGACCCCGCTCTCGACCACCGTGGACGCACGGCCGTGGTAGGCAATCGGCATGTGCCGGAAGTTGGGTGCCACGGGCATGTCGGGCCGAAAAAGTTCGCCCGTACGGCGCGCGTGGTGGATGGATGTGAAAAAGTCGGTGAAATTACCGATCTGCGCCGGCAAGTGCATCCGGGCGTCGCGCATCGGCACCAGGCAAGCACCGGCCGCTGCAGCGTGGCCACTGTCGGCGCGCAGCAGTGTGAAAACCGTATCGCGCAGTGCTTGTCTTGCAGCGCGTCCACTCGACATCAGCAAGTTGAGACTGTCGCTGCGCAACGCGGTCGACAAGCCTTCGAGGCCCGGCAGCAGTCCCTTGTCCAAGGCGGCGCCAATGCCGAGGATCTGGTCGCCGATGGCGACACCGATCCTGCGTTCTTTGGCAGCGGCCGTGCTGAACACGCCGAGCGGCAGGTTCTGGATGGGAAACTCAGTGCCGGGCGCGTTCGCGCTGGTGCCCCAGCTTTGAACGGCCGGGTCGTGCGTGTGATCGGTTTCGAAGGTCATGGCGATCAGGCGTCCACAGTGTCGCTGACATTGCCGGCCGGTACGCCCGCCGCTGCCGGGTTGATGGCCACAGGGGAAATCTCCGGCACGTGCTCTACCAGCATGCCCGCCGCAATCGCCGCCTTGATCTGCTCCTGGTTCATGCCCAGGCTTGCAAAGACCTCCGCGTTGTTCTCACCGCGGAACGAAGGCGCCGTAGGCGCGGGGAGCTTGTCCTCCGAGAAGCGCCAGGGCCGGCCGTGCAAACGGTAAGAGCCCCCCCGGCGGTCCGGCACGTCCTGCACCGCACCCCAGTACTCCGCCCATTCGGAATTCGCAAGTTCCTCCGTCGTCCGTATCTGGCCCATTGCAATTTTGGCTTCGTCCAACTGTGCATCGAGCGTGGCCATGTCGCGGAAGGTGAGTATCCACGCTTGCACGATCGCATGGAGCGCGTCGTAGTTCGCCGCTCGCGCTTCTGCGGTCGCGAAGCGGGGATCACTCGCCAAGTCGATACGGCGCATCGCGCCAAGGTACTGCGGGAACGTGCCGCTACCCACCAGACTCTGCGGTGTCAGGAAGCGCTCGCCCCCTGGCCCGACGAAGAAGGCGCCTTCGGTGGCGCCCAAAACGCCCGGCTCAGCACCCGTGTCGATGCCCGCCATATCGATGTGCGCACGCTCATTGACGGCCAACAGGACTGCTGCCATGGCAACGTCGATGTACTGGCCGCGACCGGTCACTTCCCGGCCCCTGACGGCCGCCAGGACGGCGATGGTCGCTTGCAACCCGGCGTAAACGTCGGCGTGCGAAAGCGGGTCAGGGCGCAGGCGGCTGAGCGCGTCTCCGTAGTGGCGCAGCGTGTTGTGCGTGAAGCCGGCCTCTGCTTGTACCGTCGGTGCATAGGCCATGCGCGATGCCCAGGGCCCGCCTTGACCGTAGCCCGAAATCGACACGTAGATCAGACGCGGATTGCGCTTGGCCAAAGTTGCATAGTCAAGCCCGAAGAACTTGAGCGTTCCGGCCCGAAAATTCTCGACCACGATGTCTGCCTCGTCGATCATTTTCAAGACCAGGTCCACAGAACCTTGGACGTTGAGGTCGATGCTGACGTTGCGCTTGCCGACGTTCTGCTGGGCGTAGTAGCCGGACATGCCGTCGACGAACGGAAAAGCCAAGCGAGACACGTCGGGACGAGGAGGCTCGATCTTGATGACCTCGGCGCCCAAGTCAGCCAGGGTCCGGGCGCATAAAGGCCCAGCCAGCACGCGAGAGAAGTCGACTACTTTCAAGCCTTGCAGGGGTCCGGACATGATCAGACCCCCTCGAACTTGGCGAGACCGGGTCCCTGTTTTAGGAAGGAGTCGAGTCCCACCCTCACGTCCTTGGAGTTCCATATCGCCTTCTGCAACCCACCCATCGCCAGGTCGGCTGCTTCAACGCCTTCATTGGCGGCGACCCGCACAATCTGCTTGGTCACTGCATGCGCAATCGTCGGCCCGTTGGCGAACTCCTGGGCCACCATCAGCGTGGACTCCTCCAGCTTGTCGTCCGCTACGACCAGGTTGATCAGCCCCCAACGCTCCAGTGTCTCGGCGTCGTACCGGCGGCCGAGCATCGACATTTCCTTGGCGCGGGCCACACCGATGCGCTGAACTTGCCGCTGGATGCCGCCCATCAGAGGGTGCAGACCCAATGCGCTTTCCACCGAGCCAAACTTGGCCGACCGGGCGGCGATGATGTAATCCGAGGCCAAGGCGAGCTCAACGCCACCGCCCAGGCAGGCACCGTGAACGCTTGCAACGATGGGCACGGGCAAAGTCTCGAACGCATTCAGTACGTCCACCGGACTCCACGCAGGTGCACTCGCTGCTTTACCGTCGTTCTTGGCCTGCTCCATGAGCGCGTCAAACTGGGTGACGTCCGCACCCGCGCAGAAATGCCGCAGGCCGCTGCGCAAAACGATGGCGCGGCTGCCTTGTGCGGCGGCGTCGCGCATCTTCGCGATCAGCGGAGTGAGCAGCGTCTGCGACATCAAGTTGTAGGGACGGAAGTGCATGGTCAGCACGGTCACATTGCCATGCCGTGCCGCGAGGATGATCTCTTCACTCATCGGGTTGCTCCTGGTTGATCTGGAAAAATTTGGGCACCGCAGCCCTTCTTTCTGGTGCGATTGTCCGAGCGCGACTTCCGAAGGAAAAGGTGATTTAATGCCAATATGCAGGTTGGTTCGTGCCACACTCTTAACTAGCGGGGTCTCGTGATGGCAGTGCCCAAGCTGACTTTCATCCACCGTCCAGGTGACCGCAACACGCCGCAACTGAGCCTTTTCGGGCTGAAGGCGCTCATCGCAGAGATGGAAAGCCAGGGCGTGTCGTTGCGCGCCTTGCTGAGTGGTACGGGGGTGCGCGGCGAGCAGTTCGACGACCATGCAGCGCTGATCTCCCGCGACCAGCGTTTAGCCATCTATCGCAATGCGCAGCGCCTCGCGAAGCGATCGGATGTGGCGCTGCGCGCGGGGGCCCGGCAGCGCATCAGCGACTTCGGCATCTACGGCTATGCCTTGGCCAGCAGCAAGACGCTCGGGGATGCGATGAACCTGAGTTTTCGACACCTTCGGCAAGCGGGACCTGTGCTGCAGATCGCCGCACGCATAGAAGGGGGGACGATCAAGATGCGCAGTCATGACCCGGCGTCGCTGGGCGAACTCCTGCCATTCGTTGCGGAGTTCTGGCGCAGCTCGAACCATGCCTTCCTCAGCCGCGTCATGGAGGCGCCGTTTCCTTCCACGCGCATGCTGCTTCCCTACCCTGCGCCACCTCATTGGCGAACCTACCGCCAAATGTTCAACTGCCCGGTCGAGTTTGGAGCCGAGACCATGGAGTGGCACTTCGCCGAATCGGCCTGGAGTTTGCCGTTGCCGAACGCGAACCCGGTGGTGGCCAACGTTTGCCAGCGCTTTTGCGAGCAGGTCCTGTCGGAGCAACCCCCGGGGTCGGAGCTCGGCGACTCCATCAGAGTCATCCTCGTGAATCAGCCAGGGCGCTTTCCAAAAATCGATGAGATTGCCGCGCACCTCGGCATGTCGTTGCGCACGCTCAACCGCAGACTGGCCTCGGAAGAATTGTCCTACCAGTCGATCATCGACGATGTGCGCCGGACGCTTGCCGTGGAGTACCTCGAGCGCACTTCGCTGTCGGTCGAAGATGTCTGCGAGCGCGTCGGCTTTTCGGATCCGTCCAACTTTCGCAAGGCGTTCAGGAAGTGGACGGGGAGATCGCCAAGCGATTTCCGTGCCGAGACTGCTGCGACGAGGGTGTGACGCATTGGTCACTTTATCCAGTGGGCCGGCGTCTCGATCGCCCGCACATTGCAGGGGATGCCCTTGAGGTGCGGGATGCCCTGCTCCATGTCGAGATAGTCATCGTCATCGGGACAGATCTGCGCGTCGGCATATTCCCACGCACCTGAGAGCGTGCCGTCGCCTTCCGGTCGTTCCGGCAACCACCAGCCGTGCGGCACCCGCACCGTCTGCTCCGGCATCTCGGCGCGAATGGCGGTCCTGAGTTTGACGCGGCCTTGCGGCGTGACCACTTCGGCCCATTCACCTTCGGCCAGGCCGGCCCGCGCCGCCGTCGCCGCTGCGATGAACATCTTTGGCTCGGGGCTTCGCACGCGCAGTGCGGTGATGTGCCGGTGACCGGTCTGAAAGTACTCGTCCTCGCGCACGCCCATGAACATCGTGAGTGGCCATGCCGGGTCGTGCGGCGGATCGTCGCGCCAGTAAGGCAATGGATCGAAGCCGAGCTCGCCCAGGATGCTCGAACTCAATTCGACCTTTCCCGACGGGGTAGCAAATCCAGTTTGTTCGTACTTGCGGTAGCGCGGCTTGTGCAGATGATAGGGGTGCTTCTCGGCGAACGTTTCGAAGTTCATTCCCATGCGTTGGAGCCGATGATCCAGAACGTCTTCGTTGGTGGGCCAGGGAAACTGTTCGCCTTGGCCCATGCGAATCGCCAGCTCGCGCCAGAAGTCATAGACGCCCCGGCACTCGCCCGGCGGCTCGACGACTTTCTGCGAAGGCCGATAGATCGCGGTCCAGCCGAATGCGTCGCTGAGGCAATTGCGTTCCAGCCACGCATCTCCCGGCAGGATGTAGTCGGCCAGCTGCGCGGTGGGCGTGCGGAAGTGCTCGACGGCGACGATGAGGTCCTGGTTCATCATCGCGCGCTGGATCAGTTGCATGTTGGCAAAACTCATCAGCGTGTTGTTGCCCAGCGTGATGAATGCCTTGACCGGGTACGGGTCGCCGTCGGCCATCGCGCGGAACACGGCCGAAGGATTGGCCATGTAGCTGCCGCTCACGATGTTCGGCCATTCATAGCCCCAAACCCGCTTGGCCGGTTCTCCCAGCGCCGCGGTGCCGCGGTACGTGAACGCAGGATGCTTGTCCGCGCCCAGCTGCTTCGCACGCTGCGCTTCGGGCAGGGCGTCATGCAATTCGAGCTCCGACTCATGAATGATGTCGGGATGGAATCCGTGCAACAGTTCGCCGCCCGGCACGTCGACATAGCCGCAGAGCGCGCGCAGGCTGCACATCAGGCGAATCGCCGACGTGGAGTTGCGCTGCTGGTCGGTGATCGGTGTCCACGGGATCACCGCAGGACCGGTGGTGGCGTACATGCGCGCCGCTTGGGCGATCAGTTCAGGGGCGACGCCTGTAATGGCGGCCACGCGCTCCAGCGGGAACTCGTTGACGCGCCTGCGAAACTCAGCGAAGCCAGTGGTCCACTTTTCGACGAAGGCTTTGTCGTACAGCTCCTCGTCGAGGATGACCTTCAACCAGCCGAAGCACATGGCAGCGTCCGTGCCGGGCTTCAACGGCAGCCAGAGATCGGCGCGCTCGGCGCTCTCGCTTTTGCGCGGGTCCATCACGATCAGTTTGGCGCCGCGCTCCTGCGCCCGGCGGATGGCGTTGTAGATCGGCGTCCAGGAGTGCTGCTTGGGGTTGTGCCCGAAGAGCACGATGCAATTCGCCTGCGCGTAATCCGGATACGGGTACCAGCCGTAGACCATGCGGTTGATCGCGGCCGTGTTGCCCGAGCACAGTGCTACGCCGCTGATCCAGTTGGGCGAACCGAGCAGGTTCATGAAGCGCCGCGCGGCGCCATTGTCGGTCTGCGTGTTCCACTGCGAGGTCGACACCGTCAGTGCCTCGGCGCCATGCTTTGCGACGATGGCCGCCAGGCGTGCACCGATGTCGTCCATGGCTTGTTCCCAGCTCACACGCTGCCATTGCCCGCTGCCGCGTGGGCCCGTCCGTTTGAGCGGATAGAGCACGCGCTCCGGATGGCTGAAACCCGCCGGCGCATGGACGCCCTTGATGCAGATGTTGGCCTTGAGCGGCCGCGGGTCCATCGCCTTCACCCGGACGTCTCCCACTTTGCCCGACTCGGGCGTTTCCGCGAGCACCTGGCAATAGATGTCGCAGCCCGAACAGAGTGCGCGCTTCTCGGTCATGGTTGGATCACAAGGAATTGGGGAGCTGTTCAGGCAAAGGCCAGTTCGCGGTGTACTTCAGGCGTGATCTCCGGTGGCGCATAAAACCGGCCGACCATCGCGCGGGCAAATAAGTAGCTGCTGCGGGCACGTTCGCTCATCTCGTCCATGACCACATGACCCGCCGCGTCACACGGGCACGTGACCTCGTTCGCTTCGCCAACCAGCGAACGGAATCGCAGCTGGAAAGTTGCCCGGTCGCCGTTTGCCTCGAAGCTCACGAAAGACTCCACACGATGTAACCGCTCTTGGCAAAGCGCTTGGCCATGATGGATGCGAATGATCAAACGCGCTCGAGGCACAACGCGATGCCTTGCCCACCGCCGATGCACAGCGACACCACCGCTTTGCTGCCACCTGTTCGCTTCAGCGCATGGGCGACCTTGGTGATGAGGATCGCGCCGGTGGCGCCGATCGGATGGCCGTGGGCGATCGCGCCGCCATCGATGTTGAAGCGTGCCGGGTCGATCTTGAGTTCATCGCGCACCACGATTGCGATGGACGCGAAAGCTTCATTGACTTCGTAGCGATCGACGTCGCCCACCTTCCACCCCGCGCGGTCGAGCGCCTGACGGATAGCCGGCAAAGGCCCCAAGCCGAAGAAGCCCGGCTCGACACCTGCCACCGCAACGCTGCGGATGGCGAGCAACGGCGTCAAGCCGGCTTCACGTGCTACCGAACTTTCACAGACGATCATGGCGGCGGCGCCGCCGTTGATGCCGGGTGCGTTGCCTGCAGTGATCGTGCCGTCGGGGCGGAACGCGGGCTTGAGGCGTGCGAGCGTTTCCAGCGTGGTGTCGGGACGGTTCCCTTCATCCGCGGCGAAGATCGTCGGCCCCTTGTTGCCCTTGATCGTCAACGGCTCGATCTCTTCCTGGAACCATCCCGCTGCTTGGGCCGCCGCGAACCGCTGCTGGCTTTGCGCCGCAAAGGCGTCTTGGGCTTCGCGCGAGACGCCGTACTTCTGCACCAGGTCCTCCGTGTGCCAACCGGAATGCTTGCCGGAAAACGCGTCGTTCAATCCGTCGAGCAGCAGGGAATCCATGGCCTCGACATTTCCCATGCGGGCGCCGAAGCGCATGCCGGGCAGCAGGTAGGGCGCGCGGTCCATGTTCTCGACGCCTCCGGCGATCACGATGCGCGAAACGCCGGCGAGCACTTCCGCATACGCGGTCGCGACGCCTTGGGCGCCGGAGCCGCAGACGCGGTTCACGGTCATGGCGGGTACGCTCACCGGCAAGCCCCCGTGGATTGCCGCCTGCCGAGCCACGTTCATGCCATTGCCGGCTTGCACGACATTGCCCATCACCACGGAATCGACACGTGCCGGGTCGAGACCGGAACGGCGCAATGCGGCGGCGATGGCATGTGCGCCCAGTGCGGCGGTGGGCGTCGTCTTGAGCGATCCGCCGAAACTGGCGATGGCGCTGCGCACGGGGGAACTGATGACGATGTCTTTGCTCATGATGCTTGTCCTTGGATGCTTTCAGGGTGAATTGCGGAGCGCGCTTGTCAATGAAGGCTTGAACGCTGCTGTCCAGTTGCGTAACGGTAATTTCAAACGCCGGCAAGTTAAATAACGATCGTTCAATGATAAAGCGTATGCCGTCGCGGCCCTCGTGTCAAGGCGCTGAGCGACTTTTACCATCGGTCGCCAGGGCGTGTGGCCGATGATATGATGTGCATCATATTTTGCGCTAGAATCCGTCCGTGAGCACGACCCGCCAACCCGGCCGCAAGGAAATGAGCCATCAACGCATCGTTGAGGCCGCCGCGCGGGCGATCCGGCGCGAGGGCTTCGCCGGTGTTGGCGTCGCCGACATCATGAAAGAGGCCGGGCTGACGCATGGCGGCTTCTACGCGCACTTTCCGTCGCGCGATGCGTTGCTGGTTGAGGCGATCGAGAGCGCAGGGCTCGAGAACGCCAAGAACGTTCTCAGCAGCGCCCAGGACGCGCGACTGCGAGGCAACAGCGCCTTTCACAAACTGGTCGTGGGCTATCTGTCCGAGGCCCACTTGAAGAGCGCCGAAATTGGCTGTGCCGTGGCCGCGCTCGCGTCCGAGATGCCGCGCCAATCGACGGCAGTGCAAAAGGCCGCCGCGCAGAGTGTCCGGAGGATGCTGGATGCTGTGCAGCAGGCATTGCCGCCAGGCGTCGAGCCGGAAGCGGCCGCCTCGATCGCGAGCCAGATGGTGGGCGCCTTGCAGATGGCGCGCGCCCTTGGCGCCAATGCCGAAGGCAAGTCGCTGCTGGCCGCGGTGCGCCGCCAGCTGCTGGCCCAGTACGACACCCCTCGACAGCACTGAGCCGTGTTCACTCGGTCTCTCGCGGCAATTGCATCCACTCGAATATGACGTTAATCATATTCGTTCGGTCACCTCAACCCTATCACCAGGAAACCTCACCATGAAACTCGACAACGCCATCGTCTTCATCACCGGCGCCAACCGCGGCATCGGGCTGGCCTTCGCCCGCGAGGCGCTGGCCCGCGGCGCGCGCAAGGTATACGCCGGCGCGCGAAACCCGGCGAGCGTCAAACTGGCCGGCGTTGAGCCCATCCAACTCGATGTGACCAATCCCGCGGAGATCGCAGCTGCCGCGGCGCGTTGCGGCGACGTCACGCTGCTGATCAACAATGCGGGCATCGCGAACTTCGGCGGCTTCCTTGAGGAGGGCAGTGAAGAATCCGCGCGCGCACAGCTTGAAACCAACTTCTTCGGTCCGTTGCGCCTGAGCAAGGCATTCGCGCCGGTGCTGGCGGCGAATGGCGGTGGCGCGATCCTGAACGTGCTCTCCATCGCGAGTTGGATCAACCGCCCGGCGCTGGGCACCTACGGCGCCAGCAAGTCGGCAGCCTGGGGCCTCACCAACAGCCTGCGCCACGAACTGCGCGCCCAAAAGACGCAAGTAATCGGCATGCACGTCGCCTTCGTCGACACCGATATGACAACCGCGATCGACATGCCCAAGTCCTCGCCCGAGGTGGTCGTGCGCCACGTCCTGGACGCAGTCGAAGCTGGCGCCGAGGAAGTGCTGGCCGACGAGCGCACACGCCAGGTCAAGCAAGGGCTCTCGGCCGAGCCGGGCATTTATCTCGTGACACCCGCCTGAAAGCCTGGGCTGCATCATGACATTCAAAGCACTACTCGCCACCCAAGACGGCAAGACGGTTTCGACCCGCGTGGTCGACATGAGCGAGCAAGACCTCATGCCTGGCGACGTGTCGATTGCCGTCGACTATTCGACCGTCAACTACAAGGACGCGCTGGCGATCAGCGGCCGTGTTGACGTCATCAAGACGTTCCCACTGATCCCGGGCATCGACTTGGCGGGTACGGTCGAGGCATCGTCGTATCCCGGTATCGCCGTCGGGGACCGTGTGGTCGTCAACAGCTGGGGGTTGAGCCAGACGCACCACGGTGGTTACGCGCAGAAAGCACGCGTCAAGGGTGAGTGGGTGATCAAGCTCCCGGAAGCATTCTCGACGCGAGATGCCATGGCCATCGGAACGGCTGGGTATACGGCGATGCTGTCCGTGCTCGCCCTCGAGCATGGAGGGATCACACCCGACCGTGGCGACATCATCGTCACGGGCGCGAACGGCGGCGTCGGCTCGATTGCGATCGCGCTGCTGTCGGACCTCGGCTATCGCGTCATCGCGTCCACGGGACGGCTGCAGGAAAGCCAGTACCTTCGCGACCTGGGCGCGGCCGAGATCCTCGATCGCAAGACCCTCTCGGAAGCAGGCGCGCCCATCGCGAGGGAAAGATGGGCCGGCGCCGTGGATTCCGTGGGCAGCCACACCTTGGCCAACGTGCTGGCGCAAACGAAATATCGCGGCGTGGTGACGGCGTGCGGCTTGGCTCAAGGGCTGGATCTTCCGGCGTCGGTGCTGCCCTTCATCCTGCGCAATGTGACCCTCGCCGGCATCGACTCCGTCAACGCCCCGCAGCACGTTCGCGTCGAGGCATGGGCGCGACTCGCCCGCGACCTGGACCTCGCCAAGCTCGCCCGCACGACCCAGGTCATCGGCCTGGCCGATGTGCCCGCCATCGTCGGGCGGATCTTCGAGGGACAGGTCCGCGGCCGCACCGTCGTCGACGTCAACGCGTAAGCGGTCTGAGCAGGGGCATGACGGGGCAAGCCCAGTTGCTATCCCTTGCCGTGCGACGTCGGACTGCTGGCGCCCGCGAGTCGGCCGATCTGAAAGACATTGTCTGGCGAAACCTGGACGTAGTCATTCAGTCCGCCGGACCGCATGATCGGATAGGCCTCGGCCGTCTGATAGACGCCGTCTTTCAGGAGTGTCTTGTCGATGTACACCGCCACCACTTCCCCCAATACGAGCCAGCCACTGACCTTCTCGCCTGCGGTGTTTCGGAACTGCACGATGTCGATCACCTTGCATTCCATGGCCGCGCGGCTTTCGCCCACCCGCGGAACGTTGACCATGCGACCCGCCACGGCTGTGAGGCCGGCGAACGGAAACTCGTCCTCGCCGTGCGCAAGCGGTGCCGAGGTCTGGTTCATCTTGTCCCCCAATTCGCGGGTGACCAGGTTCCAGGTGAACTCGCGCGTTTCCGATGCGTTTTGGACGCTATCTTTCCAGGCGATCGAAGAAAATCCGATGATCGGTGGGTCGTAGTTGAACGCGTTGAAGAAACTGTAGGGCGCCAGATTTACCCGCCCCTGCGCGTCGCGCGACGAGATCCAGCCGATGGGCCGCGGGGCGACCAGCGCGTTGAGCGGGTTGTGGCTCAGCCCGTGGCCCTTGGCGGGCTCGTAAAAATGAAAGTCTCGAACGGTCATTGTGTGGGCCCTTCTCGCGCGGCCACGTTATTGCGCCACCAGATTGAGGGTCTTCGCGATGTTGGTGAACTTCTCGTTCTCTGCACGCAAGAAGGCCGCGGCCTGCGGCGGCGTCATTGAATCCAGCCTGCGCAAGCCCTGCGCGGTCGCGAGCGCGAGGAATTCCGGACTGTCGTTCCACTCGTGAAAGGCCTTGGTCAGGCGCGCGACGACGGCATCGGGCGTGCGCGCGGGCGCGAACAGGCCGGTCCAGATGCCGAACTCGAAGTTCCTGAATCGAGCGTGCTCGCTCAGCGTCGCGATCTCCGGCAGGAGCGCGTGTCGCTTGGCGCTGGCGATGGCGATGGCCTTGATCCGCCCGGTCTGAATCATTCCCAAGATCGGCCCTGCAAAAGGAACAAACGCGAGGTCCACCTCGCCGCCACCGGCGGCCGTGGCAACGGGAGCGATGCCTTTATATGGCACCTCCAGCAGCTTGACGCCGACCCGCCCTTGGAATTCAGCGGCCGCGAGATGAGCGAGCGTGCCCTGGCCCCAGTGGGCAATGGAAAGCTCCTTCGCGCCAGGCTTTTGCACCTGATCGACGAGCGCGTTGAGATTGCTGAAAGGGCGGTCGGGATGACTGACGAGGACCATGTCCGCGCTGCCGAACGAACCGATGAGCTTGAAGCTGTCGAACGTGTACTTGGCCGAAGCGATGGTGAGCGGCGCCACCACGAAATCCGGACCCGCGGTGGCGAGCAGCGTGTATCCATCGGGCGACGCGTTCAAGACGTTCATCGCCGCGATGGATCCGTTCGCACCGGGCATGTTGTCGATCACGAGAGTCTGTCCAAGGGCGCGCTGCAGCACGGGTGCGGAGGGCCGCACTGAAGCATCGACCCCGAACCCGGCCGGGTAAGCTACCTTGATATCAGGATGGATTTGTTCGGATAGGGCTGCGCGGCGACGGCGGCGGCGCTGCAAAGCGCGACCACGACAACCGCGGCATCAAAGAGTCTGCGAGTCAGTGTTTTCATGTTTTGTCTCCATGCACCGGTCGAAACCGGGCAAAAATGTTGGGTTGAGGAGATCGCGCGCTGAGTCAGCGCATATCCCGACCTGGTCAGCCTGCGGCGACACTCTGCGGCCGCAGCTCCTTTCGCAGGATCTTGCCCACGGCTGACTTCGGCAAAGCTTCAACAAAGGTGATGTGCCGCGGCACCTTGTAAGGCGCAAGGAGCTTGCGGCAGTGCGCTTCGAGCTGTTCAGCCAGCAGCCCGGGTGAGCGGCGCACCACGAAGACGTGGGGTGCTTCGGCCGATTTCTCGTCCGGCACGCCGATGCACGCGCATTCGACCACGTCCGGGTGCATGGCGACCACACCCTCGATCTCGTTGGGGTAGACGTTGAAGCCGGACACCAGGATCATGTCCTTCTTCCGGTCCACGATGTACATCAGTCCTTGCGCATCCATCGTGACGACATCGCCGGTCTTGAACCAGCCGTCGGCGGTGAATGCCTTGCGGGTCTCCTCTTCGCGATTCCAGTAGCCCGCGAACACCTGGGGCCCCTTGATAAGCAACTCACCGGGCGTGCCGAGCGGGACTGGTTGGCCCGCGTCATCAACGATCAGGACGTCGGTCGAGGGCACCGGCGCCCCGATGGTGCCGTTTCGGCCTGGGGCGTTGAAGCTGACGCTGGGCGAAGTTTCGGTGAGCCCATACGCTTCGGTAATTGGCGGGCCCCCTGCCTCCACCCACTTCTTGGCGACAGCTGCCTGGATCGACGCGCCTGCGCCCACGGCCAGGCGGCAGCGGGAGAAGTCCACCTTCGACAGTTCCGGCGAGGCCACCATGGCGTTGAACAACGTGTTGACGCCGATCAGCATGTCGAAGGGTGCCCGCTGCAACTCTTCGCACAGCGCCTTCGTGTCGCGCGGATTGACGACAAGGCGGTTGTGGGCGCCACTAGCCAGGGCCGCCAAGGCCATGCCTAGCGGGTAGATGTGGTACAGCGGCAGCGGCGTGATCAGTTCGAGGTTTTCCAGGTCTACCGCGAGCCGCAGCCAGGACTGCATCTGCAGCACGCTCGCCAGTTCACTGCGGTGCGTCAGGCACGCCCCTTTCGAAACGCCGGTGGTGCCGCCGGTGTACTGCAGGAAAGAAAGGTCCGAGGGTTGGACTTGCGCGGCGGTGAAGCCGGATGGCGGCAGGCCGGAGATCGCATCACGCAGCGATACGATCCGGGTGTCCCGGCTGCCGGCCTGCGCCGCGGACTGGGCGGTGGGAGCGAGCAGTGCCTGCCTCACGCCTTGCATGGGCACTGTCAGGACATGCCGCACCTGCGTCTGGTTCAGCACCTCGCTCACGAGCGGCATGAAGGGCTCTCCGGCGAGCAGCGCGGCGGCGCCTGAGTCGCCCAGCTGGTATTGCAGCTCGCGGGCCGTATAGAGCGGATTCATGGTCACACCAACCATGCCGGCCCGCAGGATCGCAGCCAAAGCCACCGGATAGAGCAGGTTGTTGTGCAACAGGAGGGCGACGCGATCGCCGCGCTGGAGACCTGCAGCCTGCAACGAGCGCGCGAGCAGCGCCGATGCACGTTCCACCTCGGCAAAGGTCAGGGATTCACCTGCGCAGCTGACGGCGGTGCGCGGGGCGTACCGCGCAAAGGCACGCTCGAGTAACGTCACGAGCGTCTCGCTCTCCTCAATGTCCAGGTCTCGGGGAAGGCCGGCTGGGTAGGCCGCATGCCAGAGTCGTTGTTCCATGGTTGTCTCCTGATGACGCCGGTGCTCAGGCCGCGAGCGCTTCGCGCACGAAGTCCATCCGGTCCTGGCCGAAGAACATCTGGTCGCCGACGAAGATCGTCGGGGCCCCGAACACGCCGCGCTTGACGGCTTCCTCGGTCGCGGCCTTGAGCGCGGCCTTGGTCTCCGGGTCCTGCGTCAGGCGTTCGATCTCGGCCGGATCGAAGCCGCCGGCCTTCAGGATGTCGGCCGTGAGCTGCGGCTCGTTCAGGTTGAGCGCATCGATCCAGAGCGCCTTGAACACGCAGCCGAGCAGTTGCTGCAACTGCTCGGGGCGGCGCAGCTGGACGCCGGTCACCGCGCGCATCAGGAACAGCGTGATGATGGGAAAGTGCACGTTCTCCTTCAAGGGCACGCCATAGCGGCGGGCGTGGCGCTCGTAGTCCAGCTGCCAGTAACGCGCTTTCACGGGAATGGTGGCAGGCGAGGCGTTGCCCACGGCCTGGTAGACGCCGCCGAGCAGCATCGGCCGGTAAACGAGTTCCGCGCCGTGGCTTTCGCACATTCCGGGCAACTGCGTCCAGGCCAGGTACGAGGCCGGGCTGCCGACGTCGAAGAAGAAATCAACGGTTTTGCGCATCATGGTTCCTTTAAAATAACGAGCGTTTGGTAAACGAAAGCTATTTCATTTCCAGGCGCCTGTCAACGGGACTTGTCCGGTCCGCCAAATTCGTTTGACAAACGATCGTTCATTGTTTATCGTTGAATAACTGAACGTACGTTATTTAAAGGAGAGACGCATGGACAAATCGACAGACCCTCGCGGCGTGGCGCTCGTCATTGGCGCAGGCGACGCCACCGGCAGTGCGATCGGCGCGCGATTCGCCCGCGAGGGCTATGTGGCGTGCCTCACGCGCCGATCGGCAGACAAGTTGGAGCCCGCCGTGGAGCGCATCCGCGCGGCCGGCGGCGCGGCATTCGGCTACAGCAGCGATGCGCGCAAGGAGGAGGACGTCGTCGCGCTGATCGACCAGATCGAAAAAGAGCGCGGCCCGATCGAGGTGTTCGTGTTCAACATCGGCGCCAATGTGCCCAGCAGCATCCTGGAAGAGACGGGACGCAAGTACATGAAGATATGGGAGATGGCCACGTTCAGCGCTTTCCTCAACGCGCGCGAGGTCGCCCGCAGGATGGTCGCGCGCGGCCGCGGCACCATGCTCTTCACCGGTGCGACGGCCGGAATTCGGGGCTCGGCCAACTTCGCGGCATTTGCCGGCGCCAAGCATGCTCTGCGAGCGCTCGCGCAGAGCATGGCGCGCGAACTCGGGCCCAAGGGCATCCACGTTGCACACCTTGTGGTGGACGGTGCGATCGACACGGACTTCATCCGCACGCAGTTCCCCGAACGCTACGCACTGAAGGAACGGGACGGCATCCTGAACCCCGAGCATATCGCGGAGAACTACTGGTACCTGCACACGCAGCCGCGTGATGCCTGGACTTTCGAGATGGACCTGCGCCCTTACATGGAAACCTGGTGAAAGAAGAACCCAATGAAGACACGCATCACTGAACTTTTCGGCATCCGCCACCCCATCATCCAGGGCGGAATGCACTACGTCGGCTTCGCCGAGCTCGCCGCGGCGGTGTCCAACGCCGGCGGCCTAGGGCTGATTACCGGCCTGACCCAGAAAACGCCAGAGCTGCTGGCGAAGGAGATCCGCCGCTGCCGCGAAATGACGGACCAGCCGTTCGGGGTGAACCTCACGTTCCTGCCCACGCTGGCCTCGCCGCCATACCCAGAATACATCGCCGCCATCGTCGAGGGCGGCGTGCGGATCGTCGAGACCGCCGGGCGCAGCCCGGAGGCGTACATGCCCGCACTGAAAAAGGCTGGAGTCAAGGTCATCCACAAGTGCACCTCGGTGCGGCACGCACTGAAGGCGGAGGCCATAGGCTGTGACGCGGTGAGCGTGGACGGGTTCGAGTGCGGCGGCCACCCGGGCGAGGACGACATGCCCAACATGATCCTGCTGCCGCGCGCAGCCGAGGAACTGAAGATTCCGTTCGTGGCGTCCGGCGGGATGGCCGACGCCCGCAGTCTGGTGGCGGCGCTCGCCCTGGGCGCCGAGGGGATGAACATGGGGACTCGGTTCGTGGCGACCCAGGAAGCGCCGGTTCACCAGAACGTGAAGGACGCGATTGTCACGGCGACCGAGCTCGACACGAGGCTCGTCATGCGCGGCCTGCGCAACACCGAGCGCGTCCTGACCAATTCAGCGGTCGAGCAACTGATCGAGATCGAGAGAGCGAAGGGCGCCGACCTCAAGTTCGACGACATCATGGAGCAGGTCGCGGGTGTCTACCCTCGCGTCATGGTGGACGGTCAGATGGATGCCGGCGCCTGGAGCTGCGGCATGGTGGTCGGGCTGATCCGCGACATTCCCACGGTGCAAGAACTGATCGATCGCATCATGGACGAGGCCGACCAGCTGATCACCCAGCGGCTTGCGGGGTTCCTGGACGCGGTACCAGCCTAGCCCGGAAGAAGAGATGTTCGAAGGCTCGATCCTCAAGAGCGTCAAAACGGCCTGAGATTCGACTTCAACGAGGTACCAACGATGAAATACTATCTTTGCAAGTTCATTCCGCCACGCCCGAACTTCCTGGGCACCATGTCTCCGGATGAGAAGAGATGGATGAAGGAGCATGGCGCTTACTTGAATGATCTGCTCGACAAAGGGTTGATCGTTGCGCATGGCCCTGTAATCGACGAGAGCGGCGGATACGGTGTGTCGATCTACCAGCTCGCCGACGATCAAGATGTTTCAGCGTTCACCGCGGAAGATCCCATCGTGAAAAATGGTGTCGGCCACTACGAGCACTTCAGCATGCCAAGCCTGAAGGCACGGGCCTGATGCAGCCGGCGTTTTCGGGCATCCCTTTCGGGGAGACCGACGGGCCCTAGACCCTTCTTCTTGGGAACCTGCACCAAGAGCCGCGCAACCTGGGCTGACGGCCGCAACGTGTTCAAGACCGACGAGGGGCGTGGGCGGCCAATGCGGCCGTGGGTGTTGTCTTCATCGAATCCCAAAACCTGCGATGGCGCTGTGCACTGGCGAACAGATAACGACGCCGTTGCTCAGGATGTCTTTCCTTGATGCGGCGCAGCGGTCGGCGGGTCGTCAGGGAAGTTCGTGTGCAGTGGCGGAGCGCGGCCTTCGTCGATCCACTTCTTGATCGCGCCAAGGGTGCCGAGATCGAGCTCCTGTGCAAAGGCAGCGCCGAAGTACTCGAACCATTGCCGGGAGAGGTCATGCGGGGTCGTGCTCACGGTCTTGCCCTCCATCTTCGTCATTTCAACGGCGACTCGATCGCGGAAAGGCCGGCCCGGATGGTCGAATAGTCGGGTTTGCGCTTTTGCAGAAAGGCGCTGAACGCTTCCTTGGCGGCGGGCTCCACCAGCATGCGTCTAAAAACTGAGCCTTCGTCGTTCATTCTCTGCAGCACGGCAGCTTGCTGTCCGCTTTTCATCAGCCGCTTGATTTCAACCAAGCTGCTGATGGGCTTCGCCGCGAGCTTGGCGGCTTGCGCTTGGGCATAGGCATTGACTTCGGACGCGGGCAAGACCTTGTTGACCAACCCGGCGTCCAAAGCGGCATCAGCGCTCAAAGGCTCGCCGAACAACAAGGCTTCAGCGGCCCGGTGGTAGCCGAGCAATTGCGGCAACAACAGGCTCGAGGCGGCCTCTGGGCACAGACCCAGGTTGACGAAAGGCATCGTGAAGGCGGCGTTGTCGCCGGCGTAGACGACGTCGCAGTGCAACAGCATGGTTGTGCCGATCCCCACGGCAGGTCCACACACGGCAGCCAGCAAGGGCTTGGGGAATGCGGCGAGGGCGCGCATGAATGGAAACGCCGGTGCCTCGGAGTCCGTTGTCTGAGTCTTGGCGAAGTCGCCCAGGTCATTGCCGGCTGAAAATATGGTTTCGTGACCTTGCAGGACCGCAACACGTAGCAAGGGATCCGTGGCGGCCGTGTTCAACGCTTCGGCCAGGGCCGCGTACATGGGCCCGGTGATCGAGTTCTTTCTCTCCAGCCGGTCGAAGGAGATCGTGTAAACGCCCGCTTCCGCGCGCGTGAGAATGCCGTTGTTCATGAGGATGTTCCTTGTTTGAGGTAGCGGTCGCGCAACAGCTTCTTGTAGAGTTTGCCGGTCGCATGCCGCGGAAAATCGGACTCGAAATCGATGCTCTTGGGTGTCTTGATCGGTCCGAGCAGTTCGCGGCAGCGCGCCAGCAGCGCCTCCGCGACCGCCGGTCCAGATTGCTCGGGCCGCGCCGGCTGTACCACGGCCTTGACTTCCTCGCCGAACTCCTCGTTCGGAATGCCGAAAACCGCGGCGTCCGCGACGCGTGGATCCTGCAGCAGCACGTCTTCGATCTCCTGCGGGTAGATGTTGACGCCGCCCGAGATGATGACGAAGTCTTTGCGGTCGGTGAGATAGAGATAGCCCTCGGCGTCGACATGCCCGATGTCGCCGAACGAGCGCCAGCCTTGCGGGCTGGTGGCGGCGCGGGTCTTGCCCGGATCGTTCCAGTACTCGAATTGGGCGTTGCTCTCGAAGTAGACCTGCCCGGTTTCCCCAGGCGGCAACTCATTGCCTGCGTCATCGAGGATGTGCAGGATGCCGTCCGTGGCTCGCCCGACGGAGCCCCTGTGCGTGAGCCATTCGCGTGAGGTGATTGCCGTGGAGCCGATGCCTTCGGTTCCGGAGTAGTACTCGTCGAGCACGGGACCCCACCAGTCGATCATTGCCTGCTTGACGTGGACCGGGCAGGGCGCCGCGCCGTGAACGGCGTGGATCATCGAGGCCGTGCTGTACCGCTCGCGCACCTGGGGCTCCAGGCGCAGCAGGCGATGGAACATGGTTGGCACCCAGAGCGAATGCGTGCAGGCGAACCGGTCAATGGCGGCGAGGGCACGTTCGGCATCGAATTTTTCCATCACGATGCTGGTCGCGCCGAGATGGATGGCCGCTGACAGGAACCGGTTTGGCGCGCTGTGGTAAAGCGGCGAGGTTGAGAGATAGACCGACGAGGCATCCAGGCCGAATCCGGCCGCAACCCCGGCGTTGCGGTTGTCTATGCCGTCAAATCTGCCCTCGAATGGCGGTTTGCGAACGCCCTTGGGCCGGCCCGTTGTGCCCGACGAGTACAGCATCTCCCGCCCGGGAGCGAGGAAGGGCGGTGAATCTTCCGATGCCGCAGCGAAGTGCGCGTGCCACCCGTCCATCGAAGAAGATGTGATGGCGACGCGGGCTTGCGAGTCTTTGACGATGTATGCGGAGTCCGCCGCCGAAAGGCGCGTCGACATGAGCGTGTAGTACAGGCCGATGCGTTGCGCTCCCAGCGTGAGCAAGAGCAGCTCAGGCGAGTTCTCGAGGCAGAGCGCGACGCAGTCGTGCTGCTTCAATCCGAGCGAGAGCAGCGCGTTTGCGGCGCGGTTGGCCTGTCGTTCCAGCTGCGCGAAGGTGAACGCTTTGCCGCTCTCCAGGAAATGCACGGCCAGCTTGTTGGGCGTGGCGCGCGCGAACTGGCTCAGGTGATACATCAGTGCGCGGCTCTCACAACAGGTCGAGCGCGGGCTCCATCAGCGCGGAAGATCCGGCTCGGATTTCCGCGCGAAGTGCCGCAGTCTGCGGCAGTATGCGCTGGAAGTAGAAGCGGGCGGTCGCGATCTTCGAAGCGTAGATCGGGTCCGTCGCCTCGGACTTGTTGATCGAGACTTCGGCCATGCGTGCCCAAGTCCATGCAAGGGCCAAATGCCCGACCAGGCGCAGGTAGGGCACTGCCGCTGCTCCGCTCGCATGGGGGTCGTTGGCGGAGGCGCTTACGAGCTCGGCCGTAAGCTGCCTGACGTCGGCAACAAGTTGGGCCAACGGTTCGGCGAACTCGCGCATGGCTTTGCGCGGACTGCACGTTTCGGCGAAGGCCCCCGCCATGTCCAGAAACGCGTTCATGCGATGGCCCTGGTCACCCAGCACCTTGCGTCCGAGCAAGTCCATGGCCTGGACGCCGTTGGTGCCCTCATAAAGCCCAATGATCCGGACATCACGCAGGTGCTGCTCGACTCCATTCTCGCGAATGTAGCCATGGCCGCCGAACACCTGCATTGCGAGCAACGTGGACTCTACGCCGAGATCGCTGGCCAAGGCCTTGACGACGGGAGTCAGCAGGCCCAGCATCTCGCCGGCTTCAGTTCGTTTGGCGGCGTCGGGATGGAGGCGCTGCAAATCGCTGAGCTGCGAAGCCCACAAGGCAAGTGCGCGCGCGCCCTCCACATTGGCTTTCTGCGTCAGCAGCATACGCCGCACATCGGCATGGCCGGCAATCGGGTCCGCGCCCTGGTTCGACGGTTTCGCGCCCGCCACACGGCCTTGAAGGCGCTCCTTGGCGTAAGCCAGAGCCTTCTGGTACGCGGCTTCCATGACGCCGATGGCGGTGACTCCGACCAGCACGCGCATGTAATTCATCTGCACGAACATAGCGGCCAATCCTCTATCGGCCTCGCCGAGCAGCCAGCCGGTTGCCCCGTCAAAGTTCATGGTGCAAGTCGAGTTGCCGTGAATGCCGAGCTTGTGTTCCAGCGAGCCGCAGGTCACGGCATTGCGCGGGCCCACGCCGCCGCTTGCGTCGGGGATGAACTTGGGCACGATGAAGAGCGAGATGCCCTTGACACCTTGCGGCGAATTGGGCATTCGCGCCAACACAAGGTGCATTACATTCTCGGTCAGGTCCTGTTCGCCGCCGGAAATGAAGATTTTCGTGCCGCTGATGCTGTAGGTCCCGTCGGGTTGCGGGACGGCGCGGGTTCGAAGCAAGCCCAGGTCGGTGCCAGCGTTCGGCTCTGTGAGACACATCGTGCCAGCCCACTCTCCGGACGCGATCTTCGGCAAATAGAGCGCCTTCTGCTCGGCTGAGCCGTTGGCGGCCACGTTGACGTATGTGGCATGCGACATGCCGGTATAGGCCGACCACGCCATGTTGCCGCCGCCCAACATCTCCGTGACAGCGCTGTCGACCACCGACGGAAAGCCCTGGCCGCCGAACTCCGCGCTGCAAGCCAGGCCATGCCAGCCGTTCCTGGTGTACTCGTCGTACGCTTGCTTGAATCCTGGCGGTGTCTGCACCACGCCCGGGGCGGCCATGATGCACCCGTGCTGGTCACCCGCCGCGTTCAGGGGCGCGATCACCTCGGACGCGAACTGGCCGGCGGCGGTGAGTACCTGGTCGATCGTGTCGGCGTCGAATTCCGACTGGCCGCACGACTGCATCATGGAGGGGACCTGCAGCAATTCGTGCAGAACAAACTGGAAATCGCGCAAAGGGCTTTGGTAGTTCATTGTGCTGCTCCTTGCTTCAAGCGACTTCGAACAAGCCTGCGGCACCCATGCCACCGCCGATGCACATGGTCACGACAACGTAGCGCGCGCCGCGCCGCTTGCCTTCAATGAGTGCATGGCCCACCAGTCTGGAGCCCGTCATCCCATAGGGATGGCCGATGGTGATGCCCCCGCCATTCACGTTGAGGAGGTTGGGATCGATGCCGAGTCGATCGCGCGAGTAGATCACTTGGCAGGCGAAGGCTTCATTCAGTTCCCACAAGCCGATGTCGCTCACCTTCAGGCCATGGGTCTTGAGGAGCTTGGGCACCGCGAACACCGGGCCGATCCCCATCTCCTCCGGCGCCAATCCGGCCACGGCGATGCCGCGATAGATGCCCAAGGGCTTCAGCCCGCGGCGTTCAGCCACGGTGCGCTCCACCAGCACGCAGGCCGATGCGCCGTCCGAGAGCTGGCTGGAGTTACCGGCCGTGATCACGCCGCCCTCGACTACCGGTTTGAGATTTGCGAGGCCTTCGAGTGTCGTGTCCGGCCGGTTGCCCTCGTCACGGTCGAGCCGCACATCCCGGTAAGTCACGGCGCCCGTAACCTTGTCAGCCACGGCCATGGACGCGGTGATCGGCACGATCTCGGCGTCGAACAGGCGCTTGTCCTGGGCCATCGCGGTGCGGCGTTGCGCCTCAAGCGAATAGGCGTCCTGCGCTTCGCGCGAGATGCCGTACTTCTTCGAAACAATTTCGGCCGTCTGGAGCATCGGGATGTAGGCGTGCTGGGCCTGCGCAATGAGGTTCGCATCGGCCGTTTCCCCGACCCACTTGACGAACGGGTTCTGGACGGCGGAAATGTTCTCCTGCCCGCCGCCCACGGTCACATCCATCCCGTCGACGATGATCTGCTTGGCCGCCGTTGCGACGGCCATCAGGCCGGATGCGCATTGCCGGTCCATGGTCTGGCCAGGCACCGACTGCGGCAATCCCGCGGCCAGTGCGGCAAGGCGCCCGACGTTCATGCCCGCCGTCCCGCCGGCCATCGCGGTGCCGATGACGACATCCTCGACTTCCCCGGGGTTGACGCCGGCGCGCTGCACTGCGTGACGGATCGCGTGGCCCATCAGCGTGGGCGACTTGATGTTGTTCAGGGCACCGCGAAAGGCCCGGCCGATGCCGGTGCGTGCGGTTGAAACGATGACTGCTTCTCTCATGTGAAAAACTCCAGTTGGTTTGGTAAGGATCCTGGACGGCGCTCAGGTGGCGTCAAGCAGATCGGCGTATCGGCGCGCGACCACCCAGCGGTTCAGGCGCAGCGCCGGCGTGAGTTCCTCGTCGCCGGAGCGCAGCGGGCGGGGGATCACCCGGACGTTGCGCACGCGGTGGCGCTCGGGAAGCCGGCCATTCGCGATGTGGACCTGCGCCGCGACCAGCGAATCGATTTCCGGCAGCGCGAGCAGGCTGGTGTAATCAGTGAAAGGCAACTTGTGCTGCTGCGCGTAGTTCCTGATCCGCTCTTCGTCGAGCGAAAGCAGCGCGGTCGTGCGCTCGTCTTTGTGCACGACAACGGCGTCGGCGATGTAAGCACTCTGGCGGAACGCATCCTCTGCAACCTCGGGGCTGATCGGCGTGCCTTCTGCGCAGACCACTCGCGCCTGAACGCGGCCCAGCAGGCGCACGCGCCCCTGCTCGTCGAGGCGGCCCAGGTCGCCGGTGCGCAGCCAGCCGTCTGGGTCCGTCGGAGTGCGGGATATCTCGCCTCGTTTCCAGTAACCGGGAAGCGGGTTGGCGCTGTGTACGAGAATCTCTCCGTCGGGTGCCAGCTTCAGCTGCGCATCGTTGCAGAAGCCCACTTCTGCCAGGCCATAGCAATCGAGTACCGGAACTCCGATGGTCCCGAACCATTCAGCCATGTCGCCTGCGCTGGACGCCCCGCTCGTCAACACCAGCCGCACGTTCCGTAGTCCCAGAGCCGCCCGGATGCGACCACGTGTCTTGCGCTGCCACCAGCTGGGCCGGGCTGCGGAGAGGCTCGCGGCATAGGCGGCGCGGGCGACTGGAATGGCTTCCTGCATGAACAGCTCGGTCAGGCCCTGCAGCTTTTCAAAGAACCGCGGGGGCGCGAACAGGAAGTGCGGCTCGACCTCGAGCATGTCATTGAACACCGTCGCTGGGTTCTCGGGAAAGTGCAGCAGGCTTTCGTGCACGAGCATCGCTTTGGCCGCCAGCAGCCGTTCGCCATGCTGCGCCAGCGACACGACGGAGAGCGATCGATCCCCCGGGTGCAGGCGCAGCCACTGGCGCGTTGCACGGACTTCCTGCATGAATTCGTGCTGTCGCACGGCGACCAGCCGCGCCGCTCCGGTGCTCCCCGCCGTGCTGGCGAGAAACGCGATGTGATTGCCGTCGCCGGCGTCGATCCTGCTGTCGAACAGAGCGGGCCGCTTGGCTGCGGCTTCGGCGCCGCGGGCGCGCCAGTCGTCATAAGAGCTGACCTGCGCATCGGTGAAGCGCCTGAGGCCGCGGGTCTCCATGACAACGATGTGTCGCAGGTCCGGGCATTGGTCGCGCACGGCCAGCACTTTCATCAATTGATCGGCGTTCTCCACGATCACCACGCGGCTGCCGGCTTCGACCAGCGCATGCCCGACCTGTGGCGCCGTGCTGCAGGGATAGATGCCATGCGACACGTAGCCCATCGCCTGCGCCGCCACGTCGGCGATCAGCCACTGCGGGCGATTGTCCGAGAGGATGGAGACGACGTCTCCGGGTGCGAGCCCGGCATCGTCCATCGCGAGGCCGATCGCCCGCGCCTCGGCGAAATAGTCGCTCCAGCGCGGGCCCTGCCAGATGCCGCAATCCTTGTGGCGCAAGGCGGGGCGATCACCCCACTGCACGCAGCGACGCCGCCACAGTTGCGGCAGCGTCGCGGCGTTCGCTTCGTTGGCCGCCTGTGATGACGCCACGTGGATCACAGCGAGATCTTGGCCGGGTCGACCACGCTGGAACGCGCCGTCCAACGACCCTGCACCACTTGCTCGACCCGCGTCCATTCCGGGTCGATGTGGTTGTTCGCGAAGCGTTGCGTGTCGTACGAATTCACCCCCTTGAAAGTGGATGCCTGAAGCGCCTTCACCAGCTTCTCGGTCGTCAGGTCGCGACCCGCATTGCGCACCTCTTGCAGGAACCAGCTGGTGTAGTCGTAGAAAGTCGCGGCCACATCATCCGGCTCGGCCTTGAAGCGCTTGCGGTAGCTTTCGGCCCACGCCTTTTCTGTGGTGTTGGCCTGGTCGGGCGTGGCGATGCGCCACGTGCCGACGCCATAGACGCCCTCCATCGCCTCCTTGCCCAGGGCGATGGTCAGGCCGGCGCGGCCCGGGCTGGCGGTCAGCACGTTGACGCCGGTCAAGCCGAGCTTTTTGACTTCGGCCGCGACGGCGATCGTTTCGCGTGTCGTGGTCGCGCAGACGATCAGGTCCACTCCCGCCGCCTGCATGCGCGCGACGTGCGAGGAGAAGTCCAGATCCCCGACCTTGTAGCTCGCTTCTGCGGCAAGCGGCATGCCCTTGGCCGCGAGCGCCGCCTTGACGCCCTTTCCGACCAGGTCGCCAAAAGGGCCTTCCTGGTAGACGAAGCCGACCTTCTTCGTGCCCAGATTGCCGGTTGCCCATCGCACCGCCGCCGACGTCGTGCTGTCGTAGTTCAGGTTAGTGGTGAATAGCAGTGGCGTTTGGCCGGCCGCCTGGCGCACCAGGGCCGAGGCCGCGTATGGAGCAAAACAGATTACGCCGGCATCCACGGCTTTTTTCACCGTGGCCACGTTCGGGCCCGAGCCGAAGGGGCAGAGCAGGGCGAAGACCTCGTCCTTGCGGATCAGCTTGTCTACGGCGCGCACGGCTTGCGACGGCTGGCTCGCGTTGTCTTCGATCACTAGCCGGAGCTTGCGGCCATTGATGCCGCCGGCCTCGTTGGCCTCGTCGATGCGCATCTGGATGCCGTTGCGGATCACGGGCATGGCGATCGCCACCGGTCCGGAAAGGTCGAGATGCGTGCCGAGGACGAGTTCCTTGTCGGCAACACCGGCTGCGCGCGCGGGTGTCCACAAGGCGCCTGGCGCCGCGGCAGCAATGCTTGTCTTCAGAAGGGTTCGGCGGTTGAGTGTCATGGGGATTCCTATATCAATGCCAGGAGGAACGTCGACGCGACGGGCGAATGCCGCCGGCGGCAACGTGCGGTAGATGGTGCGAAGCGCCACCCAGGTAGAACTCTTTGATGTCTTCGCGCTGCGAGAGGGCCTCGCAACTGCCCGCCGCCGCCACGCGTCCGAGTTCGATCACGAAGCCGTGATCGGCGGTCGCCAGCGCGATGGCGGCGTTTTGCTCCACCACAAGGACGGCGGTCTTGGTCTGCTCGCGAATGCGCTTGATGATCGCGAAGATGTCCTTCGTGAACAGCGGTGAGAGGCCGAGCGAAGGCTCGTCCAGCAACAACAGCTTCGGCCGTGCCATAAGCGCGCGGCCGATCGCCGCCATCTGCTGCTCGCCGCCGGACAGAAGGCCGGCCTGCTGGCGGTGACGCTCCTTCAGGCGGGGAAACCAGTCGTAGATTTGCTCGATGTCTTGCGCGACTTGCACGTCACGGCGTGCGAACGCGCCCATGCGCAGGTTTTCGGCCACGGTGAGGAACGGGAAAATCTGGCGCCCTTCGGGCACCAGCACGAGGCCGCTGCGAGACACTTCATCCGCGTCCATGCCGCCTATGGGCCGCCCTTCGTATTCGACGGTCCCGTTCGAAGGCGCCAGCACCCCGGCGATGGTGTTGAGCAAGGTCGTCTTGCCGGCCCCATTGGCGCCCAGCACCGTGACGATCTGCGCGGCATGCACTTCGAGGCTGACGCCGTGCAACGCCCGAACGGGGCCGTACCAGGTCTCGAGATTGCGGACGGACAAGAGGGTGCTCATTCAGGTCCCCAGATAGGCCGCGATCACGCGCGGGTCGGCTTGGACTTGCGCCGGCGTTCCGTCCGTCAGCACCTGGCCTTGGTCCATCACGATGACGCGCTTGGCCACCGCGGCAACCAGCGACATGTCGTGTTCCACCATGATCACCGTGATGCCGAGTTCCGCCTGGATGTCCTCGAGCCAGTAGGCAAGTTGGCGCGTCTCGTCGGGGTTGAGTCCGGAGGCCGGCTCGTCCAGCAACAACAGCACGGGCTCGGCTGCCAGGGCCCGTCCGAGTTCGACCACCTTGCGTACGCCATAGGGCAACTCGGCCACGGGGCGATTGCGATGGGGGGCGAGATCCAGCAGGCGTACCACGTTCTCGACCCGTTCACGCGTTTGCGCTTCCGCCCGTTGGACGGACGGCAGGTTGAGCATCTGCGAGAAGAAGCTGCCGTGGTTCGCCCGGTGGCGGCCGAGCAGCAGGTTCTCCAGCACCGTCGCGCCCTCGAAGAGTTCGATGTTCTGGAACGTCCGTGCGATTCCTTGGCGCACCACATCGTGACGTGCCAGCCGTGAAATGTCGCGGCCGTTGAATCGGATGCTGCCGCTGCTCGCGTCGAATACGCGCGTGATCAGGTTCAACAGTGAAGTCTTGCCCGCGCCGTTCGGGCCGATCACCGCCAGGATCTCGCCGGCCGCAATGGACAGGCTGACGTCGCGCACGGCCTTCACGCCGCCGAACGACAGGCTCAGGTGCTCGAGTTCGAAAAAAGCCGCACTCATCGATAGCGCTCCGACTTCATGTAGACCTTGGTGCGGTGGATGCTGCTGGTGCGCACCCAAGGAAACTCGCCGAGCACCTTGCGGATGCGGACCCAGCGTGCGTTCAGTCCGCCGGGCTCGAGCAGCACGAAGAAGGTCAACACGGCGCCGTACACAAACAGCTCCAGGCCGAACTGCGCGCCCACCCTGGCGGGCAGCGCGTCCTTGAGCGCCGAGATGAACGACGGCAGCAGCCCGATCAGCACAGCGCCCAGGATCGCCCCGCGCAGGCTCCCAAGTCCCCCGATGAACACCATCAGCACTAGTTGCAGTGACAGCGCCAAGCCGAAAGCCTCGGGCGTGATGTGTTGCATCTGGTGGGCGAGCAATGCACCGGCCAAGCCCGAAATCCCAGCCGAGAGGCTGAAGGCGATGACCTTGGTCCGTGCGACGTCGATGCCGAGACCCTGGGCCGCCGCCTCGGAGTCGCGAATGCCAATGAACGCGCGCCCGGTCGCAGAACGCATGAGGTTGACCAGGAGGAGAAGCGCCAGCACAAGCACGACCAGGCAGACGAAATAAAAGGGGCGTGGGCCACCAAGGCTGAACCCGAAAATGGCGGGGTCCGGGACGGGGAGGCCGCTGTGGCCCGCCGTGACGCTTTTCCACCGGCCGAGGACATGCTCGGTCACGATGGCAAATGCCATGGTGACCATTGCGAGGTGCAACCCCGACACCCGGATGGCGGGCATACCAACGAGCAGTCCCGCAATCCCTGCGCCCGCGGCCGCCAGCAGCAGCGACACCGGAAAGGGCATGCCGTTCGTGAGGAGCACCACATGGACGTAAGCGCCGATGCCGACGAACGCGGACTGGCCGAGCGAGGTCTGGCCGGTGAAGCCGGTGAGCATCATCAGCCCGAGGCTGGCGACGCACATGATCAGGATGAAGGTGGCCTCGCCGATGTAATAGTTCGGCAGCACCCAGGGAGCGGCGACCAGGGTCAGCGCGAGCAAACCGTAGGCGACGCGGTCGGACCTGCTGCGTAGAAGCTGCCGTGCCTGGTCGAACCCGGTTTCGTAGCGTGCCATGGCTTCACACCCTCCGGCCGTGGCTCTCGCCCAGGATGCCGCGTGGATAGAGCATGAGAACCGCGATGAGAACGAGGTATGGCGTAACGTCTTTCACGCCATCGGACAGATAGACACCGGCAAACTGTTCCAGCAGTCCGATGAGCAGCCCCCCGATCACGGCACCTGGCGCACTGCCGAAACCTCCGAGTACCAGCGCGGCCAGGGCCTTGAGCATCACGAACCACAAGCCCAGGTCGACCAGGGTGATGGGGGCAAGCAGCAGGCCGCACAACGCGGCGATCGCGCCTGAGATCGCCCACACGATCGAATTCAGGCGCTTGACGCGCACGCCGCAGAGATACGCGGCGAGCTGGTTCTGCGACGTGGCGTGGACGGCGACGCCCAGTGCGGTGCGGCGCAGAAAAACATACAGCAGGGCCGTGACGCCCATCGCGGTCCCGATGATCACCAGGTTGAGTTCGGCTACGACGCCGCCAGTGAGCTGGATCGACTGCCCGGTCCAGGGCGTGGTGTAGCTGCGCGACTCCGGCCCAAAGAACATGCTCACGGCGCCGCGGATCATGAAGCCGATCCCGATGGTAAGCATGACGCCGGCGAACTGCGGCCGGCCCACGATCCTGCGCATGATCTTCGCCTCGAGCAGGAAGCTAAGCGCGGCCGTGATGGCCACCACGATCACGAGGCTTGGCCAGAAGGGCAGGCCGGCCCCCACGATGAATCCCCATCCGAGAAAGGCGGACAGCATCACGATGTCCCCCTGTGCGAAATTCAGGACCTCCGTGGCCTTGTAGCTGAGGACGAGCCCCAGCGCCACGAGCCCGTAGATGGCGCCGGTGGAGATGCCCTGCACGATCAATTGGGTGAGTTGCGTCATCACGTGATCTCAATGGAGGTTTTAGACAAACAGTCGTTTAGTAAACGACCGTTGGAATATAGGCGCGTCAGAACGGTGCGTCAACGCCCTACGGCGCTGCTACGGGAGGGGATTACCCTTAGTTCTTGGCCGCATTGCAGCGGATGCGTCTGCGGGGTCGTGGGCGTCCAGCCAGTCGATGTACGGATGCGCGCGACGAATCGCGCCCTCGCACTCGAGCACGTGCAGGACCTGGTTCACACGCTGGCGGCTGGCGCCCAGCAATCCCCCCAACTCGGCTTGCGTGAGCGCCAGCCCGATGCGAGTCGCGGACCGCATCCTTATTCCGAAGCGCCTCGCCAGAATCTGGAGCTGGTGCCGGGCGCGCTCGGGCAGCGAAGGCTCGGCCTGCTCGCGCAGGCGCTCCATCAGGCGTTCGGAGCGCCACCAGTTCAAGCGCGTCAACGCTGCGTCGAAGCCCGCGTGGTTCGCCAGCAGGTTCTGAAGGACGCTGCGCCGCATCAGCAGCAGTGTCGATGGCGCGCAGGTCCGCGCGGCGTACGGCTGGGGCAGCCGGGTGAGGACGGGGGCGTCGCCGAACCACTGCCCCGGTTCCAGCAGGTCCAGCACGGTCTCTCGGCCACTGGACGAGCAGGCGGAGAGTTTCACCGCGCCCGACGCAATGCCGAACCAGACGTCCGGCACGGACCCCTGCGTTGCCAAAACCTGGCGCGGCGGCACGTGCCAGATCGCCGACTGCTGCAGGAGATCCCGGCGCAATGCAAGTGGCAATGACCCAAACCAGGCGTCGTCCAGGAGGGCGCGCAGCTCATTGGCGGTGAGTCTCATGTCCTCCGGATCCAACTGGGCACCCATCCCAAGGTCGAGACTTCGCGCGGCGGACAGCAAGGGAATTGCACTGTTCATCTTGAGCGGCAGTTGAAAAACGAGCGTTTGTCAAACGGATGGTATGTTATGCTGCTAGCACAGTCAATTCCAAATTTGCGGAGATACATCCATGCGCTATCCAAGCACACACAAAGAGGAAACTCGCAAGAAGCTCATCGGCAACGCCCGGGCTATCGCGAAGCGGGGTGGGTTCGGCACGACGGGCGTTGACGAGTTGATGGCGAGCATTGGGCTAACCGGCGGTGCCTTCTATGGCCACTTCCCAAGCAAGGAGGCGTTGTTTGCCGAGCTGGTGGAGCAGGAAATTTCCAACAGTGCCGACATGCTTGGGGGCGATGAATCCTCGCCGCCCGACCACGTCGCAAAACGGCTGCGCAGCTACTTGAGTTCGTACCACGCCCTCCATCCGGAAACGGGTTGCGTTCTTCCGGCGCTGGGGCCGGAGATCGCCCGGGCTGGGCCCGAGGTGCGCGCCGCCGTCGAGCAAGGTCTGAAGCATTTGCAGAAGAGCTGGAGCGGCCGCATAGGCGACCCGGATGCCGCGTGGGCGTTGATCGCCCAATGTGTGGGCGCGCTGGTGCTGTCGCGCGCCGTGGAGTCCGAGCGCACCCGCAAGGAGATCCTGGCGTCCAGCCGCCGGTTCATCGACCAGACGCACGCGCTGGACGAGGCCCCGGCAAAGCCATCCAAAGCATCCTGACGGCTCGGGACCCCGTTCGAGTGCCGAATGTCGATCAATTACTGAACGATCGTGTTCCAGCGATGGCAGCATTGATGTCTTTCCCGTCGCTGGACTGCACCGACACAAAGCTGCACCAACTGGCGCGCGTCGTGGCGCACTACTATGACGGCGAGCTCGGCAAGGTGGGTCTCGGAACCACGCAGTATTGGCTGTTGACCGAAGTTCTGTCACATGGGCCGATACGCCCCTGCGACTTGGCCCACGCGATGTCGCTATCTCCGTCAACGTTGACGCGCAGCCTCAAGCCTCTCATCGCGACCGGTTGGTTGGCCCTGGGCCCGGGCACTGACGGGCGCACACGCAGCGTGTCCATCACCACCGCCGGTCGCAGGAAGTGCGCCGAGGGCCTCCCTCGTTGGACCAGCGCGCAGGCCAGAGTGCATCAGTTGCTCGGGAGCCGAAATGTGAGCGCGATGCACGCGCTCCTTGAAGACTGCTCGGCGCGCATGTCAGCAACGCACCTATGACTAGCCGCCTCGGTCTTCGCCCCCGCTTTGATTCTGATGACTTACCAAGGTGCGTTAATCAGCGCTCGCTTAACAAGGAACCCCGCAGTTTTGTTGGAGGCAGCAAGTTCGCTCGCAAACCCCTCTGTTCACGTGGGGACTGACATGAAATACTACCTGGCCAAATTCCTTCCACCCCGCGCTGACTTTCTCGCCACCATGACCCCTGCAGAAGTCAGTCTGATGCAGGAGCACAGAGCCTTCCTCAACGATCTCCTTCAGAAGGGAGTGGTCGTGGCGCATGGCCCGGTGGACGATCCGGCAGGAGGATGGGGACTCTCGCTCTACCAGGTCGAAGATGACCAGGATGTCAGCGCGATCGCGGCGAACGACCCAATGGTGAGGTCTGGCGGCGCCCGCTATGAGGTGTTCCCGATGCGGCACCTGAAGGCGCGCGGCTGAGATTGCGGGCTTTCACTGGGTTGCGTGTCACACCCGACCCAAGCGCTGCGCAAAGCAGCGTAGGCTAGCGACCAGTCGCTCATGCCAGCACGTGGCTGACCGTTTGGGTAGTGCAGCTCAGCCGGCTCCCTGGCCAGATCTATCAGCCCAGCCTACGGACGCTGCATCTTGCACTCCGTGCCCTGAGCCAGTTCGTTGCCACTGTAAACCGCGTCGGTGCGGAAGCCCCAGTTCGTGCCTTCCCAACCGGTTTTCACGGCCTTGCCGTCGACGGGCGCGATCGTGTTGACGACTTGCGGCAGCAGCAACTGGTGATCCTCGGCGCGCATGCGCACGGGGCCCATGGCGGAATCGAACGTGAGGTCTTCCATGGCGCGGGCGATCTTCAGCGGCTCGGTCGAACCCGCCTTGTTGATCGCCGCCGCTAGCATGCGCACCGCCAGGTCCATTCGCGGCGACAGATACTCGCTGCCGGTCCTGGCCTTGTAGGCTTTGGCCAAGGTGTCGACCTTGGGCATGTCCGCCTGGCCCGGGTGCCATTCCGCCACCCAGGTGACCTGGCCGATCTTGCTCTGCGACACCGCGAGCACCATTCCCGGCGCGGCACCGGCGCTGTGGTTGAAGTAGCGCAAGTTGTAGCCGGCGTCGCCCGCGGCCTTGAGAAGCAGCACGAGATCCTGCCCCCAGTTACCCGTTATCAGGCTGTCGGCGCCGGTGTTCTTGATCTTGGCCACGTAAGGCGAGAAGTCCTTCACGCTGCCGATCGGGTGCAGGTCGGAGCCGACGAACTTGATGTCGGCCCGCGCCAGGCCTACCAGCTCCTGTCCATAGCGGGCCCACTGCCGGCCATGGGCGTAGTTCTGGTTGAACAGGTAGACGTTCTTCACGTCGGGCTGCTTCTTCACGTAGTTCGCGATGGCCTTCATCTTCATCGCGGAGTTGGCCTCGAACTGGAAGTGCCAGAAATTGCATGCCTTTCCCGTGAGGTCCGGATCGATCGAGGAGTGGTTCAGCACGAGGATGGCGCGGTCCGGATTGCGCTCGTTGTGGCGCGCGGCGGCGGCCACCAGCGCCGACACCACCGAAGAGCCGGAGCCGCCGGTGACCACCGCACGCGCGCCCGCGTCGATGGCGGCCTGCAACGCGCTTTGGCTCTCCTGGGCCGAAAGCTTGCTGTCGTACTGCAGCAACTGCAACTGCGTCCCCTTCAGCACGCCACCCTTGCCGTTGATGTCCTGCACCGGGATCTGTATGTTGCTGAGCATCAGCTGGCCGATGTTGGCGAAGGGCCCCGACAGCGGGTCGATGAACGCAATCTTGAAGGTCTTTTCCTGGGCCTGGGCGGCGCCGGCCGCCACTGCGGCTGCGATCACGAGAATAGGAAGTTTCATGTGTGCTCCTTGGTGGGGGGGAAGTTGCGTTTCAGTCCGATGACGCGCCAGGCGAGCGGCGCCAGCTCACTCAGCATCCGTTCAGGACCGATGCGACCGTCGGGGCGGTACCAGGTGTACATGTACCCGGAGATGCTGCAGGCAGCTTGCGCCGTGGCTCGGGTATCGCCGAACTCGAGCGTTCCCTCGTCCCGCGCCTGCTCCATCAGCGCGCACAGCTTGGCATAGAAATGATTGGCCAATCTCTTCAGCTCGGCCGCAAACTCGGGGCGGAACGCTTGCGGTTCGCGGAAGGCGAAGAAGGACGAGGGGTAGTACTCGATGGTGATCCGGATCAAGCTCTGCAGCGCCAGCGCTACCTTCTCGTGCGCGGGCCGGCCGTCGTCCGGGCCGTCCAGCACGGTAAAGCAAGCCACCGTGGGCTCCCAGGACAGCAGTTCGAAGATCTCCTGCTTGTTGCGGAAGTAGTAGTACAAGTAGGGCTTGGCGACGCCCAGCTCGCTGACGATCTGCTCGATGGTTGTGTCGGCATAGCCCTGCTCGTGGAACAGCCGCTCTGCCACACGCAGGATGTTTTCGCGCTTGGTGTCCGCGCTGGGAATGGCGGCCTTCTGCCGGCCGCGGGCGGGATGGGATGTTTGTCGCATAGGTGCCTACCGCACGGTAGCATATTCCTACCGCACGGTATACAGTGGCCCGGACCGAAATTGTTTGGAGGCTGACGCAATGGAGACACTTCAACCCCTGCACGAGTACCTGCGGCAGCATGCGCGCGCGCGGCCCGGCAAGGCCGCGTACGTCTGGTACGGCCAGGCCATCAGCTACGCCGAGCTCGACCAGGCGAGCGACGCCTTCGCCGCGCGGCTGGCGCAGCTCGGCGTCAGGAAGGGCGAACCTGTCGTCCTGTTCATGAACAACTGTCCCCAGTACGTGATGGCGCACTACGGCATACAGAAGCTGGGTGCCATTGTCTGTCCGTGCAGCCCGCTGTTCAAAGAGCACGAGCTGCAGTACCAGCTGGACGATCTGAAGGCGCGCGTGATCGTGGCGGCGCAGCCCCTGCTGCCAGTGATCGACAAAGTGCGGGCGAACACGGCGCTCGAGCATGTGTTCGTGGTGCGGTATGCGGACTTGCTGGGCGACAGCCCCGCCATCGACGTGCCGGCCGAACTGCTGGCAATGAAGGAGAGAGCGCCGTCGATTCCCGCCGGCTGCGAGGACTTCCTGAGGGTGGCGCGCAGCGGCGAGTCCGCGCCGAGTGTCCGGATCGACCTGGACGATGTCGCGCTCATGACCTACACCTCGGGTACCACGGGGCTGCCCAAGGGCGCGATGCTGACTTACCGGAACGCCCTTTTCAAGACCGCGGCCGCCGCGGAGTGCAGCGGCGTGAAGCAGGAAGACGTTTTTCTGGCGATCGCGCCGCTGTACCACATCGCGGGCATGGTGGGCGGTGTCAACATGACGGTGTACAAGGGCGTCACCAGCGTGCTGCTGTACCGCTTCGATCCTGTGGCCAGCCTGCAGGCGATCGCGCGCCATCGCATCAATTATTGGTACAGCATTGCGCCCATGAACGTGGCCTGCATGCAGGTGCCGGGGGCGAAGGACTACGACTTGTCCAGCCTCTTGACGAACGCAGTCACCAGCTTCGGCATCACCTACACGGAGGCGCTGGCGAGGCAATGGCGCGAGCATGCGCCGAACTGCGACTCGTTCGAGTCCGGATACGGTCTGAGTGAGACGCATACGGTGGACACTTACATGCCGCGTCAGGCAGTGCGCTGGGGCACGCACGGCATCCCGATCCCCGGGAATGAAATTCGCATCCTCGACCCCGATACAGGCGCACCCGTGCCGGTGGGCCGGGAGGGAGAAATCGTGCTGCGCAGTCCCGGCGTATTCAAGGGCTATTGGAATAATCCGGAAGCAACCGCCAGGACGCAGCGCGACGGCTGGGTGCATACGGGCGACATGGGCCACATGGACCCCGATGGCTATCTCACCTTCACTGGCCGGCTCAAGGAGATGATCAAGGTGTCGGGCTACGCGGTCTTCCCCGAGCAGGTGGAGAGCATCCTGGTCAAGCACCCTGCCGTGGCGCAGGCGGCAGTCATCGGCGTTCCCGATGTCACGAAGGGCGAGGTCATCCGCGCCTTCATCGTGCGCAAGCCGGGCCTGGACGTTGAAGCGGACTCGCTCATCGCATGGTCGCGAGAGAACATGGCGGTGTACAAGGCCCCGCGCGAAGTGCGCTTCATCGACCAGCTACCCGCCACAGGCGCCGGCAAGGTGTTGCGCCGCCTGCTCAAGGATCTGGCATGAACCGCATCGCGCAGGGCCGACCGATGAGCGAGGTCCTGCTCCAAGGCCGTGAAGGCAATGTCCTCGTCCTGACACTCAATCGCCCCGAGAGCCGCAACGCCATCAACCTGGCCCTGGCGCACGCGATCGCCGCAGCCATGGACGCGTTCGAAGCAGACGATGAACTTCGCGTGGCGGTCCTGACCGGCGCCGGCAAAGGTTTCTGTTCCGGCATGGACTTGAAGGGATTCAGTGACGGCGAGTTGCCCGTCTTGCCGGGCCGGGGTTTCGCCGGCCTGACTCAGAGGTCTCCAGCCAAGCCACTGATCGCGGCAGTGGAAGGCTTCGCTGTCGCAGGCGGCTGCGAGATTGCGCTGGCGTGCGATCTCATCGTCGCGGCGGAAGATGCCCGCTTCGGCCTACCCGAAGTCAAGCGCGGACTGGTTGCCTCCGGGGGCGGGTTGCTTCGCATGCCCCAGCGCATCCCCTATCACGTCGCAATGGAAATGGCCCTCACCGGCGAGAGCCTGGGCGCGCACAGTGCCAGACTCCACGGCTTGGTCAACCGCGTGGTACCGGCGGGTAAGGCGCTGGCGACCGCGCTTGAGCTGGCACGGGCGGTTGCGGCCAATGCGCCGCTTGCCGTGGCGGCAAGCAAGGAACTCGTGCAGAAGTCCCGCGACTGGCCGCAGGATCGAATGTTCGAGTTGCAGGAACCGCTCGCGCGCAGGATTGGCGAATCGGCAGACGCGCTGGAAGGCGCGCGTGCCTTTGTCGGGAAACGGGCGCCGCATTGGAGCGGAAGTTGAGCCGGCCGGGTCCTGCGTAAAGGCGATGACCGCTGCCCTCCGAGATCCCGCACGCTAGCGCGATCCAGGAAGCCGATACGTTTGGTGTACCCGTCGACTCAGCGCTTGGCCAATCGCCGCCTTCCGCTCGCCAGCCGCTTTATCGCGGGATCCGTGCACGGCCTTGTCGGCTGATCTCGACGACGTGACCTTAGGCGGCCAACAAGGTTCTTCATGGTCCGGCGTCCCTTAGAGGACCTGCTGGGCAGCCAGCAACTCGATCAACCGCTGCGTAGCTGCCGAAAGGTACCCCTTATCGCGGTAAGTGACAACCATCTTCTCGGCGATAAGCGTTGGCAGCATCAACAGCGTGGTGCTCTCCACTTGCACCTGCGGACGCGGAAGGCTACGGCGATCGAAGGTGTGATCAAGCCAGTCCCGCGTGGGAGCGCCCGGCGGCTGCAATGCCCAGCGATGCGGCACCAGATCCTTCAACGTCGGCGTGCCGCGGAACAGCTCGTGGCGCGCGCTCGCGGCCACCACGATCGCGTCCTCAGCGACAACCTGCGAGACTATTCCCGGTTCGGGCTGCATCTCAGACGCCACGACGATGTCGAGCTCGCCCTCGCGCAATTTTGGTGTCAGCACGTCAACCAAGCCGACGGCGGTTCGCAAGGAGACTCTCGGCGCCTCATGCAGAAGCCGACGCGCTGCAGCTGGCAGTAGGAACTGTGTGGCCGTGGGCACGATGCCGATGCGAACCTGGCCGGCCAAACCTGTGCCGATCGCAGACATCTCCCGCTTGGCGTCTTCAAGGTCGAATCGGACTTGCCGCGCCCACTTCAAAAGCACGTGCCCCACCGGCGTGAGGCGAATGCCACGACGGCCACTCTCAAGTGGGCTTTTTTTGTGTGCGCCCAGCATGGGCGCAATCCTGGAGGGGCAAGTCCTCCCGCGAGCTGGCCACAGTGAGCGAAGCGAAGCGCAACTGCATGAGGGTGACCGAGTGTGGGAAGGAAGCGTGGAGCGTAAACCTCGAGTCGAGGAACACGAACCGCATATGAGGCGCTGCCTGGCAGGGCGAGCAGGCATGAAACTGCGAAGCTCTTGTGGTCAAGGCGAGGTGGCGTAAATGCGGCGGCTGTGCGGTGAAGGCGATGGGCGCACGGTAGAGCAAACCGGGGAGTTCCTCAAAACCCACTGGCCCGCCATCCGGCAAGGCTTGCTCCAAGGCACCTACCGGCCCAGTCCGGTGCGCCGCGTGGGCATTGCCAAGCCGGGCGGCGGGATACGGCAGCTGGGGATACCCACGGTTGTGGACCGGCTGATCCAGCAGGCCCTGCTACAGGTGCTGCAACCCCTGATTGCGGCCATCGGGTGCTCGAAGGGCTCAGGCGCTGTTACGGGCGGCTGCGGTTAAAGGTCAATGAGACCAAGACCGCAGTTGCTCCGGTGTGGCGCCGCAAGTTCGTTGGGTGCAGCCTCATCCGGGTGCGCGGCGAGGTTCGCCTTGCTGTGGCCAAGGAGGCGGTGCAGCGCTATCGCCGACGCGTGCGCGAGCTAACCCCACGACAAACCGGACGCAGCATTGCGCAGATCGTGCAGGGCCTGCGGGTCTACGTGCAGGGCTGGAAGAACTACTTTCAACTCGCACCGATGCCCAGGGGGCGCCGCGATCTCGACGAATGGATGCGCCACCGCCTGCGCGCGATCCAGCTCAAGCACTGGGGCCGCCCGGCCACGGTGCGCCGTGAGCTGCGAGCCCTCGGAGCCTCCGAGGACACCGCCAAGCAGGTGGCCGCCAACGTGCGGCGCTGGTGGCGCAACAGCACCGGGGCCATCAATCGGGTGCTCGACCTGGCGTACTTTGAAAACCTCGGCGCTCCCCGTCTGTGTTGACCTCAACTACTCGCACCGCCCGGTGCGGACCCGCATGCCGGGTGGTGTGGGAGGGGCCCGATCTGCAATGATCGGCCCCTATCCCGATTGGTGGACCTTCTGGGGGACTGGCCCTTTTGCGCCGCCTCTTCATCAGGGGGCGATCTCAGTCCAGGATCATTCCCGCATTCACGTTGAGGATGGCGCCAGTCGTCGCTGCCGCCCGGTTGGATGCCAGGAACAACGCCGCGTTGGCGACGTCGGCCAGGGTCGGCAACCGTTTGAGCAGCGTGCCTGCGGCAGCGCCGGCCAGCATCTCCTGCACCGACAGGCCTGCGTCGCGAGCCAGCTGACTGAACACCGCCGCACTGTGCGAGCCCAGGTCGACGGCTTGCGGCACGGCGTGCGAACGGATGCAGGCCACGCGGACACCGCATCCGCCAAGCTCGCCCGCCAGGTGGCGAACCAGCGCCTCCACGCCAGCGCAGGCGACGCTGTGGCCCAGGTAGCCTGGGCCCGCCATGCGTGACGCCGGCGTGGTGATGCCCAGCAGCGCACCTGAGCGTTGGCGCGTCATCAGCGGCGCGAGCGCCTTCGCCATGATGAAGAAGCTGTCGATGTATCCCCGTACCGGCAGCTGGAAGTCTTCCAGCGACAGTGCCTCCAGAGGACGCCCCTGCACGTGGGCAATGCCGATCGCCTGGAAGGCCATGTCCACCCGGCCGACGGTCGAACCGATCTCCTCGGCGTGGCGCCGGACTGCGGTCAGGTCGAGTGCATCAACGACTACAGCGTCAGCCCGGCCACCCGCCCGCTCGATTTCGTGGGCGACTGCCCGCAACTTCCCTGCGGTTCTTCCCGCCAGGAACACCTGTGCCCCTTCCCGTGCCCATGCGCGCGCCACCGCCGCGCCGATCACGCCGCCACCGCCATATACAACCGCAACCTTGCCTTCGAGTTCCATGCCGTTCTCCTTGCGAGCGCCGGCCGCCCGGTGCGGCCGTTCTCCTCAACGACGATCGACATCCCGGTTTTTCGACAAGCCGGGTTGCATATCAAGGGTATTCCCCGCATAGCAGCGCTTATAGAGGCTCAGCGTGCGTGGGCGCGCACCAGGCAGTCACGAAACGCCTGAGCGGCGCGCGCCGGCGCGGGCGACTTGCGCATGACGCAGACGAAGTCGCAGCCGTAGCGGAACACTTCCGGGCGGATCGCGCGCATCCGCCCGCTCTTTTCGAACACGTCGGCATAGTGGTCGGGCAAAAACCCCAGGAAATGGCCGGAAAGGATCAGGATGGCGATGGCCTCCTGGTCCAGCCCTGTCGCGGCGCGCCTCAGTCCCGCGCGCTGGCTCGCTTCCATGTTGGGTGAGTGGTAGCCGAGCCCGGTGAACTTGTGTTCGGCCAGCGCCTTCCAGTCCAGGGCGGAATGCCGGCCCTTGAACAGGGGGTGGTTCTCACCGCAGTAGAGAAGCATCGTCTCATCGAAGAGCTTGTCGTAGGCCAGGCTTTCCGAATTGCGGTGCGCCGGGATGATCCCGACGTGCAGGCTGCCGTCGATCAGCTTCCGCTCTATCGCGCTGATGGTCGACACCCGGATCTGCAGGCTCACTTCCGGTGCGCTGTCAGCGAACATCGCGATCGCTTCGCCGATGCGTGCCGCGGGATTTGTCGCGGTCTTGTCGAAGATGCCGATTTCCAGCTGGCCGCCCATGCGGCGATGGATGTCGTCCACGCCCAGCAGGAACGAATCCGTGGCATCGAGCAGGCGCGTGGTCTCCTCGTACACGCGCTGGCCTTCCGCCGTCAGTGCGAAACCGGAGCGGCCGCGCCGGCACAGCGTGAGCCCGAGCCGGGTTTCCAGGTCCTTCACCTGGCGGCTGATTGTCGAGATACCGACGTTGAGGTGCAGTTCGGCAGCGGCCATGCCACCGCAGTCCGCAACAGTCCTGAAGACTTTCAGAAGGCGCAGGTCGGAGTCGCCGAGCTGGCCGATGGGCGGCCTGGGCGAAGTGGCAGATCTTGGTTTCATGCGGAGGCAAGTGAACCTTAACATTCTCCCATTTATCGGGGAGCCGGTCGTCTGGAGAATGGATCCTATAACTTTGACCCGGAGATCACCTTGAACCTTCTCGACACACTGGACGCCCCTGCCGCCGCCGTCCGCAAGGACGCCGCCTGGCTCGACGCGCACTGGATGCCCTTCACCGCCAACCGGCAGTTCAAGGCCGACCCGCGCCTCATCGTCGAAGCGAAGGGTGCTTACTACACGGACAGCGATGGGCGGAAGATCTTCGACGGCCTGTCGGGCCTGTGGTGCTGCGGACTTGGGCATTCGCGCCCCGAGATCACCGAAGCAGTCAGCCGCCAGATTGCGAAGCTGGACTATTCGCCTGCGTTTCAGTTCGGGCACCCCGCATCATTCGAGCTGGCCAATCGGCTCAAGGACCTCACGCCCGAAGGGCTTGACTACGTGTTCTTCACCGGCTCCGGCTCCGAGTCCGCCGACACCTCGCTGAAGATGGCTCGTGCGTACTGGAGGGCGAAGGGCATGGCGAGCAAGACGCGCCTGATCGGCCGCGAGAAGGGCTACCACGGCGTCAACTTCGGCGGCATCTCGGTGGGAGGCATCGGCGGCAACCGCAAGACTTTCGGGCAGGCGGTGGAAGCAGACCACCTGCCGCACACGCAGCTGGCGTCCAACTCGTTTTCACGAGGCGAGCCGCAATCAGGCGTGGAACTGGCCGACCGTCTGCTGGACCTGATCGCGTTGCACGATGCGAGCAACATCGCAGCCGTGATCGTCGAGCCGTTCTCGGGATCGGCCGGGGTCGTGGTTCCGCCTAAGGGTTACCTGAAGCGCCTGCGCGAGATCTGCACCGCGCACAACATCCTGCTGATCTTCGACGAGGTGATCACGGGTTTCGGCCGTGCGGGCGCAATGACGGGCGCCGAAGCATTCGGCGTGACGCCGGACATCATGAACGTGGCCAAGCAGGTGACGAATGGCACCCAGCCGCTGGGTGCCGTGATCGTAAGCAAGGACATCTACGACACATTCATGGCCACTGGCGGCCCGGAGTACATGCTGGAGTTTCCCCATGGGTACACCTATTCGGCGCACCCGGTGGCATGTGCGGCGGGCAACGCGGCGCTGGACGTGCTAGTGAAGGAAGACATGGTCGGCCGCGTGCGCAGCCTCGCGCCCTACTTCGAGGAAGCAGTCCATTCGCTCAAAGGCCAGCGTCACGTCGCCGATATACGCAACTACGGCCTGGCTGCGGGGCTGACGATCGCGCCGTTGGCCGGCGAACCGGCGCGGCGGCCGTACGAGATCGCCATGGCGTGCTGGAAGAAAGGCTTCTACGTGCGCTACGGCGGCGACACGATCCAGCTCGCCCCGCCGTTCATTGCGGAACGCGCGGAGATCGATCGCCTGATCAACGCGTTGGGCGATGTGCTCAATGAAGTGGCATAAGAGACTGTCGATAGCAATCAAACCCCGGTGGTTTAACGGCGGAGAAAGTTCTTCGCGTTCCCTTTCAGCCACAGGTCCTGGATGTCGCCCGGCAACTGAAGGTCGTGCAGTTCCTGCAGGGAGCGCTCGACCGGCATCATCGGATACCCCGAGCCGAAGATCATCCTGCCCTTGAGGATCGTCTTGCCATACTGCAGCAGCGCCTCGTAACCGGAGTTCGGCAGCGCCAGCAGCTTCGGCCGCATGGCAACGATGCCGATCCACAGGTTGGGGTGACGCCAGGCCACGGCCAGCAGTTCACTGACCCAGGGCCATCCCGGCGGGGAGGCGCACACCCGCAGCTCCGGGAAATGCATCAGCACTTCGTCGAGCGCCGCGGGGTGCCCGAACGTGGCGGCCGTCGCCGTGGAGAAGTTCATGCCGCAATGGATGTTCACCGGGATGTCCAGCTCGACGCACTTGGCGTACAGCGGGTAGAGCAGCTTGTCGTTGATCGGCAGCTTGTGTTCGAACCCCTGGATGTTCAGCCCGCAAAGCCCGAGTTCGCGAACGGCGTGTTCCAGTTCGCGCACCGCCGCCATGCCGCGGTGGGGGTCGACGCCCGCGAACCCGATGAAGCGATCACCGTGCGACTTGCAAAAGGCCGCCACCGCCTCGTTGGGAATCTTCACGCCAAAGGTCGAGGTGAGGTCGCGTGCCTTGAGCACTACGGCCTCGGCGCCCAGCCTCTCATAGGTGGCCAGGTAATCCTGCAGTGCCTCCGGCCCGAGTTCCTTGTCCACCAGTGCCTCGCTCGATGCATAGACGCGGCGGTAGTTTTTCAGGTGTTCGGTGGGGGGCAGTGTCAGCTCGGGCACGGGCGGCCGGCTGGAGAAATCGATGAAGGTCATGGCACGCTCACTGAGCCGGCAGGACCAGCGCGTCGCGCCAGTTCCAGGTGAGGAACACTTCATGTCCCGGCAGGTGCGTCCTGCGTCGGGCATGGTTGGCTTCCTGCACGATCACTTCGCGTCCCGCGAGCGAGACATAGTGCTTCACGACGCCGCTCAGCACGATCGAGTCGCGCAGGGTGCCGCGAACCACATTCGCGCCGGGCGCGGCGCTCGTGCTCATGGTGACGTTCTCAGGCCGCACCAGCACGGTGAACCCGGCGCCCTCGCCGGCGAGGAAGTCCGGGCGCATGGCCTGCAGCTCGCCCACCGGGCTGTCGAGCCGCACGGTGTCGCCGTCGATGGCGCGCAGCGTCGCGGGGAACAGGTTGGCTTCTCCCATGAAGTCCGCTGCGAACACCGTCCGCGGCCTGAAGTACAGGTCCGCGGGCGCGCATTGCTGCTCGATGCGGCCGCCGTTCATCAGCACGATGCGGTCCGACAGGGTGAGCGCTTCATCCTGGTCATGCGTCACGTTCAGCATGGTGATGCCCAGTTCGCTGTGGATGCGCTTGATCTCCAGCTGCATCTGCTCGCGCAGCTTCTTGTCCAGGGCGCCGAGCGGCTCGTCCAGCAGGATGAGCGACGGGTTGTAGACGATGCATCTGGCCAGCGACACGCGCTGTTGCTGCCCGCCGGAGAGTTCGCGCGGCCGGCGCTGCGCGATGTCCGGCAGACGGATCAGCTTGAGCACATCATGGACCTTCTGCTCGATCTGCGCGCGAGCCATCTTGCGAACGCGCAACGGGAATGCGATGTTGTCGAACACCGTCATGTGCGGCATCAGCGCGTAGTTCTGGAACACCATTCCCAGGCCGCGCTCGCTCGGAGCCAGGTGCGTCGCATCGCGGCCGTCGATGACCACTTGCCCGCTGGTCGGCTGGGCCATTCCCGCGATGATGTTCAGGAGCGTCGTCTTGCCCGAGCCGCTAGGCCCGAGCAGGGTGACGAATTCGCCCTTGGCGACCGTCAGGTCGATCTCCGAGAGCGCGGCCGCCGCGCCGTACTGCTTGCTCACGGATCGCAGTTCGACCATCGGTGCAGACGCAGCCGGGGTTCCATCTTTGCTGGATAGGGGTTCGCTCATGTTCATGACGAGTGCCTGGATAGGATGGCCTTGGCGGCGTTGTAGCCCGGGACGCCGGTGACGCCGCCGCCTGGATGGGTCGATGCGCCGCACTGGTACAGGCCGTGGATCGGTGTGCGGTAATCCGCGTAGTGCCGCACGGGCCGGCGAAAGAAGATCTGGTCCGCGCTCAGCTCGGCATGATGGACATGGCCATGCGGGAGGCCGAAGATGCACTCGAAATCGACCGGCGTGAGCAGTTGCTCGTGCGCGATCGTTGAAGTGAAGCCGGGGGCGAACTCTTCCAGCGTCTCGAATGCCGCGCTGCGCAAATCCCCGCGTGCCTCATCCCAGCTGCGACCGCGCAGGAAGTAGGGTGCATGCTGGCCCATGATGCTCATCACGTGCTTGCCCGCGGGGGCGAGTGACGGGTCCACCACGCTGGGCGTCACGATCGTCATCACCGGCCGGCGTGCGAAGTCCCCGTACTTGGCCGGATCAAACGCCTTTTCGATGTAGTCGGTGTTCGGCCCGATCCGCACTTGCGCCGGATAGGGAAAGCCATGCGCGGCGGCGTCGAAGCCCCTGAACGTGGGCAGGCTGTGGAGGGCGAGGTTCAGCTTGAACACGGTGGAGTCGTCGCGGATGTGGGATACCTCCTGGAGGAACCCATCCGGCAGTTGCTCAGGCTGCACCAGTTGCCTGAAAAGCGTTTGCGCGCTCGCGTTGGAGATGACCATCTTCGCGTCTATACGTTCGCCGCTCTCGAGCACCACGCCCGCGGCCCGCCCGTTCTCGACGAGGACCGAAGCGACCGGGGCGCCCTTGCGAATCTGCATGCCGTGCGCCGTCCCGGAAGCCGCGATGGCATTGGAGATGGAACCCATGCCGCCTTGCACGAAGCCCGTCCCGCCCGCCGCCGTCGTGTTGTCGCGCACAAAGCCGCGAAGGAGGACATAGGCCGAACCCGGCGAGCGGATGCCCGAATTCGCCCCGCCGCCCGAGGCGTAGAAGCCGAGCGCCGCGCGCATCTCGTCGGATTCGAACCAGCGCGCCAGGTAGTCGTAGGCGCTGAGGGTCATGGAGTCGTACAGGTCGTATAGCCTGTCGCGCATGCCCCGGTGCCGCCAGCTGAGCTGCACGAGCCGCAGCAGGTCGCCCACGCCTTTCATTTCGAGTTCGGGCGGCGCTTCGAAGAGCAGGTCGCGAAACAGCAAGCCCAGGCGCTGCATGTGCTGGCGATAGCGCGGGTAAGCCTGCGCGTCGTGCCGGGAGAAGGCCGCGATCTGCTCGCACGTGCGGTCCAGGTCGTCATGGAACACCAGGCTGCGGCCGTGGTCGAGCGGCATGAACATCGGCGGCGGCTTCAGGATCCTGAAGCCATGCCGCTGCAGTTCGAGATCAAGGATGATGCGTGGCTGCAGCAGCGCCATGGTGTAGGAGGCCGTCGAGAGCAGGAACCCCGGCCACAGCTCCTCGGTGACGGCCGCGCCGCCGACCAGGTCCCTGCGCTCGGCCACGAGCACCTTGCGGCCCGCGCGCGCCAGGTAGGCGCCGCACACCAGGCCGTTGTGGCCGCCGCCGATGATCACCGCATCGAATGCGTCTTTCATGCTTGTTCCCGCACTGCCGGGGATCCCAGCCAGGCATCCCCGATGCGGTCGAACGTGTGTTCGTCGGGCCGCAATGCCTCGGACTTCAGCACCTGTTTCGCGATCTTCAGCGACGCCGTCTTGGGAAGCGCCGCGCGGAAGCTGTAGTAGCGCGGCACCTTGAAGCGGGCCAGCTGCGCCAGGCAGATGGCGATCACCTCGTCCAGCACTTCCCGCGTCGGCTGCACGCCCTCCTTGAGCACAAGATAGGCCTTCACCTCTTCCCCGCGCACTTCGTCGGGCACGCCGATCGCCGCGGACTCCAGGACGCTGGGCGCGCTGTTGAGGACGGCTTCCACTTCGCGCGCGGCAATGTTTTCCGAGCTGCGCCGGATCATGTCCTTCACGCGGCCAACGATGTAGAAGTAGCCGCGTTCGTCACGCCGAAACAGGTCGCCGGTATGGAACCAGCCGCCGCGCAACGCCTGCTGGCTGGCCTGCGCATTCTTGTAATAACCCGCGAGGATGCCCGGGCCGCGAATCAGCAGCTCACCCACTTCGCCCGGCGCCACCTCAGTGCCCTGCTCGTCGACGATCCTGCACTCGCGAAACGGCGACGGCTTGCCGCAGGACCCCGAGCCGGTCATGTCGCACGCCTCGATGGGCATGAACATGGCCGAGCCGACTTCCGTCATCCCGAATGCTTCGCGTGCGCAGAAGTCGAAGCGCTCTTCGAGCGCGGCATGGATACCCATCGGGACGCCATACACGTTTCCGCGGACAACCGTCGGCACGCCATCGTTGCCGGTCGTGGGCTGCTTGAACACCACATAGGGAAACAGGCAGAACTCAATGGCGAATTCGCGCAGCCACGAGGTGAAGCGCGACGCGCTCTGCCGGGCCGCGACGAACAGGCTGGCGCGCTGGTAGAGCGTCATCAGCAGCAACCATTGAGGGTCCATGTAGTAGAACGGCGTCGAGGCCAGGATGCGCTCGAACTTGCGCCCGTCCCGCATGGCGTTCACCTTGCCGCTAACGATCCAGTAGCGCTGCGTCAGCATGCAGCCTTTGGGGAAGCCGGTCGTGCCCGAGGTGTACTGGATGTTCAGCAGGTCATCGAGCCCTACCTCGGGAAGCTCGGGCTGTGCGGTGCACGCCGCCAGCGCGGTCCAGGGTGTGTAGCCGGCCGGGGCTGGGTCTCCCGCCACGGCGACGTGCGCGCGCTCCACCCGGATGTCGCCGGACTCGATGCCGGCTTCCACGGTGTCGAGGCGCGAGGCATCGAGCACGAGGTACTCGGCGTCGCTGTCGTTGAGGACGTACACCAGTTCCCGCAGTTGGTAGCCGACATTCACGGGGATCATCACGGCCCCGAGGACGCCGATCGCGAGCCAGGTCAGCGGAAACGCTTCGACGTTGGGCAGCATCACGGCCACGTGGGTGCCCTTGCGGATGCCGAACGATTGCAGGCCAGCCGCGAGCCGCATCACTCGCGCATACATCTCGGCGTAGCTGGCGCGTTCACGGCTTTCGAAGAAGTTCCACAGAACCTTGCCGCCGGCTTCGCCCGCCGCCTGCGAAATCAGTTCGTGGATGTTCCGGGGAAGCGGCTCCGCCTCGATGCGGCGGCGCCGCTCGTCGAAGTCGGGGACGGGGTAGGCGAGTGTGGTTTGGCGTGTCATGGGATTGGATCAGCGGCTCGGTGAAGCGGCCTGCGCGGCACTGCTGCGCTTTTGCAGCGCGGACAGAAGGGCGCAGACCCCGAGGGAAAGCAAGGTGAGGAGCGTCGAGACGGCGGCGAGCACAGGCGACACCTCCCACTTGATGGCGCTGTACATCTTCACGGGCAGCGTCTGGCTGGCGGGGCCTGTCAGGAAGTAGGCCACCACCACCTCATCGAAGGAGATCAGGAAGGCGAACAGGGTGCCCACCAGCATCGGGCCGTATATCTGGGGCAGCACCACGCTGACGACGATGCGCAGCCGGCTCGCGCCCATCAGCATCGCCACCGTCTCCAGCGCTGGGTCGGTCTGCTTGAGCCCGGCCATGAGGCTGATGAAGGCATAAGGCACGACCAGCATGGCATGGGCAAACACCAGGCCCGCGGTGGACCCGATGATCCGCATGGACGTGAGGTGCATGTAGAGCCCGAGGCCCAGGATGATCACCGGCACCAGCATCGGGGCCATCAACGCCACCTCCGCGACGCGGGCGAATCGAGAGGCGCTGCGTGACAGCGCATAGGCCGCCGGCAGTGCGATCAGCAGCGACAGCACGGCGGTGAGCGCGCCCACCAGAAGGCTCTGCACGGCGGCCGACCACCACGCGCTTTGCGTGAAGAACTCGCGGTACAGGTGCAGCGAGAGGTCGCGCGGGGGAAACTGCATCTCCTGCGTCCCGTTGAGGGATACCGGGATCACGATCAGGCTCGGCAAGATGAGGAAGAGGTAACCGGCCCAGGCGGCGACACTGCCCCCCCGCCGCCACCAGGCCTCGCTGCGCGTCAGCGGCGCGGCGGAGGCAGTGCTTTCTCCCTTGCTCATGCCATAACCCCTTCGTTGCGGCGCACGCGCAGCAACAGCGCGATCAACATCGCGGAGAGCAGCAGCAATACGATGGCGATGGCGGAAGCCAGCGCCCAGTCCAGCGTCTGCCGCGTGTAGAAGTCCACCAGGTTCGCCATCATCATGTCCTTGCGGCCGCCGAGCAGGGCCGGCGTGATGTACATGCCCATGGACAAGGTCATGGACATCAGGAAGCCCGCCATGACCCCCGGAAGCGAGAGTGGTAGCGTGACCGAGAGGAAGATGCGCAGCGGCCCGGCGCCCATGATCTGCGCGACGCGGTGGAGGCTGCGGTTCTGCGCGAGCAGGCTGGCCAGCACCGGGAACACGACGAAAGGCAGCAGGAAGTTGGCCATGCCGATCACCACCCCGAGCCGGTTGTAGATCATCTCGGTGCGGCTGCCTTCGCCCACTATCTGCACCAGCGCCTGATTGATGATTCCCTGCTCGCCCAGGATGATGCCGAACGCGTAGCTCTTCACGAGGATGCTGGTCCAGAACGGGAGCATCACCATCGCAAGATAGAGCGTGCGCCTGCGCGGCTCCAGCCCCGAAAGGTGCAGCGCGAGCAGGTAGCCGAGCAGCACGCTCACCAGCGTCGATGCGAGGCTGATCTCCAGCGTGTTGCCCAGCACCCGGAAAAAGAGCGTGCTGCCCGCCAGCTTGCGATAGGCCTCCAGCGACAGCGCGCCGGTGCCGTCATGCAGGCTCGTCCAGATCACCAGCCCGAGCGGGTAGGCGAACATCGCGAGCAAGAGCGCCGCGACGGGGAGCAGCAGCAAGATGGTGGCACGCAGGCCGAGCTGGTGGTTCATGGGCGAAGGCTGTAGCCGGACCTCAGGTCAGCATCCACTCCGTGAAGCGTTTTTGCAGCGCGTCGTAGTTGTCGGCCCACCAGGCGTCGTTGACGATCACGTTGTTCGGGTTCGTGGCATCCGGCATGTAGCGGCGTGCCTCGGACTGCACGAGTGGTTGCGCCTTGCGCGAGTTGGGCGCGAAGTACAGGGCATTGGCGAATGCCGCCTGGCGGTCGGGGCGCAGGCAGAAGGCGACGTAACGCATCGCGGCTTCGCGGTTTTTCGAGTGCTTGGGTACGGCCAGGTACTCCAGGCTGTTGATCATCTGCTGGCGCGAGATATCGACGGAGCTGCCGGCTTTCTGCGCGGGAACGACGCGGCTCAGGTAGGTGAACGAGAAGTCGATCTCGTTGCTCGTGAGCAGCGTGATGGTCTCGGGCGTCGTCTCGATCCACTTCTTCACGAAGGGCTTGATCCGGTCCATCGCCTTGAAGCCGCGCTCGATGTCGAGCGGGTAGAGCTTGTCCGGCGCGACTCCGTCCGCGACCAGCGCCATCTCCAGCGTCTCCGGGATGCGGTTGCGCAGGCCGCGGCGGCCGGGGAACGCCTTGCCGTCCCACAGGTCTTTGAACGTCATCGGACGTTTGCCTTCGGGCACGCGCTTCGGGTCGAAGGCGATCCCCCCGCCGTACAGGTAGGTGCCCACATAGTTGCGGCCGCCGGGGGAGATCAGGTCCGACGTATCGACGATCGAGCGGTCGATGTCTTCCCACAGGCCCTGCTTCGCGCCGGCAGTGATCTGCGGGCCGATGCTATCGAACACGTCCCACTGCACGTTCCGGCTTTCGACCTGCACCTTCATCTTCGTGAGGTCGGCGTTGTTCACGAGCGTGACCGGAACGCCGGTTTCCTTCGTGAAGGGGTCGGCGAACACATCCTTGATTCCCTTTTCATAGGCTCCGCCCCAACAGGTGACGACCAGCGGGTTCGCCGCGGCTGCCGTGCGGGGCAGCAACGCTGCGCCTGCGATGGCCGATGCGGCCCCGAGAAACTGGCGGCGGGAAGGTTCGAGGCGGTTCAGTCGCGTGGTCATGGATTTCTCCTTGGGTGGTGAGTGGGGGCGGGTACTGATCTCAGGCAGCGGTCCAAACCGCCTTCCAGTCCATATACTTGTCGAAAGCGTGCATGGATTTGTCGCGACCGGAGCCGGATTGCTTGAAGCCGCCAAAGGGTGCCGACATATTTCCCTTGTCGAAGCAATTGATCCACACGACACCCGCGCGCAGTGCCTTGGCGGCTTTCTGGGCGCTGCGGATGTCGCGCGTCCAGATCCCGGCGGCGAGTCCGTAGATGGTGTCGTTGGCCACCTTCAGCGCCTCGTCCAGGGAACGCACGGAGATTGTCGCCAGCACCGGGCCGAAGATCTCCTCCTGTGCAATCCGCATTCCACTGCCGACCCCGTCGAACACGGCGGGCTCGATGAAGTACCCTCCGGATTCCTCGCGTGCGCGACCACCCCCGACGAGAAGCCTGGCGCCTTCGTCGCGGCCGGTTTTGACGTACCCCATCACGGAGCTGAGCTGCTGCTGGCTCACGATCGCTCCTAGGCGGGTGGCGGGGTCGAGCGGATCGCCTGGCCGCAGGTCGCGGGCGATTGCGACCACACGCTCGAGCAGCTGCGCGCGAATGGGCTCTTCCACGATCAGGCGGGAGCCTGCGTTGCAAACCTGGCCCGCATTGCTGAAGATGCCTGCGGCCACCGCGCGTGCGGCGCCATCGAGGTCGTCGCAATCAGCCAAGACGATGTGCGGGCTCTTGCCTCCGCACTCGAGGCCAATGCGCTTGATGTTTGACTCGCCGGAGTACTTCATGAACAGCTTGCCCACGGCCGTCGAACCGGTGAAGCCGACCGCATCCACGTCCATGTGCAGGCCCAGCGCGCGGCCCGCGGTTTCGCCGTAGCCCGTCACCACGTTCAGCACGCCGGGCGGCAGCCCGGCTTCCATCCCGAGCTGCGCGATTCGCACGGCGGTGAGTGGCGACTGCTCCGCGGGCTTGAGGATGACGGAATTTCCCGCCGCGAGTGCGGGCCCGAGCTTCCAGGCGGCCATCGAAAGCGGGTAGTTCCACGGCACCACGGCGGCCACCACTCCGATCGGCTCGCGCACGACGATCGCGGTGAAGTCGTGCGGCGTCGGCGCCACTTCCCCGTAGAGCTTGTCGATGGCTTCGGCATACCACTGGATGCAGCCAATGGCACTGGGCAGGTCGCCAGTGAAGCTGTTGGTGATCGGCTTGCCGACATCGAGGGTTTCGAGCAGCGCGAGCTCCTCGCTGTGCGATGCCATCAGCTCGGAAAAGCGCAGCAGGATGCGCTTGCGGTCCGCCGGCGCCATCCTCGACCAGATGCCCGAGTCGAATGCCTTGCGAGCGGATGCCACGGCCAGGTCGACGTCGGCGACGTCGCATTCGGCGACTTCGCAGATCGCCTGGCCCGTGGCCGGGTTGATGTTGGCGAACGTCTTGCCGGAGAGGGCGTGGCGGTAGGCGCCGTCGATGAAAGCACGTCCTTCGGGTTGGAGCTTCGCGGCGCGAGCACTCCAGTCTTCTCTGGTCATCGTCATGCTGGGGGAACCCTTCCAAGGCGGATTGCGGTGGTGATGCAGGCAGAGTCTAGGAATCCGAATCCATTACGTCCAATACAATTTGCGAACATTCCCGGAAACTGAAAGTTATGGTTAACGTTCGCCATCTCGCAGTGTTTCGTGCCGTGGCCAAGACGGGGTCCGTATCCGGGGCCGCGCGTGTCCTGCACATTTCCCAGCCCGCAGTCACCAAGACCTTGCACCTGCTGGAAGAAGAGCTCGGCCTGCAGCTGTTCCAGAGGATCAAGGGGCGCCTGTTGATCACGCCCGAGGCCCAGGCGCTGCTGCCCCAGGTGGAGCGCCTCTTCGGCCAGGTCGATGCCGTGCACCAGTACACGCAGGAGATTCGCAGCGGCCACGTCGGCAGCCTCACGGTTGCGAGCGTGGCCACCTTGTCCTCGACCATTGTCGCGACGGCGATCAGCCGTTTCAGCGCCGGGCACCCCAAGGTCCTCTTCGATCTGCGCGCGCAATCGACCCGCCAGGTGATCGAGTCCGTGAGGAACAACCAGGCCGACGTGGGTGTGATCGACGTGTCCGAGGGCGGCTCGGACATGGACGTCACCGAGCTGTGCCGGGCGGACCTGGGCTGTGTGATGCGGCACGACCATCCGCTCGCATCGCTGCGTCTGATCTCGCCCGCCGACCTGGCGGGCGAGACCATCATCACCTTTGCCGAGGACACGCAGATGGGCTGGGCGGTGCGCGATGCGCTCAGGAAGAAGAAAAGCTCATCGGTGATCCTGTTCACCGTGAACCAGACCTTCTCGGCGTACGCGCTCGCGCAGTCGGGATCCGGCGTCGCGCTGGTGGATCCGTTTCCATTGCTGCTGGGCGTGTTTCCAGAACTGAAGGTGCGGCCCTTCCGCCCCTCGATCCACAGCCGGCCGCACGCGCTGATCGGGAACTCGCGGCCGGCCTCGATGATCGCGCGTGAATTCGTCAAGGAACTGCGGGAAGTCGCGAATGAGTTCGCCTTGCGTTCCGAGGCGTTGATGCGCCCGCAGGCTCAGTGATGGGCGGGCTTTTGCGGAAGGAGAACCTACTTCATCACCAGCCGAGGATCCAGCTCGGCTATGGCGAACTTGCGCACATGCGCAATGAAGGACTCGACCAGCTTGGGGGGCGTGCGCTGTAAGGGCATCAGCACCGAAAACTCCAGCGGCACCAACGGCTCGAAGGGAATGAAGCGCAGGTCGTTCCCCTTGTATTCCGTGGCCGTGATCGCATCGACCAGCGAGATGCCCAGGCCTGCCGCCACCAGTGAACACAGCGCGGCCGAGACCTGGCTCTCCACCTGCGCCGGTTTGTATTTCACGCCATAGGCCGCGAACATGGCGTCGATCAGCAGCCGCGTGCCGATATGGCTGGGGTGCGAAAGAAAAAGTTCGCCTTCGATGTCGGCCGGTACCACCACTTCGCGGCCCGCCAGGCGATGGCCGACGGGTACGGCGCACACATGGGCGGTCGACAACAGGTTGTCTCCGTGCGTGCCGGTATGGCTGATGGAGAGGTTGACGATGCCCACGTCGCAGCGCTGGCCGATCACCATGTCCACGATGCTGCGTGAGTCGTACACCCCCAGCGTGATCTTGATCTCGCCATGGTCCTTGAGGAAATGCGCGATCGCACGGGGCATGAAGGACAGCGCAATCGACGGCGGCGCGGCCACATGCAGCGTGCCGCGCTGCTGCGTCTTGATGGCGTGGGCCGCGCGCGCAATGCGCTCGACGCCGATCAGCGAGCGGTTGACCTCCTCGTACAACAGCTGCGCCTCGGTCGTCGGGTGCAGGCGCCCGCGCGAGCGTTCGAAGAGCGGGAAACCCACGCTTTCTTCCAGGTCGGCGAGCAGGCGCGTGACGGCCGGCTGGGAGATGAACAGCATATCGGCCGCACGCGTGACGGTCTGGCACAGCATGGTGGCGCGGAAGGCTTCGAGTTGTCTCAGGCGCAAGGGATAACCCCGAAAAAATCATAACACAGTGTTATGGATGAAAAAAATAATGGTATTGGTTTTACCTCAGACTGCCATTTACCATTCATTTCGTCAGTGTAGTGGCGGGTTGTGCGGTCGTGATTGTCCCATAACCTGGTGTGCAAAATTAGTGCGTCGGGCGCCCCACGATGGACCGGATGCACCGTTATGGAGAAACCCTGGTGATAGCAAAATTCCTGAGCGCGCCGCTTGCCGCGACCGTCGCCTTGGCTTGCGTGGGCCTTGTCCACGCGCAATCCGTTCCCACTCTCTACGTCGGCTCTTACGGCGGCTCCAGCGAGAAGCTGTTCAAGGAAAAGATCATCCCGGCCTTCGAGGCCGCACACAAGGTCAAGATCGTCTACGTCGCCGGCAACTCCACCGACACGCTGGCCAAGCTGCAGGCCCAGAAGGACAAGCAGGAGCTGGATCTCGTCATCCTCGACGACGGCCCGATGCAGCAGGCCGTCCAGTTCGGCTTCTGCGACAAGGTCAAGGACGCGCCGATCTACAAGGACCTCTACCCGTTGGCCCGCATCGACGACCGTTCCATGGCTGTCGGCGCCGTCGCCACGGGTCTGGCGTACAACACCGAAGCTTTCAAGAAGGCCGGCTTGCCCAAGCCCGATTCATGGAACGTCCTTACCGATAAGAGGTTCAAGCAGAAGCTGGCCATCCCGCCGATCTCCAACACCTACGGCCTGCAGGCGCTGATCATGTACGCCAGGATGCGCGGCGGCAACGAGACGGCCATAGACCCCGGCTTCACCGCCATGACCAAGGAAGTGGCGCCCAATGTGCTGGCCTGGGAGCCGTCGCCGGGCAAGATGACCGAGCTGTTTCAGAACGGCGACATCAACCTGGCGGTGTGGGGCAGTGGCCGCGTCGAGTCTTTCAAGGCCACCGGATTCCCCATCGAATTCGTCTACCCCAAGGAAGGCGCGATGGCGCTGCTGATCACCGCCTGCCCGGTCGTCCACAGCGACGTGCCCGAGCAGGCCCAGGCCCTGCTGCAGTATCTGATGACGCCTGAAGTGCAGGCCTGGCAGGCCGACACCCAGGGCTGGGGCCCGGTCAACAGCAAGGTCAAGCTCGCCCCCGCCATCGCCGCCAAGGTGCCTTACGGCCCGGCGCAGATCGGCAAGCTGCTGCCGACCAACTGGTCCGTTGTCAATGAGAAGCGCGGCGAGTGGACCAATCGCTGGAACCGCACGATCGAACGCTGATGCGCTGATTGATTTCTTCGGCCGCACCTGGGAACCCGACACCATGACTTTCCTCTCCCTCAGAAAGCTCACCAGGCACTTCGACGATTTCGTCGCGGTCGAGTCGCTGGACCTGGACATCGAGCGGGGCGAATTTATCTCGCTGCTAGGCCCTTCGGGTTGCGGCAAGACCACCACCCTGCAGATGATTGCCGGCTTCGTGAGCCCCACGCGCGGCAGCATCGTGCTCGAAGGCCAGGACATCACCGCCCTGCGTCCTGAAAAGCGCGGCATGGGTGTGGTGTTCCAGAGCTATGCGCTGTTTCCCCACATGACGGTTGAAGCCAACGTAGGGTTCGGCCTGGAGATGCGCGGCATGGGCCGAAGCGAGCGCGCCCAGCGCATCGGCGAGACGCTGGACCTGGTGCGCCTGGGCGGCCTGGGCAAGCGCTTCACGCGCGAGCTCTCCGGCGGCCAGCGCCAGCGCGTCGCCATCGCCCGCGCCCTGGCCGTCCGCCCGCAGCTGCTGCTGCTCGACGAGCCCATGTCCAATCTCGACGCCAAGCTGCGCGAAGACATGCATATCGAACTGCGCGCCATCCAGCGCCACCTGGGCATCACCACCTTGCTGGTCACGCACGACCAGGTCGAAGCCATGACCATGAGCGACCGCATCGCCGTCATGCACGGCGGCAAGATCGTGCAGCTGGCCGTGCCTTTCGAAGCCTACGAGCAGCCCGGCTCGCCCTTCGCATCGGCCTTTCTCGGCAAGACGAATTCACTGCACGGGCGCATCGTCGCCAGCAACCAGCGCTGCGCCGTCGTCAATGTGAACGAGCGCCAGTTGCACATCCCGCACGGCGGCCGCAGCCTCGACGGCGATGTGCACGTCTTCGTGCGGCCTGAAAAGCTCCGCCTGGGCGCGGCCGGCGACGGCCTGCCGGGCCAGGTCAAGACGCGCGTCTTCCTGGGCAACCACTGGATGCTCCAGGTCGACACCGCGATGGGCCTGATGAGCGTGAGCCTGCCCAACATCGGCGAGGTGCCGCCCGCAGAAGGCAGCGCCGTCGGCGTGAGCTGGTCGGACGACGACCTGCGCGTGCTGCCCCGGCAAGAGGTGGATCATGGCTGAAGCGACCGTCGCCGTGCCCGCACCCGGCGCTGCGCTGCGGCGCCGCAAATCTACCGAAGGCGCCGGCGCTGCGCCCTGGCTCCTGGCCTCTCCCGCGCTGCTGCTGTTCATCGGCCTGCTGCTGGTGCCGCTGGCGCTGACGGTCCTGCTTTCCTTCCACGCCTTCGACGGTGCTCGCGGCGTGCTGCCCGACTACACCTGGCGCAGCTATGTCGAAGTGTTCTCCGATGGCTATTACCACGAGATCTTCCTGCGCACCGGCGCCTTGGCGCTGGGCGTGACCTTGCTGTGCGTGGTCTTCGGCGTGCCGGAAACCCTGATTCTCGCGCGCATGAAAAGCCCCTGGCGTGCGCTCTTCCTCATTGTCATCCTCGGGCCGCTGCTGATCTCGGTCGTGGTGCGCACGCTGGGCTGGGCCATCCTCTTCGGCAACAACGGGCTGATCAACAGCACGCTGATGGCGCTGGGCATCACCAGCGAGCCGCTGCGCCTGCTCTTTAGCATGACGGGCGTGGCGATTGCGCTGACCCATGCGCTGATTCCCTTCATGGTGATCTCGGTCTGGGCCAACCTTCAGAAGCTCGACCCGCAGGTCGAGAACGCGGGCCTGTCGCTGGGCGCCCCGCCCCTCCAGGTGTTCTTGCGCGTGATGCTGCCGCAGCTGCTGCCCGGCATCCTCTCGGGCTGCATCATCGTCTTCGCGCTCGCGGCCTCGGCCTTCGCCACACCGGCCCTGCTGGGCGGGCGCAAGCTCAAGGTGGTGGCAACCGCTGCCTACGACGAGTTCCTCAACACGCTGAACTGGCCGCTGGGCGCCACCATCGCCGTCCTGCTCCTCCTGGCCAACGTGGTCATCATCCTCGGTGCCAACCGCTGGGTGGAGCGCCGCTTCAGCCAGGTCTTCGACGCCTGACCCCGGCAAGCATTCAAAGAACTTCCCATGCGCAAGAACGGTTTCTTCTCGCTGCTCTATCACGCCATCTTCATCGGCTTCATCATCGCGCCGCTGGTGGTGGTGATGCTGGTGTCCTTCACCAGCCAGGGCTTCATCTCCATGCCCTTCGCCGAAGGTTTCTCGCTGCGCTGGTTCCGGGCGATTCTCGACTCCACAGAGATCATCCGGGCCTTCTGGTTCTCGCTATGGCTGGGCCTGGCCTCGGCCGCCATCGCCACCCTGCTGGCCGTGCCGGGCGCGCTGGCGCTCACCCGCTACAAGTTCCCGGGCCGTGGCGCGCTGATGGCCTTTTTCATGTCGCCGCTGATGATCCCGCACGTGGTGCTGGGCGTGGCCTTCCTGCGCTTCTTCACGACGATCAACGTGACCGGCTCCTTCATCTGGCTGGCCGCGACGCACGTCATCGTGATCATTCCCTACGCGCTGCGCCTCGTGCTGTCGTCGGCCACCGGGCTGGATCGCGATGCCGAATGGGCCGCACTCTCGCTGGGCGCTTCCCGCCTCACCGCCTTCCGGCGCGTGGTGCTGCCTCTCATCGTTCCGGGTGTGGCCGGCGGCTGGATGCTGGCCTTCATCCAGAGCTTCGATGAGCTCACCATGACGGTCTTCGTCGCCACGCCGGGCACCACCACGCTTCCCGTCGCCATGTATAACCAGATCGCCCAGACCATCGATCCGTTGGTCGCCGCCGTCGCCACCGTGCTCATCGTCGGCACGCTGGCCGTCATGGTCATCATGGACCGCCTCGTCGGCCTGGACCGCGTGCTGATCGGCAAGAACTGAACCCCGCATGATGAACATCAGCGACATCATCGTCATCGGCGGGGGCCTCGTCGGCAGCGCCGTCGCCTATGGATTGGCACGCCAGGGCGCCAAGGTCACCCTGCTCGATGAAGGCGACCAGGCCTTCCGTGCCTCGCGCGGCAACTTCGGCCTCATCTGGGTGCAGGGCAAGGGCTTCGGCATGACGCCTTACGCCCGCTGGACGCGCTTGTCGGCCGGCCTCTGGCCGCAGCTTGCGAATGCCCTGTTCGACGACACCGGCATCGACGTGCGCCTGGAGCAGCCTGGCGGCTTCTGCTTCACCTTCTCCGACGAAGAGCAGGAAGAGCGCCGAAGGCGCCTGCAAGCCATCCAGGACGAACTCTCGGGCGACTACCCCTTCGAGATGCTCGGCCGGCAGGAGGCCATCGCCCGCGTGCCAGCCTTGGGCCCCGCGGTGACCGGTGCGAGCTACACGCCCATGGACGGCCACACCAACCCGCTCAAGCTGCTGCGCGCCTTGCATGCGGCCAACCTCGAGCGCCGCGTCCACTACGTCAGCGGCCAGCCGGTGAAAACCGTGACGGCACAGCTGCGCGCCGGCGGCAGCCTCTTCACCGTCGAAGGCCGTTGGCAGGCGCCGCGTGTGGTGCTGGCTGCCGGCCTCGGCAACCCGGGCCTGGCCGAGCAGCTTGGCCTGTACGCGCCCGTGGTGCCCAACCGTGGACAGGTGCTCATCGGCGAGCGCACCGCGCGTTTTCTGGAGCACCCCACGCTCAATGTGCGGCAGACCGACGAGGGCACCATCCAGCTTGGCGACTCGATGGAAGAAGTCGGCTTCAACGACAACGTCACCACCGGCGTGATGGCCAGCATCGCCCGGCGCGGCGTGCGCACCTTCCCCGTGCTCGCCGGCCTGCGCCTCGTCCGGGCCTGGGGCGCCCTGCGTGTCATGACCCCCGATGGTTTTCCCATCTACGAGGAGTCGCCGAAGCACCCCGGCGCCTTCGTCACCACCTGCCACAGCGGCGTCACGCTCGCTGCCGCGCACGCGTTCCGCGTCGCGCCTTGGGTCGCCGGCGCGTCGCGGCCCGAAGAGATCGGCGTCTTCCAGGCGGGCCGTTTCTCGAACCCCAACTACCGTCCCAGCCATGCCCACTGATTCGCTGTTCCAACCGCTGGCTCAGGCCGGCGCTTCTGCCAATGCGACTGTCGCCGTCACCCTCAACGGCCAGCCGCTGCAGGTGCCCGTGGCCTCCAGCGTGGCGGCCGCCCTGCTGGCTGCCGGCGTCAAGCGCTTTCGCAACTCGCCGGTGTCGGGCGACGGCCGCGCACCCTACTGCATGATGGGTGTGTGCTTCGAATGCCTGCTGGAGATCGACGGCGTGCCCAACCGCCAGGGCTGCCTGGTGCCGCTGGAGGCCGGCATGGCCATCCGCACGCAGGACGGCATGCGCGACCTGCTCGCCGAAGCCAGGAACCCGGCCCTGGCTCTCGCCCAAGCGGTGGAGGCGCCCCATGGCGTTTGAGGCATCCCCCGAGATGGCGCCCAGCCGCCCAGCCGACACCGTGGACATTGCCATCATCGGCGCCGGTCCCGCCGGCATGGCCGCGGCCGTTACCGCGCGCAAGCACGGCGCCAGTGTCGTGCTGCTCGACGAGCAGCCCGCCGCCGGCGGCCAGATCTACCGCGGCATCACCAATGCGCCTGCCAAGCGCCTGGATGTGCTCGGCCCCGATTACGGCGCCGGCGCGGCGCTGGCCAGGGACTTCACCGCCAGCGGCGCCCGCCACATCACTGGAGCCGCTGTCTGGCAGGTCACGGCCGAACGCCAGGTGCACTACCTGCAGGACGGCGGCGTGCGCTCCGTCCAGGCCCGCTGCGTGCTGCTGTGCACGGGAGCCATGGAGCGACCCTTTCCCATTCCGGGCTGGACCTTGCCCGGCGTGCTGACGGCCGGTGCCGCGCAGATCCTGCTCAAGGGCTCCGGCATGGCGCCCACCCAGCCCGTGGTGCTGGCCGGCTGCGGCCCGCTGCTCTACCTGCTCGGATGGCAGTACGTGCGCGCCGGCGTACCGATTGCCGCCATCGTCGACACCACCGACGGCACCGACTACCGCCGCGCCATCCGTCATGCGGGCGGTGCGCTGGCCGGATGGCGCTACCTGAAAAAAGGCCTGTCGCTGATGGCCGCGCTGAAGCAGGCCGGCGTGCCGTTCTACAAGGGCGCGACCGAGCTGCACGTTCTGGGCGAAGGCAAGGCCAGTGGCCTGGGCTTTGTCAGCGGCGGCACGCCGCGCAAGGTAGACAGCCCGCTGGTGCTGCTGCACCAGGGCGTGGTGCCGAACACGCAGTTCTCCTGGTCGCTGCGGGCCCGGCACGCATGGGACGAGGCGCAGCTCTGCTGGTCGCCCGTCACCGACACCTGGGGCGAGCTCGATGTGCCCGGCATCTTCGTCGCGGGCGACAGCAGCGGCATCGGCGGCGCCCGCGTGGCCGCGCTGCAGGGCGAACTCGCCGGCCTGGCTGCGGCCGCGCAAACCGGCAAGCTCGCCGTTCCTACACGGGACAGCCTGGCCGCGCCGCTGCGCGCCGAGATGCGCGAGCACCTTTTCATCCGCCCCTTCCTGGATGCGCTGTACCGCCCGAAGAAGTGCAACCGCATCCCGGCCGACGGCACCATCGTCTGCCGTTGCGAAGAGGTCACCGCCGGGGACATCCGTGGCTTCGTCGCGCTGGGTTGCACCGGCCCCAATCAGGCCAAGAGCTTCGGCCGCTGCGGCATGGGCCCCTGCCAGGGCCGGCAATGCGGCCTGACGGTCACCGAGGTGATCGCCGACGCGCGTGGCGTGCCGCCCGGCGAGACCGGCTACTTCCGCATCCGTCCGCCGATCAAGCCGATCACGCTGGGAGAGCTGGCGCGTGCGGCCTGAGCGCGGGCCGCCCCGAGGCAGCGACGTCATCGTCATCGGCGGCGGCTTTCACGGCACGTCGAGTGCCTTTCACCTGTCGCGCCGCGGCGCGAAGGTCACGCTGCTGGAAGCCGAGTACTGCGCGCGCCACGCCTCGGGCGTCAATGCCGGCGGCGTGCGCACGCTAGGCCGCCACCATGCGGAAGTGCCGCTGGCGCGCGCCTCGCTGGGTCTCTGGCATAACCTGCCCGAGTTGCTCGGTGAAGACGGCACCTTCGTGCCCAGCGGCCAGTTGCAGATCGCCGAAACGCCGCAAGAGCTGGACGCGCTGCGCCGCCGGGTGGCCGAGCTGAATGCGCTCGGCTTCACGCACGAAGTCATCGTCGATGCGCAGCAGGTGCGCGAGATCGCCCCGCGCCTGGCGCACCATGTGGTCGGCGGCATTTGGGTCAGGGACGACGGCCATGCCGTGCCCTATCGCGCCGTCACCGCGTTCCGCCTTGCCGCCCAGCGGCTGGGCGCGCAGTTCCATGAAGCCACGCCCGCGCAGACGATCGACCGCGTCGGCAACCAGTGGCGCGTCGCCACGCCGCGCGGCGTCTTCACTGCGCCGTGGCTGGTCAATGCAGCTGGCGCCTGGTCCGGCGACTTTGCCGCGCAGGCGGGCGACGTGGTGCCCATGAAGCCCGGCGGGCTGATGCTGATGATCACGCAGCGTGTGCCGCACTTCGTCGAGCCGGTGCTGGGCGCGGCCGGCCGGCCGCTGTCCTTCAAGCAGTTCGCCAACGGCACCGTGCTCATCGGCGGCGGCTTGCGCTGCGCGGCCGATGTGGTGCGCCGCCACGGCGAGGTCGATTTCATCAAGCTCTCGTCGAGCGCGCAGACGGTGACGGACCTGTTCCCGCACCTGGCCGGCATCAACGTCGTGCGCGCCTGGGCCGGCGTCGAGGCCTTCATGCCCGACGAGATTCCCGTCATCAGTCTGAGCAGCCGCGCTCCGCAACTGGTGCATGCGTTCGGCTTCTCGGCCCACGGCTTCGAGCTAGGCCCTATCGGGGGACAGATCGTCTCCGAGCTGGTGCTCGATGGGCGCAGCACCTTGCCGATCGCACCGTTTTCCGTGGACCGGTTCGCGCCGGTCGCCGTGCATTGACCAACCACAAAGAAGGACCATCCAATGTCTGACATCCAGCGCTACGAATCCACCCCCCGCCTGTCCCGCGTCGTCGTGCACAACGGCGTCGTCTACCTCGCCGGAATCACCTCGTCCGTACGTGACGGCGACATCAAGGTGCAGACGAAAAGCGTGCTCGACACCATCGACGCACGCCTGGCCAGCGTCGGCAGCAGCAAGGAAAAAATCCTGAGCGCACAGATCTGGCTCAAGGACATCGATCGCGATTTCACCGGCCTGAACGCCGCCTGGGAAGCCTGGGTTCCTGCCGCCGCGGCGCCGGCACGTGCGACCTGCGAAGCCAAGCTCGCCGCACCGGAACTGCTCGTGGAAATCATCGTCACTGCGGCGTTGTAAGCAACTCTTACCTCGGAGTTTCTGGCCGTGACAACGATTGGCCAGCGGAGCAAAATGGGGCCGGCTTTCCGCAGAGCGGTTGGAGGCCAGGCGTGGCTACAAGAGACAAGCTGGAAGCGCTGCCGTACGCGACGGCCTTGCTCGAGCTCGCGCACGACGGCATCTTCGTGCGCGGGATGGACGGCGTGGTGGCCTACTGGAACCGGGGCGCCGAAGCGTTGTACGGATGGACGGCGGCCGAAGCAGTCGGCCAGACGACCCACCATCTCCTGCAGACGGTCTTCCCGGCCCCCATCGAGCGGATCAATGAGGCGTTGCTGGGCACCGGCCGCTGGGAGGGCGAACTGCAGCACATCCGAAAGGATGGGACGCCGGTCGTCGTGGCGAGCCGCTGGGTCCTGCAGCGTGACGAGCACGGCGAGCCCGTCGCGGTGCTGCAGACGAGTGACCGCATCACCGAGCGCAAGCGCGCCGAGAAGGCGCTGCGCGAGAGCGAGGAGCGTTTTCGCACCCTTGTGCAGTTCTCGTTCGACGTGTATTGGGAAACCGATGCTCAGCATCGCTTCGTGCGGCAGGAATTCGACCGGACCGTGACGGCGGACTGGCCCGCCCCGGGCGCCGAGCTCGGCAAGACGCGATGGGAGGTGCCGTATCTGGAGCCCGACGAAGAGGCTTGGCGCAGGCACCGCGAGACACTCGACGCCCACCTGCCGTTCCGTGATTTCGAGCTCGCGCGCCCGACTCCCGACGGCGGCAAGCGCTATGTTTCGGTTTCCGGCTTGCCCGTGTTCGACGACATGGGCACCTTCGTCGGCTATCGGGGCGTTGGCCGGAGCATCACCGAACGCAAGCGCGCGGAAGAGACGCTGCGTCAGCGCGAGAAGGAACTGCGCGACATCATCGAGACCATGCCGGCCATGGCGTTCGTGACCGATGCCAGCGGCCAAAACGCGATGGGGAACCGGCGCTGGCACGAATACACCGGACTCGGCCCTGATGCCGCCAATTCGAAGGCCGCGGTTCATCCCGAGGACGCTTCGCGCTACAAGGCAGCACGCAATCACAGCATCGCCACCGGCGAGCCTTTCGAGCAAGAGGTGCGGCTGCGTCGCTTCGACGGCGAGTACCGCTGGTTCCTCGGCCGCGCCGTGCCGCTGCGGGGCGACGGGGGAAAGGTCCTGAAGTGGTACGGCGTGCACACCGACATCCACGACCGCAAGGTGGCGGAGGAAGAGCGCGCCGGCCACCTCTGGTTCCTGGAAAGCATGGACCGGATCAACCGCGCCATGCACGGCACCAATGACATTGAACGAATGATGAGCGACGTGCTTGACGCTGTGCTGGAGGTTTTCGCTTGCGACCGCGCCTGGCTTGTCTACCCGTGCGACCCCGATGCGCCGTTCTGGCGCGCGGTGATGGAACATACGCGTCCGCAGTTCCCCGGCGCGTTCGCCCTGGGAGCCGACGTGCCGCTCACCCCGGATGTCGCGGAGGTGTTCCGCACGGCTCGCGCGGCCGATGGCGCCGTGTTGTTCGGTCCGGGCCACGAGCTGCAGGTGCCCGGCCCGATCGCCGAGCGCTTCGCCACTCGCTCTCAGATGGCCGTGGCCGTACGACCCAAGGTCGACCGCGTCTACCTCTTCGGCCTGCACCAGTGCTCACATGCGCGGGTGTGGAGCGAGCAGGAAAAACGTCTGTTCGAGGAGATCGGCCGCCGTCTGGACGACGCGCTCACCAGCCTGCTCATTTTTCGCAGCTTGCGCGAAAGCGAACGCAAGCTTGAAGAGGCTCAGCGCATCGGGCACATGGGCTACATGGAATACGATCTGGGCAACCAGTGCCTGACGCTCTCGGAGGAAGCTTGTCGCATCTACGGCATCGCGCAGCAAGAACTCTCTTCATCCCGGGGTCGGGCCCTGGAACTCGCGCACCCGGAGGACCGGGCAAGGCTGGTCGAGACCATCGTGGCTGCCGGCAAGGGCAACGGGCGATTCGACCTGGAATTCCGGGCCGTTCGGCCGAACGGCGAGGTGCGAATCGTGCATAGCCGGGGCGAGGCGACGCGCGGCGTGCCGCGGGAGAAGCTGCGCGCTTTCGGTACGCTCCAGGACATCACGGAGCTGCGGCATGCTCAAGAGGAGCTGAGCGCGAGCGAGCAGCTGACCCGGCACATCTTCGAGAGTGCGCCGGACGCCATGGCGGTCATCGGCCGGGATTACCGCTATCAACGCCTCAACCCGGTCTATGAACGCAACTGGAAGATGCCGGCCGATCGAATCGCGGGCCTGCATGTGAGCGATCTCCATGGCGGCGAGGTCTACGAGAAGATTCTCAAGCCCAGGATGGATCGCTGTTTCGCGGGTGAGCAGGTGTCGTTCGCCGAATGGTTCGTGAACGCGAGCGGCCGGTACTATTACTCGGTGATCTACGCGCCCCTGCGATTGGGCTCCGAGCGGGTGGAGGCCGCACTCGCCATCACGCGCGACCTCACCGATCACAAGCTCGCCTCCGAGGCGTTGCGCGACGCGGAGGCGGCGCTCGCGCGCGTCAACCGCGTGACGACGCTCGGGGTGCTCGCCGCCTCCATCGCGCACGAGGTGAACCAGCCGCTTGGCGCCATCAGCGCGAGCGCTGCCGCCTGCACGCGCTGGATGGCGGCCCAACCGCCCGAGATGGAGAAGGCGCGATCCGCGCTCCAGCGCATCGTCACGGACGTCAGGCGGGCGAGCCAGGTCGTCGACCGTATCCGCGCACTCGTCAATCGCCAGGCGCCGCGCAGGGATTTCGTGGACGTCAACGAAGCGATTCTCGAAGTGATCGCATTGACGCGCGATGAAGTGCGCCGAAATGCCATCACGCTGAACACGTCGCTCGCGCCCGACGTGCCGCTCATCGAGGGCGATCGGGTTCAGCTCCAGCAGGTGGTCCTGAACCTCCTCGTCAATGCCATCGAAGCGATGAAAGGCAGCGGCGCTCGGACGCGTGAGCTCGCGATTGGTTCCGCCCGGGAGGGCGCGAACACGGTGACTGTGGAAGTGCGAGACTCGGGGCCTGGCGTCGATCCCGGCCACGTGGATCGGCTCTTCGAGGCCTTCTACACCACCAAGGAGGAGGGTATCGGGATGGGATTGTCGATCAGCCGCTCGATCATCGAGGCCCACGGCGGGCGGCTGTGGGTGACGCCCAACGTGCCGTGCGGCGCCGTCTTCCGGTTTTCGCTGCCGGCCCTGCAGCCGGTTTTGTAAATGGCCGAGGAGCGTCCCATCGTTTTCGTTGTCGACGACGATCCGTCGATGCGCGAAGCCGTGCAGGATCTCATTGCCTCCGTCGGGCTGGAGGCTCGCGGGTTCGCATCATCTCGGGAATTTTTCGAGGCGGCCCGTCCTGACGCCCCCGCCTGTCTCGTACTCGACGTCAGATTGCCGGGGTCGAGCGGCCTCAACTTCCAGCAGGAGCTTGTACAAGCGGGCGTCCTTATTCCCGTGATCTTCATCACCGGTCACGGCGACATCCCCATGTCGGTGCGCGCGATCAAGGCCGGGGCCGTCGAGTTCCTCACCAAGCCTTTTCGCGACCAGGAGCTGCTCGATGCGATCAACATCGGCATCGAGCGCAACCGTGCGCAACGCCGGGAGGGCGCCGTCCTGGATGACCTGCGGCAACGCTTCGCCGCGCTCACGCCGCGCGAGCGCGAGATCATGGCGCTCGTGATCCTCGGGCGGATGAACAAGCAGATCGCCGGCGATCTCGGCGTGAGCGAGGTGACCGTCAAGGTCCACCGTGGACAGATCATGCGCAAGATGCGAGCGAAGTCCCTGCCCGAACTCGTGCGGATGGGCGACGTCCTACGGCTCGCCACCGTGACTCCGCCGCCGACCTGAATCGGCCTCACGGGCCAGCCCCAGTGCCGCCTCCAGGACATCGAGCTGGACCGGCTTCCTCAGGTGCGCAGAGAAGCCCAGGTCGGCTGTGCGCCGCCGCGTCTCGGCATCGTCCCAGGCCGAGTAGGCGATCAGCAGGGGCGCAGGCCTGAGCCGGCCGAGGACGGCAGCCGCCTGGAAGCCGTCCATGATGGGCATGCCCAGGTCGAGCACCACTGCGTCGTAACGCACCCGGGTTGCCGCCCGGACGGCATCCAGGCCGTTATGGGCCGTGCTGGTCTGGTGTCCCTTGAGCTGGAGCAGGGCCGACAAACTGAAGGCGGCGTCGTGGTTGTCGTCGACCACCAGGATACGCAGATCTCTTCGGTTCCGGTCGTCTTCATGCATGGTGGGCTCCTTGGGTACGCCAATCCAGCCAGCACTGAGCGGCGAGTACGCTCTTCGTGTGAAGCGCGCGCAGTCTTGCGTAGAGCTGCTCCAGCAGCTGGATCGTGCGAAGTTCCGGAAACCATGAAAGCAGTGTCTGAAGCTCGATCAACACGCCTTCCCAATCGAGAGGCTGCTTCGTGCGGTGCTGCATCAGGAGGACGCGGCAATGCTCAAGCACTTGCCAGGCCGATCCACCATGATGCAGCGCCAGCATCTCGCTGACGTCGTATTTCCAGCGCACTCGCTCGATGGCCTGGTCGCACGACAGAAAGCCGGAGTCTGCGAACGCTTTCGCGAACTGCTCATCCAACTCCGGCATCCGGATCAGGGACCGCAGTACTCCGCTTGTCGACAGGATGCCCGGCGAGACAAGCTGAATCCGCTTGAGAAGTTGCGGAACCGCCCACGCCATCTCCGGTGCGATCGGCAGGATGGCTGCCGAAGCTGCAATATTTGCGCGTGCGGTCCGCAGCTCTTCGGGGTGACGCAGTTCCCTTGCCAGGAGCGCTTCGAGTCGACTGGCTCCGTCCAGCCGTTCACCGTGCAAAGCCGCCGTTCCCATTCGCGAGAATTCCTGCCGCAGATAGGCTTCATGCAAGAAAACAGGCATTCAAACGCTCCTTTGGCCCGGCCGCACGGCGGAGCTGATGCAGCCGAGCAGTTCGTCGTCGGTAAACGGCTTCGTGAGGTAGGCAACCACGCCCGCCTGGAGAGCGCGGGCACGGACGAGCTCGTCGGGGTAGGCCGTGATGAGGATGGTGGAAATGGGATTGCCCGATGCGAGGAGGTGCTCATGCAGCGCCAGCCCGCTCATACCGGGCATGCGCATGTCGGCAATTGCGCATGAGACGCTTGGCAGCAGTCCCGAGCTCAGAAAGTCTTCCGCAGACGCGAACGCCGCGGCATTCAATCCTGCAGACTCGAGCAGGTCCTTCGTGGTCACGCGAATGGATTCGTCATCGTCCACGATCGCGACGAGCGGTTTTGTCGGCATCTGTGATCTCCATCGTTCCAAGTGAGACTACGCGCAAGGGGGCGGAGCGGCCATTGCACATGCGTACCTTCCGCCTGCACGGATGGATGGCGGGGGTAGCCGGGGAGATGAGCGGGCTACGACTTTGGTATAGGCGCTTGGACGGATGAGATCAGGTGTCTTGGCGCCCAATCACATCATCACGGGAAGTTCGGCAGTCAGGATTCGGCGATCGTTGACCGCGGTGACGCCTTCTTGTCTATGCCCCCCAGCGAAGACCTGGATTGATGATCGATCTGTTGATCGAGGAGAAGCTCATCCTCGTGACTACTGATAGAACACTTCAGGTTCCGACGCCGGCGGAATACATCTACGTTGACTGGGGGCCGGAGTTTGCGGAACAGCACGCCATCGCGTTCCCGGAGTTGTCGGCTGGAGGCGTCTTTGCAAACCTTGGCCCTCTGGCGCGTGACTATCTGCTTGCGGCGGGCGGCGCCGGCTACTTCAGGAAGCAGGTGGTTGGCACACACCTGGCCGCCGGGCGCCTCTTCAAAATCCCTGGGGCGCCCGAGTTCCCTTACCCGGCGTATGCCGTCTATGCCCAGCATGCAGACATGCAAGTCCTCGCGCCTGCGATTGCCGGCCTCAAGTACGCGGCGAGGGCACATCGCAAGCAGAGGGTCACTTCATCGAGGAAAAGGAAGACTGGCACGAGCCCTTGACTTCAATTGTTTCTATTAGGAAGACAATTAATCTCAAAGCAGGTGGTTTATCTCTTGATTCGGGACATTTAAAGTGCAGTTGTGGCGGCGGAAAAGCCTCCGCAACATCCATCCCACATCGAATCAAGGAGACTCAAATGACACGTTCTTTCATTCCACGCCTGCTGGCACCCGGCTCCAGCTGGGGGCCGCTGGCCCTTCGCATTCCGGTGGGCCTGATCTTTGCGGCACACGGGGCCCAGAAGTTGTTCGGCTGGTTCGGCGGCTACGGTCTCGAAGGCACGGGCCAGTGGATGGGATCCATCGGTCTCGCACCCGGCTACCTGATGGCCCTGCTCGCTGGCAGTGCCGAATTCTTCGGCGGCGTGGCATTGGTGTTGGGCCTGCTGGTGCGCCCGGCCGCCGCCGCACTGGCCTTTGCCATGCTGGTGGCGATCTTCGCCGTTCACATCGACAAGGGCCTGTTCGTCGCCAACAATGGCTACGAGTTCGGACTGGCGCTGTTGGCGGTGGCTGTGTCGCTGGTCGTCAGCGGCGCGGGCCGTGCATCGCTGGACGCCGCGCTGGTGTCAAGGAGCGGCCAGCGCTAACGCAGAACTAGGGTACTGATATGACCGAGATCACGCGTATTTCGATTGGTGATCTGCAAACGCGGGTCTGCGTCGACGCTGGGTTTTCGTCCGCAGTCGACTTGCAACTCGGCATTGGACTGATGCAACTTGGCCGTGGACCCTTCCGGCGTGAGCCGCCGTCGGAGCTGGAACTGGAATCCGCGATCGCTTTCGTCGAAGAGGCCGTGATGCCGCTGGCCAAGGTGCTGCCGCCGTCGACGAAACTGGTCAGCTCGGACGCGATCGCATCAAGGCTGCTCGCGCTTGCGCAGCCCGCTGGACAGGACACGGGTGTGCTGACGCTGCAACAGGTCGAGCACATATTCGGCGAGCTGGCGGCGGTTTCGCTGGGCCGACCGTCCTCGTCGAGCGGCGTCCCAACGGACGGGCCATTCGTTTCCTACGTTCTTATCCTTCGCGAGTTCATGCACCACCTGGCTTTCGACGACATCGGCATCACACGCGCGCCTTAGCTGAGGCCGCGCGCTGCCTTACGTCGAAGTGACGTAAGTCCTTTTTTCATTCTCCGGATCGCTGCTCCATTCGCACCAGCCGCCGTCATACACGCTGATCTGCTCCCAGTTCATCAACCACGCATAGAAGAAGGCGAGGGAGGCGCGCCACCCCGTGCCGCAGTAGAACGTCGTCCGCTGCCCTGAGTGGATGCCCGCGTTTCCCCAGAACTCCTGGATCTCGGCGGGCGGCTTCATGGTGCCGTCCGGGTGATGGAAATCGTCCATGCTGTTGACATCGCCGTCGAGGCCGGCGCGCCCCCAGCGTGCTCCCGGGATATCGCCTTTTGCTGCGATGTAGCTGTAGCCGGAGGTCTTGCCGATGAATTCATTCCAGGTGCGGATGCTGACCAGAACGCCATCTTTCCGAAGCATGAGTTCACGCACCTGATGCATGTCCATCAGGTATTCCGGATGGGCGGGAAAGTGGGCGCCAAATTCGCTCGCCGTCGCAGGTGGATGCGGCGTTCCCGGCAAGACGGGACAAGCAGCGGCCTGCCAGGCCTGAAAACCGCCGTCGAGCAGGCGCACGTCTTCCACCCCGGCATACAACAGCAGATGCGCGGCCCGTGCCGCCGACAGCATATTGCGGCCATACAGCAGCACCGTGGTGTCGTGACGGATGCCGTTGTCCAGGAGCACCTGCAACAGCGCCTGGTCCGGAACCTTGTTCCACAGCGGACCGCTCTCCAACTGTTGGGTATCCAGATAGCCGGCGCCGGGGATATGGCTTTGCTTAAAAAGCTCCGCGCCATCGCACCCGACTTCGAACAGGCGCCACTGGCCCGGCGGGGCGGCAATGACAGGCTGCCCGGCAATCAGGGCGGCCAGCCAACCGGGCGTCACCAGTTGCTGCCATCGGGGAAGGTGCCGTGGCAACAGGTGGCCGGGTTGACGGCGGCCATTGATGTTGAGCGCGGCCATGGTGGTGGGTTCGGTTCTCGGTGGAGAGGGCGAGTTTAGCTGGCCTTTTCTCTTACATCCCGACGTTTTCGTAGGCACCCTCCTACGCGCTGACGGCGACTTTGCTGTCGGGTCAACCCGGTTACAAAATCTAAATTCAACAACGGGTTTGATACACACAAGCTGAGCCAGGGGCGCCAAGCTCCACGCAGTGCCTCAGCAGCAAGGGGATTCAATTGAAGCTACTTCGCTCGGTCCTACTGGTCACTGCTTTACTGCCGGGCATGGCCTTCGCCCAATCCGCAGGCGCCATGCCCCCCGCCGCCGCAGCTTCGGCTGCCTCACCTGCCGAAGTGTTCCGTCGCATGAGCAGCGATACCTGGGTTTCGCGCGTGGTCACCCTGGCGGACATCGGCATCACCAACCCCCTGGTGCTGGGCTATCCCGAAGCCACGCGCGAGATCGTGCTGCCCGTGCCGCCCGGCGTGCCCTTCGCCAACGGCACGCTGCAGATGGACGCCAGCTTCGTGCGAGCCGATGGAGGCCGTACCACCTTGATCCTGTCGATCGACGGTTTCCCGGTGTCGGCGCGGCCCGTGGCCGCCGAGCGCGGCGACGGCAGCCTGACGCTGGCCGTCGACGGCGCGCCGCGGTCTAGCGGGCTCGTGCGGTTCAACCTGGACTGGCGCACCGCCATCGGCCGCGAGAACACCTGCTCCGACACCCGCACGCCCGGCAACTTGTTGCGGATCGAGCCGACCACACGCTTTACCTATCGGTATGACAGCTCGGCCGTAGCCGATCTGCCGGCGGCCTGGGGCTCGCTGCCGCCGTCGCCGATGATCCTGATCGCCGGAAGCAAGCTCTCGACCGACGCGTACGACTCGGCCTGGCGCCTGGGTGTGGCGCTGGAGCGCGCCGGCAAGCGGCCGCGCATCGTCGCCCTGCCAGCCGTGGGCGACACGGTGGACTTGCACGCGGTGGTGGTGCCCACGGGGCTGCGCAAGGTGCCGGCATTCGCCGCCCTGGCGGAAGGCGGCAAGCGCCGCCTCAAGGACCTGGCGGAGGTCGGCGCGCTGATGGCATTGGGGCAGGGCGGGCTATTGCAGCCCGATATCGTCGTGGCCGATCGCGCCACCGGCAGCGTGCTCGCGCAGGCGCTGGACGAACTGCGCGCCCAGCTTCCGCCCGAATCGCTCGATGCATTTGCGGAATGGCGGGGCAAGGCCCTGGACGGCTGGGGCAGGCAACTGGCCACGGGCCAGGTCAGGCTGGGCAACGTGTTCGGGCGCGCGGCTATCGTGGTCGCGCCCGACGCAGGCGCGCAGGCGGCGGGGCTTTTCACGCAGTCGTGGCATCAGGCCACCGGGACGCCGTCGCTGACGTTGAACGCGGCGGACGATCCCAAGGTCGATTTCACGGCGGTGTCGCTCAAGTACCTGGGCGCCAAGCCCGCCACGCTGGACGTGCTTTCGCGCGCCGACTGGAATGCCGGCTTCGACATCACGGCCGTCACGGGCGAAGGCCGCGGCCCCGCCTCGCTCGTGATCGACGTCGCTGCTGCGCCCGGCGCGGCGCGCACACCACCCGTCGTCTCGGTATTCCTGAACGACGTGCTGCTGGGAGCGCGCGAGATGGAAGCGCACGGCCGGCGCGAACGCATCGTGGCACCCATCCCGCGCCATGTCCTGAGCACCCGCAACAACATCCGCGTTTCCTTCGTGCGGCAACAGGCGAGCGACCGCTGCCGCGAAACACCCGAGTCGTATCCGGTCTCCGTGCTGGCCACCAGCCATATGCTGTTGGACAAGCGGGAGCCGGGTCCCGATTTCAGCGGCCTGATTTCCCGTTACTCCGATGGCGTCAACCTGCTGGTGCCGATCGCGTATCTGTATGACTCGCAGAACAGCTTGCCGCGCGTGATCAGCCTGGCGGCGAGCACCGGCGTATCGCCTTCACGGGCCCGCTTCGTCGCGGTGGCAGACGTGGGGCCGCCGAAGCTCAAAGGCCCCTTCCTGGCCATCGACGTGGAGCTCAAGGATGCGGACAAGAGCGAGGTCAAGCTGGAAGGCGGCCGCCTGTATCTGGCGGATGGAAACGACCGGCCGCTGTTGGACGTCAATGGGCTGGGCCGCGCGGGCCTGCTGGAGGTCACGCAGGTGGGCCGCGACACCGGCGCCATCTACCGCACGCTGAGCCGCGAGGCGCCGCCCATGGGGATGCCCTTGCAGCTGTCGGCAGGCAACGTGGCGGTGATAGGCATGAGCGGGCTGCGCGCGGAAATCAACACGACGGATCCGTCGGGGCAGGACATGGTTCGCGAAACCATACCGGCGCCCAAGGCGCGCGGGCATCTGTGGTTGCCGGCTTTGCTGTTGATCGCTGCCGGGGCGGCGCTGCTGGCCTACGCCTTCCGCATGTACCAGCGCAAGGCCAGCAAGGCTGGCAATGGCAAATCGGGCGGCTGAGCGGTCAGGCCGCTTGGGCCTGCGCAATGCGGAAGCACTGGTGCGCGCAATAATCCACCAGCGCATCGATCTCCGTGGACTTGTCGAAGACGGCGTCGACACCCAGCTGTGCGCAACGTTTGCGCACGCTGGCGTTGATGTAATTGCTGAACACCACGATCTTCTGGCTAGCCCGGCGCCGCTTGATGCATTGTGCGAGATGGATGCCGCTGCCTTGCTTGAGAAACAGATCGACAATCACCAAATCCCATTTCTCGATGTTCTGTTCGAGCCACGACAACGCGTCTTTCTCGGTCGAGCTGACGCCCGCGACGTGCACGCATGTGAGCTCTTCCAGAGTCCCGATGAGATTCTCCCGAATCGTCGCGTTGTCTTCTATGACAAAGGCTTGCAGATGCACAGGAACTTTCGACAAGATTCAATGATGGTCCGCCATCATGCGAGGATGATGCTTGTTGCATCCCCGGACTAGCACGCGAGCCGCGGTAGGACGATGCCTACCTTGATACACAAGCAACCTTGGCGCACCTAAGATACGAATGGACGCAGACCAACCAATGATGACCGCCACGATGGAATCGGACCGGCTGGAACAGCTCCAGACGCTGCTCAAGCTTGTTGAGCGCACGGCGTTCGTGGGTGTGTGGACGCTCGACCTGGAGCAGGACAAGCTCGAGTGGTCCGATCAGCTGGCGGCCATCCACGACGCGCCGGCGGGCTACAGGCCGCCGCGTGAGGACGCGTTTGGTTTCTACGCACCCGAGTGGCGCGACAAGGTGCTGGGCCTGGTTGAAGCCTGCGCGACCGCAGGTGAGCCCTTCGACGAGGAGATGCAGATCGTCACGCTCAAGGGCCGGCGTGCCTGGGTTCGCTCCATTGGCCATGCCGTGCGCAACGAGGCCGGCGACATTGCGCGGGTGGAGGGCGCCGTGCAGGAGATCGCGCCGCACGGCCACCGCCCCGGCACGCTGCTGCGCCACGCCGTGAGCATGGGTGGGGCGATGGGCAGCGGCGAGGCTTTTGCCACCATCGATCGCGAGGGACGGTTCACCTATATCAATGAGAAGGCGGAGCTGCTGCTGGGCAGGCCGGCGCGTGAACTGCTGGGCCGCCCTATCTGGAATTCGTTCCAGAAAACCGTTCGCCTGCGCATGGAGGAGCAGTGCAGGCGCAGCTTCGAGAACGACCAGTTGCTGGAGGCCGAGGCGCTGGACGCCCGCCTGTCCAGCCGTATAGAAGTGCGTGGTTACCCCTTCGGCGCAGGCTTGGCTGTGCACCTGCGCGACGTGACGGCGCGGCATAAATCCGAGGAGCAGCTGAGGCTTCTGGAAAGCAGCATCGCGCGGCTCAACGACATCGTCATCATCACCGAGGCCGGGCCGTTCAACGCGCCCGGGCCGCGCATCGTCTTCGTGAACGAGGCTTTCGAGCGGCGCACCGGTTACAGCCCCGAAGAGGTACTGGGGCGCACGCCCCGGCTGCTGCAGGGACCGGCCACGCAGCGGCGCGAGCTCGACCGGATTCGCGCCGCGATGGAGCAGTGGCAGCCGGCCCGGGTGGACCTGATCAATTACAAGAAGAGCGGCGAAGCCTTCTGGGTCGACCTGGAGGTTTCGCCGGTCTGGAACGAGGCGCGCAAGCTCACCCATTGGGTCGCCGTGGGCCGTGACATCACCGAGCGCAAGACGGCCGAGGAAAAGATCCAGTACCTTGCCTTCTACGATCCTTTGACGAGGCTGCCGAATCGCCAGCTCCTGCTGGACCGGTTGCAGGAAGCGCTGTCCGACCATGACCGGCCGCGCGAGGGCGCGCTGATGTTCATCGATCTGGACAATTTCAAGGTGCTCAACGACACGCTGGGCCACCAGAAGGGCGACCAGCTGCTGCAGCAGGTGGCCGAGCGCCTGCGTTCGTGTGTCGCCCGCGGCGACACCGTGGCGCGCCTGGGCGGCGACGAGTTCGTGATCCTGCTGGAGAACACCGGCCACAAGCCGCTGGAACCCGCGGCCGGCGCGCGCGCCGTGAGCGAGCGCATCCTGGCCAAGCTGGGAGAGCCGTACATCCTCTCGGGCCACCTGCACCACAGCACCTGCAGCATCGGCGTCACCTTGTTCGGACGCGCGCCCTGGTCGGTGAGTGAACTGCTCAAGCAGGCCGACCTGGCCATGTACCAGGCCAAGAACGCCGGCCGCAACACTTTCTGTTTCTTCGATCCCGAGATGCAGGCGGTGGTGACGGCCAACGCCGCGCTGGCCACCGATCTTCGGCAAGCCTGGCGCGAGGGCCAGTTCCTCATCGACTATCAGCCCCAGGTGGGCGCCGACGGCTGCATGACCGGTGTCGAGGCGCTGCTGCGCTGGCGCCACCCGCAGCGCGATATGGTGCCGCCGGCGCATTTCATCCCGACCGCCGAGGAAACCTCGCTGATCGTGCCGATCGGGCGCTGGGTGCTGGAGCAGGCCTGCGCCCAGCTCGCCGAGTGGGCCAAATTCCCGGAGCGCAGCCATCTCAGCATTGCCGTGAACGTGAGCGTGCGCCAGTTCCGCGATGCGGATTTCGTGGACGAGGTGATGACGGCCATTGCCAACTCCGGCATCGCGCCGCACAAGCTCAAGCTCGAACTCACCGAGAGCCTGCTGGCCGATGGCATCGAAGTGACCGTCGCCAAGATGGGTAGCCTGAAGGAGATGGGCGTGACGCTGTCGCTCGACGACTTCGGCATGGGCTACTCGTCGCTGTCCTATCTCAAACGCCTGCCCCTCGATCAGCTGAAGATCGACCGCGAATTCGTGAAAGACATCCTGACCGATGCCAACGACGCCGCCATCGCCCGCACCATCATCGGCCTGGCGCAGAGCCTGGGCCTGGGTGTGATTGCGGAAGGTGTGGAAACGCAGGCACAGCGCGCGTTCCTGGCGCAGCAGGGCTGCTACGAATACCAGGGTTACCTGTTCTGCAAGCCCCTGCCCATCGATGAACTCGAGGCCTTCATGGACGAGCTGGAGAACTGACGCAACTAGATAGGGGCGATCTGCAGCGGGGCGGTAGCGATCGCACGCGGCATGCGTATCACGATCTGGTCATGGCTGCGGACCAGCTCGACCGACTCGGCCAGCGCCAGCGCCTGCACATCCGACCATTCCAGCTGGCGGTAGCTGGCCTCGTAAGGCAGGCCCTCGAATTCATCCTGGCGCGGGCTGATGCGCACCGATATCTCTGCAAAACCGGCGACCACCTCGGCCTTGACGTGCACCTCGCAGGGGCCGGCGGCGGCGTCGGTCAATGTGATCAGCGAGGCGATGAGCAGATTGCGAAGGACCACGCGCGACACCTGGAACGCACTGTCGGGCACTTCCTTGGTGACCACGAAGCCGCGGAAATTGAAGTTGCTGGCCAGCAGGGCCAGGCACTCATCCACGCCGTCGGCCAGGCGCACGCCTTCGTCTTCGCCGGGTTCGATCCAGCTGGCAACCTTCAGGCAGTTGGCCACCGCTTCGCGTGCCAGGCGGTTGAGCTTGGTGATGCTGGTCTGCAGCTCGGCAGGCGCGGGCGTACCGCGCTCGAGCTTGGCATTCAGCACTTCGGCCATCATGGCGATGGCCTGCAGGTTCACGACCATGTCGTGCTTGAGCGCGGCCCCCAGCCGCCGCAAGACGCCGTAGCGGGCAGCTTCAGCCCCGGCGCGTGATCGCCGTCCCGCCGGCACGGCGTCCGAGGTGCGAGTTTCCACGGTGCTCTTCTCAGCGGTCAGTGCCACGGCGAGACCCGTTCCCAGGCCGCCTGGGTGGCCAGACGTGCTTCATTCCAGCTCAGGCGCGAGCGGCCCTTCACACGATCCCAATCCTTGTGGAGTGCGTCCTCCAGCGACTCGAAGCTGCCTTCGCGCCGCAGAGGCCCGGTGTAGCCCACGCGATAGGCCGGGCTGTAGTCGTCATAACTCAGGTCGGGCTTGTAGTAGGGCTCGTCCTTGAAGGCCTCCCGCCAATAGGCTTCTTCCGCTGTCGGGTTGATCACTGCGGGGGGCGCTGCAAATGAGGGGCTCATCGTTTCTCCTGAGGTGGAAAAGATGTTGCACGAATTGCGCGACGGCGGCCGTAGGACCATGCGTATGCGAATGTAGGAATAGGCCACTGCAGTGTTACAGCCCCTTCGTTATGCTTGGCACCATGAGCAAGGCCTTCACCAAGGAAACCGACGCGGACGGTGACGAGCAGGATGGGCTGTTGCCCGAGATACCGGCCGGCGCCAAGAACTACATCACGCCGCAAGGCTACGCGCGCTTGCGCAGCGAGCTGCTGCAGTTGATCGACGAGGAGCGGCCCAAGATCGTCGAAGTCGTGCACTGGGCCGCGAGCAACGGAGACCGGTCCGAGAATGGTGACTACATTTACGGCAAGAAGCGCCTGCGTGAAATAGACCGGCGCATTCGCTTCCTCACCAAGCGGCTTGAGCTGGCCGAGATCACCGATCCCGCCGTGCACCACGGACACGACCAGGCGTTCTTCGGCGCGACCGTGACGTACGCCGAAGAGTCGGGGCAGGAGCGCACCATCACGATCATGGGCATCGACGAGGCCGACACCGCCCAGGGCCAGGTGAGCTGGGTGTCGCCGATCGCGCGGGCGCTGCTCAAGGCGCGCGAGGGCGACGTGGTCAAGCTGGTCACGCCGCTGGGCGCGCAGGAAATCGAAGTGCTGGAAGTGCGCTACCCGGCGCCGCCGGGCCTGACGCGCTGAACGCGCAGCACCGAAGGCGTGCGCTTCAGGACACGCATCGCGCCATCGAGGTGGGCCTTGTCGCGCACCGCCACGATGAAGCGCAGGTCGGTGGCGTCCTGTGCTTTCTCGTCGCCCATGTCCACGTGGGTGATGTCCGCCTCGGCGCTGGCTAGCGCCGCGGCAACACGTGCCAGCACGCCCTTGCCGTTGATGACGGTGACGAGCAGGCTGGTCTCGAACGGCCGCACCGGCTCGTCCGCCCACTCCACGCTGATGAAGCGCTCGCTGTCCTTGTGCTGCAGCCGACGGGCGACGGCGCAGTCCTCGGTGTGCACCACCAGGCCCTCGCCTCGCCCCAGGTAGCCGACGATCTCGTCGCCCGGCACCGGCCGGCAGCAGGTGGCGAACTGCACCGATGCGTTTTCGCTGCCGTCCAGCGTGACTTCGCCTTGCGAGACGTTCTCGTGCGCGGTGTAGCGCTCGCGGGTGATCAGCAGCGCGTCCGGCTTCTCGCCGCGTTCGGCCGCGAGCATGGTGGTCAATCTCTTGGCGACGATGCTGGCGATGCGCTTGCCCAGGCCGATGTCGGTGAGCAATTCGTCGCGGCTGCGGCTGCCGGTGAAACGCAGCAGCTTTTCCCAGATGGAGTGATGTTCCTCGTCGTCCGCGGGGAGCTTCTCCAGCCCTTCCGCGCGCAGGGCCTGCGTCAGCAGCTTCTCGCCCAATTCCTGCGACTCGACTTGCGCCAGCGACTTCAGGTGGTGCCGGATCTTGGAGCGCGCGCGGCCCGTGCGCACGAAACCCAGCCACGCCGGGTTGGGTGTCGATACGGGCGCGGTGACCACCTCGACCACGTCGCCGTTCTTCAGCTCGGTGCGCAGCGGAACCTGCACGCCGTTGATCTTGGCGGCCACCGTGCGGTCGCCGATGTTGCTGTGGATCGCATAGGCGAAGTCCACCACCGTCGCGCCGCGCGGCAGGGCCATGATCTGGCTCTTGGGCGTGAACACGTAGACGGCGTCGGGGAACAGGTCGATCTTGACGTGGTCCCAGAATTCCGCCGCGTCGCGGGTTTCGTGCTGGATGTCCAGCAGGGACTGCAGCCACTTCGTGCCCAGGCGGTCGGCGTTGTCGCCATCCAGATCGCTGGCCTTGTAGAGCCAATGCGCCGCGACGCCGGATTCTGCGACCAGGTGCATGGCCTCGGTGCGCATCTGGAATTCGACGTTCACCCCCGAGGGGCCGACCAGCGTGGTGTGCAGCGACTGGTAGCCGTTGACCTTGGGGATGGCGATGTGGTCCTTGAACTTGCCCGGCACCGGCTTGTACATCTGGTGCAAGAGGCCCAGCGCCGTGTAGCACTCGAGCACGGAGGGAACGATGACGCGAAAGCCGTAGATGTCGGTGACCTGGGCAAAGCTCAGGTGCTTCTCATCCATCTTGCGGTAGACGGAGTAGAGCGTCTTCTCGCGCCCCGAGATCCGTACCTGGATTCCGGCTTCCGCGAATGAGGACTCGACCTCGCGGTGCACTTTCTGGATCAGGTCGCGCCGGCGGTTGCGCGCCTTGGTGACGGCCTTGCTCAGCACGGCGTAGCGCCACGGCCGCAGATGGCGGAAGGCCAGCTCCTGCAGCTCGCGGTAGGTCAGGTTCAAACCCAGCCGGTGCGCGATGGGCGCGTAGATTTCCAGCGTTTCGGAGGAGATGCGTGCCCACTTCTCGCGCGGCACGTCGTCCAGCGTGCGCATGTTGTGCGTGCGGTCGGCCAGCTTGATCAGGATGACGCGCACGTCGCGCGCCATCGCCAGCAGCATCTTGCGGAACGACTCGGCCTGGTTCTCTTCGCGGGTGTTGAACTGCAGCTTGTCGAGTTTGGTCAGCCCATCGACCAGCTCGGCGACGGGCGCGCCGAAGCGCTCGATCAGCTGGGGCTTGGTGACGCCGCAGTCCTCGATGGCGTCGTGCAGCAGCGCCGCCATCAACGCCTGGGCGTCGAGTTTCCATTCGGCGCACTGCGCCGCCACTGCGATCGGATGCGTGATGTAGGGCTCGCCGCTGGCGCGGATCTGGCCCAGATGGGCTTCATCGGCAAAGCGGTAGGCCTTGCGGACCTGCTCGATCTCGGCCTGATCCAGGTAATCCAGGCGGGCCGTGAGCGCGGCAAAGCTGGCTGCGGCCGCGTTGGCGGCAGCGGGACTCGGCAGGACCGGCGCCGCGGGGCGCTTGCCTTTGCCGGAGGATTGCAGGACTGCGCTCATACCTCAAATGTAGCGCGCCCCTGCTGGAAGAGCTTTCCCCAAGAAAAAAGCACCGCAAGGCGGTGCTCTTTAGCGAGGAAAGGCGGTCTGGAGCTCAGCCGGGGACTTTCTTGAGCATTTCCAGGCCGATCTTGCCCTGGGCGATCTCGCGCAAGGCCGTGACGCCGGGCTTGTTCTTGCTCTCGATCTTGGGGGCGTGACCCTGGCTCAGCATGCGAGCGCGGTAGGTGGCTGCCAGGACGAGCTGGAAACGGTTGGGGATTTGCTGCAGGCAGTCTTCAACGGTGATGCGGGCCATGGAATCTCCAGTAAGGGAGTCAGGTGATGTTGAGGGCTTGGAAAGTGTCGGCTCGGGCACGGCGCTGAGCCGAAAACTTGAGCCGCTGGGCATGAACGATCGCCTTCAAGTCGAAAAGCGCCCGTTCAAATAACTCATTGATTATAACGAAATCGAATTCCCGTGCCTGCGTCATCTCTTCCGCGGCATTCTTCAGGCGAATTTCGATGACCTCCGGGGAATCTTCCCCGCGCCGCTCCAGGCGGGAGCGCAGTTCTTCCCAGCTGGGCGGCAGGATGAAGATCAGCACGGCGTTGGTAAATATGCGCTTGATCTGCAGGGCCCCCTGGAAGTCGATTTCCAGGATGACGTCCGCGCCCTGGGCGATCCGCTCCTCGATGGCCTTCTTGGAGGTGCCGTAGCGCTGGCCGTGCACGAACGCCCATTCCACGAAGGAATCGGCCAGCACCATGGCGTCGAACTCCTGGGGCGAAACGAAGAAGTACTCGCGGCCGTGCTTTTCCTGGCCCCGGGGCGGGCGCGTCGTGTGCGAGACCGAGGGGTGGACCAGCGAGTCCAGTTCCAGCAAGGCCTTGACCAGGCTGGACTTGCCCGCACCGCTGGGGGCCGCAACGACGAAAAGATTGCCTGGGTAGTCCATCGCTTGTTCTTGTTATTCTATGTTCTGCACCTGCTCGCGCATCTGCTCGATCAGCACCTTCATGTCCACCGAAACCTTGGTGAGTTCCAGGGCCGCCGACTTGGAGCCCATGGTGTTGGCCTCACGATGCAGCTCCTGGATCAGGAAATCCAGCCGCTTGCCGATTTCGCCGCCTTTCTTGACCAGCCGCTCGATCTCGTCGATGTGGCTTCCCAGGCGCGTCAGCTCCTCGGCCACGTCGATGCGGATGGCAAAGGAGGTCGCCTCGGTCAGGGCCCGGTCCTGCGCGGCTTCGGGGAGCGTGGCGCCGTCGGTGAGCGCCATGGCTTCCTTCCAGCGCTCGAGAAACCGGGCGCGTTGCTGCTCCACCAGCTGCGGCACCAGGGGCTGCGCCTGCTTGGCCAGTTCGCGCAGCTGCTTCAGGTGGCCCAGGAGCATCGTGGCCAGCCGGGCGCCCTCGCGCTCGCGCGCGGACATCAGTTCATCGACGGTCTTGCCGGCGAGCTTCGTCAGCGCCTCGGCCCAGTCGACGTCCGCGTTGCCCTCGCCGGCGCACATGCGTACCACGTCGGCGACGCTCAGCGCCTTGGCATCGGGCAGCCAGGCGCGCACGTTGTCTTGCAGGGCGTTGAGCCGCTGCAGCATGCGGGCCGTGGGATCGCGCAGGCTGTCGCCCGACGCCGACTCGAGGGCGGCGCGAACTTCCACCTTGCCTCGTTTGAGCTTGCCGACGATCATTTCGCGCAACATCGGCTCGTGCTGGCGCAATTCTTCGGAAAGGCGGAAGGTGAGGTCCAGGAAGCGGCTGTTGACGGAGCGTATCTCCAGTCCCAGACGGCTCGCCGGCGCGCCCTTGGCCTCCTGGCCTGCGGGGGCTTGCGCAGCGCTTTGTTGGGCGCTTGCGTAGCCGGTCATGCTGTAAACTGGCATGGAGGGTTCTTCTATCTAAACGGTTCGTTGCGGGATTGCGAGAATAACCGGGTTACGCAGTTGATCCTACATTCGGACAACTTCCTAAATTATGTCAAAGGTCAAACCAGCCCCGCTGCCGCCGGATACCGTCATTGGCGGCTATCGCGTGGTGCGCAAGCTCTCCGCGGGCGGCTTTGGCGTGGTCTACCTGGCGGTGGACAACGAGGGCCAGCAGGTCGCCGTCAAGGAATACCTGCCCGCGTCCCTGGCCACCCGCGCCCCGGGCGAGCTGTTGCCGCAGGTGCAGGCCGAGAAACTGTCCCTCTACCGGCTGGGCCTAAAGAGTTTCTTCGAGGAAGGGCGCTCGCTCGCCCAGATTTCGCATGCTTCCGTGGTGAGCGTGCTGAATTTCTTCCGTGAGAACGAAACCGTCTACATGGTGATGAATTACCTGGAAGGCGGGACCTTGCAGGATTTCATCATCACCGCGCGCGAGCTGAAAAAGCAGAAAGTCTTCCGCGAATCGACGATCCGCTCGCTTTTCGACGAGATCCTGCGCGGTTTGCGCATCGTGCACCAGCACAAGATGTTGCATCTGGACATCAAGCCTGCCAACATTTTCATCACCGACGACAACAAGGCGGTAATGATCGATTTCGGCGCCGCCCGCGAAGTGCTGTCCAAGGAAGGCAACTTCATCCGCCCCATGTACACACCGGGTTTTGCCGCTCCCGAGATGTACCGGCGCGATTCGTCGATGGGTCCCTGGACCGACATCTACGCCATCGGCGCCTGCATCTACGCCACCATGCAGGGCTACCCGCCCAACGACGCGCCGCAGCGGCTCGAGAAGGACCGGCTGGCGCTGGCCCTGTCCCGCCTGCGCGGCGTTTATTCCGACAACCTGATCGAGGTGGTCGAATGGTGCATGTCGCTCGACCCGCTGTCGCGGCCGCAATCGGTGTTCGCGCTGCAAAAAGAGCTCAGCCGTGAGGGCGAGCGCCGCTACACCAAGCTGACGGTGGGCGAGAAGATGCGCCTGCAGTTCGACAACATGGTTTCGGACACCAAGAAAAACGTGAAGCGCGCCGCGACGGGCTTCGGGGCTAAAGCCAAATGAAGTTTTCCGTCTTCCAGATCAGCCGCAAAGGCGGGCGCGAGAAGAACGAAGACCGGATGGGCTACTGCTACACCCGCGAATCGGGCTTGTTCGTGCTGGCCGACGGCATGGGCGGCCACCCCGAAGGCGAAGTGGCGGCCCAGCTGGCGCTGCAGACCATCTCGGCGCTGTACCAGAAGGAAGCCAAGCCCACCGTCAGCGACGTGACCGAGTTCCTATCCACGTCGCTCATGGCCGCGCATCACCAGATCATCCGCTATGCCAGCGAAAAGGGGATGCTGGACACACCGCGCACCACACTGGTCGCGGCCCTCGTGCAAGGCACCTCGGCGACCTGGGTCCACTGCGGCGACTCGCGGCTGTACGTGGTGCGCGAGGGCGAGTTGCTCACCCGCACGCGCGACCACTCCTACCTGGAGCAGCAAAGCAACGCGGGCGTGGTGCGGCTGGACCTCATCAACCGCAACATCCTCTTCACCTGCCTGGGTTCGCCCACCAAACCGGTGTTCGACGTTACCGGCCCCGTCACGCTGCAGCAGGGCGACAAGATCCTGCTGTGCTCCGACGGACTGTGGGGCAGCCTGAACGACATCGACATCGTGCGCCACCTGGCCACGCAGCCGGTTTCCAGCGCCGTGCCGGACCTGGTCGAAGCGGCGCTGCGCAACGGCGGCGAGCACTGCGACAACGTCACCGTGATCGCGCTCGAGTGGGAAACTCCCGACTCCTTCGAATCCACGCGCGGCATTTCCACCGACAGCATCATGGACGGCGTATTTGCCTCCACCATCCAGGCCGGCGTGCTCGACACCATGGTCGAGGATCTCGACGACGCCGCCATCGAGCGCTCGATCGCCGAGATCAACGAAGCAATCCGGCGCTCGGCCGCCCGCAAAACTTAAAGACCCAATGACCGTATTTGAAAGAAGCGGCGGCCGTGCCGCCGACCAGCTGCGCCCCATCCGCATCACGCGCGGCTTCACCATCCACGCCGAGGGCTCCGTGCTGATCGAGTTCGGCGCCACCAAAGTGCTGTGCACGGCTTCGGTGGAGGAGAAGGTCCCGCCGCACAAGCGCGGCAGCGGCGAGGGCTGGGTCACGGCCGAATACGGCATGCTGCCGCGCTCGACCCACACCCGCAGCGACCGCGAAGCGGCGCGCGGCAAGCAAAGCGGCCGCACCCAGGAAATCCAGCGCCTGATCGGCCGCTCCATGCGCGCCGTGTTCGATCTCAAGGCGCTGGGCGAGCGCACCATCCACCTCGATTGCGACGTGCTGCAGGCCGACGGCGGCACGCGTACCGCGGCCATCACCGGCGCCTTCGTCGCGGCGCAGGATGCGGTGAACAAGCTGATCGCCGAGGGCAAGCTCGCCGCTTCGCCCGTGACCGCGCCGGTCGCCGCCGTTTCGGTGGGGATCGTGCAGGGAACGCCCCTGCTCGACCTGGAATACATCGAAGACGTGGGCTGCGACACCGACATGAACGTGGTGATGACCGGCGTGGGGCACTACGTTGAAGTGCAGGGCACCGCGGAAGGCGCGGCCTTCACCCGCGCCGAAATGGACGAACTGCTGCGGCTGGCCGAAAAGGGCATCGCCGAGTTGGTGATGCTCCAGAAGAAGGCCTTATCGGCCTGAGCGATGACCAAGCGCATCGTGCTCGCCTCGAACAACCGCGGCAAGCTCGCGGAGTTGCAGGCCATGCTCGCGCCGCTGGGCGTTGAGCTGGTGCGCCAGGCCGATCTGGGCATCTCCGAGGCCGAAGAGCCGCACCGCACCTTCGTCGAGAACGCACTGGCCAAGGCCCGCCACGCGGCGCGCGAGAGCGGATTGCCGGCACTCGCCGACGACGCGGGCCTGTGCGTCGATGCCTTCGGCGGGCTGCCGGGCGTCGATACCGCCTTCTACGCCACGCAGTTTGGCTATGAGAAGGGTGACGCCAACAACGTGAAGGCGCTGCTCGAGCAGATGCAGGGCGTGGCCCATCGCCGCGCCGCAATGGTCAGCACGCTGGTGGCGGTGCGCACCCCCGAGGACCCCGAGCCGCTGATCGCGGTGGGCCGCGTGGTCGGCGAGATCGCGCGCGAGCCCGCGGGCAGCAATGGCTTCGGCTTCGATCCCGTGATGTTCATCCCGGAGTTCGGCAAGACCTTTGCCCAGCTGCCGATCGAGGTCAAGAACGCCAACAGCCACCGCGGCAAAGCGGCGCGCCAGATGATGGAACTCATACGCGAAAGATGGCTATGAGCGCGACGGTCAAGGACGTTCAACACTACCTGCGGCCCGGCACGCTGCAACTGGGCGCCTTGCCGCCGCTGTCGCTCTACGTGCACCTGCCCTGGTGCCTGAAGAAATGCCCGTATTGCGATTTCAATTCGCACGAGGTGCGCTCGGGCGACATGCCGGAACAGCGTTACCTGAACGCGCTGGTCGCCGACCTGGAAGGTGCACTGCCGCTGGTCTGGGGCCGGCCTATCCACAGCATCTTCATCGGCGGCGGCACTCCCAGCCTGTTTTCGCCGCAGGCGATCGACCGCCTGATTGGCGACATCCGCGCGCGGCTGCGCCTGGAGCCCGATTGCGAGATCACGCTCGAAGCCAATCCGGGCACCTTCGAGAAAGATCGCTTCAAGGCCTTCAGGTCGGCCGGCGTGACGCGGCTGTCGGTTGGCGTGCAGAGCTTCAACGACGATCACCTGAAGGCCCTGGGCCGCGTGCACGACCGCGCCCAGGCCATTGCCGCCCTGGAAGAGGCGGCCGCCGCCTTCGAGACCTTCAATCTCGATCTGATGTACGCCCTGCCGGGCCAGACCATGGATCAGCTGGAGCAGGACCTGGTGCAGGCGCTGGCCATGATGCCGCCGCATCTTTCGGTCTACCACCTGACCATCGAGCCCAATACCTACTTCGCCAAGTTCCCGCCGCGGGTCCCGGACGACGACACCGCCTATGCCATGTTGGATCGCATCACCGAAATGACCGGCGGCGCGGGCATGGACCGCTACGAGGTCTCGGCCTATGCCAAGGCGGGCCACCGCTGCTGGCACAACATGAATTACTGGCAGTTCGGCGACTACCTGGGAATCGGGGCCGGCGCCCACAGCAAGCTCAGTTTCCCGCACCGTGTGGTGCGCCAGGTCCGGTTTCGCGAACCCAAGCTCTATATGGACAACGCGCTGGCGGGCCAGGCCGTGGCGCAGGACGACGAGGTCAGCCGCGCTGAACTGCCGTTCGAATTCATGCTCAACGCGCTGCGCCTGAAAGAGGGTTTCGAGCTGCAGCAGTTCTGCGAGCGCACCGGCCTGCCGCTGACGGCCATCGAACAACCGCTGCAGGAGGCCGAACGCAAGGGCCTGGTCGAGCGCGGCCTGACGCGCGTGCGGCCCACTCAGCGCGGCTTTGACTTCCTGAGCGACCTGCAAGGGCTTTTCCTGGCTGCCCAGTAGCATGCGTTTTTTGCATGAAGCCGCGCGGATAAGGCATTTGCACTAGCGCCCGTACAGTCCTAGAGTGAGTCCTTGAGATAACAAGGGACAACTCCAATGACTGCCTACGCCCAAGCGCTGCACAACCGTGTCGACGCGGTACTGGCCCTGGCCGCATCGCGCCTGGGCGCGGATCGGCAAAAGTTCATCGAGGGCTTCGCGCGCGAATATTTCAGCCGGCTCGACAGCGACGACCTGGCCGAGCGAACGCCCGAGGACCTGCTGGGCGCGCTGCTATCCCATTTGGAACTGGGGCAGGAACGCCAACCGGGGCGGGCCAAGGTACGGGTTTTCAGCCCCACGGCGGGTGAGGACGGCTGGTGGTCCCGGCATTCGGTGATCCAGATCGTCAACGACGACATGCCCTTCCTGGTCGATTCGACCACGATGGAAATCAACAGGCAGGGCCTGACCTTGCACCTGATCGCCCACCCCATCTATGCCGTCGAGCGCGATGCGCAGGGCAAGCTCAAGTCGATCGCACCCCGCGCCCAGTCACCCCAGGCACCGCGCGAGTCGTGGATGCACGTGGAGATAGACCGCCTGGTCGATGCCGAGCAGCGCGATGCGCTCGCCGCCGGCATAGAGCGCGTGCTGACCGACGTGCGCGCAGCCGTGCAGGACTGGAAGCCCATGCTGGCCCGCCTGCAGGAAGCAATCGCCGAACTGGAGCAACCTCCGGCGAACTTGCCCAAGGCGACCGTCGACGAAAGCCGCGCCTTGCTGCAGTGGCTGGCCGAGGATCACATCACCTTGCTGGGCTACCGGCAGCACGACCTGGTGCAGGCGAGCGGCGAGCCCGCGCTGCGCCTCGTGGCCGGCAGCGGTCTGGGTCTGCTGCGCGAGACGGCGCAGGAGCAGCATTCGGCCAGCTTCGCTGCGTTGCCGCGCGAGGCGCGGTCCCTGGCCGGCGCGCCGCTGCCGGTGCTGGTGGTCACCAAGTCGAACACCCGCTCCTCGGTGCATCGCTCGGGTTACACCGACTACGTCGGCGTCAAGCGCTACAACGCCCGCGGCGAGGTGATCGGGGAACATCGCTTCATCGGCCTCTTCACCTCCACGGCCTACAGCGCCCGGGTCGCCGAGACGCCGCTGCTGCGCGGCAAGGTCGAGGCGATCGCCAGTCGCGCAGGCCTGCCGCCGGGTGGCCACCTGTCCAAGGCGCTGGACCACATCCTGGAGACCTATCCGCGCGACGACCTGTTCCAGATTCCGGATGAGGACCTGTACGAAACGGCGCTGGGCATCCTGGCGCTGGGCGAGCGGCAGCGGCTTCGGCTTTTCGTCTGGCGCGACCCCTTCGACCGGTTTATTTCATGCCTGGTCTATGTGCCGCGCGAGGCCTATTCCACCGACTTGCGGATCAAGTTCCAGCGCATCCTGCTCACTGCGTTGAACGGCACCTATGCCGAATTCGACGTCCTGATGAGTGAGGCGACGCTCGCCCGGATCCAGTTCACGATTCGCACCGCACCCGGCCAGGTGCCCGCGTTCGAACGCAAGGACATCGAGCGCAAGCTGGCCGCGGCCGCGCGCCGCTGGGACGACGAGTTGCGCGACGCCCTGATCGACGCAGAGGGCGAGGCCGCCGGGCTGCCGTTGTTCAAGGCCTGGGGCGCTGCCTTCCCCGCCGACTATCGGCATCGTGTTGCCGCGCGTGATGCGCTGCCGGATGTGCGCAAGCTCGCCGGCTTGTCGCCGCAGGCGCCGCTGGCCCTGGCGCTGTACCAGCGCGATAGCGCCCGGCCCGGCGCGCTCGGCCTGAAGGTCTATCGATTCGGTGAGCCGCTGGTGCTGTCGGACGCGCTGCCGCTGCTCGAGCACATGGGCGTGCGCGTGATCGCCGAGTCGAGCTGGCGAATCGCAGCGCAAGGCGACGCCGGGCCGATCGCGCTGCACGACTTCGAGCTGGAGGCGCCGATCGCGGGCGAGATCGAATCGGAAATGCTGGCCCGCCTGTTCGAAGACGCGTTCGCCCGGGTGCTGCGCTCGGAGGTCGAAAGCGACGATTTCAACCGCCTGGTGCTGCTGGCCGGCCTGGCGGCGGAAGAAGTGGTGATCCTGCGTGCCTACGCCAAATACCTGAAGCAGATCGGTTTCGCACAGTCTCAGGCGACCATCGCAGCGACGTTCTCCGCGCATCCGCGCATCGCACGCATGCTGGTCGGCCTGTTCAAGCTGCGCTTCGATCCCCAGCGCGGCGACCAGCAGGGCGCCACCGCCCAGGTGAACGGCATTGAAAAGGCCCTGGAAAAGGTCAGCAACATTTCAGAGGACCGGGTGCTGCGGCAGTTGCTTGCGCTGATCCAGGCCACGCTGCGAACCAACTTCTGGCGCACCGGGGTCGGCCATTCGGGCGCTCCCGGGCCACGCCGCCAATTCCTGAGTTTCAAGCTCGACTCGGCCCAGGTTCCCGGGCTGCCGCAGCCGCGGCCGCTGTACGAGATCTTCGTCTATTCGCCGCGCTTCGAGGGCATCCACCTGCGCGGCGGCAAGGTGGCGCGGGGCGGCCTGCGCTGGTCGGACCGGCCCGACGACTTCCGCACCGAGGTGCTGGGGCTGGTCAAGGCCCAGATGGTCAAGAACACGGTGATCGTGCCCGTGGGTTCCAAGGGCGGCTTCGTGCTGAAGAAGGCGCCGCCGGCGAGCGACCGCGAAGCCTTCTTGAAGGAGGGCATCGCCTGCTACCAGGACTACCTGCGCGGGCTGCTGGACCTGACCGACAACCTCATCGCCGGAAAGGCCGTGTCGCCGCCGCAGGTGGTGCGCCTCGACGGCGATGATCCCTACCTGGTCGTGGCCGCTGACAAGGGAACGGCCACCTTCTCCGACTACGCCAACCAGATCAGCCAGGAGTACGGGCACTGGCTGGGCGATGCCTTCGCCTCGGGCGGCAGCGTCGGCTACGACCACAAGGTCATGGGCATCACCGCTCGCGGCGCGTGGGAAAGCGTGAAGCGGCATTTCCGCGAGATGGGCATCGACACCCAGGCCACCGACTTCACCGTGGTGGGCATAGGCGACATGTCGGGCGACGTCTTCGGTAACGGCATGCTGCTGTCGCCGCATATTCGGCTGGTCGCCGCATTCGACCACCGCCACATCTTCATCGATCCGCAGCCCGATGCCGCGGCCACGTTCGCCGAGCGCAAGCGGCTGTTCGAGCTGCCGCGATCGTCCTGGGCCGACTACGACACCAAGCTCATCTCCGAAGGCGGCGGCGTCTGGGCCCGGTCGGAAAAATCCATCCCCATCTCATCCCAGGCGCGCGCCGCCTTGGGCATTGCCGCCGAGCGCCTGACGGCGACCGAGCTGGTCTCCGCCATCCTCAAGGCGCCGGCCGATCTGCTCTACAACGGCGGCATCGGCACCTACGTCAAGGCCAGCCACGAGTCGCACGCCGACGTCGGCGACCGGGCCAACGACGCGCTGCGCGTGAACGGCAGCGATCTGCGGGTCAAGGTCGTGGGCGAGGGCGGCAACCTGGGCTTCACCCAGCGCGGGCGCATCGAGGCCGCGTCGGCAGGTGTGCGCCTGTACACCGATGCCATCGACAACTCGGCCGGGGTCGACACCTCCGACCACGAAGTCAACATCAAGATCTTGCTGGGCCTGGCGGTGGGCGAGGGCAAGCTCACCGAGGAGCAGCGCAATGCCTTGTTGCCCACCATGACCGACGACGTGGCGGCGCTGGTGCTGCGCGACAACTATTTCCAGACGCAGGCGCTGTCCGTCGGCAGGTATCTCGCGCCCGGCCTCATCGACGACCAGAGCCGCTTCATGCGTTTCCTGGAAAAGAAGGGGCGCCTGGATCGCGCCATCGAGTATTTGCCCACGGACGATGAACTTGCCGAACGCAAGGCGCGCAGCCTCGGCCTGACCACGCCCGAGCAGGCGGTGCTGCTCGCGTACAGCAAGATGTGGCTGTCGGACGAGCTGGTGGCATCGGATCTGCCCGAGGATCCTTGGATCGCCAGTGCGCTCTATCGCTACTTCCCCGCCGCGCTCAAGGAAAAGTTCGGCGACCACATCGGCCGGCATCCGCTGCGGCGCGAGATCATCGCCACGCATGTGCTCAACAGCATGGTGAATCGCGTCGGTTCCACCTTCGTGTACCAGCTGGCCGAGCTCACTGGCGCAACGGCGCCGCAGGTCGTGCGCGCCTACCAACTGGCCCGCGAAGTGTTTGCCAGCGTCCCGCTGTGGCAAGAGATAGAGGCCCTGGACAACCGCGTCGCCGACAGCGTGCAGTGCGAGCTGATCGTGGAGTGGCGGCGCCTCATCACCCGCGCGACCACCTGGTTCCTGCGGTCACGGCGGCTGGACGAGCCGACCGAGCGCGGGGCGCAGCGGTTGGCGCCGGCGGTGAGCTACCTGCGCACGCTGCTGGAGCCGGAGGCGGCCGCGTCGGCGCGCGTGACGGCCTGGGTCCAGGCCGGCGTGCCGCTGCCGCTGGCACAGCAGGTGGGCGCGGCGGACCGTTTGTTCAGCGCGCTCGACATCGCCGAGGTCGCGGAGGCCGGACATGCCGCGCTGGACGCGGCCAGTGCAGTGCACTTCGGCATCGGCGAACGCCTGGGCCTGGAAAAACTGCGCCAGCAGATCGACCTGCTGCCGGCCGACAACCATTGGCAGACCCTGGCCAAGGTCGCGCTGACCGGCGACCTAGCCGACCTGCACCACTCCATCGCGCTGGACGCAGTGAGCCGCCACCCCGGCACGGCAGCCGAAAAGCTTTCGGCATGGGAAGCGCGCAACCCGATGGCTTTCGCGCGGGCCAAGCGCCTTTTGGGCGAGCTGGCGGAAGCGGCGAGCCCCGACCTGGCGATGCTGTCGGTGGCCCTGCGCGAGCTGCGCAATCTGGTCTGAGACCTACATCCGCGGCAGCGAGAAGTAGAAGCGCGCTCCCTTGCCGGGCTCTGATTCGGCCCACGCGCGCCCGCCGTGCCGCGCCAGCACGCGGGCGACCGTGGCCAGGCCGATGCCCATGCCGGGGAATTCGCTGGCCGCATGCAGCCGTTCGAACGCGTTGAACAGCTGGGCGGCATGGGCCATCTCGAACCCAGCGCCGTTGTCCCTCACGAAGAAGACGGCCTCGGCCTTGGTTTGCTTCTCCATCCCGACCGAGATCTCGGCGTGCGCCGTGGCGGAGGTGAATTTCCAGGCGTTGCCCAGCAGGTTCTCCAGCAGCGCCGCCATCAGCCTCGCGTCGGCCCTGGCACGCAGGCCCGGCTGCACGGTGATGGCCACCGCGCGCTGGGGCTGGGACTGTTGCAGCATGCCGAGAACCTCATTCGCCATGCGGCTGAGGTCCACATCCTCGTATTCCAGCTTGCGCCTGGTCACGTGCGACAGCGCCAGCAGGCCGTCGACCAGGCGTCCCATGTGGTCGACCGCCTCGGTGATGCGCGACAGGTAGTGGCGCACCTTGGTGTCGCCGATGGCCTCGAGCTGTTTGCCCAGCAATCGCACGAAACCCTGCACCGTGACCAGCGGGGTGCGCAGGTCGTGCGAGACCGAATAGGAGAACGCCTCGAGCTCCTGGTTGGCATAGCGCAGGGCTGCCTCGGTGGCCTTGAGTTCGGTGATGTCGGAATCCATGCCTACCCAGCAGACCAGGCCGCCGGCATCGAATACCGGTGTTGCCTTGTACGAAAGCGTGTGCCAGGTGCCGTCCTGGGCCTTGACCCGGCGCGTGCCTTCGAAGATCGAGCCCGTGGCGCTGGCGGCCTTCCAGCGCGCCCGCATCTCTGCCAGGTCTTCCGGCTCCACCACGTCGCCCCATTCATGGCCGTACCACTTGGGAGGCATGCCGCCCACGAGTTCGTACCAGGAGTGGTTCAGGTAGGTCACCGCGCCCTTGGCGTTGACGATCCACATGACCTGCGGCGCCTGGTCGGCCGCCGCGCGAAAGAGCGCGTCCGGCTGAGTCACGTGCGCAGATTGTTGTGTTGGGGCGCTGCTCGAGAGCACCATTCGTTGTAGTACTACTCGCCTAATCTGTGCAGCGGGTTTGTATTGCAAACTTTGGTGCCTATACAACCTGCGCTAGGCGGGCACATCCGAGCTGGCGGAGAGTGTGAGATTCGAACTCACGGATGTCTTGCGACATCGCCGGTTTTCAAGACCGGTGCATTCAACCGCTCTGCCAACTCTCCGGGGCGGCAGATTTTACCGCGTGGCCCGATGGGCAGCTTTAACGCCTGAAACGCTCGCCCGTGTAGTGCGTCAGTTCGACGAAATCCGAGCCGGTGTTGTCGCCGGACGCGAAGGCCACGTCGAAGCCGCCCATGTCGTACGGGCGCATGGTGAGGAAGGCTTGCAGGAAGCGTTCGCGGTCAGTGGTGCCCTTGGCGCGGCGCAGGCCTTCGATCAACACGCGGGCGGCGATATAGCCTTCCAGCGACGAATAGTTCGGCTCGCCGCCGTCGGTCTTCTTCATCGCTGCCTGGTATTCCTTGACGACCCTGATGGTGATGTTGTCGGGGTTGGGCACGACCTGCGATACCACCAGCCCGCGTGAGTGATCGCCCACCGCGTCGAGGATGGGCTTGGAGCCCAGCAGCGAGAAGGTGTAGGCGGGCGCCTTGATGCGGCTGCGCAGGGCGCGGAAGAACGGCACGCCATGGGTGGCCACCGACGCCGAGAGGTAGGAGCTGGGTCCCCAGGCGGCAATCTGTTCGACCAGCTTGCCGGTCTCCTCGGGCTTGTCGGTCAGCATGAAACCCTTCCACTCGGTGTTGCCTTCCTTCTTGGCGGCCGCGTCGAAGGCGGCGAAGGTGGACTTGCCGAAAGCGTTGTCGCTATAGACGACGGCGCATTTGTTCTGGCCGACCACCGCCAGCTGCCGGGCGATCTTCGCGATCTCGGCGCCGTAGGTGGGGCGGGTGTAGATCGTCAGCGGGTTGTACTCGGCGCGCAGGGCATCCAGGCCCGTGCCCGGAGCGATCAGCGGCACGCGGGTCTGCGCCAGCAGCGGCAGCATGGCGAGCACGGTCTGCGTCGGGCCGCAGCCGAGAAACGCGAACACCTTGTCGCGCTCCAGCAGCAGCTTGGCGTTTTCAACGGCCTTGGCCGCGCTGCCCTGGTCGTCCAGGGCAATCATCTCCAGCTTGCGGCGCTCGATGCCGCCCTTGGCATTGACCTCTTCGAAGGCGGCGGCAATGCCCTTGTTCATCTCCAGGTAGGGGTAGGAGAAAGGGCCGCTGGTGGCAGCGGTGCGGCCAATGCGAATGGGCTCGACGCTGGCATGGGCCCAGCGCGGCAGTGCCACGGCGGCGGCGGCGCCCGCGCCGGCTTGCAACATCAAGCGGCGGGAAAATCCAGGGGTGCGGGACATGAAATAGCTCCTCGTCGAATGAGGAGCGCAGCGTAACGTTCGGTAACGCCGCCTCTTGGTCAACTGCGAGACAGCAGGAGGTGCTGCCTGTCACCCTTGCGTCAGCAGTCCTTTACGCTCGATGAACGCCACCACTTCGCCCAGGCCGTCGCGCGTCTTGAGGTTGGTCATGACGAAAGGCTTGTCCTTGCGCATGCGCAGGGTGTCGGCTTTCATCACGCCAAGGTCGGCCCCCACGTAAGGCGCCAGGTCGGTCTTGTTGATGACGAAGAGGTCGCTCTTGGTGATGCCAGGCCCGCCCTTGCGCGGAATCTTCTCGCCGGCGGCGACGTCGATCACGTAGATGGTCAGGTCGCTCAGCTCGGGACTGAAGGTAGCGGCGAGGTTGTCGCCGCCCGATTCGACGAAGACGATGTCCGCCTCGGGGAAGTCCACCAGCATGCGGTCGATGGCTTCCAGGTTGATCGAAGCGTCTTCTCGAATTGCCGTGTGCGGGCAGCCGCCGGTCTCGACGCCCATGATGCGTTCGGCCGGCAACGCGCCGCTGACGGTGAGCAGGCGCTGGTCTTCCTTGGTGTAGATGTCGTTGGTGATGGCAACCAGCTCGTACTTGTCGCGCATGGCCTTGCACAGCATTTCGAGCAGGGTGGTCTTGCCCGAGCCGACCGGCCCGCCGATGCCGACACGCAACGGCGGCAGTTTCTTCGTGCGGTTCGCAATGTGATGCATGCTCATGACCGGAACAACCTCGAGTATTGGGTTTCGTGCTGGGCCGACAGGATCGCCAGCATCGGGGAAAAAGCCTGGCGCTCATCGTCGCCCAAGGCAAGCGCGTTGTCGACTGCCGCGGGTATTTCCGCAGCCAGCCGCTGCAGGATCCGCTGGCCCGAGCTCTGGCCCAGCGGAACGGACTTGATGGCCGCCTGCATCATGTTCTCGGCCCAGCCGAAAGCCAGGGCCAGCAGTGCCTGGCGCACCGGCGCCTGGGTGCCGGACACCGCGAGTGCGCAGGCAACCGGATAGGTCAGAGGCTCGCGCACCCGCGCCGCCTGCTCGGGCTGGACGGACTTGAGCCACTCCACCATCGAGCGCCCCATTTGCTCGGTCTGCTGGCGCAGCTCGGCGGTCTCGCGGGTTTGCAGGACCCATGCATTGAGCGCGGCGACGCGCTCGTCGTCGGATGTACGCCAGGCAGCGATCGCCTCCGCGGTCACGGCGAGATCGGCGCGCGACAAGGTCAGGTGCAGTTGTTCTACCAGCCAGTGGGCGGCGGTTTGCTCGTCGCTCACCAAACCGCGATCGACAGCCGCCTCGAGGCCCTCGGAGTACGAGAAACCTCCCACGGGCAAGGCCGGAGAAGCCAGCCACACGAGGCCCAGCAGGTCGGCATCAGTGATGGTCGTGCCCATCATGCGAATGCCCGGCATGGGAGTGCCCGCCGTGCGCGCCGTGCCCGCCATAGGCGCCGCCCTCGGGCTCGAACGCGGCCTGCGTTTCCTTGACGATGAGGTGCATGTTGCGCAGCATCTCCGCCAGCACGTGATCGGGTTCTATCTTCAGGTGGTCGGGCTTGAGTTCGATGGCGACATGGCGGTTGCCCAGGTGATAGGCGGCGCGTGTCAAGTCGAACGGCGTGCCGTGCTGGCTGCAATGCGTGATCACCAGCACCGGCTGCGGCGCGGCGATCACCTGGACCAGCGAGCCGTCCTCCGCCACCAGCACGTCGCCGCCGCGCACCACGGTGCCGCGCGGCAGGAACACGCCCAGATGGCGGCCCTGCGAATCGGTGCAGTCGAAGCGGCTCTTCTGGCGCACGTCCCAGTCCAGTTCCACCGTGGCTGCGCGCTTGAGCAATACTGGGGCAAGGCCGCGGCCGCCGGCCAGGAGTTTGGCAACTTGCAGCATCTCTAGAACAGGAAGTAGCGCTGCGCCATCGGCAAAACGGTCGCCGGCTCGCAGGTCAGCAGTTGCCCATCGGCTCGCACCGCGTAGGTCTGCGGGTCGATTTCCATCTTGGGCAGGTAGCTGTTGTGGATCAGATCGCCCTTGCGCACATTGCGGATGTTCTTCACCGCGCTCAAGGTCTTGGCCAGCCCGAACCGCTCCTGGATGCCCGCGGCCAAACCGGCCTGCGAGACGAAGGTGAGCGAGCCGCGCGCGATGGCGCCGCCGAAGCTGCCGAACATGGGGCGATAGTGCACCGGCTGCGGCGTGGGGATCGATGCGTTCGGATCGCCCATCGCCGCCATCGCAATGAAACCACCCTTCAAGATCAGCGCCGGCTTCACGCCGAAGAAGGCCGGCTTCCAGACCACGAGATCGGCCCACTTCCCTGGCTCTATGCTGCCGACTTCGTGGCTGATGCCGTGCGAGATGGCGGGGTTGATCGTGTATTTGGCGATGTAGCGCTTGGTGCGGAAGTTGTCGTGGCGCTCGCCGTCGCCGGGCAGCTTGCCGCGCTGCAGCTTCATCTTGTGCGCGGTCTGCCAGGTGCGCATGATGACCTCGCCGACGCGGCCCATGGCCTGGCTGTCGCTGGACATCATGCTGATGGCGCCCAGGTCGTGCAGGATGTCCTCGGCCGCGATGGTTTCCTTGCGGATGCGGCTCTCGGCAAAGGCCAGGTCTTCCGCGATCGCCGGGTCGAGGTGATGGCACACCATCAGCATGTCCACGTGCTCGTCCAGCGTGTTCACGGTGTACGGCATCGTGGGGTTGGTGGAGGAGGGCAGGAAGTTGGCTTCCCCTACCACGCGCAGGATGTCGGGCGCATGCCCGCCGCCCGCGCCTTCGGTGTGGAAGGCGCACAGCGCGCGGCCCTTGGTTGCCGCGATGGTGTTCTCGACGAAGCCGGATTCGTTCAAGGTGTCGCTATGGATCGCCACCTGCGTGTCGGTTGCTTCCGCCACGTCCAGGCAGTTGCTGATGGCGGCGGGCGTGGTTCCCCAGTCCTCGTGCAGCTTCAGGCCGATCACGCCGGCATTGATCTGCTCGTGCAGGGCGGCCGGCAGGCTGGCGTTGCCCTTGCCCAGGAAACCCAGGTTCATGGGGAAGGCGTCGGCGGCCTGCAGCATGCGTTCGATGTTCCACGGTCCGGGCGTGCAGGTGGTGGCGAAAGTGCCGGTGGCGGGCCCGGTGCCGCCGCCCAGCATGGTGGTGACGCCCGCGGCCAGCGCTTCCTCGATCTGCTGCGGGCAGATGAAATGGATGTGGCTGTCGATGCCGCCGGCCGTGACGAGGTTGCCTTCGCAGGAAATGATTTCCGTGCCCGGGCCGATGATCATGTCCACGCCCGGCTGGGTGTCCGGATTGCCGGCCTTGCCGATGGCGGCGATGCGCCCGCCCTTGATGCCGATGTCGGCCTTGACGATGCCCCAATGGTCCACGATGAGGGCGTTGGTCATCACGCAGTCCATCGCCCCTTCGGCGCGGGTGCGCTGGCTCTGCGCCATGCCGTCGCGGATGGTCTTGCCGCCGCCGAACTTCACTTCCTCGCCGTAGCCGCCGGCGCGCAGCGTGTAGTCGTCCTCGACCTCGATCACCAATTCGGTATCGGCCAGGCGAACCCGGTCGCCGGTGGTGGGGCCGAACATCTCGGCGTAGGCGCGCCGTCCAATGGTTGCCATTTAAAGTTTCCCTTGCACCAGGCCGCGAAAGCCGAACACCTTGCGCTCGCCAGACAAGTCCACCAGTTCGATCGTTCGTTGCTGGCCCGGCTCGAAGCGGACGGCGGTGCCCGATGCGATGTTCAGCCGCATGCCGCGCGCGGCATCACGGTCGAACTGCAGCGCGCCGTTGGTTTCGGCGAAGTGGTAGTGCGAGCCGACCTGGATCGGCCGGTCGGCGGTATTGCGGACCACCAGCGTCAGCGTGCGGCGGCCGGGGTTGAGCGGGTGCTCGCCGGCGTCGGTGAAGAGTTCTCCGGGCGTCACCTGGCGCTCACTTGTCGCGCGACAGCCAGATGGCGAGTCCGGCCAGCACGGCGACCAGGGCCAGGCCCGCGGCGTCCGTGGCGTGCCAGTGACTGCCGGTCAAGCCATGGCCGTCATGGGCGAGCGAGTGGGCGCTCACCGCCATCAGGGTGGCGGTGGCTGCAAGCTGTTTGGCAAATCGCATGGTTCTCGCTCCTGGCTAGGGGTGATGTTCAGACCACGGGCTGGTGCACGGTGACCAGCTTGGTTCCGTCGGGGAAAGTCGCTTCGACCTGGATGTCGGGGATCATTTCGGCCACGCCTTCCATCACGTCGTCGCGGGTGAGGACGGTGCGGCCTTCGCTCATGAGCTGGGCCACCGACTTGCCGTCGCGGGCGCCTTCCATGACGGCGGCGGAGATCAAAGCCACGGCTTCCGGGTAGTTGAGCTTGAGGCCCCTGGCCCGGCGCCGTTCGGCCAGCAAGGCCGCCGTGAAGATCAGCAGCTTGTCTTTTTCGCGGGGGGTCAGTTCCATGGCCGACCCATCTTAGTGCAAAGCCCGTACCCGGCCATACGCCGAAAGGCTAACAGGCGGCATGGAACCTGCGTTCCCCGGACCGTGAGCGAAACCATTCCCATCCTGCCGGTCCCCCTCGACGCACCCCAACGCGTCGTGAAGGTGCGGCGCGACTACAACAGCTGGGTGGCCAGCGAGACGATGGAAGACTACGCGCTGCGCTACACGCCCCAGCGCTTTCGCAAATGGTCCGAGTTCCGCGTGGCCAACACTGCCTTCGGCGCCGCCTCTTTCCTGATCCTGGAGGCCGTGGGCGCCACGCTGCTGGTGCAATACGGGTTTCTCAACGCCTTCTGGGCCATCGTCGCCACCGGCGTGATCATCTTCCTGACCGGCCTGCCGATCAGCATCTACGCCGCCCGCTACGGCGTGGACATGGATCTGCTGACACGGGGCGCGGGCTTCGGCTACCTCGGCTCCACGATCACATCGCTGATCTACGCCTCGTTCACCTTCATCTTTTTCGCGCTGGAGGCGGCGGTGATGGCCTATGCGCTGGAACTGGCGTTGGGCATTCCTCCGATCTGGGGCTACCTGGTGTGCGCTCTGGTGGTGATTCCGCTGGTGACGCACGGGGTGTCGGCCATCAGCCGGCTGCAGGTCTGGACCCAGCCCCTGTGGCTGGTGATGCTGGTGGTGCCCTTTGCCTATGTGCTGGTGCGCGATCCTGGTGCGTTCGCGGGGGTGCTGCACTACGGCGGTGAGAAAGGTGGCAGCGCGAATTTCGACATGCACTTGTTTGGTGCCGCGCTGACCGTGGGCATCGCCCTCATCACGCAGATGGGGGAGCAGGCCGACTACCTGCGTTTCATGCCGGCCAAGACCCACGCGAACCGCAAGGCCTGGTGGGCGGGTGTCCTCGCGGGCGGGCCGGGTTGGGTGGTGCTGGGCGTGCTCAAGATGCTGGGCGGCGCGCTGCTCGCCTACCTGGCCATCAAGCACATGGTCCCGCCGGACCGGGCAGTGGACCCCAACCAGATGTACCTGGCCGCCTACGAGTACGTGTTCCCTCACTACGGCTGGGCGGTGGCGGCCACGGCGCTGTTCGTCGTGATCTCGCAGTTGAAGATCAACGTCACCAATGCCTACGCCGGCTCGCTCGCCTGGTCCAACTTCTTCTCGCGCGTGACCCACAGCCACCCCGGCCGCGTGGTCTGGGTGGTATTCAACACGGCGATCGCCTTCATGCTGATGGAGATGAACGTGTTCCAGGCCTTGGGCGATGTGCTCGGGCTGTACTCCAACATCGCCATCGCCTGGATGATGGCCGTGGTGGCCGACCTGGTGGTGAACAAGCCGCTGGGCCTGTCGCCGCCGGGCATCGAGTTCAAGCGGGCCTACCTGTACGACATCAACCCGGTCGGCGTCGGCGCCATGGCGCTGGCATCGGCGCTGTCGATCCCCGCGCACCTGGGCCTGTTCGGTCCCATGGCGCAAGCCTTCTCCGCGGTGATCGCGCTGGGGGTCGCCTTTGTCACCGCGCCGCTGATCGCCTGGGCCACCCGGGGCCGCTACTACATCGCGCGCGAAGGCGAGGGCTGCCGGCCCTCCGGCGCGTACCTGGCCACCACGCTGCAGCGCTGCGTCATCTGCGAGCGCGAGTACGAGGCGCCCGACATGGCGCATTGCCCGGCCTACCAGGGCCCGATCTGCTCGCTGTGCTGCACGCTCGACGCCCGCTGCGGCGACCTGTGCAAGCCGCACGCCAGCCTGTCGCAGCAGTGGTCGGGGGCTTTGCGCTGGTTGCTGCCGCGCCCCGCCTGGCCTTATCTCGACACCGGCCTGGGGCATTTCCTGCTGCTGATGCTGATCATCGTGCCCCTGCTCGCGACCGTGTTCGGCTTGCTGTACTACCAGGAGCTGCGGGCGGTGGCGCAGATGCTGGACACCGCCGAGCTTTCCGAAGGGCCGCTGCGCTCGGGTTTCCTCAAGGCCTACATGGCCTTGCTGGTGATCGCCGGCATCGTGGCCTGGTGGCTGGTGCTGGCGCACAAGAGCCGCCAGGTCGCGCAGGAAGAGTCGAACCGGCAGACCCATCTGCTGATGCGCGAGATCGAATCGCACCGCCAGACCGATGAAGCCCTGCAAAACGCCAGGCTGCTGGCCGAAGAAGCCAAGCGCGCGGCGGAGCAGGCCAACCACGCCAAGAGCCGCTACATCAGCGCCATCAGCCATGAACTGCGCACGCCCCTCAACAGCATCCTGGGCTATGCGCAGCTGATGGGCGAGGACGCGGGCGTGCCGGCACATCGCAAGCAGGCCGTGAACGTGATCAAGCGCGGCGGCGAGCACCTGCTGTCGCTGATCGAAGGCACGCTGGACATCGCGCGCATCGAAAGCGGCAAGCTCACCTTGACCGTCAAGCCGATGCAGTTCGCCGACTGCGTGCACGAAATGGCGGGCATGTTCGAGCTGCAGGCGGCGGCCAAGGGGCTGGCGTTTCACTTCGAGGTGGAGGGCGTGCTGCCCGAGGTGGTGCGCGCCGACGAGAAGCGGGTGCGCCAGATCCTGATCAACCTGCTGGGCAACGCCATCAAGTTCACCGCGCAGGGCCAGGTCACTTTCCGCGTGCGCCACGCGCGCGAGATGGCCTACATCGACATCGAGGACACAGGCCCGGGCCTGTCGCGCGAGGAACTGGAACAGATCTTCGAGCCGTTCGCGCGCGGCGCCAGTGCCAGCCATTCCGCACCGGGCGCCGGCCTGGGCCTCACCATCGCCAAGATGCTCACCGACCTGATGGGCGGCGAGCTCAAGGTGGTGAGCACGCCCGGCGCCGGTTCGGTGTTCCGCATCAAGCTGTTCCTGCCCGAAGTGAGCAGCGCCGCCGTGCCGGGCCCCGTCGCCGCCACCCGTCCGCGCCGCGGCTACGAAGGCCCGCGCCGCAAGATCCTGGTGGTGGACAACGAAGAGGCCGACCGCGAGCTGCTGGTGCACCTGCTGGAGCCCCTGGGCTTCGAGCTGCGCACGGCCGCCAGCGGCCACGACGCGCTCGACCTGCTGGCCGCCGGCCTCGCGCCCGACGCCATCCTGATGGACCTGGCGATGCCCGGCATCGACGGCTGGGAAACGATACGCCGCCTGCGCCGCCTGGAGCAAGCCATCCCCGCCGCCGGGCCGCCCCAAGGCGGGGACGCCCCCTCGGGGGGCAGCGCACTACACGAAGTGAGAAGCGTGGGGGCCAGGATCGCCGTGGTCTCGGCCAACGCCTTCGACAAGAACCTGGACAACGACGCCGGCGTGCGGGCCGAGGATTTCATCCTGAAGCCGGTGCGCCACAGCGAGCTGCTCGATTGGCTGGAGCGCCAGCTCGGGCTGCGCTGGAGTCATGCGCAGGCGCCAGCGCAACCCGAGGCGCCGCTGACTGCCAGCTGGGTCTGGCCCGCGGCGCCGGAGCTCAAGTCCTTGCAAGACGTCGTGCAGCTGGGCTACTACCGCGGCATCCTGAACCAACTGGATGTGATCGAAGCCGCGCAGCCGGAAAGTGCATCCTTTGCCGCCGCCATGCGAGAGCTGGCGCGGCAGTTCCAGTTCGAGGCCATGAGCCGCCGCCTCGCCGAGGCCGGCGGGGCCCTAGAGGAGAAGCTTCCATGAGTGCACGCCAGCCTGGTGCGGTCCTAGACCGCGCCAACACCGAGGTCGTGCTGATCGTGGACGACGTGCCCGACAACCTTTCGGTGCTGCACGATGCACTGGATGAATCGGGCTACACGGTCCTGGTGGCCACGGGCGGCGAGGCGGCCCTGCAACGTGCCGACCAGGCCTTGCCCGACATCGTCCTGCTGGACGCGATGATGCCCGGCATGGACGGCTTCGAAGTCGCCAAGCGGCTGAAGGCATCGCCCAGGACGGCGCACATTCCCATCATCTTCATGACGGGCCTGACCGAAACCGAGCACCTGGTGGCCGCGCTGGAAGCCGGCGGGGTGGACTACGTCACCAAGCCGATCAAGCCCAAGGAAGTGTTGGCGCGCATGGGTGTGCACATGCAGGGCGCGCGCCAGGCGCGGCAGACCCGCAACGCGCTCGATGCCTTCGGCTACGCCAGCATCACGGTGCGCGCCAGCGACGGCAAGCTGATGTGGCAGACGCCGCTGGCGCGCGAGCTGCTGATGACGTACTACGGCACGGCCGCGCCCGAGACGCCCAAGCCGGTGGTCGACTGGTTGCAGCGCCATCTGGAAGAAGCCAAGCAGCAGGTCGAGCCGCCGCGCCTTACCGCCGAACTGGGTGCGCGCCGCCTGACCTTCCGGCTGCACCAGCAAACCGGTGACGATGACTGGTTGATCGTCATGCGCGAGGTATCGGACAGCGCGGTGATCGAAGCCATGAGCCTGTCATTCAAGCTCACTGCCCGTGAAGCCGAGGTGCTCTATTGGGTGGTCAAAGGCAAGATCAACCGCGACATCGCCGATATCCTGGGCTCCAGCCCGGCCACGGTGAAGAAGCACCTGGAACGGGTGTTCGCCAAGCTGGGCGTGGAGACACGGACGGCGGCCGCCGGAATGGCGATGAACCGCATCCGGCAGTTGCATCCGCAGTTCGAGGGGTAGGGGGATAACTAGCCAGCGGCGGAAGCCCGCGTGGCATGCTCCGACGGTGCCACGAGCGATACCGCCTGCGCTGCATCGGTGAGGTGCAAGGGCGCGCTGTCGTTGACGGTGGGTTGGGGCTGCGCCACTTCCGCTGCGCCGACCGCTTCATCGGCCTGCACGATCAGCTCCGCCATGGCTTGCGCGGTGCCGTCCCAGGACGTACGGCCGACGACTTCCGCCAGCGCCCGTGCGTGGTCCAGTTGCTCCTCGTGGGAACGCTGCAGGATCTCCTCGCAGGAAATCACGAAGCCTTCCGGCGTGTCGGCGATCTGGACCAGCTGGCCATAGGGTTCGACCACGTCCCGGATGGAGGTGCTCACAGAAGGCCGGCCACAGGCCATGTATTCCAGGGTCTTGGTCGGGCTGATGTAGCGGGTCGCCTCGTTGAGCGCGAAGGGCATCAGGCAGATGTCCCAGCCGCCGATGAACGCGGGCAGGTCGTCGTAGCTCTGTTGTCCCAGCCAGTGGATATTGGCTTGCCGCGGCAGCGCCGTCGGGTCGATCTTGGCGGTGGGGCCGACCATCACGATCTGCCAATCGGGACGGGCCTTGGCGACCTCCTCGATCAGGTGCAGGTTGATCCGCTCGTCGATCACACCGCAGTAGCCCAGGCGCGGGTGCGCGATGACCGCCTGCAGCGGATGGTCCTGGGTGGCCTTGGCGAAGTGCTTGGCGTCCACACTGCTGGGAAAGCAATGCACGTCGGGGTGCCGGCTGCGCTTGGCGTTGTAGATGCTGCGCCCACCGGTGAAGACCAGGTCGGCCAACTTGAAGAGGGCGTTTTCGCGCTGCACCAGCTGGCGCGGGGCGTTCTTGAACGCCGAGAGCTCGTCCATGCAGTCGTACACCACGCCGCGCGGCGTCAGGCCGGTCGCCAGCGGCAGCGCCATCGGCGTGTAAAACCAGATCCAATAGTCTTCCACGGCTTGCTCGCGCATGGCCTCGGCCAGCAGCCTTTGCAGCGCAGGGAGGTGGTCGTCGTGGAAGCCCGGTGCGTCGCCCGTCACATGGGGCCGCCAGACCTCGACGCCTGGCGTGGGCTCGAAGCGCTCCAGCTCGTTGCGCTCCGCGTTGAGATAAGGCTCTTCAACGAAGATGACTCGCCATCGCATCGCCAGCCGCGACAGAAGATGTTGCGGGCGCTGATAGACAAAGTTCCAGCGCAGATGGGAAAAGACAACGAGTGTTTTCATGAGTGTGAGGTTCCTTCGGTTTTATATAGAAGCAAGCACTAGCGCGGGGCCGCATCGCGGGTCTTGGGGGCTCCCAGCCCCGGCAGGCGCGGGCGGCTCAGCAGGTAACTGCAGGCGAGCAAGGCGCCGGCGCCCATCACTAAGCCTCCCGTGCCGACCGATCGCGCCATGCCGCCCGCGATTTCCCCGCTGCGCGGCGCGGCCAGTTGCAGCCGTCGCTTGGTCATCTGCGCGCCCAGCTCGCCCAGCCGGTCGGTCAGCACGCGCTCGGCCAACGGCAGCAGGAATGTTTCCTCGTCCGCCACGTGGTGCATGACGTTGTTCATGAGCTCGTAGAACGTCTCGTCATAGGTGGCATGGCCGGGTTCCAGGTTGCGCAGCTGGGTGATAAGCCGCCGCATCTGGTCATGTTCGGGAACGCTTTTCCCCAGAAATTCGGTATCGGCTACCGCGCGCAGGGCCGGGTAGAAGACTTCTTCCTCCAGTTGGGCATGGATCTCGAGCGCCACGCACACCGTATCGACCAGACCCTTCTTGACCCGCAGAGGAGTGTCGACCTCGTACTGGTGGAAAGTGGTGATCACATGGGTGTGATCCATGCGGATCATGTTGGTGATACTGGGGGATAACCGGCTCAGCAGTTGATTCATGGGCGGCCTCCTGAATGGTGACCGCCTATTGGAAAGCTCAGGTCGACGGCTGTCTGTCGGACGCAAGCTTGTCCGTAAGGGGGCTTGGAGCGCATGGCTCAGGCATACGCCATGTGCCGTATTTCGCGGGGGAGCCCCCAAACCTAGCATGAGGTTCCATTTCGCAAGGAGCCTCACATGCAACGTCGTTTTACCCTCAAGGCGCTCACCGCCGCCGTCGCGCTCGCGGGCCTTTCGGCCTTGCCGGCCCATGCCCAGTCGAAGGACACGATCAAGGTCGGCATCCTGCACAGCCTGTCGGGCACCATGGCCATTTCGGAAACCGTGCTCAAGGACACGGTGCTGATGGCCATCGACGAAATCAATGCCAAGGGCGGCGTGCTGGGCAAGAAGCTCGAGCCGGTGATCGTGGACCCGGCCTCCAACTGGCCCCTGTTCGCCGAGAAGACCAAGCAGCTGCTGACGCAGGACAAGGTCGCCGTGATCTTCGGTTGCTGGACTTCCGTGTCGCGCAAGTCGGTGCTGCCGGTCGTGGAAGAACTGAACGGCCTGCTGTTCTACCCCGTGCAGTACGAGGGTGAAGAGCTCTCCAAGAACGTGTTCTACACGGGCGCCGCGCCCAACCAGCAAGCGATCCCCGCAGTGGACTACCTGATGAGCAAGGACGGCGGCGGCGCCAAGCGCTGGGTCCTGCTGGGTACCGACTACGTGTACCCCCGCACCACCAACAAGATTCTGCGCGCCTACTTGAAGAGCAAGGGCGTGAAGGACACCGACATCGACGAGAAGTACACGCCGTTCGGCCACAGCGATTACCAGACCATCGTTGCCGACATCAAGAAGTTCTCGGCCGGCGGCAAGACCGCCGTGGTCTCCACCATCAACGGCGACTCCAACGTTCCCTTCTACAAGGAACTGGGCAACGCCGGCCTGAAGGCCAAGGACGTGCCGGTCGTCGCCTTCTCCGTGGGTGAGGAAGAGCTGCGCGGCGTGGACACCAAGCCGCTGGTGGGCCACCTGGCCGCCTGGAACTACTTCCAGTCGATCAAGAACCCGACCAACGACGAGTTCTCCAAGAAGTGGGCGACCTACGCCAAGGCAAAGGGCATTGCCGGCCACAAGGACAAGGCCCTCACCAACGACCCGATGGAAGCCACCTACATCGGCATCAACATGTGGAAGCAGGCCGTTGAAAAGGCCAAGTCCACCGACACCGACAAGGTGATTGCCGCCATGGCCGGCCAGACCTTCAAGGCGCCGAGCGGCATCGTGTCCAAGATGGACGAGAAGAACCACCACCTTCACAAGTCGGTGTTCATCGGCGAGATCAAGGCCGACGGCCAGTTCAACGTGGTGTGGAAGACGCCGGGCCCGGTCAAGGCCAAGCCCTGGTCTCCCTACATCGAAGGCAACGACAAGAAGCCCGACGAGCCGGCGAAGAAGTAACGGCGTAGCTGTCATCCCGGACTTGATCCGGGATCCACGTCGCGTTAGCTACATCGTGGCCGGCGCGGCATGGATTGCGGGTCGAGCCCGCAATGACAGCCCTGCAGGATGGGCAGCGTGCTGTCCATCCTATAGGTTCCCCAATGATCAAGAGACTCGTTTTACTGGCTGTGTTGTGGACGGCAGCCAGCGCCCAAGCGCTCACGGCCGCCGAAGCGCGCGCCATCGCAACCGGGGAAACCGACGCCCGCATCGAGGCGCTGAACAAGGCCGTCGCGGCAGCCGACGACAAGACGGCTGCCTTTATCCAGGCCCTGGTGGACGATGCCGTGAAGGTCGCCGGAGAGAAGATCCTGGTGGTCAAGGACGGCAAGGGCTTCGATCCCGTCAGTGGCGCCGAGGTGCCACTTCCGCCCGATGCCGAAGACGTGATCAACAACAACCGAATGCGCGGCGAGCTCGACACGGCCATGGCGGCGCTCAAGCTGTTCTCCAAGGACGAAAAGCTGCGGGCCGAAGCCGTGGCGACGCTGCGCAACGAAAGCGACGAATCGCGGCTGCCGCTGATCGAAAAAGCCTATGCGGCGGAAACCAATTCGCGGATCAAGGAGCAACTGGGCCTGGTGCGCGCCGCCGTCCTGCTGGGTAGCGCGGACCAGGCCAAGCGGATCGAGGCCGCCAAGCTGCTGGCGAAAAGCAACAATCCGGCGACCAAGACGCTGCTGATCGAGCGGCTGAAAGTCGAGACGGAAAGCGACGTCAAAGCCACGCTGGAAGCGAGCCTGCGCAGCGTCGAAGCCTCGCTGGCCTGGGGCGACAAGGTCGGCGCCATCTTCTCGGGAGTCAGCCTGGGTTCCATCCTGCTGCTGGTGGCGTTGGGCTTGGCCATCACTTACGGCCTGATGGGCGTCATCAACATGGCCCACGGCGAGCTCATGATGATCGGCGCCTATGCCACCTACGTGGTGCAAGGCCTGTTCCAGAAATACCTGCCCGGCGCTTTCGACTGGTACCTGGTGGCGGCTGTTCCGGTGGCGTTCGCCGCCTCGGCGCTGATGGGCGCGGTGCTGGAGCGCAGTGTGATCCGCTTCCTCTACGGGCGGCCGCTGGAGACGCTGCTTGCCACCTGGGGCATCAGCCTGATGCTGATGCAACTGGTGCGCTCGGTGTTCGGCGCGCAGAACGTCGGTGTGGAGAACCCCAGCTGGATGAGCGGCGGCGTGGTGGTCATGGGCAATCTGCAATTGCCCTGGAACCGCATCGTCATCGTCGGCTTTGCCTTCGCGGTGCTGCTGGGAATGGCTTTCCTGATCGCCCGCACGCGCCTGGGCCTGTTCGTCCGGGGCGTCACGCAGAACCGGCCCATCGCAGCCTGCATGGGTGTGAACACCGCCCGCATCGACACCTATGCCTTCGCCCTGGGCTCGGGCATCGCCGGCCTGGCCGGCTGCGCGCTGAGCCAGATCGGCAACGTCGGCCCCGACCTGGGCCAGAGCTACATCGTCGATGCCTTCATGGTGGTGGTGCTGGGCGGCGTCGGCCAGCTGGCAGGCACCGTCTACGCCGCGCTGGGGCTGGGCGTGCTGAACAAGTTCCTCGAAGGCTGGGCCGGCGCCGTGCTGGCCAAGATCGCCGTGCTCGTGTTCATCATCATCTTCATCCAGAAGCGGCCGCAGGGCATCTTCGCGATGAAGGGCCGGAGTGCCGAAGCGTGATTCGCGATCTGCCCCCCGCTGTCACTCCCATTGCCCTGCCGCGCCGGCCCGCTGTGCTCAGCCGCGCCGGCTGGAGCGCATTCGTGGTGGCGCTGCTAGTGGTATGCGCCGTCGCGCCGCTGTTGAACCTGGCGGTTCCGCAGGGCAGCGTCTTCCACATGAGCGACTACGCCGTGGCGCTGGTCGGCAAGATCATGTGCTACGCCATCTGCGCCCTGGCCATGGACCTGATCTGGGGCTACACCGGCATCCTGTCCCTGGGCCACGGCCTGTTCTTCGCGTTGGGTGGCTATGCCATGGGCATGTACCTGATGCGCCAGATCGGGCGCGACGGCAACTACAAGAGCGACCTGCCGGACTTCATGGTGTTCCTCGACTGGAAGGCCTTGCCCTGGCACTGGAGCTTCAGCGACAGCTTCATCGCCACGCTGATCCTTATCGTGGCCGTGCCCGGTGTGGTCGCCTTCGTGTTCGGCTACTTCGCCTTCCGCTCGCGCATCAAGGGCGTCTACTTCTCCATCATCACCCAGGCGATGACCTTCGCTGCGATGCTGCTGTTCTTCCGCAACGAGACCGGCTTTGGCGGCAATAACGGTTTCACCGATTTCAAGCGCATCCTGGAGGTCCCGATCGCCACGCCTTCGATGCGCATGACCTTGTTTGTGATCACCGGCCTGACGCTGCTCGGCTTCTTCCTGTTCGGGCGCTGGCTGGTGGCCAGCAAGTTCGGCCGCGTGCTGCAGGCCATCCGCGACGCGGAGTCGCGCGTGATGTTCTCCGGCTACAACCCGATAGGCTACAAGCTCACCATCTGGACCCTGTCCGCCATGATGTGCGGCGTGGCCGGTGCGCTCTACGTTCCGCAGGTCGGCATCATCAATCCCAGCGAGATGAGCCCGGCCAACTCGATCGAGATCGCCATTTGGGCCGCCGTCGGAGGGCGCGCCACCCTGATCGGCCCGATCATCGGCGCCTTCATCGTCAACGGCGCCAAGAGCTGGCTCACCGTGACGGCGCCCGAGTTCTGGCTGTACTTCCTCGGCGCGCTGTTCATCGCCGTCACGCTGTTTCTGCCCAACGGCGTCGTGGGTCTGGTCAAGCAGGTCAAGGGGCGGCTGAAATGACACCTGATTTGCTGGAAGAAGGCGCGCGCCGCGCCAGCGCGTACAGCCGGCATTCCAAGCTGGGCAAGACCGCATCGGGCGGCCGCGCGGCCGGCTTTGGCCGCCTGGCGACCGCGGGCGAAGTGGACGTCACGCACGGCCGCATCCTGTACCTGGAAGACGTGAGCGTCAGCTTCGACGGCTTCAAGGCCATCAACAAGCTCTCGCTGGACATCGCGCCCGGCGAACTGCGCTGCGTGATCGGCCCCAATGGCGCGGGCAAGACCACGATGATGGACATCATCACGGGCAAGACCCGACCGGACGAAGGCACGGTTTTCTTCGGCAGCACCATCGATCTTCTGCGCTACAGCGAACCGCAGATCGCGCAGATGGGCATTGGCCGCAAGTTCCAGAAGCCGACGGTGTTCGAGCAGCTGACGGTGTTCGAAAACCTGGAGCTGGCCCTCAAGACCGACAAGGGCGTCAAGCCTTCGATGTTCTTCCGCCTGGACTCGGGCCAGAGCGATCGCCTGGCCGAAGTGCTGCACACGATCCATCTGGCCGATGCGGTGACGCGCATGGCGGGTACCTTGAGCCATGGCCAGAAGCAATGGCTGGAAATCGGCATGCTGCTGATGCAGGACCCCAAGCTGCTGTTGCTGGACGAGCCGGTGGCGGGCATGACCGACGAGGAAACCGCGCGCACCGCCGAGCTCTTCCTCAAACTCAAGGGCCAGCACTCGCTGATGGTGGTGGAGCACGACATGAGCTTCATCAAGAGCATCTCGGAAATCGTCACGGTGCTGTCCGAAGGATCGGTGCTGGCGCAAGGCACGCTGGAGCAGGTGCAGAACGATGAACGGGTCATCGAGGTTTATCTTGGGCGCTGACGCTTCATGCTGACAGTCAAGAACATCAATCAGTACTACGGCGGCTCGCACATCCTGCGCGACGTCAGCCTGGAGGCGCACCCCGGCCGGGTGACGGTCCTGCTCGGCCGCAACGGCGTGGGCAAGACCACCTTGCTCAAGTCGCTGATGGGCTTGGTGCCGATCAAGACCGGCAGCATAGAGTTCGAAGGCAAGGCCATCTACCAGGCCACGCCGTACCAGCGCGCCCGGGCCGGGATCGGCTTCGTGCCGCAGGGGCGCGAGATCTTCGCGCGCCTCACGGTGGAAGAAAACCTGGCGATGGGCCTGGCCTACAAGAGCGCTTCCACGCCGATTCCCACCGAGTTGTTCGAACTTTTCCCGGTGCTCAAGCAGATGCTGGGCCGGCGCGGTGGCGACCTTTCGGGCGGCCAGCAGCAGCAACTCGCCATTGCACGTGCGCTGGCGGCCCAGCCCAAGCTGCTTATCCTGGACGAGCCCACGGAAGGAATCCAGCCCAGCATCATCAAGGACATCGGCCGGGTGATCCGCATGCTGGCGGACCGGGGCGACATGGCGATCCTGCTGGTGGAGCAGTACTACGATTTCGCGCGCGAGCTGGCGGACGACTACCTGGTGATGGAGCGCGGCGAATTCATTGCCCGCGGCCTGGGCCGGGACATGGATTCGCAAGGGGTGCGCCAGCTGGTGGCGATTTGAGGGTGCGCGACTGTAGGCATGTGCCTACCGTCATTGGGGTTCGCGTCGCTCAGGCGCCGCATTCGCGGGCGGGTACCTTGAATTCATCTCAAAACTGGGAGAAATCAAATGCCCGTCATTCTCTGGCTTCTCGGTGTTCCGCTCACCGTCGTTCTGCTGCTGATGCTGTTCGGCGTGTTCTGAACACGCCTCACGGCTTTCTCTTGACCTGCTCGAGCTGTTCCTGGTTTCGGCCGGACAGCTCGCCGCGGTCACCCTCGGCGAATTCTCCGCCGTGGGAGCCGGCCTCGCCACCCTGGTTGGCGTAAGGCTGGCGCCCCTTCCCGCTGTCCCAAGTAACTTCGCTGGGTGCGCCGTGTTCGGCCTTGCCCGCGTCGGGGCTTTTACCTGGTGACTGGTTGCTCATGAGGCTAGGGTAGCGGACAACGCCCGCGTGCGCGTATAGGACAACGCCGCGTCCGCGGCAGTTGTCGCTACCCCAAGCTCATCAAGGCCCGTAGTTGAAGTCCACGTTCACCGAACCGCTGGTGATATCGGCTGGCTTGTCCTGCGCGGCTCGTCCCGGTGCTTGCGCGCGCATCGTGTACTTGCCCGCGACCGCGGAATCGGTCGTGAACGACAACGGCGAGCCCGTAACGAACGCTGCTTTCACGGGGGCGGCCACGGGCAGACGGAACCGGTAGGTTCCCAAATCGCCGTCGACAGCCTGGTTGCCAAGTTCGATGGTCGGCCCGCCGGTGAGTGTCTGCAATGCCCGCACCGTTGCATCGGTCAGCGGCGCCGTCGTCGTGCCGCCGCCGGAAACGGAGGTCAGCGTCACGGTGCCCGTCACATCCGCCATGCTCGACACAGGCGGCACGATCGCCGTCGATGTGCCGCTGACCACCGTCGTGCTCGTGCCGACAGGTACGCCCGTCACTACCGCATTGGCACGCCCGTCGGACATCACGACCAGCGTGTAGGTGCCGGTGGAGAGGAACGGAATGCTGAACTTGCCCGTGGTGTCCGGCGCCGTCGATCGGATGGTCACACCGTCTTGCTGCGCCGCGATGGTGGTGCTGCTCAAGCTCAAGGTGGTGGTGACGAAGCCCTGGATGCCCGTGTTCACGCGCGGTACGACGGAAAGCACCGGTTTGAGGTTGTACTTGTTGCCGGAATTTCCGGCCTTCACGATGGACTTGCAAGCGTCGAAGTCCAGCAGGATGTCGGTCGTCTGGCCTTCGGCCACGTCGAAGTGGGCCTGCAGCTTGAGACCGCTTTGCTGACCGCTGGGCGTGTTCAGCGGGATCAACGCGCCGCCCGTGGGCTGCACCGCATTGGCCACGCTGGAGGTCCCGGTGCCGGTATTGCTCGCCAGCACCAGGCGGATCTGGGAGTAGTGGCCCGCTGCCAGCTGCGTGGTACCGAGCTCTTCCAGTACCCCATTGGTCAGATCGAGCAGGTCTATCCTGCGCGCCGGCGACACCGCGACCTCGGACCAGCCGCCCTCGGAATCACCCGCTGACCCGCTTTGGTGAACGCGTACTTTCTCGACGGTGACGAAGACGTGGTCGTAGCCACAACTCGGGGCGTCGGTCAGCGCAACGCGCAAGGTGCCGTTCGCCGCGGCTGAGCCGCCGCCGCCACCTCCGCAGGCCGCCAACACGGCGGCGGCCCCCATCACACCGGCCCAGCGTAGCGCTTTGGCCCAGCTTCCCACGATCGTTTTTCCAGCTGTCATCTTTGTCGCTCCTTGACTTGTAGGCTGCCCATCCTGAGGGACGGACCGGCTAAGGCGTTAGTGGAAGTGTCAAGAACAGCCGAATAGCTGCCATGTTGACTCAATTGCTTACGATTGCGAAGACTTGCAACAGTGTCATGAGCGTCGGCGCAACAAAAAAGCGGGCCCTAAGGCCCGCATGCTCCCTGACGCCAACCCAAAAGCATAGTTATTTAGTAGGTGCCGGAACCAGCACCACCGGATCGGCCGTCTTCGGCTCGATGGTCACCGTGCCGGAGCCTGCCGGCATCACAACCGTTTCCACTTCACGCAGCAGGCCACCGCCGGCAACGCTGCCGGTCGTGTTGCCATAGCCCATCACGCGTGCCTGGCAAGCCGCTTTGTCCTCACCCGTCAGGACGTCGCAACGGGCCGATGCATTCGAATCGAACTTCGCGCCGGCGTTGTCGAGCACGCCACGCTTCTTGTCGGCTTGCGCGTTGCGGGCTTCCTTGAGGCAGGTGTCGCGGTCTTGCTGGGTCTTGCCGGTCATGCAGGCATTGACTTCTTGCTGGTAGCTGCCTGAGGCGTCGATGCCCGTGGTACCGGTTGCAACCTGGGCCGTGGCGGCGGTCATGGCCAGCAATGCGGCCACGCCGAACGACACCAGGCTCTTGCGGGATCGGGCGTTACGGGGTGCTCTCATGGTGGACTCCTTGGAATCTGGTTAGATGACTGAAGTCTAGGGACGGCACTAGCCCGACCATGCCGGAGAGCACACCCCATTCGCGGCGGCGCGATGCCGGTCGCGTCGTAGGATGGGGATTGCAGGTGTGGGACTACAACTCGACCGTGGCCGATTTCGCGCTCAAAGCGCCCAGGTCCGCGGCTGGGTCGGCGCCAGGCCCCACAAGGCCGGGCGCCATGCATTGCGGATGGCCTTCAACAAGCCCAGGGCAGGCTCGACCAGGGGCGCGAGCACGCGCACGACCACGACGCGCGGCCCGGGGGCCGTGGCGCCGGCCCAACTGCATAACGGGTGAGCTGCGATGACTTCGCGCGCCAGTTCCAGAGCCTGGTCGCGCCGAGCGCGGCCGAGGTCGCTGCCGGCGGCCAGGAACAGGGTGGCGACGCAGCGCTGGCCGGCCAGGCCCAGCGGGCCGTTCATCAGCCGCGCATCCGAGGCGGCGATGCGGCCCCGCTCCAACCAGGCGCCACGCAACTCGAGGTGCTGCAGCAGGCGGCCCCGCTCGAACGGCAGCTGCGCCTCGGGCAGCCCTAGCGCCGCCACGTCCCAGCCGATCAACTCGGCCCCAGGGGCGAGATCCAGCGTGACATGGTTTTGCGCAATGCAGCCGCTGTAGCAGATCGCCTCCAGCGGCAGCCATTCGAAGCGCGCGCCTTCATCCAGCGCGATGCGGGTGCGCTGTACCGCCGGCTCACCCTGCGACCGGTAAAAGCGCGAAGCGCCCGGTGTCGTCACCAGCCCATGCGCGCCTGGACCGACATGCACGTCGAGATCCAGCGTGTCGCCGCCCACCAGGCCGCTCGGCGGATGCACCAGCACGTTGTGCGATATCGCATCGCCTTCGGGATACAGGGTTTGCAAGATCCGCAGCGGGCCTTCGTGCTCGAAGCGCGCGACGCAGCGACCGGCTTCCAGGCGCAACTTGAGCGAAAGACGCGCATGCCAAGACAAAGCTATCTTCCTTGCGAGCCGCGATGCGCCCAGGCCGTGGTGTGCATCTCGATCCGGCTGAACAACTCGTACATCAGCATGGCCATCGCTCCCACCACCACCAGCCCGGCGAACGCCAGGCCCATCTGCATCGCCGAGCCGGCGGAGATCAGCAGGTAGCCGATGCCCTCGTTGGACGCCGTCATCTCCGACACGGTGGTGCCGACGAAGGCCAGAGTGATCGCCACCTTGAGCGAGCCGTAGAAGTAGGGCATGGAGCGCGGCAGGCCGACCTTGATCAGCACGTCCCAGCGCCGCGCGCCCAGCACCCGCAGCACGTCTTCCAGCTCGGGCTCCAGCGTCGCCAGGCCGGTGGCGATGTTCACCATGATCGGGAAGAACGAGATCAGGAACGCGGTGAGGATGGCCGGCCCCGCGCCAATACCGAACCAGACCACCAGGATGGGTACGAAAGCGGCCTTGGGCAGCGCATTGAAGGCCGTCATCAGCGGATACACGGCGGCGTACGCGATGCGCGAGCTGCCGATGACGAATCCCAATAGCACGCCGACCACGATGGCCAGGCCGAACCCGGCCATGGTGACCCAGAACGTGCGCCAGGCGTGCGCCGCGATGATGCCCCGGTACTCCACCATCTGGTTCCAGATGCGCAGCGGGCTGGGGAAGATGAACTCGGAGACGTTGAATACGGCGCAGACGAACTGCCACAAGCCGATCACCGCGACCAGCAGGAGCCAGGGCGACCAGCGTTCCAGTTGCGTCGTCTTCATGGCAGCGTCGTCTCCGTCGATTGCCGGCGGATGGCGCCGATGTGGCCGCGCAGTTCGTGCACGATGTCGCTGAACTCCTTGGTGTAGGTGATCTCCAGCTCGCGCGGGCGCGGCAGCTCGATCTCCTTTTTCACCATGAAGCGTCCGGGGCTCTTGCTCATCACGTACACCGTGTCGGCGAGGAACACCGATTCGCGCAGGTCGTGCGTGACCAGGATCACGTTGAAGCGCTGCTCTTCCCAGAGGTCGCGCAGGATGCACCACAGCTCCTCGCGGGTGAAGGCGTCGAGTGCCCCGAAGGGCTCGTCCAGCAGCAGCATCTTGGGCTCGTGGATAAGCGCACGGCAGATGCTGGCGCGCTGCTGCATGCCGCCGGAGAGCTGCCAGGGAAACTGGTCCTCGTAGCCGCCCAAGCCAACCTTCTGCAGCAGCTGGCGGGCCCGCTGCTCGTATTCGGCGCGCTTGGCCTTGAAGCTGCTGCGGTAGGGCTCGACGATCTCCAGGGGCAGCAGCACGTTGTCCACGGTGGTGCGCCAGGGCAGCAGCGAAGGCGCCTGAAAGGCCATGCCCGAGATCTTCAGCGGCCCGGTGACCGGTCGGCCGTCGATCAGGATGCGGCCGCGCGAGGGCATCTTCAGGCCGGTGGCCAGCTTCATGAAGGTGGACTTGCCGCAGCCCGAGGGCCCGACGATGGCGATGAACTCGCCTTGCCGCACGGCCAGGTCGATGGCTTCGACCGCGAACTGGCCTTGCGCGAGCAGTTCCTCGTTGTACGCGAGCCAGACGTCCTGGAAGTCGACGAAGCTGCCGAAATCTCCGCCGCCTGGGGCCGTCATTTCTTCGGCGCGGGCAGAACGCTGTTCAGCTCGGCCTTCGCCGGCAGGAAGGAGCCGTTCCAGATCACATCGGGATTGACGCGGGTCTTGGTGCCAAAGGCATCGGATACCTGCGAGGCCATCAACGCCAGCCGTCCGGCGTTGACCTGGCCGAAGCCTTCGGCGCGCGCATCGGGGCTGTTGATGACGGTGTCGATGGCGAGCTTGAGCCGGCGGGTTTCCAGCTCGGTGTTGATGATGCCGTCGCGGGCCTTGACATCGGCGATGGCCGCCTCGGGCCTGGCGATGACTTCCCTGGCGCCCTTGGTGAAAGCGGCAAGGAACGCCTTCACGGCTGCGGGGTTCTCCTTGATGATCTTGGGCGTGGCGATGATCACGTTGCCGTAGAGTTTGACTCCGTGCTGGGAGTAGGGGAGGACAACCACATCCTCTGCCTTGACCCCGCGCGCCTCCAGGTTGAGCAGCGAGGTGAAGGTGAAGCCGGTGATCGCGTCCACGTCGCCGCGGGCCAGCATGGTCTCTCGCAGCGGCGGATCCATCGAGGTCCACGTCACGTTGCCAATGCCGTTGGCCTTCTGGAAGATCGGGAAGGCGCGGCGGCCCGCGTCGAATACCGGGGCGCCCAGCTTCTTGCCGTTGAGGTCGCCGGGCGCCTTGATGCCCGACTTCTTCAGGGCCATTACCGAAGCGGGCGTGTTGTTGTAGACCATCATCACGGCCACCGGCTTGTTGGGTGCGTCGGGGTTGTTGGCATGGAATTCCATCAGCGCCGCCAGGTCGGCGAAGCCGATGTCGTAGGTGCCCGAGGCCACCCGCGTGACGGCCCCTCCGGAACCGCTGCCCGCATCAATGCTCACGTCGAGCTTGGCCTCCTTGAAATAACCTTTGGCCGCGGGCGTGAGGAACAGGGCGGCCGGGCCTTCGAAGCGCCAGTCGAGCTGGAACTTGATCGGTGTCGTCTGGGCCTGGACAGCGCCGAAGGTGGCGGCCAGCGCGATCATGGCGGCGGTTTTGAGGACGACCCGTTTCTTCATTGAAAACTCCAAACGCAGGAAAAAGACGAAGCATACAAAGCAAAAAAGATGCCTCGCTTCGGACTTACCCCCAAAAACGCCCGTCCGGGGGTAGGGCCCGTCCGACGCCGCCATGCGATAAGCGCGCACGCTGAGCCTTTATTTGTGACTACGCGGGGCCAGTGGGCCGCAGACCATATTGCGTTCACCGGCCGTTCGTTTCTTGGCGGCGGGTGGTCGGAACCGAGAGGGCTGGCCCGCTAGCAACAACACGCCGTTCGCGGCAAAGGAGTCTCAGATGAGTTTCATACTCTGGTTAATCGTAGGTGGTATCGTAGGCTGGCTTGCTAGCCTGATCATGAAGACCGACGGTCAGCAGGGCATCCTGTTGAACGTGATTGTCGGTATCGTTGGCGCGTTCATCGGTGGCTGGCTGATCTCCCCGCTGCTGGGCACGGGCACCATCAATGAGGGCTTCAGCATCGGCTCCGTGGTCGTGTCGTTGATCGGCGCCATCATCCTGTTGGCGATCGTCAATCTGTTCCGCCGCGGTCGCGTCCGCTAAGACGCCTTCAAAGGCAAGCATTTCAGGCATCCGGCTCGCGCCGGGTGCCTTCTTTCGTTTGGCGAGCGCATCAAGGCTTACGAGTAAGCCACACCGGCCGCCGCCAGCGCGGTCATGTTGACGACCCGCCGCACCGTCGATGATGGTGTGAGCACGTGGACCGGCCTGGCGGCGCCCAGCAGGATGGGGCCGACGGTGATGCCGTGGCCGCCGGTCATCTTCAGCACGTTGAAGAGAATATTGGCCGAGTCGAGGTTCGGGCAGATCAGCAGGTTGGCCTCGCCGGTCAAAGTCGTTTCCATCAGGCTGCCGCGCCGCACGGTTTCCGACAAGGCCGAGTCGCCCTGCAGTTCGCCATCGCACTCCACCTCGGGCGCCATCCGCGCGAAGATGTCGCGCGCCAGCCGCATCTTGCGCGCGGACGCGCGGCTGGACGAGCCATAGTTGCTGTGCGACAGGAATGCCACCTTGGGCGGCAGGCCGAAGCGCCGCACTTCCTCAGCCGCCATCAACGCGATGCTCGCCAGCAATTCGGCATCCGGATCCTCGTTGACGTAAGTGTCGGCGATGAACAGCGTCCGGTCCGGCAACATCAGCGCGTTCAGTGTGGCCAGGCCCGGCGCACCCTTGGCTTTGCCGATGACGTTGCGTACATGCTCCAGGTGCTGGTCGAAACGGCCGACCAGCCCGCACAGCATGGCGTCGGCATCACCCAGCTGCACAGCCAAAGCGCCGATGAGGGTGTTGGACCGGCGCACGGCCGCCTTGGCGGCCTCAGGCGTGATGCCTTCACGCCCCATCCGGTGGTGGTAGGCCTCCCAGTACTGGCGAAAGCGCGTGTCGCTTTCCGGGTTGACGCATTCCACGTCCTTGCCCAGCTTCAGCCGCAGGCCGGCCCTGGCGATACGGGCCTCGATCACCGCCGGGCGGCCGATCAGGATGGGCTGGGCCAGCCCGTCTTCGAGCGCCAGCTGGGCGGCGCGCAGCGCGCGCTCGTCCTCGCCCTCGGCAAAAACCACCCGTTTGGCTTGCGCGGCTTTCGCGGCCTCGAACACGGGCCGCATGATCATGCCGGTCTGGTAGACGAAGCGCGTCAGCGCCTGGCGATAGGCATCGAAATCGGTGATCGGCCGGGTGGCGACGCCGGATTCGGCCGCCGCCCGTGCCACCGCGGGCGCAATGCGCAGGATCAGCCGCGAATCGAAAGGCGTGGGGATCAGGTAGTCCGGGCCAAAAGCCAACTCCTTGCCGGCATAGGCATTCGCCACTTCCTCGCTGATGTCGGCCTTGGCCAGGTCGGCGATCTGGCGCACGCAGGCCAGCTTCATGGCTTCGGTGATCTTGGTGGCGCCGCAGTCGAGCGCGCCCCGGAAGATGTAGGGGAAGCACAGGACGTTGTTGACCTGGTTCGGATAGTCGGAGCGCCCGGTCGCAATGATGCAATCCGGCCGCACGGCCTTGGCCAGTTCCGGCCGAATCTCCGGTTCAGGGTTGGCCAGCGCCAGGATGATGGGCTTGGAGCCCATGCTCTTGACCATTTCCTGGGTCAGCACGCCCGCCGCCGAGCACCCGAGGAATACGTCCGCATCCTTCACCGCATCGGCCAGGTTGTGCGCGCCCTGCGCATCCGTATTCTGGGCATAGCGGGCTTTGGACTCGTCGTAGCCGCCGGGCCGGCCTTCGTAGATCAGTCCCTTGGAATCACAAGCCCAGATGTTGTGGCGCTTCACGCCCAGGCCGACCATCACGTCGAGGCAGGCGATGGCGGCCGCGCCTGCGCCCGAAACCGCGATCTTCACCTCGGCAATGTTCTTGCCCACCAGCTCCAGGCCGTTGAGCAACGCCGCGGCCGAGATGATGGCCGTGCCATGCTGGTCGTCGTGGAACACGGGGATGCTCATGCGCTCGCGCAGCTTCTTTTCGATGTAGAAGCACTCGGGCGCCTTGATGTCCTCCAGGTTGATGCCGCCCAGCGTGGGCTCGAGCGCGGCGACGATGTCGACCAGCTTGTCCGGGTCTGTTTCGGCCAGCTCGATGTCGAACACGTCGATGCCCGCGAACTTCTTGAACAGGCAGCCCTTGCCCTCCATGACCGGCTTGCCGGCCAAAGGTCCGATATTGCCCAGCCCCAGCACCGCCGTCCCGTTGGTGATCACGCCCACCAGGTTGCCGCGCGAGGTGTATTCGGCGGCGAGCGACGGGTCGGCCTGGATGTCCAGGCAGGGATAGGCCACGCCCGGCGAATACGCCAGTGACAGGTCGCGCTGGTTCGACAGCGGCTTGGTCGGGGTGACCGAAATCTTGCCGCGCGTGGGCAGGCGGTGGTATTCGCGCGCTGCCTCCCGCAGCGCCTGCTCGGCCTGGGATAGTTCTGCAGCCATCGCTAGTCTCCTTCGGGTCTTGCCAGACCTCCGACGCTACCCCATCCGCAGCCGCCCGTGTGCGTGAAAACACGCGGACCGCAGGAAACCTCAGGTATCTGGCATGACCGTGTGCTGCGCCATGTTCTCCAGCGCCCGCACCAGCGCGGAATGATCGGCCTGGCCGTGGCCGAGCGCCACGCAGGACTGCATGAGCTGCGCCGCACTGGCGGTTTGCGGCAGCGCCACGCCCAGTGAGCGCGCGCCCTGCAGCGCCAGGTTCAGATCCTTCTGATGCAGCGCGATCCGGAAACCCGGATTGAACGTGCGCTTGATCATGCGCTCGCCATGCACCTCCAGGATCTTCGAGCTCGCGAAGCCGCCCATCAGCGCCTGGCGCACCTTGGCCGGATCGGCCCCGGCCTTGGAGGCAAACACCAGGGCCTCTGCCACCGCCGCGATGTTCAGCGCCACGATGATCTGGTTGGCTACCTTGCAGACCTGGCCGTCGCCCGCGGCGCCGACCAGGGTGATGTTCTTTCCCATCAGCTCGAACAGCGGCCGGATGCGCTCGAAGGCAGCCGGCTGGCCGCCCACCATGATGGTCAGGCTTGCGGCCTTGGCGCCCACTTCGCCGCCGGAAACCGGCGCGTCGAGATAGTCGCAGCCCAAGGCCTCGATCTTTTGCGCGAAACCGCGGGTGGCGATCGGGTCGATCGAGCTGCAGTCGACCACGGTCTTTCCTTTCGACAAGCCGGCGGCCACGCCATCCTTGCCGAACAGCACCAACTCCACGTCGGGTGTGTCCGGCAGCATCAGGAACACCACGTCGGCAGCCCGCGCCACCTCCGCGCTGGTGGCGCAAGGCGTCGCCGCGCGCAGCGCCTCGGGTATTTGGCTGCGCGTGCGCACGAACATCTCGTGGCCGGCAGCCAGCAGGTGCCCGGCCATGGGGGCGCCCATGATCCCCAGGCCGATGAATCCGATCTTCATTGCAAATTCCTTTCTTGAAACTCAATAACCCGACGCGGGCGGCGTCGTCTTGCCGGCGCGCATCTTGGCCATCACTTGCTGCGCACCCGCCGCGATCAGCCGCGCGTCCGAGCTGACGGTCACGTACTGGAAGCCCTTGGCGATGCGGGCCAACGCCGACTCCGCGCTCATGTTGTGAATTCCCGCCACCACCTTGTGCGCCTTGGCCCGCGCCAGGATGTGGTCCACAGCCTGCGCGGCCTTGGGCTCGAGGTCATCCATCGTCGGCGTGCAGCCCAGGGACAGGGACAGGTCGGACGGGCCGATGTAGACCGCATCCAGTCCCTCCACCGAAAGGATTTCGTCGAGGTTGTCCAGCGCCTGGGCCGTTTCGATCATCGCGAACCGCACGATCGTGTCGTTCGCGTGCTGGGGGTAGTCGGCGCCGCCGTACAGCAGCGCACGCACCGGGCCGAAGCTGCGCGTGCCGCGCGGCGCATAACTGGTCCAGGCCACCAGTTTCTGCGCATCTTCGCGGGTGTTGACCATGGGGCAGATCACCGCATAGGCCCCTGCATCCAGCGTCTTCATCAGGATGCCCGGCTCGAGCCAGGGAACGCGCACCACCGGGACCGTGTCCGTGGTGGAGATGGCCTGCAGCATCGTGACCATCGCCTGGTAGTCGACCACGCCGTGTTGCATGTCCACGGTCAACGAATCCCAATCCTGGTGGGCCATCGTTTCGCTGGCAAAGCTGTTGGGGATGGCCAGCCACCCGTTCACGGCGGCGCCGCCGGACTTCCAAAGCGTGCGCAGGCGGTTCTCTCTCATGGGAAGCTCCTAACGATCGAGGGCGGGGCGTTTGGGATCGAACTTCCATCCCGGGATGAGGTACTGCATGGCCATGGCGTCGTCGCGGGCGCCCAGGCCGTGCTGCTGGTAGAGCTGATGGGCCTTTTCAACCTCGGCCATGTCGAGCTCGACGCCCAGGCCCGGCTTCTTCGGGACCTGGACCAATCCACCCTGGATACGCAGCGGGTCGCGCGTGAGGCGCTGGCCGTCCTGCCAGATCCAATGCGTGTCGATCGCGGTGACCCGGCCGGGAGCGGCGGCTGCGACATGCGTGAACATCGCCAGCGAGACGTCGAAGTGGTTGTTGGAATGCGAGCCCCAAGTCAGGCCCCAGTCACGGCAGGTCTGCGCCACGCGCACCGAGCCGGCCATGGTCCAGAAATGCGGGTCGGCCAGGGGAATGTCCACCGATTGCAGCGACAGCGCGTGCGTGAGTTGCCGCCAATCGGTGGCGACCATGTTGGTGGCGGTCGGCAAGCCCGTGGCGCGGCGGAATTCCGCCATCACCTCGCGGCCGGAGAAGCCGTCTTCGGCGCCGCAAGGGTCTTCCGCGTACGCGACCACGCCGCGCATGTCGCGCATCAGGCGGATCGCGTCCTTGAGCAGCCAGCCGCCGTTGGGGTCCAGCGTCACGCGGGCCTTCGGGAAGCGTTCGTGCAATGCCTTGACGGCTTCGATCTCTTCACCGGCGCGCAAGGCACCGCCCTTGAGCTTGAAGTCGTTGAAGCCGTAGCGCTCATAGGCGGCTTCCGCCAGCCGCACCACCGCCTCCGGCGTCATCGCCTTTTCGTGGCGCAGGCGGGACCAAGCGTTGTCGGCGCTCGGCTCGCTGGCGTAGGGCAGGTCGGTTTTCGACTTGTCCCCGACGAAGAACAGGTAGCCCAGCATCTCGACGGCGTCGCGTTGCTGGCCTTCGCCGAGCAAGGCGGCGACGGGCACTTCCAGGTGCTGGCCCAGCAGGTCCAGCAAGGCCGATTCGACGGCCGTGACTGCGTGGATGGTGGTGCGCAGGTCGAAGGTCTGGAGGCCGCGGCCGCCGCTGTCACGATCGGCAAAGCTGCGCTGCATCTCCTGCAGGATTCGCTGGTGCGAGCCGATGGGCTGACCCACCACGAGCGGGCGCGCATCTTCCAGCGTCTGGCGGATCTTCTCGCCGCCGGGCACCTCGCCGACGCCGGTGTGGCCGGCGCTGTCCGTGAGGATCAGCAGGTTGCGGGTGAAGAAGGGTCCGTGCGCGCCGCTGAGGTTCAGCAGCATGCTGTCGCGCCCGGCCACGGGAATGACTCGCAGCTCCACGACCTTGGGTGTCGAATGTGTCATGGGAATGTCCTGAATGCTAGGGTGAGGGCGCGGCCGAAACCAGCCGGCCCTCGGTAAAAAATGATTGCAGGTTGTCGAAGACGCGGTCGGCCATGGCTTGTCTCGTTTCGCGCGTGCAACTGGCAATGTGCGGCAGCAGCACGACGTTGTCCAGCGCCATCAGTTGCTGCGGTACATGGGGCTCGTCGTCGAAGACGTCCAGGCCGGCGCCGGTGATGCGCTTTTCCACAAGCGCCTGCACCAGCGCGGCTTCGTCGATCACCGACCCGCGCGCCACGTTCACCAGGAAGCCTTCTGGACCCAGAGCGTCCAGGACGGATGCGTTGATCAGATGGCGGGTCTGCGGGCCGCCCGCCGTGATCACGATGAGAAAGTCGGCCCACTTCGCGAGCTCGATCAGCGAGGGCTCGTGCTGCCACGAGACATCGCCCACCGGGCGGCGCGAGTGATAGCGCAGGTCCATCCTGAATCCAGCGGCCCGATCCGCGATGGCCCGTCCGATGCGGCCCATGCCGACCATGCCCAGCCGGGCGCCGCTCACCTTGTGCATCAGGGGGAACTGGCGCTTGAGCCATTCACCACTTCGCACGAAGCGGTCGGCCGCGGAGAAGCCGCGTGCGACGTCGAGCATCAGTCCGATGGCGGCGTCGGCGACGCACTCGTTGAGCACATCCGGCGTGTAGCCGACGGCAATTCCCCGGCGCTGCGCGGCGGCGACGTCGACCCGGTCCAGGCCCACCCCGAAGTTGGAGATCACCCGCAGATTGGGCAGCGCCGCGATCAGGGCTTCATCGGTGCCGACCGCAGCCGAGGTCACCAGGGCCGTGAACTCAGCGCCATGGGCGGCGAGGAAGGCGGCCCGGTCGCAGTCGCCGGGCAGCGTGGCGAGCTGGTAGGCCTCGGCCAGCCGGGCCTCGAGTGCGGGCGGGATGCGCCCGGCGTTGAGCAGCCGTTGTTTCAAGGCGGTTCTCTTTTAGTCCAGGGTGATGCCGCGCTCGTGGATGATGCGGGCGTAGCGCTTGCGATCGCTGTCGATCATCTGCGCGAACTGCGCCGGCGTGCTGCCGGCCGGGACGGCGCCCAGATCCGTCAGCCTGCCCTTCACATCGCCTTCGGCCAGGACCTCGCGCACGTCGGCCGAGAGCTTCTCGACGACCTCGCGCGGCGTTGTCCCGGGCGCCAGCAAACCGATCCAGGAGATCGAGTTGAAGCCCGGCAGCACGGTTTCGCCCAGCGTCGGGACCTCGGGCAGGGCGCCCACGCGCTTGCCGCTGGTCACCGCCAGCGCCCGCAGCTTGCCGGCCTTGATATGGCCGCTGGCTTCGAGCACCGTCATGAACGACAGCTGCACATGGCCCGCGAGCAGGTCGCTGACGGCCGGGCCGCCGCCGCGATAGGGCACGTGCAGGATGTAGGTGCCGGTCGCTTCCTTGAACATTTCCGCCGCCAGGTGCGGCGCGCCGCCGGCACCCGAGCTGCTGTAGCTCAGCTTGCCCGGCCGGCTCTTGGCCAGCGCGATGAACTCCTGCGGCGTCTTGGCGGCCACTTGCGGATTGATCATCATCGCCAGCGGCAGCTCCGCCAGCAGCGAGATCGGTGCGAACGCCGTATCAGGGTCGTACGGCAGTTTTTTGTACAGCGCAGGGTTGATCGATTGCGTGCCGATGTTGCCCACCAGCAGCGTGTAGCCGTCCGGCTTGGCCTTGGCCACGTAGTCGGCGCCCACCTGTCCGGCCGCGCCGCCGCGGTTTTCGACGAGGACCGGCTGGCCCCACTTCACGCTCAGCTTCTGCGCGACGATCCGCGCCCCGGTGTCGGTGCCGCCCCCGGGCGGGAACGGCACGACGATGGTGACGGGCCGGGCCGGGAAGGGCGCGGTCTGCGCATTGACCGCCGCGCAGGCCAGCAGCGCGAGGGGCGCGATGAAACCGAGTGCGGCCTTCACGCTCAGTCCGCCTTGATGTTCCGGCTGGTGATCAGCTTGCCCCAGCGCGCGTACTCCGACGCCTGGTACGCCGCGAACTGTTCAGGCGTGTTGGCCACGATCTCGAAGCCGAGTTCCAGCAGCTTGGGCTTGACAGCCGGGTCGTTGAGCGAGGCGACGATGGCCGCGTGGAGCTTGCGCTTCACGTCCGCGGGCAAGCCCTTGGGCGCGGCGATGGCCTGCCACGAGTACACGTTGGCGTCCTTGATGCCGCTTTCCTCCAGCGTGGGCACGTTGGGCAGGAGCGGCGAACGCTTCTCGCTCGTGATCGCCAGGGCCCGCAGCTTGCCCCCGAGGATCTGCGGCATCGCGGTGTTGATGTTCATGAACGACGAATCCACCTGGTTGCCGAGCAGGTCGGTCATCACCGGGCCGCCGCCCTTGTACGGTACGTGGATGCCAGTGGTGCCGGTCTGCAGCCAGAACAGTTCGGCCGTGAGGTGGTCGCTGCTGCCGTTGCCCGATGACGCGAAGGTCATCTTGCCGGGGTTGGCCTTCTCGTACGCGATCACGTCGGCCAGCGTCTTGTGCGGCGAGGCGGCGGGCACCACGAGCACATTGGGAGCCTGGACGGCGATGGACAGCGGCTCCAGGTCCTTCAGGGCGTCGTAGGGCACCTTGATGAGGTGCGGGGCGATCACGAACGGGCCGAGCGAGGACACGAGCAGGGTGTAGCCATCGGGCTGCGCGCGCGCCACCTGGGTGGCGCCGATGGTGCCGGTGGCGCCGGCCTTGTTGTCCACGATCACCGTGGCGCCGCCCAATTTCTCGGGCATCTTGCCGGCGAGCGTGCGCGCGATCAGGTCGGTGGAGCCCCCCGGCGGGAACGGCACCACGAGCGTCACGGCCTTGCCGGTCGGCCAAGCTTGGGCGTTGGCCATCAGTGTGGCCAGGCCGAACAGGACGGCAGTCATTACTTTTTTCATGAGTCAGTCTCCAGGGGTTGATGCGCTTACTGCGCGCCGAGTTTGGAAATCAGTTGGCCGAGCTGGTCAACTTCTGCGGGCTTCAGTTCGGACAGCGGCGGGCGCACCGGGCCGGCCGTGTGGCCGACGAGGGTGGCGCCGGCCTTGACCAGGCTCACGGCGTAGCCCTGTCCCTGGTTGCGCAAGGCGATCAGGGGCAGGAAGAATTCGTCGAGCAGCCGGTTGGTGGTGGCGGTGTCGCGGGCGTGGTGGGCGTTGTAGAACTCCATGGCCGTGCGCGGGACGAAGTTGAAGACGGCCGACGAATAGACCGGGCAGCCCATCGCCTGGTAGGCGCCGGCGAACACCTCGGCCGTGGGCAGGCCGCCCAGGTAGGCGAAGCGGTCGCCGAGCTGGCGGCGGATGGCGACGAACGATTCGATGTCGCCGATGCCGTCCTTGAAACCGATCAGGTTGGGGCAGCGGTCGGCCAGCTTCAGCAGCGATGCCGGCGTCAGGCGGCAGGCGCCGCGGTTGTAGACGATGACGCCGAACTTCACGCTCTTGCAGACGGCCTCGACGTGGGCGACCAGGCCGTCCTGGGTGGCTTCGGTGAGGTAGTGCGGCAGCAGCAGCACACCCTGCGCGCCCAGGCGCTCGGCCTCCTGCGCGTACTTGATGGCAAGCGTGGTGCCGCCGCCGGCGCCGGCGATGATGGGCATGCGGCCGCGGCAAGTTTCGACCGCGGTGCGCACCACGTCGCTGTATTCCTGCGGCTCCAGCGAGAAGAACTCACCCGTGCCGCCTGCGGCGAACAGTGCCGTCGCGCCGTAGGGCATCAGCCACTCGAGGCGTTCGGCATAAGGCTTGGGCGCGAACCGCAGTTCCTTGTCGAAGTCGGTCAGGGGAAAGGACAGCAGGCCGTAGGAAATGATTTTCTTGAGCTCTTGGGGGGTCGAAGACATGGTCATTACTCGATTAAGGTAAGTCATCGTACAACCTAAATAAAAAAATGGCCATACGCAATCTCACTAATGCCGTTGATTTTAAAAGGTATTTTGTTATTTGGCGTAAACCGACATAATCCTAAGCACAACGTTGTACGACAACTAAGCCAAATATGACAGCCACTTCCCAATCAGCCCCGCTGTACATCACCATGCATGCTGCCGATAACGTGGCGATCGTCGCCAACGACGGCGGGCTGCCTTCCGGCGCCACCTTTCCGTCGGGGCTGGTGCTGCGCGAACATGTGCCGCAAGGCCACAAGGTGGCGCTCGTGGACCTGCCGGCCGGCAGCCCCGTGCGGCGCTACAACGTCACTATCGGCAACGCGCTCAAGGACATTCCCGCCGGGAGCTGGGTGCACGAGCGGCTGCTGCAGATGCCCGACGCGCGTGAACTGGCCAACCTGCCGATCGCCACCGTCAAGCCCGAGCCCTTGCCCCCGTTGGAGGGCTACACCTTCGAGGGCTTTCGCAATCCGGACGGCTCGGTGGGCACGCGCAACATCCTGGCCATCACCCAGACCGTGCAGTGCGTGGCCGGCGTCACCGATTTCGCGGTCCGCCGCATCAAGGCGGAACTGCTGCCCAAATTCCCCAACGTCGATGACGTGGTGGCGCTGGAGCACGGCTATGGTTGCGGCGTCGCGATCGACGCCCCCGATGCCATCATTCCGATCCGCACGCTGCGCAACATCAGCCTGAACCCCAACTTCGGCGGCGAAGTGATGCTGGTGAGCCTGGGCTGCGAGAAGTTGCAGCCCGAACGGTTGATGCCTCCGGGCACCATCCCGCTGGTCGATGAGCGCAATGTGGCCGACGTCGGCGTCACTGCCGAGAGCAAGCTCGATGTGGTGTGCCTGCAGGACGATGCGCATGTCGGCTTCATGTCCATGGTCGATTCGATCATGCGGCAGGCCGAGGAGCATCTGGAGCGACTGAACGCGCGGCAGCGCGAGACGGTGCCCGCCAGCGAGCTGGTGGTCGGCGTGCAGTGCGGGGGCAGCGACGCGTTCTCAGGCGTCACCGCCAACCCGGCCGTGGGCTTCTGCACCGACCTGCTGGTGCGCGCCGGCGCCAGCGTGATGTTCTCCGAAGTGACGGAGGTGCGCGACGGCATCGACCAGCTCACATCGCGCGCGACCACACCGGAGGTGGCCGAGGCGATGATCCGCGAAATGGCCTGGTACGACGCCTACCTCCAGCGCGGAAGCGCCGACCGCAGCGCCAACACAACGCCCGGCAACAAGAAGGGCGGCCTGTCCAACATCGTCGAGAAGGCCATGGGCTCGATCGTGAAGTCGGGCTCGTCCCCGATCTCCGGCGTGCTCGCGCCCGGCGAAAAGCTCAGGCAAAAGGGTTTGACCTATGCCGCGACGCCCGCCAGCGACTTCATCTGCGGCACGCTGCAACTGGCCGCCGGCATGAACCTGCACGTGTTCACGACGGGACGCGGCACGCCTTACGGCCTGGCCGAAGTGCCCGTGATCAAGGTGGCCACGCGCAGCGACCTGGCGCGCCGCTGGCATGACCTGATGGACATCAACGCCGGCACCATCGCCGACGGTTCGGCCACCATCGAGGAAGTGGGCTGGGAGATGTTCAGGTTGATGCTCGATGTCGCCAGCGGCCGCAAGAAGACCTGGGCCGAGCACTGGAAACTGCACAACTCCCTGGTGCTCTTCAACCCGGCGCCGATCACCTGACTTCCGGCGACACCGTGTGCTGCGCCATGTTCTCCAGCGCCCGCACCAGCGCGGAATGATCGGCCTGGCCGTGGCCGAGCGCCACGCAGGACTGCATGAGCTGCGCCGCATTGGCGGTTTGCGGCAGCGCCACGCCCAGTGAGCGCGCGCCCTGCAGCGCCAGGTTCAGATCCTTCTGATGCAGCGCGATCCGGAAACCCGGATTGAACGTGCGCTTGATCATGCGCTCGCCATGCACCTCCAGGATCTTCGAGCTCGCGAAGCCGCCCATCAGCGCCTGGCGCACCTTGGCCGGATCGGCCCCGGCCTTGGACGCAAAGACCAGGGCCTCTGCCACCGCCGCGATGTTCAGCGCCACGATGATCTGGTTGGCTACCTTGCAGACCTGGCCGTCGCCCGCGGCGCCGACCAGGGTGATGTTCTTTCCCATCAGCTCGAACAGCGGCCGGATGCGCTCGAAGGCTGCCGGCTGGCCGCCCACCATGATGGTCAGGCTCGCGGCCTTGGCGCCCACTTCGCCGCCGGAGACCGGGGCGTCGAGGTAGTCGCAGCCCAGCGCCTCGATCTGCTTGGCGAAGCCGCGGGTGGCGATGGGATCGATCGAGCTGCAGTCGACCACCGTCTTTCCTTTGGCGAGCCCAGAAGCCACGCCGTACTCGCCGAAAAGCACTTCCTGCACATCAGGGGTATCGGGCACCATGATGAAGACGATGTCGGCGCGCTCCGCGACACCCCGGGCGGTGGTGCACACCGTGGCGCCGCCGTCGGTGAGTTCGGCCGGTGTCTTGCCGTGCGTGTAGATGAACATCGTGTGGCCGGCTTTGAGCAGATGGCCCGCCATCGGCGCGCCCATGATGCCGAGGCCGATGAATCCGAGTTTGAGTCCCGATTTGGTCATTCAGTGGTCCTTGAGTCTTTGAGTTAGTGCACCAGGGCCTGGATCCAGCCCAGGCCTTGGGTGGTGGTCGTGCGCGGCTTGTACTCGCAGCCGATGGAGCCGCGATAACCCAGCGCGTCTATGTGCTTGAACAGCCAGGCGTAATTGATCTCGCCAGTGCCCGGCTCGCCGCGCCCCGGGTTATCCGCCAGCTGGATATGGCCGATCCGGTCGAGATGATTGCGCAGCGTGGCGCCGAGCTCGCCTTCCATGCGCTGGGCATGGTAGATGTCGTACTGCACGAACAGGTTGTCCGAGCCGACTTCCTCCACGATGGCCAGCGCCTGGTCGGTGCGGGTGAGAAAGAAGCCGGGGATGTCGTAGCTGTTGATCGGCTCGATCAGCAGCCGGATGCCCGCTTCCTTCAGCGCGGCGGCGGCAAACTGGAGATTGCCGATCAGCGTGGCGTGCGCATGTTCTCGCGCCACGCCTTCCGGCACCCTGCCTGCCAGGCAGTTGAGCTGTGGGCAACCCAGCGCCTTTGCGTAACCGATGGCGAGCGCCACGCCCTCGCGGAATTCGGTGACGCGGTCGGGGTGGCAGGCGATGCCGCGCTCGCCCGACTCCCAGTGACCGGCGGGCAGGTTGTGCAGCACCTGCTTCAAGCCGTTGGCGCGCAAGGCGGCGGCCAGTTCCTCCTTGGGATAGGCATAGGGGAACAGGTACTCCACGGCGTCGAAGCCCACGGCTCGGGCGGCGGCGAAACGCTCCATGAAAGGCAGCTCGGTGAAGAGCATGGTCAGGTTGGCGGCGAATTGGGGCATTAGTTTTCCTTCAGTCGAGCATGGCGGCGATGGCGGTGGGCGCGTCGGCGCGCGACGTTGCGAGTTCCTCGAACTCGTTGATCTTGTCGATCTCGGTGCCCATGGAGATGTTGGTGACGCGCTCCAGGATCACCTCGATCACGACCGGCACCTGGAATTCCTTCATCCAGGCCTCGGCCTGCACAATGGCGGGGCGCAGTTCTTCCTGCCGGTGCACGCGGATCGCCTTGCAGCCCAGGCCCTCGACCACCTTGACGTGATCCACACCGTAGGCCCGCTCGGGCTGGCCGTCGTCGGGCATGTTGATGTTGTCGAAGCCGAGCTGCACGCAGTAGTCCATCTCGAAGCCGCGCTGCGACTGGCGGATGAGGCCCAGATAGGAGTTGTTCACCACCATGTGGATATAGGGCAGCTTGAATTGCGCGCCCACGGCCAGCTCCTCGATCATGAACTGGAAGTCGTAGTCCCCGGACAGGGCCACGATCTTGCGCGACGGGTCGGCCGCGCGCACACCCAGGGCGGCCGGCACGGTCCAGCCGAGCGGACCGGCCTGGCCGCAGTTGATCCAGTGGCGCGGCTTGTAGACATGCAGGAACTGGGCGCCTGCGATCTGCGACAGGCCGATGGTGCTGATGTAGCAGGTGTCCTCATCGAAGGCGCGGTTCATGCACTGGTAGACGCGCTGCGGCTTCATCGGCACGGAGTCGAAGTTGGTCTTGCGCTGCATGGTGCGCTTGCGTTCCTGGCATTGCGCGACCCAGTCGGCGCGGCTGGGAAGCCGGCGTTGCCGCTCGCGCTCGCGTGCCACCTGGACGAACAGCTCGAGCGCGAGCTTGGCGTCGGAGACGATGCCGAAGTCGGGCGCGAAAACGCGGCCGATCTGCGTGGGCTCGATGTCCACGTGCACGAACTTGCGCCCCTGCGTGTAGACATCGACCGATCCGGTGTGGCGGTTGGCCCAGCGGTTGCCGATGCCCAGCACGAAGTCCGAGGCCAGCATGGTGGCGTTGCCGTAGCGATGGCTGGTCTGCAGGCCGCACATGCCGGCCATCAGCGGGTGGCTGTCGGGGATCGCGCCCCAGCCCATCAGTGTAGGGATCACCGGGATGCCGGTGATCTCGGCGAACTCCACCAGCAGCTCGCTCGCGTCGGCGTTGATGATGCCGCCGCCGGCCACGATCAAGGGGCGCTCGGCCTGCTCGAGCATGTCCAGCGCCTTCTCGATCTGGGCGCGGGTGGCAGCCGGCTTGTAGACCGGCAGCGGCGAGTAGGTGTCGGGATCGAACTCGATCTCGGCCATCTGCACATCGAAGGGCAGGTCGATCAGCACCGGCCCCGGCCGGCCCGATCGCATCAGGTGAAAGGCTTGCTGGAAGGTGCCCGGCACCTGCGCCGGCTCGCGCACCGTGACCGACCATTTGGTGACGGGCTTGGAGATCGACTCGATGTCCACCGCCTGGAAGTCTTCCTTGTAGAGCCGGGCGCGCGGTGCCTGGCCGGTGATGCACAGGATGGGGATGGAGTCGGCCTGCGCCGAATACAGGCCCGTGATCATGTCGGTGCCGGCTGGCCCGGAAGTGCCGATGCACACACCGATATTGCCCGCCACGGCGCGGGTGTAGCCCTCGGCCATGTGCGAGGCGCCCTCGACGTGGCGCGCCAGGATGTGGCCAATCGTGCCCTGCTTGCGCAGCGCCGAGTACAGCGGGTTGATCGCCGCGCCCGGGATGCCGAAGGCCTGCGTCACGCCTTCCTTTTCCATCACCCAGACGGCGGCCTGGGCGGCTGTCATTCTTGCCATAGCGACTCCTTGTCTTTGAGTCACGACTGTAGGAATTCCGGGGCCATTGCGGAAGGCGGCCCGCGGCCATAACATTCATTCCACAGCGGAATAACTGAAGGCGGACCATGGATCGGTTGCAGGCGATGGAAATGTTCGTGCGGGTGGTGGAGACGGGCAGCTTCTCCAAGGCGGCCAAGGAGTTCGCGACCACCCAGCCGACGGTCACCAAGCAGGTGGCCGCGACCGAGGAGCGCCTCAAGGTGCGCCTGCTCAACCGCAATACCCGCGGCGTCAGCCTGACCGAATCCGGCGCCCTGTACTACGAGAAGTGCAAGAGCATCGTGCGTGAGGCCGACGAAGCGGAGAACATCGTCAAGCTGCGCCAGTCGCAAGCCCAGGGGCTGCTGCGCATCGGCACCTCGGTCGCGTTCGGCAGACGCGTGATCGTGCCGCTGGCCCTGGACTTCATGGCCAAGCACCCGCAGGTGCAGGTGGACCTGAGTTTCGAGGACCGCTACACCGACCTGGTGGCGCAAGGCCTGGACGTGGCGGTGCGGATGGGCAAGCTGGCGGATTCGACGCTGGGCGCCCGCTTCCTCGGCATGAATCCCTGGGTGCTGGTGGCCTCGCCGAAATACCTGAAAAAGCAGGGCACGCCCAAGCGGCCGGCGGACCTGAGCGGCCACAACGCGCTGATCTACAGCAGCGTGCAGGGCGACGATGTGTGGCGGCTGTTCTCGCTCAAGGGCGAGCCGGTGACCGTGCCCGTGACGGGCAAGCTGCGCTCCAACAATCTTTCCGCCGTGCTGGCGGCGGCCAGGAGCGGCCTGGGTGTCGCCGCGCTACCGCGCTACGTGGCCGGCGATTCGCTGGCATCGGGCCATGTGGTGGAACTTCTGCGTGACTATGCGCTGCCCGAACAGGAAATCCACGCCGTGTTTCCGTCGCCCAAGCTGGTGCCGGGCAAGGTGCAGGCCTTCGTGGCGTTCTTGCAGGGCGGATTCGGCCCTCGCTGGTGGGAAACGCTGCCCAAGGCCTGAAAGCTGCGTCAGAGCCGCACGCCCGCTGCCTTCACCGTCGGGCCCAGCTGGCCCACCTGTTCCTTGACAAAGCCGGTAAAAGCCGCCGGGCTGGCCGGCGAGGTGGTGATGCCCAGTTCGAGCATCCGTTTTGCGACGTCGGGCTGCGCCAGGATTTCGTTGCAGGCGGCGTTGAGCCGCGCCACCACGTCGGCCGGCATTTTCGGCGGACCCGACAGGCCGAAGAAGTTGTCCAGCACCAGCTTGCGGTAGCCCGCCTCCACCACGCTCGGCACTTCAGGCACCAGGGGCGAGCGCTTGGCCGACGTCACGGCCAATGGGACGATCTGGCCGCTCTTGAAATACGGCACGAAAGCCGTCAGCACATCGATGCCGACCGGCACCACGCCGGCGATCAGGTCGGTGGTCATGGGCGCGCCGCCGCGGTAGGGCACATGGACCATGTTCAGGCCCAGGCTGCTCTTCATCAGTTCGCCATAGATGTGGCCGATCGAGGCCGGCCCGCCGGAGCCGAAATCGAGCCGGCCGGCCTTCTTGGCCGTAGCTTCCAGATCGGCCAGCGTCTTCATGCCGCTCTTGGGGTTGGCCATCACCACGCAGGGCGCGCTGCCGATCAGGGCGATGTGCGTGAAGCCGTCGACCGGGTCGTAGGGCTGCTTTTCCAGGGCGAACGGGCCGATCGAGATCGGGGTGGAGTTCGACAGCATCAGGGTGTAGCCGTCGGCCGGCGCTTGCGCCACCAGCAAGCCGCCCACGCTGCCGCCGGCACCGGGGCGGTTATCCACGACGAAAGGCTGGCCGAGCTTGCGGCCGAGCTGCTCGGCCATGACGCGCGCCACGATGTCACTGGCCCCGCCCGCGGCAAAGGTGACGACGATCTTGATCGGCTTGTCGGGCCAGGCAGCCAGCGCCGGCAGCGAGACGGCTGCGGCGCCGGTTGCCAGGGTTTTGAGGACGTCGCGCCGGCTGGGGCTGGAGAAGGCAGTACTCATGAGATGCTCCTGGCGTTTACTGCAACGATGAAACCATATCCTTCAGGTCAACAGGTCCCGCAATGTGCGCGCGATGACCTTGGTCGCGCTGCGCAGGTCTTGCAAGTCGAGCCGCTCGTCAGCGCGCTTGGCATGCGACTCCAGCACCGTGCGGGGGCCGGCGCCGTAGATCACGCCGGGAATGCCGGCCTCGACGTAGAGCCGGACGTCGGTGTAGAGCGGCGTGCCCATGGCGGGGATGGGTTCGCCGAACACCTGTTCGCCGTGTTTCTGGATGGCGTCGACCAGCGGCTTGTTGCCGGGCAGCGGTTTCATGGAGTTGGCCAGCAGCAGCCGCTTGATCTCCACCGTGATGCCCGGGCACAGGGCGGCGGCGTCGGCGATCACGCGGCGGATGGCGGCTTCCACTTCCACCGGGTTCTCCTCCGGGATCATGCGGCGATCGAGCTTGAACGACACCTTGCCGGGGACCACGTTCGTGTTGGTTCCGCCTTCGATGCGCCCGACGTTCAGGTAGGGATGGTTGATGCCCGGCACCTTGGACGTGATTTCCTTGTACAGCCGGTTCTGCGCATACAACGAATTGAGGATCTGCACCGCGCCTTGCAGCGCATCCACGCCCGTGTCGGGAACGGCCGCGTGGGCCATCTTGCCGTGCACCGTCACTTCCATCTGCAGGCAACCGTTGTGGGCGGTGACGACTTCGTAGCTGAAGCCGGCCGCGATCATCAGGTCGGGCCGGGTGAGCTTGTTGCGCAGCAGCCAGCCCGGGCCCATTTCCCCGCCGAACTCCTCGTCGTAGGTAAAGTGCAGTTCGACGCCGCCCTTGAGTTCGGCTTGCAGCGATTCGAGAGCGCGCACTGCGAAGCTGAACGTGGCGAAGTCGCACTTGCTGACGGCGGCGGCGCGTCCGTAGATCTTGCCGTCGACGATCTCGCCGGCGTAGGGATCGCGGGTCCAGCCCTCGCCCGGTGGCACCACGTCGCCATGGGCGTTCAGGGCGATGGTCCGGCCTTCGCCGTAGCGCCGGCGAACGATCAGGTTGGTGATCGACTGCAAGCCATAGGCCTGCACTTCAGCCTGCGGGACCGGGTGCTGCTCGGCCTCGAAGCCGAAACCTTGCAGCAGCTGGGCCGTGCGCTCGGCGTGAGGTGCGTTGTTGCCGGGGGGCGTGTCCGTAGGCACGCGGATCAGCTCCTGCAGGAAGCGCACCTCCTCGTCGAAGTGGGCATCGATCCAGGCGTCCAGCTTGTCGTAATCCGTCATGAGTTTTCGTTGGAGAGGTTGTCGAGGAGCAGCTGGAAGGCTTCGACGGCCAGCTGCATGTCGTCGCTGGTGGTACTTTCCAGCGGGTTGTGGCTGATGCCCGAATTCAGGCCGCGCACGAACAGCATGGCCTGGGGCATGACTTCGTGCAGCTTCATGGCATCGTGGCCCGCGCCGCTGGGCATGCGAAAGAGTGGCACGCCGAGCGTGTCCACTGCTTTCTCCCAACGTTGCTGCCAGCCGGGCGCGCTGGGCGCGGCGGCGGCCCGCATGGTTTCTTCCACTGTGTGGCGCACACCGCGGCGCTCGCAAATCGCTTTCAGCTGTGCCAGCACGTCGGCCACCAGCGCGTCGCGCTGCGCGTCCGTGGGTGCGCGCAGGTCCAGCGTGAACTGGCAGCGGCCGGGGACGACGTTGATGGAGCCGTTGGGCACGTTGAGGATGCCGATGGTCCCCACTGAATCGCCGTCCTTGGCTGCGCGCTTCTCGATGAAGAGGGCCAGTTCGGCGACGGCGCAGGCCGCATCGCGGCGGCGATCCATCGGTGTGGTGCCGGCGTGGCTGGCCATGCCGATGATCTCGCACTGATAGCGGACGCCGCCGTTGATGGAGGTGACGATGCCCAGCGGCAGGTCCATCTCGTTGAGCACCGGCCCCTGCTCGATGTGGACTTCCACGAAGCCCAGGTAGTCGGCCGCATTGCGGCGCAGCTTGGGAATGTCGTCTATGCACAGGCCCGCGTGCTGCATCGCCTCGCGCATAGTGACGCCGTCGGCGTCTTTCTGGTCGAGCCAGGCCGGGTTGAAGCCGCCCATCAGCGCGCCCGAACCTAGGAAAGTGGCCTTGTAGCGCTGGCCTTCCTCTTCCGCGAAACCGATCACCTCGAAGTCGTAGGGCAGGCGCTTGCCCTGGCGCGATAGTTCGCGCACGCAGGCCATGGGCGTGAAGATGCCCAGGCGGCCGTCGTACTTGCCGCCGTTGCGCACGGTATCGTAGTGGCTGCCGGTCATCAGCGTCTTGGCACCGGGCCGCGCGGCTTTGTAGCGGCCCACCACATTGCCCACGGCGTCGATCTCCACCTCGTCAAAGCCGCAATCGCGCATCCAGTGCGAGATGCGCTGGGCGCAGGCCCTATGCGCTTCGGTAAGGTAGGTAACGGTGAGCTGGCCCTTCTCGGCATAGCCCGGGTCGCTGTGCTGGGCCAGTTTTTCCTGCCAGTCCCAGACCAGGTTGCCCAGCGTGGGCTCCACGCCGAACTTGTCGTTCAGCCGCATCTCCACGATGCGGTGGATGTTGCGCAGGCACTCGGCCATCTCGAAGTCCGGCGGGTTGTCCAGGCGGCGCTCGAAAGTTTCGATGATCTCCTTTTTGCTCAACCCGGTGCCGCGCGGGCCCCGCACGGCCAGGATGAAGGGAAAGCCGAACTTCGCGTTGTAGTCGGCGTTGAGCTTCTGGATTTTCTCGAACTCTTGCGGCGTGCAGTCGGTCAGGCCGGCTTTGCTCTGCTCCTGGGTGGATTCGGCGGTGAGGGTCTTGCTCACCATGGCCTTGCCGGCCAGCTCCGGGTGGGCGCGGATCAGGGCCAGCTGCGCCTCGCGCCCGGCCTCGGCCACGACGCGGGCCATCGCGTGCTTGATCTGGGGCAGCGACTTGAACGGCCGGTGCGCCAGGGTCGCTTCGGCGATCCAGGGGGAATGCTCGTACAGGCCGTCGAGTATCTCGGCCGCCTCCTCGTGGGAGACACCGTTGAGTTGTTCCAGGGTAAGAGCCATCATCAGTCTCGGTAAGGGTGGACCTGCTTCCAGTGGCGGGCGATGTCGATGCGCCGGCAAATCCAGACCCGGTCGTGCTTTTGCACGTGATCCAGGAAACGCTGCAACGCCACGATCCGGCCGGGCCGCCCGAGCAGCCGGCAGTGCATGCCGATGCTCAGCATCTTGGGCGACTGCTCGCCCTCGGCATAGAGTGCGTCGAAACTGTCGCGCAGGTAAACGAAGAAATCCTCGGCCTGGGCGAAGCCCTGTGGCAGCGAGAAGCGCATGTCGTTGGTGTCCAGCGTGTACGGCACCACCAGGTGCGGCGCGATGTTGCCGTCGCTCTTCTTCACCTTCATCCAGAACGGAAGATCGTCGCCGTAATAGTCGCTGTCGTATTCGAAGCCGCCGTAGTCGGCCACCAGCCGGCGGGTGTTGGGGCTGTCGCGCCCGGTGTACCAGCCCAGCGGCCGCGCGCCGGTCAACTGCTCGATGATCTCCATGCCGATACGCATATGCTCGCGCTCGGTGGCCTCGTCGATGTTCTGATAGCTGATCCAGCGCCAGCCATGGCAGGCGATCTCATGGCCCAGTTCCTTGAAAGCAGCGGTCAGTTCGGGATGGCGTTGCAATGCCATGCTGACGCCAAACACCGTGAGGGGCAGGCCGCGCTTCTCGAACTCGCGCAGGATGCGCCAGACGCCGGCCCGCGAGCCGTATTCGTAGATGCCTTCCATGCTCAGGTGCCGCGCCGGGAAGCTGGAGGGATTGAACATCTCCGAGAGGAATTGCTCGGAACCCGCGTCGCCGTGCAGCACCGAGTTCTCGCCGCCTTCCTCATAGTTCAGGACGAACTGCACCGCCACGCGTGCATTGTCGGGCCACTGCGCATGGGGCGGATTGCGGCCATAGCCGGCCAGGTCGCGCGGGTAGGGGGCTGTGCTGTCGTAAGTCATTGTGTGCCGTTCACGAAAGGGCAAGGCTGATGTCGTGCGTGGGTACGTGACGGTCGAAAGAGAGGCTTTCCTCCACGTGTTCCAGGTGTTCGGTCATCAACCGCACGGCGCGTTCCTCGTCCTTGGCCGCCATGGCCTTGACGATTTCCACGTGCTCCTCCTGCGAATGGCGAGCCGCGCCGTCGCGCTGGTACATCAGCGAGATCAGCGAACTGCGAGATACCAGGTCGCGCAGCATCTGCGCCAGCACCTCGTTGCCCATGAGCTCGGCGATGCGCACGTGGAAGTCGCCCAGCAGTTCGACGCGGCCTGCGGCGTCTTCCTTGTCGACGGCGGCCTTTTCCTGCGCGATGTGGTCACGCAGCGCCCGCACCTTGGCCGGTGTGATCTGGCGAATGAAGGCCCGCGTCATCTCCGCCTCCAGCATCCGCCGCACCGCGAAGACCTGGCGGGCCTCCTCCACGGTGGGCGCGGCCACGAAGGCGCCACGCGCGGGCTCGAGCTTGATCAGGCGGTTCTGCGTGAGCTGGAACAGGGCCTGGCGCACCAGCGTACGCGACACGCCGAAGTGATCGGCCAGCTTCTGCTCGGCCAGTTTGGTGCCCGGCTGGAGCCGGTGGTCGACGATGGCTCGAGTCAGCGACTCGACGATGAAACTGGTGGTGGACGACTCCATGGAATCGCATGATAGCCCTAAATCCAAAAAGTGTATACACTTCTGTCCACCAAACTGAAGGACATCTCATGGGCTTGAGCACACACGTACTGGACACCATGCACGGCTGCCCGGCCGCGGGCATGGCGGTGGAGCTTTACACGACGCAGGGCGAGCAAGCGGCCCTGGTCAAGCGTTTCAATCTGAACGAGGATGGGCGCAGCCCGGACGGGCCGCTCTACGAGACAGGGAGCCTGACGAAAGGCACTTACCGGCTCGTGTTCGACGTCGCCGGATACTTCAAAGGGCGGGGCGTGGCACTGCCGGAGCCGAGTTTCCTGGGCAAGGTCGCGCTGGACTTCGGCGTGGCGCAACCCGAGCAGCACTACCACGTGCCCCTGCTGGTGAGCCCGTGGAGCTACTCGACCTACCGGGGCTCATGAAAGTGCGATCAGTCCTGGCCTTCGGTCAGGGTGTCCAGCTGGAAGCGGCCGCTCTTGTGCCACAGCCAGGTGTCGGTATAGACCACCTTGCCCATGCGATCGGGCGCGGGGAAGGGGGCGGCGGCGCGGACGGTGCGCTCGATCTCGGCGATCACCTCCGGCGCATGCTTGGGTGCGCGCATCCAGTTCAGGTCGCGCACGTTGCCGCGGCTGTCGACTTCCACCTGGAGCACGCCGATGGCGTACAGCAGGGGTGGCATCCGGCCCTTGTAGATGCGATCCTGATTCAGCCCATACAGATGAGTGGCTGCATCCTTGCGGTACGCCCTGGGGTTGGCTGCGGTCGACTTGCGCGAGGCCGTCGCTTCCGCCTGGGACTGCGGCTTGACTTGGGTCGGGGCGGATGTCTCGGCAGGAGTAGCGGGGGGCGACACCGGTGTGGTGGAGGTGCAGCCGGCCAGGAAGGCCGCAACGGTGGCTGCAAGCGCGCCAGGCACCAAGTAGCGCAGGTCGAAAGTAAGCTTCATGATGTGTCTCCTGTTAATCGTTTTTCGCCGAGTGCAGTACCGCTGAGTTATTTGAACGCCTCACCGCCGGATTTGACGACGCTTGTTAGCCAATAAATACGATTCTTTCGATTGGATGCTATTTCGCCTTGACTTATCATGAATGTTGTCACGCACAGATTGGCGAGCGAAGACGGCGTACTGGTAACCGTTGAAACCACGAAAGGTTCCGCGCCGCGCGAAGCGGGCGCCTGGATGATGGTTTTTTCGGCCGACACGGTAGGCACCATTGGCGGCGGCCACCTCGAGTTTCAGGCGATCGCGGAAGCCAGGCGCCGGCTGGCCGGCGGTGTCGGCGACCCGGTATGCCAATACGCCTTGGGCCCCAGCCTGGGCCAGTGCTGCGGCGGCGTCGTCCGCTTGGGCTTCGAGCTCTTGGGCGCGGCGGACATTCCCGACATGACCGCACGCCTCGCGCCGCGCCTGGCCCCGCTGGCCTTGTTCGGCGGCGGCCACGTGGGCAAGGCGCTGGTGAACGCATTGGCGCCACTGCCCTTCGCCGTGACCTGGATCGACAGCCGCGACGAGATCTTTCCGCAACAGGTGTCGCCCCATGTTTCTTGCGAGCATTCCGATCCGGTGCACGCGGCCGTGCCCCAACTCGACGCGGGGTCGCGGGTCCTGATCATGAGCTTCAGCCATGCGGAAGACCTGGACGTGGTCGCCGCATGCCTGCGGCGGCTGCGCGAGCGGGACGATCTGCCCTATGTCGGGCTGATCGGCAGCAAGACCAAATGGGCGACCTTCAGGCACCGGCTCGAAGAGCGCGGATTCACGGACGGTGAACTGGCGCGCGTCACCTGCCCGATCGGCCTGCCCGGCATTACCGGGAAGGAGCCTGAAGTGATCGCCGCCAGCGTGGCAGCACAGATATTGCAGCTGGCGCCGCCTTGAAAAAGTGTATACACTGCGGTGGACAGGCCGCAGCGGAGCCCGGGGATCGAGTCCGATTCCTGTTGTTCGCGGTCCCAACTGCTCAGAGCGCCCGCAGTGGTGAGCAGGCCTTCCACCGTTAGAGAAACATGGAAAGCTATCTCCTCGATTGGGCCAACCTGCTGCTGCGCTGGGTCCACGTCATCACGGCCATCGCCTGGGTCGGCTCCTCGTTCTACTTCGTCTTCCTCGATTCCAGTCTCACGCCGCCGGTCGACGAGGACTTGAAGAAGCAGGGCGTGAATGGCGAATTGTGGGCCGTCCACGGCGGCGGCTTCTATCACCCGGTCAAGTTCAATGTCTCACCGCCCAAGCTGCCCGAGCACCTGCACTGGTTCTATTGGGAAAGCTACACCACCTGGCTGACCGGCTTTGCGCTCTTCACGGTCTCGTACATCTGGAGCGCCAGCACCTACCTGATCGACAAGTCGCTAATGAACTGGTCGCCGGGCGCGGCCATCAGCGTCGCGCTTTCGTTCCTGGTGGTGTTCTGGATCCTGTACGACGCCATCTGCCAGATCTTCGGGCAGCGCAAGAACGGCGACGCGATCGTCGGCGCACTGGTGCTGGTACTGGTGTGCGTGGCGTCGTGGCTGGCCTGCCACTGGTTCGCCGGGCGCGCGGCCTTCCTGCTGGTGGGCGCGATGATCGCCACCGCGATGAGCGCCAACGTGTTCTTCTGGATCATCCCCGGCCAGAAGAAAGTGATCGCCGCGATCAAGGCGGGCAAGCCGGTGGATCCCATCCACGGCAAACGCGGAAAACAGCGCAGCGTGCACAACACCTACTTCACGCTGCCGGTGCTGTTCTCCATGCTGAGCAATCACTACAGCTTCACCTGGAGCCACCCGCAGAACTGGCTGGTGCTCATCTTGATGATGTTCGCCGGCGCCGCCATCCGCCAGTTCTTCGTCATGCGCCACGGCTACAAGCTCGGGCGCAACCCCCACCCGCTGCCCTACGCCTTGACCGGCGTGGTCGTGATCATTGCAGTCATCGGCTGGCTGCGGCCGGAGCCGTCGGTGGCGGCCGCCGCCGTACCGCAAGCCGCCGGCTATCAGGACGTACAGAAGGTGCTGGAGCAGCGCTGCTACATGTGCCACGGCGCGCAGTTGCAGATGAAGAACGTGCGGCTCGACACGCCGGCCGCGGTGAAGCAACACGCGCAAGCCGTGTATCAGCAGGCGGTGATGACCAAGCTCATGCCGATGAACAATTCCACCGGCATCACCGAGGCCGAACGCGCCCTGATCGGGCAGTGGTTCCAGGACGGCGCCAAGACGCCCTGAACATTACCAGCTGACAGTCGATGCGAAACTCACACTAAAGACCTCGGTGCGCAACGCGGCACTGAGGAAGTCACCAATGCCTTGATTGCCCTGCTTGCGCAGAATGCGAGCAAACAATCCCGCATCAAGGAGACAGCGTGAAAATTGGTATCAGCAAATGGATAGGCATCCTGTGCCTGGCGGCCGCACCGGCCGCGATGGCCCAAGCCTGCCCCGACAAGAACATCATGTACTGGCAGGCGTTTCCGCCCGGCGGCGAATCCGACTTGTCGGCGCGCCATCAGCAGATCGTGCTGAAGAAGAAGTGCCCCGCGATCGACACCATCATCCAGTACAAGGCCGGCGCCGGCGGCGGGCTGTTGTGGTCGCAGATGAACAGCATGCCGGGCGATGGTTTGAACGTCGTCGGCGTGAACCTGCCGCATATCGTGTTCCAGCCGATCGAGGGCGAGGTGCAGTACAAGACCGCCGACGTCACGCCGGTGTTCTGGTACCACTTCACGCCCGACGCGCTGGTGGTGCCGGAAGCCAGCCCCCACAAGACGTTTGCAGATTTCATCGCGGCCGCCAAGAAGGAGCCGGGCAAGATGAACCTGGGCGGCTCCGGCCGCAACTCGGCCAATCATGCGTCGCATGAGCGCCTGAACGCCGCATTCGGCGTCAAGAGCACCTATGTGCCGTACAAGGGTACGGGCGACATGTCGCTGGCCTTGATCGGCAACCAGATCGATGGCGCCGTGACCTACACGCCCTTCGCCGTGAACAACAAGGGCAAGGTTCGCGCCCTGGCCGTGGCCATGGAAAAACGCCATCCGCTGCTGCCGGACGTGCCGACCTTCAAGGAGCTGGGGGTGGACTGGGTGGACGGCGCCTACCGCGGCATCGGCGTGCCCAAGTCGACACCGCCCGAAGCGCGCAAGCGGCTGTCGGACCTGTGGGCGTCGCTCAACAACGAGCCCGAGATGAAGGAACTGGCGGCTAAGAGCGGGTTCGAGCTGATCAACGTGGGCGTGGACCAGATGGACGCTTTCATGAAGGACAAGACCAAGCTCTACACCGAGGGCGCCAAGATGCTGGGGTTGGGCAAAAAGTAACCTGCTGCCTTGCGGCCGCGCTGGCCTTGGCCGGCGCGTTTCTATAGACTTTCCTGGCCAATCTCAGGAGACTGTCATGCGTTGTTCCCGACTCCTTGCTTCTCTCGTCCTGCTGGGCGCCTCCGGTGTCGCGCTGGCTTACCACTGCCCCGCTGACATGAAGGCCATCGACGACAAGCTGGCGACCAAACCCACGCTGAGCGCCGACGACGCGGCCAAGGTGAAGAAGCTGCGGGCCGATGGCGAGGCCTTTCACAAAGCCGGCAAGCACGACGACTCGGTGAAGGTCCTGGGCGAAGCCCGGAAGATCCTCGGGATCTGAACCCCGCCAAGACCGCCGACGGTCAACCGGCCGTCGCGCTGGTTGCGCGCGACAGCGACAGCGCGACGAAGTCCACGAAGGCGCGCACACGTGCGCTGGCCTGGTGGCGTTGCGGGTACACCGCGTAGATGTCCGCATTGGGCGTGTGGTACTGAGGCAGTAGCGCCACCAGCCTGCCGCTGCGCAGGTAGCGCTCGATGTCCCATTCGGCGCGCAACAGGATGCCGTGTCCGTCCAGGGCCCAGCTCACCGCAATCTCGCCGTCGTTGGTGGTGAGGTTGCCGCGAACTTTCACGCTCTCCACATGGGCCCCGCGCCCACGCGCCAGCCGCAGCAGTCCGTAGGCCTCTTCCCCCTGCCGGATGCTGATGAAATTGTGCTGCGCCAGGTCGGCGGGAACCTTGGGCTCGCCATTGCGGGTGAGGTAGGCCGGAGACGCGCATAGCAGGCGGCGGTTGGGCGCGATGTGGCGCGCAATGATGCGCGCATCCGGAGGCGGACCGAATCGGATGCAGACATCGAAGGCGTCCTCCGACAGCGGCGGCGGGTCCACCGACAGCTGCAGCCTGACGTCCACTCTCGGGTACTTGCGCACGAAACGGGAAATGATTGGCGCGATGTGACTGCGGCCGAACCCCAGTGTCGCGTTGACCCGCAGCTGGCCGCTGGGCGTCGACTTCGACAGGCCCAGCATCTGTTCCATGTCGTCGATCTCGCCCAGGATCGCGCGTGCCCGCTCGAGGTACAGCTCGCCCTCGGCGGTGAGACTCATCCGCCGTGTGGTGCGATTGAGCAACGATACGCCCAGGCGTGCCTCCATCTGCGCGAGGCGTTTGCTGACTGCGGGCGTCGTGATGCCCTGCTCGCGAGCCGCGGCGCTGAGGCTGCCGGCCGCGACCAGGACCGAAAAGAAGCCCAGATCGGCCGGTTGGATGGCGGTGCTCATCGGTTTCCGATTGTTGAATCCAAGTTAACAATGGATTCACTTTAGCGGCGTCGCCGGAGGCTGTCCAGAACCTACAGTCATGCCATACCAGCAACCCGCACACGGAGATCATTCATGAAGACCTACGCAATAGCCACCATTCCCGGCGACGGCATCGGCAAGGAAGTCGTACCCGCCGGCCAGGAAGTGATGCAGGCGCTCGCCGCCGGCAGCAACGCTTTCCGTTTCGAGTTCGAGAATTTCGACTGGGGCGGCGACTACTTCCGGGCCCACGGCGTGATGATGCCGGAGGACGGCTTGAAGGCGCTGCGCGACAAGGACGCCATCCTGTTCGGCTCCGCCGGCGATCCGCACATCCCGGACCACATCACCCTGTGGGGCCTGCGCCTGAAGATCTGCCAGGGCTTCGACCAGTACGCCAACGTGCGTCCCACGCGCATCCTGCCGGGCATCGACGGTCCGCTCAAGCGTTGCAAGCCGGAAGACCTGAACTGGGTAATCGTGCGCGAGAACTCGGAAGGCGAATACTCGGGTGTCGGCGGCCGGGTGCACCAGGGCCACCCGATCGAGGCGGCCACCGACGTGTCGATGATGACACGCGCCGGTGTCGAGCGCATCATGCGCTTTGCCTTCAAGCTGGCCCAGTCGCGCCCCCGCAAGCTGCTCACCGTCATCACCAAGAGCAACGCGCAGCGCCACGCGATGGTGATGTGGGACGAGATCGCACTGCAGATCTCGAAGGAGTTCCCGGATGTCAAATGGGACAAGGAACTCGTGGACGCCGCCACTGCGCGGATGGTCAACCGGCCCGCCTCGCTCGACACCATCGTCGCGACCAACCTGCACGCCGACATCCTGAGCGACCTGGCCGCCGCTCTGGCAGGCAGCCTTGGCATCGCCCCGACCGGCAACATCGATCCGGAGCACCGCTACCCGTCGATGTTCGAGCCGATCCACGGCTCCGCCTTCGACATCATGGGCAAGGGACTGGCCAACCCCGTGGGCACGTTCTGGTCGGTCGTGATGCTGCTCGAGCACCTGGGTGAGAACGAGGCCGCGGGCCGCATCATGCAGGCCATCGAGCGCGTTACGGCCAATCCGGCGCTGCACACCGGGGACCTGGGGGGCAAGGCGACTACGGCCGAAGTGACGCGCGCCGTCTGTGAAGAACTGACCGGCAGCGCGAGCAAGCGACTGGCAGCCTGACCCGGCAGGGGCGCGCAGCGCGCCCCTGCTTTCCCAGCAAGCAAACCCGCGGCCGCCGTGCCGGCCGCGCGCCCGTTCGCGCCCAAGGAGTTAATGATGCGCCGAAACAAGAACGCGAAGATCATCGCCACGCTCGGTCCCGCCAGCGATGACCGCGCGACCATCCAGGCCTTGTTCGAAGCCGGGGCCGACGTGTTCCGGCTGAACTTCAGCCATGGCGTTCACGAGGATCACCGGCGCCGGCTGGAACTGATTCGCCAGGTCGAACAGCACAGCGGCCGGCCCATCGGTGTCCTGCTCGATCTGCAGGGGCCGAAGCTGCGCATCGGGACTTTTGCCGACGGCCCGGTGATGCTGAAGGAGGGCGCTTCGTTCCGCCTCGATCTCAACGCCGCGACTCCCGGCAACGGCGCGCGCGTCAGCCTGCCGCACCCGGAAATCTTCGCCGCCCTGGAAGCCGGAACCAACCTGTTGCTGGACGACGGCAAGATCCGCTTGCGCGTCACGGACTTCGGCCCCGACTTTGCCGATACGGTCGTCGTGGCGGGCGGCGCGTTGTCCAACCGCAAGGGCGTGAACGTGCCGGATGTGGTGCTCCCCCTTTCGGCGATGACCGACAAGGACCGCGCCGATCTCGACTACGGGTTGAAGCTGGGGGTCGACTGGGTGGCATTGTCGTTCGTGCAGCGGCCCGAAGACATCGTCGAAGTCAAGGCCATCGTCGCGGGCCGCGCCGGCATCGTTGCCAAACTGGAGAAGCCCGCAGCCATCACCCACCTGGAGGCGATCGTCGCCGAAACGGATGCAGTCATGGTGGCGCGCGGCGACCTGGGTGTAGAAATGCCGGCCGAGCAGGTTCCCTCGATCCAGCGGCAGATCGTCCGCGCCTGCCGCCGTGCGGGCAAGCCCGTGATCGTGGCAACCCAGATGCTCGAATCCATGATCGGCTCCCCCGTTCCGACACGGGCCGAGGCGTCCGACGTGGCCACCGCCATCTATGAAGGCGTGGATGCGGTCATGCTATCGGCGGAGTCGGCCAGCGGGCGGTTTCCGCTCGAGGCGGTGCGGATGATGAGCAGCATCATCTCCCACACCGAGAGCGACCCGAGCTATCGCGACGGCATCGACGCCTCACGAACCGAGCCGCTTGCCGTCGCAGCCGATGCGATCGGGCACGCATTGCGCGAGGTGACGCGGCTCTTGCAAGCCGCTGCGACGGTCGCCTACACCAGTTCCGGCTATTCGGCCATTCGCACGTCGCGCGAGCGTCCGCGCGCGCCCATCATCGGCATGACGCCGCGCCTGGCAACCGCGCGCCGCCTGGCGCTGGTGTGGGGAGTCCACGCCGTGCTGTGCCACGACGTGGCGGACGTGCCGGAAATGAGCGAACTGGCTTGCCGCACCACCTTGCGCGAAGGTTTCGGCAAGGTCGGAGAAACCATCGTCATTTCCGCCGGCATGCCCTTTGGCACGTCGGGCACCACCAATCTCCTGCGCATCGCGCAGATCCACTGAATTCGTTCCCACCCCCTAAGGAGACACCCATGAAGCAACTTTCAACCAGCCAGTTCCGCCGCGCCATGCTCAAGGCCGGCGTCGCGGCCGCGGCGCTTTGCGTCCAGGGCGCCTTTGCCCAGGCGTGGCCGGCCAAGCCGATCAGCCTGATCGTGCCATTCTCTGCCGGCGGAACGACCGACGTGCTGGCGCGGGCGATCGGGCAGGAGTTGTCCAAGGCCCTGGGCCAGCCGGTCATCGTGGAAAGCAAGCCCGGAGCCGGCGCCACGCTAGGCGCGGATTTCGTGGCCAAATCCAAGCCCGACGGCTACACGTTCCTGATGGGCGCGGTGCACCACACCATCGCGACCAGCGTCTACAAGAAGCTGCCTTATGACTTCCAGAAGGACCTGGCGCCCGTCGGCACCGTGGCCCTGGTTCCCAATGTGCTGGTGGTCAACCCGGGCCTGCCGGCCAAAAACGTGGCGGAGTTGCTCGCACTGGCGAAGGCGCAGCCGGGCAAGCTTACCTATGGTTCCAACGGCAACGGCACGGGCCAGCACCTGATCGGCGCGCAGTTCGAATCCATGGGCGGGGTGCAAATGCTGCACGTTCCCTACAAGGGAAGCGGCCCGCTGACGACCGACCTGCTCGGCGGCCAGATCGCCATGTCGTTCGACACCATCACCCCCGTGCTGCCGCATATCAAGGCGGGCAAGCTGCGGGCGCTGGCCATCACGACCAACAAGCGCTCCGTCGCCCTGCCGGATGTCCCGACGCTGGATGAGGCCGGGCTCAAGGGGTTCAACCTCGGAACATGGTTTGGCGTGCTCGCACCGGCAGCCACGCCCCAGCCCATCGTGGAGCGGGTGAACAAGGAAATCGTGCGCATCGTCAATCTCCCGGACTTCAAGAAGAAGATGGAAGAAATCGGTGCGGAACCGGTCGGCAACACGCCCGCGCAGATGGCCAAGCAGATCAAGGAAGACACCGAGCGGTTCGCAAAGCTCGTCAAGGATGCGAAAGTCGCTATCGAGTGAATGCCGAGCAGCGCTGCTGTGAGGTTGGAACAGTACTGACCGCTGGGTTGCAATCGGCGGCTGGTTACCACCGGGTTACGGCGTCACAATTGGATCGTGGAGACGCTACTCATGACACCCAACCCAGCCACCGAACCCCATCGCTTTCTCGAGCACCTCTACCAAGCCGCCGTGCGGCGCGCCTTACCGCTGCACAACACGGCCGCCTTCCTGCCACCGCCGCCCAAGGGCCGGACCATCGTGCTCGGCGCCGGCAAGGCCGGCGGTTCCATGGCCCAGGCGGTGGAGGCCCTGTGGCCCGCCGATGCGCCATTGGAGGGCCTGGTGGTCACACGCTATCACCACATCCCGCCGCGTCCAGAGGGATTGAAAAAGCGCATCGAGCTTGTCGAGGCCTCGCATCCCGTTCCCGACGCCGCCGGGCTGGCCGCGGCCCAACGCATCCTCGCCATGGCGCACGGGCTCACCAAGGACGACCTGGTGCTGTGCCTGATCTCGGGCGGCGGCTCGGCGCTGCTCACGCTGCCGGCCGAGGGCCTGACGCTGGAAGACAAGCAGCGCATCAACCGCGAGCTGCTGAACTCGGGCGCCAATATTTCCGAGATGAACTGCGTGCGCAAGCACCTCTCGCGCATCAAGGGCGGCCGCCTTGCCGCGGCCTGTGCGCCGGCCAAGGTGGTGACGCTGACCATCAGCGACGTGCCGGGCGACGACCCGTCGATCATCGCCAGTGGCCCCACGGTTCCCGACGCCACCTCCTGCGCCGACGCCATCGCCATCCTGCAGCGCTACGGCATCGAAGTGCCGGGTGCGATCATGAGCTTGCTGGAGCAGGGCGCGCTGGAAACGCCGAAGCCGGGCGATGAAGTATTCGCCGGCCACGAGGTGCACATGATCGCCACGCCCCAGCAGTCGCTGGAAGCCGCCGCTGCGGAGGCGAGGGCGGCGGGACTGGAGGCCTACATCCTCAGCGACGAAATGGAAGGCGAGTCGCGCGAAGTGGGCAAGGTGCATGCCGCGCTGGCCCGTGCGGTCGCGCAGCGCAGCCAACCGTTTCGCAGGCCCTGCGTGATCCTTTCCGGCGGCGAAACCACGGTCACGGTGAGGAAGCAGCCCGAGGGCACACCCAGAGGCCGAGGCGGCCGGGCCGGCGAGTTCTGTCTGGGGCTGGCGCAGGCGCTGCAGGGGCAGGCCGGCGTATGGGCGCTGGCGGCGGACACCGACGGCATCGACGGCGTGGAAGACAACGCCGGCGCGCTGGTCGCGCCGGAAACCCTGTCGCGCGCCGTGTCGCTGGGCATGAAGATCGACCACTATCTGGATCGCAACGACGCCTACGGCTACTTCCGGCTGCTGGACGACCTGGTGATCACCGGGCCCACCCACACCAACGTGAACGACTTCCGGGCGATCCTGGTGCTTTGACGCACCGCGGGGCTTGCGCCATGAAACGCCGCACGCTCCTGGCATCGCCGCTGGCCGCGGCGGCGGCATGGGCGCAGACCCCGGCGCCCGCACGGCCCGCGTCCAGGCCGATTCCCTCTTCCGGCGAAGAAATTCCCGTGATCGGGCTGGGCAGCTGGATCACCTTCAACGTCGGCAACGACCCGCCGGCGCGCGCCAATTGCGCCGAGGTGATGCGCAACTTCTTCGCGATGGGCGGGCGCCTGATCGATTCATCGCCGATGTACGGCTCCTCCCAGGGCGTGATAGGCGAAGGGCTGAAAAAGCTGGGCATGCCGCGCGGGCTGTTTTCGGCGGACAAGGTCTGGGCCTCTTCCGGCGGCGCGGCGCAGATCGAGGCATCGCGCAGGCTCTGGCAGGTCCCGCGCTTCGACCTGCTGCAGGTGCATAACCTGCTGGCCTGGCAGGAGCAGCTGCCCTTGTTGGTTTCCATGAAGGCGGCTGGGCAATTGCGTTACGTGGGCATCACCACCTCGGAGGGCAGGCGGCACCGCGAGATCGAGCAGATCATGCGCAGCCACCGCATCGATTTCGTCCAGCTCACCTACAACCCGCTCGACCGCGAGGCCGAGCAGCGGCTGCTGCCGCTGGCGCGCGAACGCGGGATCGCCGTGCTGGCGAACCGGCCGTTTCGAGAAGGAGCGCTGCTGCGCGAATTGCAGCGGTATCCCGTGCCGGCCTGGGCGCGCGAGATCGATTGCGTGAGCTGGGCCCAGCTTGTCCTGAAATTCATCGTCTCGCATCCGGCGGTCACCTGCGCCATCCCCGCCACCAGCAGCGTCGCCCATGTGCGCGAGAACATGGCCGCGGCCGGCGGGCGCATGCCCGACGAGGCCCTGCGCCAACGCATCGCCCAGCACATCGAGAAGCTCTGAGCGATGTCGGATTGGTGGACCTACCGGCTTTCCGACTTCCTGATGTTCTCGCCCACGGTTTATTGGCGCCTGGTCGAGCGCTACAACCGGGATGCCTGGCCCCTGCAGGTGTTGATGCTCGGAGTGGGGCTGTTGCTGCTGTGGCTGGCAGCCGCGAGGCCGGCCGCGGCCGGCCGTCTGGTCGCGGGCACCCTCGCGGCGATCTGGCTGTGGGTTGGCTGGGCCTTCCACCACCAGGCCTATGCCCAGATCAATTGGGTGGCCGAATACGCTGCCATTGCCTTCGCGGTCCAGGCTGTGCTGCTGGTGGGCCGGGGTGTTGTGCGCCTGCCCGGCGCTGTGCCGAGCACGCTCGCGCCGCTGCGACGCGTTGGCCTGGCGTTGGCTGTTGCCGGGATACTGGTCTATCCCTGGGCGGGCCTGTTGGCCGGACGGCCATCCGCCCAGTGGGAAGTGTTCGGCCTGATGCCGGAACCTACGGCGCTGGCGACCCTGGGGCTCTTGCTGGCTTGCGAACAACGTCGCCGCGCCTGGCTCATGGTGATTCCTCTGGTGTCGTTGTTTATCGGTTGGGCGACCCTCTGGCAATTCGGGAGCTGAACAGTTCCTTGTTAAAGTGGGGCCGTTCGCATGAGGAGCCTCAATGTCCGGGAAACCGACGCCGCCATCCGGCACCAGCCAGACCAAAGCCGCGCTCGAGCGCGCCATCGACAAGCTCGCCCGGCGCATCAAGGAATTGCGGACCTTCGATGTCGCCGCAATCGATGGGCGTTGGGATCCGGCGGTCGAGGCCCTGCAAAAGAGCGTCAACACGACGCTCGCCGATATCCTGGGCGCGGGCACGCCGGAATACAAGCAGCACGCGATTCCTGCCCTGGATTCGGGCCTTGACCCCAATTTCGGCGACCGCTTGTCGCTGGAAGAAGTACAGCAAGGTATCAAGCAGAGCATTGACGAGGCTATCGGCCAGCTGGATGCGGTCAAGAAGCTGCTCACCGACCGATTCGAAGGCAAGGTAGTCGCGGCACCGCCGCCGGCACCCGCGCCTGCGCCTGCGCCGCCCCCGGCACCGACTCCCCCGCCGACGCCGGCACCGACTCCGGCACCCACACCCGCACCTGCACCTACACCTACACCTACACCTGTACCCACACCCATGTCGACATCTGCACCCACCCCAGTTCCGTCCCCCGCCACATCGCCTGCCCCTGCGGCGCAGGGCGCTCCCGGCCGCCGCATCGCGATCCTCGGCCAGCGAGGCGGCGCCGCCGGTGAGGCGGTATCCGGGCTCGTGACACAACTCGGCCTCGAAGCGAAGCCACTGCAAGATGCGTCCGCTACCGCCGGCGGTGCCTACATCGACAGGCTGGCGGCCTTGCGCGACGTGGACTACGGCATCGTCCTGCTATCCGAAGACGATGCGTCCCTGCTGGAGATCGGGTTCCTGCTCGGTGCCATCGGCCGCGCCCGAATGTGCTTCGTCGTTGCCGGTAACCCGGCGGTCGCGCCGCACTGGGACGGTGTGGCTCGCCATGCGATCGATGACGCCGGGTTGTGGCGTCTGCTCGTGGCGCGCGAGATGCGTCAGGCGGGCCTGGACGTCGATATGAACCGCGCCGTCTGAACTATTCGCAGAGCGTGCGGATGCTGCCGGGAATCGGCAGCGCTCGAATACCGGTGGCTTCTCCTTCGCGCCGCCCGGCGAAGATGCGAACCTCGTCGCATTCCATGATGAGTTCGCCGCTCCGGTTCACCCGGTGGCGCTGCACGAAACTCTTGCCGCGCCACTCGGCGATCGAGGTGTGAATGAGCAGCACGTCGCCGTAGCTTGCAGTCTTGACGAACTTCGCGTGTGTGTCGACCAGCGGCGTGCCGATGATGCCCAGCGTTTTCTCGGTTTCGTGCCAGGGCGGTACGCCGCATTCCACGAAGAAATGCCGGGAGGCGGCATCGATCCAGCGGAAAAAATTGGGAAACCAGACGATGCGCGCCGGGTCGCAGTCGCCGAACTCGACGCGCTGGGTGTAGACAACTTCTTTTGCCATGAGTGAGGTATTTCAGTCCGCCGTTATTTTGCGTTCCTTGATGATCGCACTGAAACGCCTGGAATCTTCCGTCGCCTTGGCGCCGAACTCGGCCGGGGAAAGCGGCAGCGCCTCCCCACCTAGGGCAAAAATCCGGTCCTTCACCGCCTGGGTGCCCAGGATGCGGTTGATCTCGCGGTTCAGGCGGCTGACCACATCGGCGGGCGTGCCGGCCGGTGCGTAGAAACCGAACACCGTGTCCGCGTCGAAACCCTTGAGGCCCGCCTCATGGAGCGTGGGGACGTTGGGGAACATGGGGGAACGCTGGGGACTGCCCACCGCCAGCAGCTTGAGCTTGCCGGCCTTGACCTGTGGCAATCCGATGCCCGGGTCGAAGTAGTAATCCAGCTGGCCCGCCAGCAGGTCCTGCAACGCGGGTGCCGCGCCGCGATACGGCACGTGCAAGGCAAAGAGCCCCGCCTGGCTCTTGAACATCTCGCCGGCCAGATGGGGCGAGCTGCCGCTGCCCGGCGAGCCATAGGAAAGCTTGCCGGGGTTGGCCTTCACGTAGGCGATGAAGTCCTTGATGTTGTCGGCGGGGATGGAGGGCTTGGCCACCAGGTACACCAGCACCCGCGCGGCCGCGGCCACCGGCACCAGGTCCTTGGCCGGATTGAACGCCAGCCGCGGATAGATATGCGGATTGACTGAGACCATGCCGCCCGAGCTCATGAGCAAGGTGTAGCCGTCGGCCGGCGATTTCGCCACCACTTCGCCGCCGATATTGCCGTTGGCGCCGGCGCGGTTTTCGACCACCACCGGCTGGCCCAGCGCCTCCTGCAGCGGCAGGCCGATGGCACGCGCCAGCTGGTCGGCCGCGCCGCCCGGTGGGAAGTTCACGACGACTTTCACCGGCTTGCTGGGCCAGGCCTGGGCGAAGGCCGCGGGCGCGGCCAGGCCCATGAAGATGAGGCAACTGGCCGCGACGACGCGGCGGGTGAGCGGATGCAAGAGTTTCATGTGGGTCTCCTTCGGTTCTTGTCTTAAGCAGCGGGCTGCGAATTCAGGGGTTTGGGTTTGCGCACGAAGCGGATCGGCTGTTCCTTGACCGGCCGCGCCGGTGCGCCGTGCGCCACCAACGCCGCGTCCAGGGTTTTGCCGGCGTCGTCGGCCAGCGCCGCATCGCGCGCCGCGGCGATGGCTTGCGCGCTGGCTTCGGGCGACGGCCCTTGCGCCAGATGATCCAGCACGTGCAACAGGTTCTCCTTGCCGCGCTCATTGGTCGCGCCATAGCCCTTGATCAGGCGCCCGCACAAGGCGATCTCGTGGCCCAGCCGCCAGTGCCTGCGCGTGCCCTGGACGACCCCCGCCAGCCATTTGTCGATCATCGATTGCTCGATCGCATAACGGCTACCGCGAACCCGCAGCCACTTGAGGCTGGCCAGCACGCGCAGCCCGAGCATTCCCAAGATGCTGTGTGTGCCCACCTTCAACGGCAGGGCCCAGGGCTGCTTGCCCTGGAGCACGCGCGCGCGATCCCAGCGCACGAGCCTGTCGGCCAGGGGCGCGGGCAGCAGCGCGGCGAATTCCGGAATGCCGGGCTTGAAGTGGTCGTAGACCTTGAGCAGGTCGTCCTCGCCGGCCTTGACCTCGCCCTTGACCCGCTCCCAGCGCGTGGCCCGGCTCTTCAGGTCGGCGACCCGCACGATGTCGTCGAAAGCCATCCACAGCGCCAGCCAGCGCGCCATTTCACGCGTGGTGGCGTAACTCTGGACGCCCGCAGGGTCGCTGGCGCGCTCGGCATCGAGCACTTGCTGCAGGCGCTCCAGGTAGAGATTCGCGTAAGCGGGGCCCTGGTATTCCAGCATGCGGGCATGGCCGAGGGCCAGCATGTCGTGCACCTGGACCGGAAAGGCCCCGAAAGCGGCTGTCATTGCGGGCCTGACCCGCAATCCATCTTCCCGCGCCACCATGGATGCCGGATCGAGTACGGCATGACAACCAGAAACCATGTCGTACGCCTTGGCAAACCCCCGCAAGCTGGCCTCCGCGCCTCTGCCCCCCGCCCGCACCACCGCCTCGTAGTCGCCGCGCGCAAAAGGAAACAGCCCGCTGCCGGCCACCGCGCCCAGCATCACGGCGCTCACCACCGTGCCCGCCTCCTTCGCCACGGCGCTCATGTCGAACACATGATGCCGGCGGCTGAACTGCTGCACCACCTTCATCAGCTCGGCGCTGTCGGTCCGGCCGTCGGCGAGCTGCATGCGCTCCGCGGTGGTGAAGGTCCGACTCGACGAGGAGATGACCAGCGTGCGATCCGGCGAGCTCATGCCGTTGCCGATCTGGCGCGTGGTTTCCAGCAGCTCCGACGACACCATGGCGTTGAGCGCGCCCGGCACCGGATTGAGGCTGAATACCGGGCGCTTGCCGCCGAGCTGTGCCAGCGGCACCGGGAACACCTCGACGTAGTAGGTCGTGGCGCCGGTGCGTTGCGCCACGCCGGGGATCGAGGTGCTTTGCACCGCGTAGCCGGCATGGTGCGCGGTCTCGACCAGCCATTCGGTGAGGACGCCGCCGCCTTCGCCGCCCAGGGCGCAGATCAGGAGTGAAATGGGAGCTTGGTTCATATCAGGCAGGGCGCAAGGCATTGACGACGGCACCACGCAGGGAAGCCAGCAGCCGCTCGTGCCACTTGGGGTTCTGGACCACCTCGGCGCGATAAAAGGAAGGGCACAGGGTGGCGGCATGGGCGTTCTCGCCGCACAGCCCGCAGCCCACGCAGCCGTCGATCACCACGGCCACCGGATCCACCTTCAGCGGATCGGGGTTGTCCTTGATGGTGAGGGTGGGGCATCCCGACAGGCGGATGCAGGCGTGGTCGCCATTGCAGACGTCTTCGTCGACACCGTACTTCACGCGCACCACGCGCTTGCCCTTCTTGAGCAGATTCGCGATCCAGGGCTTGACCCGGCGCTGCCGCTCGAGCTGGCACTCACCCTCGGCCACGATGACCTTCAGCCCGTTGAAGTCACTGGTAAAGGCTTCCTTCAACGTCTCGCGCATCTTCTCCACACGGTAGGTGTGCACCGTGCGCAGCCATTGCACGCCCAGGCCTTGCAGCGTGGACTCGATGGTGGTGTTGGTGTGCGTCAGGCTCTCCATCTTGTCCGCCGACATTTCCTTGGCCGCGCTGTCCGGCGTAGAGATCAGGTTCTGGGTGCCCGTGGCCGAGGAGTAGCCGTTCTTGAAGATCAGCAGCACCGCGTCGTCATTGTTGAACAGGGCGCTCTGCACGCCGGTCAGCAGGCCGTTGTGCCAGAAGCCGCCGTCGCCCATGATCGAGAGCGTGCGGCGCTGCATCATCGGCGAGACTCCGGCCCGGCTGGCCAGGCTCATGCCGTAGCCCAGGATGGAATGGCCCATGGAGAAGGGCTCGAAGGTGCCGAAGGCGTGGCAGCCGATGTCCGCCGCGATGTGGACCGGGCCGACCTCCTGCTGCGCCAGTTTGAGCGCCGAGAACACCGGCCGCTCGGGGCAACCAATGCAAAAGCTGGGAGGGCGGTTGGGCAACGGCTTGTCGAGCTGGGCTGCGACGGCTTCGCGGCGCGCGCGATTGGCGGCCAGCCAAGCCTTGGCCGATTCCGTCGCCGGGCCGGGCAGGTAGCTGGATGCAAAGAGCGACAGGCCCTGCGACAACACCTCGACGCTGTACTCGCCCGCTGGCGGCAGCAGGTCCTTGCCATGCAAGCGCGTCTGGATATCGCGCCGGCGCAGCAGGGTCGCGATCTCCTGCTCTATGTATTCGGGCTGGCCTTCCTCGACCACGATGACGCCGCGCTTGCCCACGCAGAAATCCGCCACCTGCTCGGGCACGATGGGATAGGTCACGTTGAGCACCAGCAGCGGGATGTCGCTCTGGCCGAAGGCATCGGCCAGGCCCAGCTGCTGCAGGCTGCGCATCAGCGCGTTGTACAGGCCGCCCTGCACGACGATGCCCAGGTCCTGGTGCTTGCCGGGCATGAGCTCGTTGAGCCCCTGCTCCACGATGTACTTGCGGGCGGCGGGAATGCGCTCCTCGCCCTTGAGCTTCTCGTGGCGGAAGGTCACCGGCGGATGCGCGAGCCGCATGTAGTCGAAGCCCGCCGGGTTCTCCATGAGCGCCCGGGTCGAGACCGCGGGCGGCAGATTGTTCCTGGCCTCGAAGCTGCCGCGCACGTGGCAGGCTCGGATGCGCAGCTCCAGGATGCAGGGCATGTTGGAGCTTTCGGAAAGGCGGAAGCCTTCCTCGACCATGCGCACCATCACGCCCAGGTCGGGCCGCGGGTCCAGCAGGCACATGGTGGATTTCAGCGCGTAGGCATGGGTGCGCTCCTGGATCACCGAGGCACCTTCGCCGTAGTCTTCGCCCACCACGATCAGGGCGCCGCCCTTGACGCCGGGTGAAGATAGATTGGACAGCGCGTCCGAGGCCACGTTGGTGCCGACTATCGACTTCCAGGTCACCGCGCCGCGCAGCGGGTAGTGGATCGAGGCGCCCAGCATGGCGGCCGCCGAGGCTTCGTTGGCGCAGGCTTCCACGTGCACGCCCAGCTCGTCCATGTAGGGCTTGGCCTGGACCATCACGTCCAGCAGGTGCGACACCGGCGCGCCCTGGTAGCCGCCGACATAGGCCACACCCGATTGCAGCAAAGCCTTGGTGATCGCCAGGATGCCCTCGCCATGGAAGGTCTGTCCCGCGCCCAGGCGCAAGGATTCGATTTCCTTGCCAAATGAAACTTCCAAGAGGGTCTCCGGTGGTGAGGCCGCAGTTTCGGGGGCGCGGCATCATAAATCAATAAAATGAGACGACTAAGCGGTATTAACAGAATGCATATCAACGACATCGACCTCAACCTGCTGCGGCTGTTCGATGCCGTGTACCGCACCCGCAACGTGAGCCGCGCGGCGGAATTGCTCGACCTGACGCAGCCCGCGGCCAGCCAGGGACTGACGAGGCTGCGGGCCCTGATCCATGACCCCTTGTTCATGCGCGCCAGCGGCGGGGTCCAGCCCACACCGAAAGCCAACCGCCTGGCCGACCCGATACGCTTGGCGCTGGTCACCATCGAGCAGGCGCTGAGCGAATCGGTCGGGTTCGAGCCGCTGCAGTCGCGCCGCAGCTTTCGCATCCACATGAGCGACATCGGGGAAGGGCGCTTCCTGCCGGAGCTGATGAAGATGCTGCGCCAGCGGGCGCCCAATGTGCGGCTGGAGACCATGCCGCTGCCGCGCGCCGAAATCACCGATGCCCTCGACAGCGGCAGGATAGACCTGGCTTTCGGCTTCCTGCCGATGGTCAAGGACACCCAGCGGGCCCAATTGCTCAAGGACCGCTACATCGTCCTGCTGCGCAAGGGCCATCCGTTCACGCGCAAGCGCCGCAGCGGCAAGGCCCAGCTGGAAGACCTGGGGCTGCTGGAGTTCGTGGCTGTGCGCACCCACGCCGATACCTTGCGCATCCTGCAGCTGCTGAACCTGGAGGACCGGCTGCGCCTGACCACGGAGCATTTCATGGTGCTGCCCTCCATCGTCCGGGCGACCGACCTGGCCGTGGTGATGCCGCGCAACATCGCCCAGGGTTTCGCCGACGAGGGCGGCTACGCCATCGTCGAGCCGCCGCTGCCCCTGCGCGACTTCGCGGTGTCGCTGCATTGGAGCAAGCGTTTCGAATCGGATCCCGGCAACCGCTGGCTGCGCCAGGCCATCGTGGAAATCTTCAAGTCTTGAGTTGCCGCAGCAGGGACCACGCCACGCCGGCGAGCAGCAGCACACCCGCAAGCAGCACACCCCACAGCACGGCGGTCTTGCCGGGCACTGCGCCGGGCCAGTACCTGGCGAGCGGTCCGGCATCCGGCTTGGTCACGATGGACGTGCCGATAGCCGCGGCAGGCAAGTCCTCGGGCTTTCGCGCCGAGCCCAGGGCGGTGGTGATCGCGGTGAGCGGCAGCGCGGCCGGCTTGCTACCTGCCAGTCCGGCGGCCAGCTGGAAGGGTACCTGGCCGGTGGCCACGAAAATCAGTTGCACCGGCTCGAACTCGGCGGTGGCCTGCAGCTGGGCGGCGGTCAGGTCCGCGCCGTTGCTCGCTTCCAGGCGCAGCCAGCGCACGCTGGCGCCGTGCAGGTCCGCCGGCGGATTGACGGATTCGCCGCCGGCATCGGCGAGGCGATAGACGACGGTTCGCGCCAGCAAGCGCCATGGCTGCGATGCGTCGTTGCGCCCGAGGATGCGCACCGGCAGCAGTGTGTTGGCGCGCGGCGTGGTGAGGGCCAGCCCCGCCAGCGGCGTGAGAAAGCCCGTCTGCAGTTCCACTGCACCTGCTCCGGCGGCATGCGGGGCCGGCAGTTCTGCGCGCTCGCGAGTGCGCGCAGGAGCGGCAGCCGCGATGACGCCTGAAACTCCAGTCAGCGACACGCCCTGCTGGCTGCCCCAATCCAGCCGGAGAAACTGCCCCTCGAGCTTGATCGGCCGCTCGAACTCCAGGGTCATATTGGCCGGCGCGCCCTCGCCCTCGAAGCGATACAGGCGGCCGCGCACCGCTTGCGTATTCCATTGCGACAAATCGGGGCTGGTAGACACCGACAGGGCCACCGGCGTGTTCGGTGGCACAGTGCCCTGTACCACGAGCCCGCTGAGCGTCTGCTCCTCCTTCTTGGTGGCGAACAGGGCCGAATTGAGTCGCGGCGCGTTGGGGACTTCCGAGCCGCTCATATGCACCCAGACCGAGCGCTGCCCGTCCTCCTGGATGCGCACTTGCGTCGAACCCTTGGGCTGCCGGGTGCCGGCTGCGGTGCTGTACAGCGGCAGCGCCGGATAGCTGCGTGTGGTGGCCAAGGGAGCCGGCGGGGTTTTGGGGGAAGCCATGATCGCGAAGGCGACGGCCTCGCCCGCGCCGTTGAAGACCCGGATGTCGCGGGCGTCGCTGCTTTGCAACTGCACCAGTGCCTGCGCCGGTAGGCTCACCCGTGCCATGCTGGTCCCAGCCGGCAGCTCCAGTGACGCGCGCCAGGCGAAGTCCAACGGCGCCGGCGCGCCGGCATGGCAGAGGCCGGCGCACAGCATCAGGCCCGCAGTGGCCGCTGCGAAATGGCTCATGGTCGCGCTCCCTGCAACGTTTCGTCGCTACGGCGCGCCACCGGCGGCAGGGGTGCGAAGTAGCCGACCACCAGCATGAGAATACCCACCGCGATGAACACGAAGATCCGCTCCGAGCCGCCGCGGTTGGACAGGTCGATGACGAACAGCTTGAGCACGGTGAGGCCGAGCAGGCCGGCGCCCAGCATCCACGCCGCGCGCAGGCCGCGCCGGTGCGAGCCCACCATCAGCCCCAGCGCCATCAGCGTCCACAGGATCGAGTAGCCGGCCTGCACCAGGAACGAATCGAACAGGCGGCTGCCGTCCCACGGGATGCCTGCGTAGTGATGGGCCACCCTGAGCCAGACGGTGTTGATGGCGATGAAGCCGATGGCGGCGAGCGCCAGCAACCAGCGCGTGTCGCGGGCCATGGCCGGCACCCCCAGCTCGCTCTGGCGCAGGCGTGTGAGCCAGGCGGCGCAGGCGCCCAGGCCGAGCGCGATGGCCAGGTCCGTGGGGTTGAGGAGGGGAACGTAGGGCAGCGGCTTGGCATTGCCGTCCGAATGCACGGCCACCAGCAGGCAGGCCAGCGCGACGGCAAATACCAGGGGAGCGGCCGCCAGCCACAGGTAGGCGCGGCCATAGCGGTTCAAGGGCCAGGGCCCGCCCTCACGCGCTGCCGCGAACCAGGCGCGGCGCGACAGCAGCAGCAAGACCACGATGGCGGACACCAGCAGGATCACCGTGGCCCAGGCGGTTTGCCAGAGCTTGGCCTGGCCAACGGCGAACACCAGGAGATTGCCTACCAGCAGGACCAGCAGCCACACGCCGCCGGCATGCACCCAGGGCCACCAGCGCTGGGGCGGGCCGGCATCCAGCCGGCGCAGCATCACGAGATGCATGAGCAGCACCAGCGGCCATGAAATCCAGCCCCCTGACTTGAACACATGATCCAGGGTCAGCACGCCGAACAGTGCGGTGATCACCATCACCGGCAGCACGGTGTACGCGGGCGTGGCCGCGATGGGCCAGGGGCGCTGCCGCGCGGGCAAAGCGAGATGGTGCAGGGCGAATGCGCTGCCCACCCAGGCCAACAGATGCAGGTGCAGGCGCGCCGCGGCGTCGAAGACCGGCACCGCGATGCCCTGGGCGTCCAGCGGCATGCGTTCGATCTCGCTGTTGAGGGCGTACTGCAACCACAGGAAACCGAGCCAGAAGAGGAAGGGCGACAGGCCATGCTCCAGCCTGGCGAACGCGCCTGCCATTCCTTCGCGCGCATCCGCCGCCGGATCGCGCGACCAATGGGCAATGCCGAAGGCGGCGAGAGCCAGCATCAGGCCGCCGATGAAGGCGGGATGGGCAAAGGGCCATTGCGCGGCCAAGCTGCTGGCATGTGATTCCAGGAAGGCGACGGCGGCCAGGCCTTGCAAGGCCAGCCCGGCGGTGCGGGCCAGCCAGCGGCCCTGGCGCCGGCCCATCCAGAACACGGCCGCGCCTTCGATGGCCCAGACTGCGGAGGTCCAGCGCGCGTCCAGCGCCAGCGGCACGGCCAGCGTGACAAAGCCCAGGCCCAGGGCGGCAAAGCATTCGGCCAGCCAGCGATGCACCTCCCCTCGGCCGCTGGTGCGGCGTGCCATCCACCAACCCAGCCCCAGGTACAGGGCGCCCATTGCCAGCGACGAAAACGCCGTGGCGTATTCATAAGGACGCACCAGCGCGGCCTGCAGGCTGAAGGCGACGATGGGCGTGCCGAAGATCAGGGTCGCATCCACCGCCTTCTTGGGATCCTGCGAATGGCGCAGCGCGTAGAGCAGGCTGGCCACCAGGTACACCAGGAAAAAGGCGATCAGGAACGGCTCGGTCGTGTCGAAGTGTTCGGGGCGGTACTTCAGCACGCCCCACAGGGTTGCCACGCCGAAGGTGGCGAAAAAGCCCAGCAGGTTGAGCGGCCTCCAGGCCTTGGCCCAGGCCAGGCCGGCGATGGCGACGCCGAGCAGCAGGTAGTAGGAGAACAAGCCGACGTGGTTGCCCTGGCCGGTGGAAACCAGGATCGGCGCGGCGAAGCCGCCGGCAAATCCGATGAAGGCCATGGGCATCGCGTTCTGTGCCACCGCGATCACGGCCGCGAAAGCGCAGACCAGGCCCAGCGCCGCGAAAGCGGCGCCGGCCGGAAGGAATTGGTAGAGCCGGAAGGCCGCGAACACCGTGAGGTAGAGCACAGCGATGCCGGCGCCCTGCAGCGTCAGCGCGTAGGCCAGTTTGTCGGGTGCTTTGCCGCGCAAACGGAAGCCGCCCGCGAACAGCGCGATGCCGGCGGCACCGATGGCGGCCAGCCGGAGTTCGGGCGGCAGCAGTGCATTGTCGATGGCGAATTTCGCCAGGAAGGCAAGGCCGACGAACAGCACCAGCACACCCATGCGCACGACGGTGTTGCCGCCGAAAAGCCAGGCGCGGGTCCGGCCGAAAGCGACGGTGACGAGATCGGGTTTCCACGGCTTCGGAGGCCGGGCAGGGGCTTGCCGTGGTGGTTCGGTGGCGGGGGCTGCGGCGGCTGAGGCGGTGGGGACCGGCAGCGGTTGCGGCAGGGTGGCCTGGAAGTCCTCGTCCGCCGGTGCGTCAACCCGGGGCGCAGCCGCAACGGGCGCAGCGGCCGGTTTTGCGGCCAGGGCGGCCTTGATTTCCGCGCGTATGGCCCGGCGCAAGCCGAGGCCGGCCAGGGCGCCGAGCACGATGCCGACCAGCAGGTGAAACTCCCAGTCGTGCCCGCGCCATAACAGGCCGAGAACCCCTCCGCACATCGCTCCCCACAGCACCATGGTGAACCCCTCTCGCCGGAACGGCGGCAGCCGAATATGCCAGGCATCGCATACGTGGCTGCCCGTGCACGGGGACAGTATAAGTAGGTGCTACCGGCGGTGTCGCGCCGGTGCTCTGCCGGGCCCTGCTCAGGCGAACATGCGCTGGGCCTTGTCGGCCAGCTCTTTTTGCCTGAGCATGATCCGGGGCAGATCAGGGTGCAGGGGGTTGATTTCGCGCATCGCCCAGCTGTAGAACGCCTGCGCGATCATGACGTGGATGAGGTTCAGAATCTTCATTCGACCTATGGTGCCGATGCCAGCGGCTGGGCTTGTAGGCGCCTGGCTCATGCATTTGCGGCTTTTTTCGACACGTCGTGTCGGACGGCATGATCGTTCAATGCCCAAAGCAATACCCAGGCGGATTTGGCGCTGTTGAGCAAAAACCCCGCCTCATTGAGTTCGGGTCACCTTGTTCAGGTGGCGCGGCCGGTCCGGGTCCAGGCCCCGGGCGCGGGACAGCGCCTCCACCAGGGGGTAGAAGCTCTGGATCATGGAAATCGCGTCGAGGTCTTCCGACCCGGTCTCCACGATAGGCAAGCTGCTGCCGGGCGTGCCGGCCGGAGCCGCCACCAGCACGCGGCCACCCCGCGCGCGCATGGCTTCCGCCAGCGCCAGCAGTCCGGCCTGGGCCGGGCCGCGCGGCGCGAACACCAGCAGCGGGTAGCCTTCCTCGATCAGGGCCATGGGGCCGTGCTGGACCTCGGCGCCGGAAAACGCCTCGGCCTGGATGCCGCAGGTCTCCTTGAACTTGAGCGCTGCTTCCAGCGCCACCGGCAGCCCCAGGCCGCGCGCGATGACCAGCAGGCGGTCGGCGTTGTGCAGATCGGCCAGCGCCGCGGACCAGTCGGTTTGCGCAGCGCGGGTCAACGCCTCGGGCAGCGCCGCTATCGCCGCTTGCAGGGCCGCGTCGTCCTGCCAGGCAGCCAGCAGTCGGGCTCCGGCGACCATCTGGGCGATGAAGCTCTTGGTTGCCGCGACACTGGCTTCGCTGCCGGCATGCAGGGGAAACGTCCATTGCGACGCCCGTGCCAGTGGCGAGCCGGCGTCGTTGACGAAGGCGGCCGTGATCGCGCCGCCATTACGGAAGTAGCGGGTGGGCTCGACCAGGTCGGGGCTCTGTCCGGACTGCGAAAAGGCCAGGGTGGCCAGGCCCTGGCAGGCGATCTTCGACTGGTAGAGCGTGACCAGCGACATGGGCAATGAGGTCACGAGCCGGCCCAGCCGCGCCATGATGAGGTACGCCGCATAGTGGGCCGCGTGGTCCGAGCTGCCCCGTGCCACCGTCAGCACCGAGCTGGGCGGCTGTTTGCGCAGCAGGGCGCCAAAGTCGCGGTAGGCGGCGTGGTCCTGGGCGAGCTGGTGCGCTACGGTGGCTGGAGCTTCGCGCGCCTCAAGCAGCATGCGCGAGGTCAATCGACGCTCCTTCGACGAACACGTCTTTCAGCTTCAGGTCGCGATCGAGCACCACCGCATCGGCCCAGGCGCCCGGCGCCAGCCGGCCGCGATCGGGCAGGCCGAGGTAGTCGGCGGCATGGGTGGACAGGCGCATCGACGCCTCGGCGAGATCCAGGCCCAGGTCGTTGGCCAGGTTGCGCAGGGCCTGGTCCATGGTCAGCGTGGAGCCGGCCAGGGTGCCGTCGGCCAGCCGCACGCCACCCAGGCATTTGGTGACGGCCTGGCGGCCCAGCCGGTACTCGCCGTCGGGCATGCCGGTCGCGGAGGTCGAGTCGGTGACGCAATAGAGGCAGGGAATGGCGCGCAGGGCCACCCGCATCGCGCCGGGGTGCACATGCAGCAGGTCCGGGATGATCTCGGCGTACCGCGCATGGGCCAGCGCCGCACCGGCCATGCCGGGGGCGCGATGGTGCATGCCGGTCATGGCGTTGAACAGGTGGGTGAAGCCGCGCGCGCCATGGGCCAGGGCCTGCACGCCGTCTTCGTAGCTACCCAGTGTGTGGCCGACCTGGACGATGTAGCCCGCTGCGACCAGGGCCTTGATGTCTTCCAGGTTTTGCGCCACCTCCGGCGCCAGCGTGATGAGCCGGATCGGCGCCACCGCATTCAGGCGCGCCAGTTCTTCCAGTGAAACCGGCCGCGTGAAATCGGGTTGCGCGCCCAGCTTGCCGGCGTTGATGTAAGGCCCTTCCAGGTGCACGCCCAGCACCCGCGCAGCGCGCGGCGCGCGCTCGGCACACGCCGAACGCAGGCCCGCGAACGCGGCTTCCAGGTCGGCCGCCGGCGCTGTCATGGTGGTGGCCAGCAAGGCCGTGGTGCCGTGGGCGGCGTGGCACGCGGCCACCTTCAGGGCGGCATCGCCGCCTTCCATGATGTCGTGCCCGCCGCCGCCGTGCACGTGCAGGTCGACGAAGCCGGGCAGCACCATGGGAAGCGCTGAATCGCGCACCGCACCGGCGCTGACCGACGAGCCGCTGATGCCACGAACGCGGCCGGCATCGTCGAAGGCGATCGTTCCGTCGACGAAGCCTTGGGGGCCCAGGATATGTCCGCGAAGTGTCCTGCTCATGCCCCGCAGTATCCACCTTTGGGCTGCTTAACGCCGCATCGCCTTGAGCACATTCTCCGCCGTCGCCGGCGCTTCCATCTGCACCGCCCCGCCCGTCGCCGTCGCGGCCGCATCGCGCAGCGCCTCCCAGACGCTGATCGCCAGCATGAAGGGCGGTTCGCCCACGGCCTTGCTGCCGAACACGTTGTCTTCGCGGTTCGGCTCGGGCCAGAGCTCGATCTTGAAATGCTCCGGCACGTCGCCCGTGGCGGGGATCTTGTAGGTGCTGGGTGCATGCGTGGACAAGTAGCCCTTGTCGTTCCACACCAGCTGCTCGGTCGTGAGCCAGCCCATCCCCTGGATGAAACCGCCCTCGATCTGGCCGATGTCGATGGCCGGGTTGATGGGCGTGCCCACGTCGTGCAGGATGTCCACCTTCAGCAACCGGCTTTCGCCGGTGAGCGTGTCGATCGCGACTTCGCTGCAGGCGGCGCCATAGCTGAAGTAGTAGAAGGGGCGGCCGGTCAGCGTCACCTTGTCGTAGTGGATCTTCGGCGTCCGGTAGAAACCGTCGCTCCACAACTGGATGCGGTTGGCATAGGCGGCTTTCACCACCTCGTCGAAGGAGCGCGTGTTCTTGGGCGAGATCACCTGCCCGCGCGAAAAACTCACCGCGCCGGCGCCGCAGCCGTCCAGTCCGCTGACAAAGGCGGCCAGGTTGTCGCGCACGTTGCGGGCCGCGTATTGCGCCGCCCGGCCATTCAGGTCGGTGCCGCTGGAGGCCGCGGTGGCGGACGCATTCGGCACCTTGCTGGTGTCGGCCGCCGTGGAGCGCACACGTTCGAACGGCACGCCCAACTCGTTGGCGACGATCTGCGCCACCTTGGTGTTCAGCCCCTGCCCCATCTCGGTGCCGCCGTGATTCACCTGCACGCTGCCGTCGGTGTACACGTGGACCAGCGCCCCCGCCTGGTTGAAGAAGGTTGCGGTGAAGCTGATACCGAACTTGACGGGCGTGATGGCGATGCCGCGCTTGATGACGGGGCTCTGGGCGTTCCAGGCGGCGATGGCTTCGCGCCGCTGCCGGTACCCGGAGCTGCGCTCCAGCTGCGTCATCAGCGGCTGCAGGATGTTGTCCTCGACCTTCATCTGGTAATGAGTCACGTTGCGATCCTCCACGCCGTAGAGGTTGCGCATGCGCACGTCCAGCGGGTCCAGGCCAAGCCGGCGCGCGACGTCGCCCAGGATGGTCTCGATCACGATCACGCCCTGCGGCCCGCCGAAGCCGCGGAAGGCCGTGTGGCTCTGGGTGTTGGTCTTGCAGCGGTAGGACGCTATCTCGACGTCGCTGAGGAAGTACGCGTTGTCGGTGTGGAAGATCGCCCGGTCGGCCACCGGTCCGGACAGGTCGGCCGAGAAGCCGCAGTTGGCCAGCATGGTGAGCTTGAGGGCGGTGATGAGTCCGGTGTCGTCGAAGCCCACGCTGTAGTCATAGGCGAAGGGGTGGCGCTTGCCGGTGATCATGAAGTCGTCGTCGCGGTCCAGCCTCAGCTTGACCGGGCGCTTGCACTTGCGCGCGGCCAGCGCCGCCCACACGGCCAGATGGCCGGCCTGCGTTTCCTTGCCGCCAAAGCCGCCGCCCATGCGCCGGCACTCCACCGTGACGGCGTTGTTCTCCAGCCCCAGCGCGTGCGCCACCCAGTGCTGGATTTCGCCCGGGTGCTGGGTGCTGGAATAGATCCACCACTGGTCCTGCTCGAGCGGCAGGACATACGCGACCTGGCCTTCCAGGTAGAAGTGTTCCTGGCCGCCGACTTCGAGCTGCCCGTCCAGGCGATGCGGTGATCGCGCCAGCGCCGCATCGGGCTCGCCGCGGCGCACGGTCACCGGCGGCAGCACATAGCTTTGAACCGAATGAGCTTCGCGCGGCGACAGCACGGCATGCAGCGGCTCGATCTTGAGCTGCACCTTGCGCGCCGCACGGCGGGCCTGCATGACCGTATCGGCGACGACCACGCCCACGACCTGGCCGATATGTTCCACCTTGTCCACCGCGAAGATGGGTTCGTCATGGACGTAGGTGGCGAGCATGGGATCGCCCGGAATGTCCTGCGACAGCACCACGCCGCGCACGCCGGGCATGGCCAGTGCCGCGCGGGTGTCCACGCCGAGCAGCCGGCCATGGGCGACGGTCGAGAGGATGGGCGCCGCGTGCAGCGTCCCCTTCACCTCGGGGATGTCGTCGACGTAGCTCGCCGTCCCGGCAACCTGGGCGCGGGCGCTTTCATGGGGGCGCGAAACCCCCGCCGCCGGACCGGGTGAGGGCCTGGCGTGGGGCGACACCGTACCCGGTGCGAAGTTGCGTTCGCCGGCATCGGCGGCGCCGCCCGGGCCGCCGCCGGTGCGGGCAGTGAAGTCCTTGTCCCGCATGTTCATGCCGCCTCCCGCAGAGTGAAGCATTCCAGGTTGATCTGTTCCATCCCCTGGCTTTCCAGCCAGAAGCGCTGCATCAAGTTGCCCAGCACCTCGCTGCGATAAGCGGCCGACGCGCGCATGTCGGAGATCGGCTGGAACTCCGCACGCAAGGCGGCAGCGGCTTCCTGCGCGGTATCGAGCGTCCATGGTTTGTAGCGCAGGAGGGCCTCGGTCTTGACGGCCCGCACGGGCGTCGCGGCGACACCGCCCGCGCCAATCGAGATCTTCGCGACGGTGCCGTTCTCCAGCCTGAGGTTGACCACCAGGCACACGGCCGAGATGTCGTCGTCATAGCGCTTGGATATCTTGTACGCCCGCAGCTGCTCCCCGGCCGCCGGACGCGGCACCTTGATCCAAGCCAGCACCTCGTCCGGCGCCAGCAGGGTCTTGCGATAGCCGGTGTAGAAATTCTCCAGCGGCATGTCCCGGTAGCCGCGTGTGCTCATCAGGATGACATGCGCGTTGAGCGCTATCAGCAGCGGCATCGAGTCGCCGATGGGTGAGCCGTTGGCGACGTTGCCGCCCAGCGTTCCCGAGTTGCGCACCGGCAGGCCGGCGAAGCGATTGGCAAAGGTCTTGAGTTGCGGCCACTGCTCGACCAGCGCGTCGAAGGCGTCGGTCAGCGTGACGGCCGCGCCGATGGCGATGTGGTTGCCGTAGTGCTCTACGCGGCGCAGCTCCTCCACCGCGGTAACGTCGAGCACCTCACCGAACTGCATGTGCATCTTCGTCACCCACAGGCCCACGTCGGTGCAGCCGGCGACGATCTGCGCCGCGGGATGGGCGGCGCGGGCCGAAAGCAAACCCTGCAGCGTGGTCGGCGCGAGGTAGGCCCCGAGCGCCGGAGCCGGCTCGCGGCGGATCGAGTGCAACTGGTCGAGCAGGGCGGCCTCGTCGATGCGCACGGCGGGCAGCTCGGCCATTTGTTGGGCAGCGTCGAGGATGGGCCGATACCCCGTGCAGCGGCACAGGTTGCCCGACAGTTCTTCCTGCGCCAGTTCGCGTGTGATGGCCTCGCCGCGGCACACATGGTTCTGGTACATGCCGAACATGCTCATCACGAAACCCGGTGTGCAGAAGCCGCATTGCGAGCCGTGGCATTGAACCATCGCTTCCTGGGCCGGGTGCAAGGTTCCGTCCTTCGCGGCCAGGTCTTCGACGGTCCACAAAGCCATGCCGTCCACCGAATGGGCGAGCCGGATGCAGCTGTTGATCGCGCGGTAGCGGATGCCATCGCCCTCCGTCTCGCCCAGCACGACAGTGCAGGCGCCGCAGTCGCCTTCACCGCATCCTTCCTTGGTGCCGGTGCATCCCAGGTCCTCCCTCAGCACTTCCAGCAGCGTGCGGTCGGGTGGTACATTGTTCAGCGAGACAAGCTCGCCCTGGCGGATGAATCTGATCGTCTTCGATTCCATGAAAACTCAGTATGGTTGATTTGTGTGTCGCGTGAGGGTAAGTGCAAGGGTAAAGAGGCGACCGCGCTGCAACATAAGGCTCCTCATATGACAAGAATGCAGGCCCAGGTATGAGAGATCAAGCGCTTTTCGACAAGATAGACCTCCACTTGATCAGGGTCTTGCACACCGTGTTAACCGAACGCAGCGTCTCTCGAGCCGCACTCCGCCTTGGAATGCACCAGCCCGCCGTCTCAGCGGCGCTGAAGCGCCTGCGGGAGCTGTCGGGCGATCCGCTTTTGGTGCGCTCGGGCTCCGGCATGGTGCCCACGGATGCGGGCCTTCGCATGATAGAGCCCAGCGCAAGCATTTTGCGCGCCGCCGAAGTACTGTTCACCGGCGCCCGCGGCTTCGATCCCGCGCACGCAACCAATACTTTCCGCGTCGCCGCGAGCGACTATCTCGATCCGCATTTCCTGCCCCAGCTGGTGTCGCGGATCAAGTCGCAGACGCCCCTGTGCCATATCGAGATCCATCCGCTCTCGGCCGATTCCGACTATCACGCCCACCTGGCGCACGGCGACGTCGACGTGGTGGTGGGCAACTGGCTCAAGCCCCCGGAAGACCTGCACCTGGGCAAGCTGTTCGCCGACGAAGTGGTTTGCATGGTGTCCAAGGACCACCCCGCCGCGCGGCGCGGCTGGACCCAGGAAAGCTGGCTGGAGGCCGAGCACATTGCGCCCACGCCGCCGTACCCCGGCGCCCGCGGCGTGATCGACGACCACCTGGAGAGCCTGGGCCTGGTGCGCAACATCACGGCGCGCTGCCCGCACTTCGGGCTGATCCCGGGCATGGTGGCATCGAGCTTGCTGGTGATGACGACAGGACGGCAGTACTGCGAGCGCTTCGTCGATCGCCTGCCGGTGAAGATTCTCGAATGCCCCATCGATTTTCCGCAACTCATGTATTACCAGCTGTGGCATGAACGCACCCATGCGTCCGCTTCCGCCAAATGGCTGCGCGAGCAGATCAAGTCGGTGGCCGCGGCGTTGCGGAAAGAATAAAACGGAGACAAAGCAGTGAGCACCCCAAGACTTCAACTCGCGCACATCACCAAGCGCTACCCTGCGGTAGTCGCCAACAGTGATGTGTCGCTGAACGTGCAGCCCGGCGAAACCCACGCCGTGCTGGGCGAGAACGGCGCCGGCAAATCGACGCTGATGAAAATCATCTACGGCTCCGTGAAGCCCGACGAGGGCAGCGTGATGTGGAACGGCCAGCCCGTGCACATACGCAACCCGCAGGAGGCGAGGGCGCTGGGCATCAGCATGGTGTTCCAGCACTTCAGCCTGTTCGACACGCTGACCGTGGCCGAGAACGTGTGGCTGGGGCTGGCCAAGACCCTGACCCTGAACCAGGTGACGCACAGCATCACGGCCAAGGCGGCGGAGTATGGGCTGGACATCGATCCGGCGCGTCCGGTGCACACGCTGTCGGTGGGCGAGATGCAGCGGGTCGAAATCATTCGCGCCTTGCTCACCAATCCCAAGCTCTTGATCCTGGACGAGCCCACTTCGGTGCTGACGCCGCAGGCCGTGGAAAAACTGTTCGTGGTGCTGAAGAAGCTGTCGTCCGAAGGCTGCAGCATCCTCTACATCAGCCACAAGCTGCACGAGATCCGTGAGCTGTGCAGCGCGTGCACCGTGCTGCGCGGCGGCAAGGTCACGGGCGTTTGCAACCCGCAGGGCGAGACCAACGCTTCGCTCAGCCGTTTGATGATCGGCGCCGAGCCGCCGGCGCTGGAGCATCACGCACGCGCCGCCGGCGACGTGGTGCTGAAGGTGCAGGACCTGCACCTGCCGCGCGAAGACATGTTCGGTGTGGACCTCGACGGCATCAATCTCGAAGTGCGGGCGGGCGAGGTCGTCGGCATCGCCGGCGTCTCGGGCAACGGCCAGCAGGAACTGCTGTATGCGCTTTCCGGCGAAGACACGCGAGCCCCCGCTTCCTCCATCCAGGTCTTCGGCAAGCACGCCGCGCGCCTGGGTCCCGCGCCGCGGCGTGCGATGGGCGTGCACTTCGTGCCGGAAGAGCGGCTGGGCCGCGGCGCCGTGCCCACCCTCGGGCTGGCGCACAACCTCATGCTCACCCGCACCGATGCCATCGGCAAGAGCGGCTGGATCAAGGTCAAGGCCCTCGAGAAACAGGCACTGGACATCATCCGGCGCTTCAACGTCAAGGCGGGCGGTCCGCATGCGGCGGCCAAGTCGCTCTCGGGCGGCAACCTGCAGAAATTCATCGTCGGCCGCGAGATCGACGCCAAGCCCAAGCTGCTGATCGTCTCGCAGCCCACCTGGGGCGTGGACGTTGGCGCCGCCGCCCAGATCCGCGGCGAGATCCTGGCCCTGCGCGACGCCGGCTGCGCCGTGCTGGTGGTGAGCGAAGAGCTGGAAGAGCTGTTCGAGATCAGCGATCGCATGCACGTGATCGCCAAGGGGCGCTTGTCGCCTTCCATAGAGCGCGCCCGCGCCACCGTTTCGCAGATCGGCGAATGGATGAGCGGGTTGTGGGTGGTGCAACCCTTGCGCGAACCCGCCCCCACTGCCCTCAACCCCGCCCTCTCCCAGGGGGAGAGGGAGAAAGGCCAACATGCTTAAGCTCGAACCCCGTCCCCAGGCCTCTCAGTTCTGGAGCCTCGCTTCGCCCGTGCTGGCACTTGCCGTGACGGTCGTCATCGGCGTCATCCTGTTCGTGGCGCTGGGCAAGGACCCGGTCAGGGGCTTGCAGGTCTTCTTCTGGGAGCCGATCAAGTCGCCTTATGCGCTGGGCGAGCTGATGGTGAAGGCGACCCCGCTGCTGATCATCGCACTGGGCCTGGCCGTGTGCTTCCGCTCCAATGTGTGGAACATCGGGGCCGAGGGGCAGTTCGTCATCGGCGCCGTGGTCGCGGGTGGAGTGGCGCTGCTGGCGGACAAGGACACCGGCCGCTGGATCGTCGTCGCCATCATGCTGGCCGGGGTCCTGGGCGGCATGGCCTGGGCCGGCATCACGGCGCTGCTTCGAGACAAGTTCAACGCCAACGAAATCCTGGTCAGCCTGATGCTGGTTTATGTCGCCGTCCAGATACTGAACTACATGGTGTTCGGTCCCTGGAAGGACCCGGCGGGCTACAACTTCCCGCAGAGCAAGAACTTCGAGGCCGTGACGCAGATACCGCGCCTGATGCAGGGCTCGCGCATGAGCATCGGCATCCTGATCGCCATGGCGGGTGTGGCGGCGCTGTGGGTCTTCCTGTTCCGCACTCGCGCCGGTTTTGCCCAGCAGGTGGGCGGGCTGGCCCCGGCGGCGGCCCGTTATGCCGGCTTCTCCTCGCGCAAGGCGCTGTGGCTGGCCTTGCTCACCTCGGGCGGCGCGGCCGGCCTGGCCGGCGCGCTGGAAGTCGCCGGTCCCATCGGCCAGCTGACACCCTATGTGCCCGCCGGCTATGGCTTCGCCGCCATCATCGTGGCCTTCGTCGGCCGCCTGCACCCGGTGGGCATGTTCTTCTCGGCCATCCTGATGAGCATGTTCTACATCGGCGGCGAATTGGCGCAGTCCCGGCTCGGCCTGCCCAACTCGCTGACCGGCGTGTTCCAGGGCCTGCTGCTGTTCTCATTGCTCGCGTGCGACACCTTGATGGCTTATCGCATTCGTTTCGTTGCCCCACCGGCTCTGAAGGGAGCGAACTGACATGGAATCCTACGCACTCCTTTTTGCGGCCACGCTCAATGCGGGCACGGTGCTGGCCATCGCCGCCCTGGGCCTGTTGATCAACGAGAAAGCCGGCATCGTCAACCTCGGCGCCGAGGGCATCATGTTGTGCGCGGCCATCGCCGGCTTCGCCACCGTGGTCCATAGCGGCAACGACTGGCTGGGTTTCGCGGCCGGCATGGGCGCCGGGGCGCTGCTGGCCGCCATCTTCGGCGTGCTGGTGATCTGGCTCAACACCAACCAGTACGCCACCGGGCTGGCACTCAGCCTGTTCGGCACCGGCTTCTCGGCCTTCGCCGGCATCAAGTACGTGCAGGAGAAACTCCCCGAGCGCATGAGCTTCTCGTTCCCCGTGCTGGGCGATATCCCGCTCGTGGGCCCGGCGCTGTTCCGCCAGCATCCGATGGTGTACCTGGCCATGGCCCTGGTGGCGTGGCTGGTCTGGTTCCTCTACCGCTCGCGCACCGGGCTGGTGTTGCGCTCGGTCGGCGAATCGCCGGACTCGGCCCATGCCCTGGGCTATCCGGTGCGCCGCATCCGCCTCGCCGCGGTCGTGGCGGGCGGTGCGCTCTGCGGCCTGGCCGGTGCCTACCTTGCCGTGGTGTACACCCCGCTGTGGGTGGAGGGCATGGTGGCCGGCAAAGGCTGGATCGCCCTGGCGCTGACCACCTTCGCCACCTGGCGGCCGGGCCGGGTGCTGTTGGGCGCCTACCTGTTCGGCGGCGTCACGATGCTGCAGTTCCACTTCCAGGGCATCGGCGTGGATGTACCCAGCCAGTTCCTCACCATGCTGCCGTACATCGCCACCATAGCCGTGCTGGCCGTGATCTCGCGCAACCCGGCCTGGATCCGGATCAACATGCCGGCGTCGCTGGGCAAACCTTTTTATCCCGGCTCATAATCTCCGCTTTCGAGTCAACCACCCCGTAGAAGGACCTGAAATGACAGACCTGAAGAAACGCTCGATGTTGAAGCTGGCGACGCTTTCCGCGTTGGCCGCCACGGCCCTGGTGGGCTGCAGCAAGAGCGAGCCGCCCGCCCCCGCGCCCGCACCGGCACCTGTCGCCGCACCGGCCGCCGCGCCCAAGCCCGAACCGCTGAAGATCGCCTTCGCCTACGTCGGCCCGGTCGGGGACGGCGGCTGGACTTTCGCCCACGACAACGGCCGCAAGGCGGTGGAAAAGGAATTCGGCGACAAGGTGGTGACCAGCTTCGTCGAGAGCGTGCCCGAGTCGGCGGCCGCCGAGCGCGTGTTCCGCGACATGGTGGGCCAGGGCAACAAGCTGGTCTTCGGCACGACGTTCGGCTACATGGAGCCCATGCTCAAGGTGGCGACCGACCACAAGGAAGTGAAGTTCGAGCACGCCACCGGCTACAAGTCGGCTGAGAACCTGCGCGCCTACGACAGCCGCACCTACGAAGGCGCCTACATGGCCGGCGTGATCGCCGGCAAGATGACCAAGACCAACACGCTGGGCGTGGTCGGCTCCATCCCGATTCCCGAAGTCGTGCGCAACATCAACAGCTTCACGCTGGGCGCGCAGTCGGTCAATCCCAAGGTCAAGACCAAGGTCGTGTGGGTCGGCGACTGGTTCAATCCGCCAAAGGAAACCGAAGCCGCCACCTCGCTGATCAACGGCGGCGCCGACGTGCTGATGCAGAACACCGACTCGTCGGCCGTGCTGCAGACCGCCGAGAAGATGGGCAAGCGCGCCTTCGGCTGGGACAGCGACATGACGGCCTACGGCCCGAAGGCCCACCTGGGCTCGGCCGTCATCAACTGGTCGCCGTACTACGTGAAGGCCGTGGGCGATGCGCTCGCGGGCAAATGGCAGACCTCGGCCGACAAGATCTGGTGGGGCGTCAAGGAAGGCTCCATCGACATGGTCTCCGTCGCGGCCGACGTTCCGGATGAGACCAAGAAGCGCATCGACGAGATCAAGGCCGGGCTGAAGGACGGCAGCTTCCAGATCTGGAAGGGCCCGGTCGTGGACAACACCGGCAAGGAAGTGCTGGCCAAGGACGCCGTTGCCGACGACAAGTTCCTGGGCGGCATCAGCTTCTACGTCAAGGGCGTCGAAGGCAAGGTGCCGGGCGGCGACAAGAAATAGGCTTTGCAGCTGATGAGAGGCCGCCCGTGGGGCGGCCTTTTTTTTGTGCGCTCAGCATGGGCGCGGTCGGCGAATTCCCGGACATCCGTACTAGCACAAGGAGGACAAAGCTCCCGGAGTCAAGGACTGCGGCGGAGGCATATTTCATTAAAAGGGAGCCGAATATGGAAAACGAGATCGAACAGGGCCTGCCAGCTGCGTCCGCGGTTGCTCTCGTCACCTCGGTTCTAGCGGCGTGCGGCGGCGGCGGCGGCGGCGGCGAGCGCGCTGCCGATCGCGTGGCCGATGGCGGCGCGGTCAGTTCGACCTCAGGTACTTCGCCGAGCGCGGCCCAAGCATCGCGCTTTCTTTCGCAGGCTGCCTTTGGCGCGGCAGAGGCCGAGATCGCGCACGTGCAATCGGTGGGCTACGAGGCTTGGATCGAAGAGCAGTTCGCCCTGCCCACAGCGCAATCGCACTGGGACTGGATGATCGCCAACGGCTATGGAAAGCTCGAGTTCAAGGACAGCTTCGCGGGCGTCGATGCAACGCTCTGGCGCAAGTTGATGAGCTCGCCCGATCCGCTGCGCCAGCGCGTCGCGCTGGCTCTGAGCGAGATCTTCGTCATTTCAATGGCCGGCCTTCCCGTGCAATGGTGCGGCCTGGCGGTGGCAGCTTACGTGGACATGCTGGAGGCCCACGCGTTCGGCAACGTTCGCTCCTTGCTCGAAAGCGTGACCTTGTCCTGCGGCATGGGCGTGTACCTCAATATGCGCGGCAGCCAGAAAGAAGACGTCGCCACCGGCCGCCAGCCGGACGAAAACTATGCGCGCGAGGTGATGCAGCTGTTCACGATCGGCTTGTACGAGCTGAACGCCGACGGCACGCCCAGGATGGAGAACGGGGCGCCCGTCGAAACCTATGACCAGTCCGCCGTGACAGGCTTGGCCAAGGTGTTCACCGGCTGGGACTTCGACGCCCCGGTGACGGGCCAGCCGGACCACATGCGCCGGCCGATGGCATTCAATGCGACGCGGCACTCCACCAGCGCTAAGAGCTTTCTGGGCGTTGACTTGGCAGCCGGCGGCACGGACGGTGAGGGGGAGCTGAAGACTGCGCTGGACACGCTTTTCAATCATCCCAATGGCGGCCCGTTCATCTGCCGGCAGCTGATCCAGCGCCTGGTGACCAGCAATCCTAGCCCGGCTTACGTGGGCCGCGTTGCCGGCGCCTATGCCAACAACGGCCGCGGCGAGCGCGGTGACCTGAAGGCCGTGCTGAAGGCAGTGCTGCTCGACGATGAGGCACGCAATGCCGCCACTGCCGGCGGCGGCCGGCTGCGTGAGCCCATCTGCAGGCTGGTCCAATGGGCGCGCAGCTTCGGCGCCGGGTCGCCCAAGGGGCTGTGGGACATCGGCGACACCTCCGAGCCCTCCACCCGGTTAGGTCAGAGCTCCTTGCGCTCGCCCTCGGTCTTCAACTTCTTCCGTCCTGGCTATGTGCCGCCCAACACGCGCATTGGCAAGCAGGGACTGGTCGCGCCGGAGTTCCAGATCGCCAACGAGTCCACGCTGGTGGGCTACGCGAACTGGATGCAGGCCGTCATCCAGAACGGCCGTGGCGACGTCAGGGCCGACTATGGCGGGTTTACTGCGGACGCCGCCGATGCCTCGGCCCTGTTCGATCGCATCAATCTGGTTCTTGCCGCAGGGCAGTTGAGCACCCTCACGCGCAGCATTGTCGTGAATGCGGTGTCGACGATCGATGCCTCCACCGCCTTGGGCAGGCTGAGGCGGGTGCAGGCCACCGTGCTGCTGGTGATGACCGCCCCGGAGTACCTGATCGCGAAATAGACAAGAAGCAAGGGAGACACAACATGGCCTTGAATTCACGTGGTGTCGCTTTCCACCAGCGCCGGGAATTCTTGCGCCGAGGCGCGGCGCTCTCGATGGCCGGCGTTGCAACTCCCTGGGCACTCAACCTCGCGGCGACCGGCGAGGCGGCAGCGGCAACTTCCGTCGGCGACTACAAGGCGCTGGTGTGTGTCTTCCTGTATGGAGGCAATGACTACGGCAACACGCTGGTCCCTTGCGACGACGCCAACTATGCGGCCTACCAGGCCATTCGCACCGGCATCGTGCTGCCGCGTGAGACACTGCTGCCACTGGCGCCCAGCGTCGCGCTGCCCAGTGGGCGCCAGATGGCTTTTGCGCCCGAATGGAGCGGCCTCAAGGAACTGTTCGACGCCGGCCGCATGGGCGTGCTGCTCAACGTGGGTACGCTGATGCAGCCGACCACGCGAGCCCAGTACAACATGCGGAGCGTGCCGCTACCGCCCAAGCTGTTCTCGCACAACGACCAGCAATCGGTGTGGCAATCATCCCTGCCGGAAGGCGCGACCTCGGGCTGGGGCGGGCGCCTGGGCGACCTGTTCCTGTCCAGCAATGCGCGGACCACGTTCACCTGCATCAACGTCTCCGGCAACGCCGTGTTCATGTCCGGCCAGACCGCGGTGCAGTACCAGGTGGGTTCCGGCGGCGCCGTGGCCCTGTCGGCTGCAAAGTCGCCCGTGTACGGTTCGCCCGCCTGCGCGGAAGCGCTCAGGGTAGTGACCATGGCGACGGGCACGCATCTGTTCGAGAGCGAATTGGCGACGATGATGACCCGTGCCTTCGAGGCCGAATCGCAACTGTCGACGGCCCTGGCCGGCGCCGCGCCTTTGACCACCGCGTTCGATGCCGCCAACCCGCTGGCCATGCAGCTGAAGATGGTGGCGCGCATGATCAGCGTTCGCTCGGCGTTGGGTGCGAGGCGCCAAGTGTTCTTCGTCTCGCTCGGCGGCTTCGACCTCCACGACTTCTTGCCGCAGCAGCATCCCGGCTTGCTGGCGAAAGTCTCGAGTGCCGTCAAGAGCTTTCATGACGCCACCGTCGAGCTTGGCGTCGCGAACTCCGTGACCAGTTTCACCGCTTCGGACTTCGGGCGCACCCTGTCATCCAACGGCGACGGCTCGGACCACGGCTGGGGCAGCCACCACATCGTGGTGGGCGGTGCCGTGAAGGGTGGGCGCTTCCACGGCATCTTGCCCGCGACTGCCGTCAACGGTCCGGACGACGTGGGTCAGGGGCGATTGCTTCCGACCACCTCGGTCGATCAATTCGGCGCGGCACTGGCGACCTGGTTCGGCGTGCCGGCGACGGATCTGCCCCTGGTGTTCCCGAACATCGGCCACTTCGACGCCAACGCCTTGTCGCTGTTCGCCTGAGCGCCAGGGCGGCAGCGAAAAAGCAGTAAGCTTCCGCTCATGTTGAAACTTGCAAGCAGCATTTCCGCCGAGCGCCTGCCCGAGTTGCTGCGCCGCATGCCCAAGGCCGAGCTGCACATCCATATCGAGGGATCGCTGGAGCCTGAGCTCATCTTCGCGTTGGCCCAGCGCAATGGCGTACAGATTCCCTACGCGAGCGTGGAGGAACTGCGCAAGGCCTACGCCTTCACCAACCTCCAGAGCTTCCTCGACATCTACTACGCCGGCGCCAGCGTGCTTTTGAAGGAGCAGGACTTCTACGACATGGCCTGGGCCTACCTGCGCCGTGCGGCGGCCGACAACGTGGTGCGCGCGGAAATCTTCTTCGACCCGCAGACGCACACGGCCCGGGGCGTGAGCATGGAGACGGTGATCAACGGCCTGTACCGCGCCTGCGAGCAGGCCCACGCGGACCTGGGCGTCAGCGCTTCGCTGATCCTGTGCTTCCTGCGCCACCTGAGCGAGGAGGAGGCCTTCGAGACGCTCGAGCAGGCGCTGCCCTATCGCGACAAGTTCATCGGCGTGGGGCTCGATTCCAGCGAGGTCGGCCACCCGCCCGAGAAGTTCGCGCGGGTCTTCGCGCGCTGCCGCGAACTGGGGCTGCACCTGGTCGCGCATGCCGGGGAAGAGGGGCCGCCGGCCTATGTGTGGACCGCGCTGGACCTGCTGAAAGTGGAGCGGGTCGATCATGGCGTCCAGTCCACCAAGGACGCCGCCCTGATGCAAAGGCTGGCGAAGGATCGCATCCCGCTCACCGTGTGCCCGCTGTCCAACCTGAAGCTGTGCGTCTTTCCGCAGCTGAAGGACCACAACCTGGGCCAGCTGCTCGATGCGGGCCTGGTCGCTACGGTGAACTCCGACGACCCGGCCTATTTCGGCGGCTACATGAACGACAACTTCATCCAGACCTTCGCGGCGACGGGGCTCACGGCGCCCCAGGCCTACCAGCTCGCCAAGAACAGCTTCGACGCCAGCTTCATCGACGCCTCCATGAAGCGGCGCTACACCGACCTGCTCGACGCGACCTTCGCCGCCTTCGAATAGAGCTGGACGTAAAATCGTTCTAACCGCTGTGCCCCCAGCGGCTTTTCTTTCATCCCGGGGCCATGTAGAGGACCACCATGTATAAAAACCTCGCCGCCACGGTCGTGGCCGCCTGTTTTTTCTTCCCTGTTTTTTCGCAGACCCAAGGCCCGCTCAAAGTCGGCTTCGTCTATGTCGCGCCGATCACCGAAACCGGCTGGGTGCGCCAGCATGACGATGGCCGCAAGGCGGTGGAAGCCGCCTTCGCAGGCAAGGTGAAGACCACCTACGTCGAAAACGTGCCCGAAGGCCCCGACGCCGAACGCGTGATCCGCGACCTGGCGCAGCAGGGCCACAAGCTGATCTTCACGCCCAGCTTCGGCTACATGGAGCCCACGCTCAAGGCGGCGAAGGACTTCCCGGACGTGAAGTTCGAATCCATCACCGGCTACAAGACGGCGCCCAACGTCGCCGCCGCCAACGCCCGCTACTACGAGGGCCGCTACCTGGCAGGCATTGCAGCGGGCCGGATGACCAAGACCCATGTGGCAGGCTATGTCGCGGGCTTCCCGATTCCTGAGGTGCTGCAGGGCATCAATGCCTTCACGCTCGGCATGCGATCGGTGGACCCGAAGGCGCAGGTCAAGGTGGTGTGGCTCAACGCCTGGTTCGATCCGCCGCGCGAGCGCGAAGCCGCAATGACGCTGTTCAACCAGGACGCGGACGTGGTCGCCTTCCACACCGGCTCCGATGCGGTGATGGTTGCCGCCCAAGAGCGCGGCAAGATGGCCGTGGCCTATCACTCCGACATGCGCAAGGCCGGGCCCGATGCGCAGATCGCCGCCGTCACCCATCACTGGGGCGACTACTACAAGGCTCGCACCCAGGCGGTGCTGGACGGCAGCTGGAAGAGCGGCCAATTGTGGGGCGGGGTGAAGGAGGGCATGATCCGCGTCGGCGATTTCGGTCCCAAGGTGCCCAAGGCCGTCCAGGTCGAAGTGCAAGCTCGCCAGAAGGAAATCGCCGCCGGCAAGCTGCGGCCCTTTGCCGGCCCGATCAGCGACAACGAGGGCAAGCTTGTCGTGATCAAGGGCCAGTCAATGACGGATGAGCAGATACAGGGTATGAACTTTCTCGTATCTGGCGTGCAGGGGAAGATAGCAAAATGACGCGACTATGCATTCCTATCGCGCCGCCATCCTGAGATTCGCCGACGACCGTTCCGCCATCTATGAAGAGGACGGCCTGCTGGTCGTGGGACCCGACGCCAAAGGCCGTCAGGTGGTGCGGGCCGTGGGGCCCTATGCCACCTTGGCGCCCGACTACCCGGGCGTCGCCGTCGAGCACCTGCCCGGCGCCATCATCGCCCCGGGCTTCGTCGACCTGCACATCCATTTTCCGCAGGTCGACGTGATCGGCTCGCCCGCCGCGGGCCTGCTGCCTTGGCTGGAGAACTACACCTTCCCGCACGAGTCGCGCTTCGTCGAAGAAGCGCATTGCAGCGAACTCGCCACCTTTTTCCTGGACGAGCTGCTGCGCCACGGCGTGACCAGCGCGCTGGCTTTTGCCACGTCCCACCCTTCGTCCGTGAACGCGCTGATGGCCGAGGCCAGGCACCGCGGCATGCGCCTGATCGCCGGCAAGGTGCTGCAGGACCGGCACTCGCCCGATGGCGTGCGCGACGAGACCGAGCAGTCGTTGATCGATACCGAGTCCCTGATCCGCAAGTGGCACGGCCAGGACCGCCTGGGCTACGCCATCACCCCGCGCTTCGCGCCCAGCTGCAGCGAGGCGCAGCTGCGTGGCGCGGGCGAACTCGCGGCGAAGTATCCCGATGTCTGGATCCAGTCCCATGTGGCCGAGAACCTGGACGAAATCAAATGGGCGCGCGAGCTGTTCCCGGCGTCGCGCAGCTACCTGTCCATCTACGACGACTTCGGCCTGATGCGCGAGCGCGCCATCTACGCCCACTGCATCCATTTCGACGACGAAGACCGCGCCCTGATGCGCAGCACCGGCGCGGCGGCGGCGGTGAGCCCCACCAGCAACCTGTTCCTGGGCAGCGGGTTCTTCGATTACGAAGGCGCGGACCGCATCGGCTTCAAGTACGGCCTGGCCAGCGACGTGGGCGGCGGCACCAGCTTCAGCCCTTTCCACACCATGCTGGCGGCCTACTATGTGGGCCGGGAAGGGCAGACCAAGCCGGGCGTTTCGCTCTCGCCGCAGAACCTTTGGTGGCAGCACACCGCGGGCGCGGCGCGGGCACTGGGGCTAGAGGGCGTGATCGGCAATTTGCAGCCCGGCTGCGAGGCGGATTTCGTGATCCTCGATCCCAGGGCGACGCCGCTGCTGGCGCGCAAGACGGCGCAGGCGACGAGCCTGGACGAGCTGCTGTTTTCGCTGATCGTGCTCGGCGACGACCGCGCCATCGCGCGCACAGTCATTGCAAGTTGAGTTGTCGTCCCGAGCTTGACCCACTACTGTCCGGAGATTTCAGCTGTTGCAGGCCTGGGTGTGAGCGGCGAAGCCGCGTGCGGGCGGGCTGTGACGCGCGGTCAGCCCGTTCCGCGCCTTTTCAATGCGCGCAAGCGGCGCCGGGGAACGGACTTGCGGGCTTTGGACTCATCGTGGACTGTCCTCGCACCCCGGAGAGGCCCGCGCGCTGATCGCGCGCAACGCCCGCAAGTCCATTCCCCGACGCCTCGGGCAGCCCTGACTGCGCGCCCCAGCCGAACGGCTGGTCCGCGCGCCGCAGCCGACCGGCGCACAGCCTTGCCGCGAGGTGTTGGCGCGCAACGCCCGCTTACCGGTGCAGTTTCTTCTCCCGGATATAGCGCGCCAGCCCGCAATAGCCCTCCTTGAACAGGATCTCGTTCTCCAGCTTGGCCGGCAGCAGCTTGTCCTTCAGCTCCTGCGCCGCCTGGCTGCCCTGGTTCTGGCGCACGAAACCGATCGCCTGCTCGAACTTGGAAACCTCCGCGCGGCAGGGGTCCGGCGCATTCAGGCTCAGGTCCGCCGCCGCGGCTTGTGACAGGACCGCTGCGGCCAGGATGACGCTTGCTTGCTTCATGGAAAACTCCTGCGATGAGGCTTGCAAGGATGAGCTTTCCGCCGTCACGCGGCCTATCGCCGGGCATATCGCGCCTATCGCCAAAAACGTATGAAACGACCCATTGCCTAGAATAGCGGCGCAGGAGCTAAACAGAAATGACGATCAAGAGCGATAAATGGATCCGCCGCATGTCCGAGCAGCACGGCATGATCGAGCCTTTCGAGCCCGGCCAGATCCGCGAGAAGGAAGGCCACCGGATCATCAGCTACGGCACGAGCAGCTATGGCTACGACATCCGCTGCGCGCCCGAGTTCAAGGTCTTCACCAACATCCACAGCACGGTGGTGGACCCCAAGAACTTCGACGAGAAGAGCTTCGTGGATTTCCACGGCGACTCCTGCATCATCCCGCCCAACAGCTTCGCCCTGGCGCGAACCCTGGAGTACTTCCGCATCCCGCGCAACGTGCTGACCATCTGCCTGGGCAAGAGCACCTATGCGCGCTGCGGCATCATCGTCAACGTCACGCCATTCGAGCCGGAGTGGGAAGGCTATGTGACGCTGGAGTTTTCCAACACCACGCCGCTGCCCGCCAAGATCTACGCGGGCGAAGGCTGCGCGCAGGTGCTGTTCTTCGAGAGCGACGAAGTCTGCGAGACCAGCTACAAGGACCGGGGCGGCAAGTACCAGGGCCAAACGGGCGTGACGCTGCCCAAGGCCTAAGGCAAAAGCGCCGTCCTGGCCGCGGCCAGGTCCCATCCCGCCCAGCCGCAGCTCTTGAAGAGTACCGGCCCCGCGCCGCGCGCTGCTTTTTCATTGCCGAGCACGTCGCGCAGCGTTGCGAAGGCCCGCACGTCCAGCCCGGCCTGCAGCAGGTCGCCGGCTTCGTGGACTGCATCCGGCGTATCGACCACTATCCTTCCCTGGGCCGCGAAATGCCGGCATAAATCGGGGCCCAGTTCCACCATGCGCGGCGTGAACGCGCCAACTGCGGCAATGAACGCGTCGCTGCGCGGAAGTGCATGCAGCACCACCGCGTTGGCCGGAGTGCAGGTCACCACCAGCGGGCAATCGGCCAGCGCCTCGTTCGGATCGCCCACGACGCTTGCCCGCAGGCCCAGCGTGCGCGCGTAGTCGGCCAGGGCTTGCGCGCTGGCCGCGCCACGCGAAGCGATGAAGACCTGCGACAGCGGCAGACCCTGCGCGAAGGCATCGAGATGCGCGCGGCCCTGCACGCCCGCGCCCAGGATGAGCAAGGGACCGTCCTTGCGGGCCGCCAGCGTTTGCGCCGCAAGCAGCGAAACCGCGGCCGTCCGCCGCGCAGTGACGGTGGGACCGTCAAGGATGAGCTTGCGCTCGCCGGTGGCCACGTCGAAGACCACCACATCACCCTGGATCGCGGCGCGATCGGTGCCGGCATTGGCCGGCGTGAACGTGATCAGCTTGGTGATGGCGGTGCGGCTATCGTGCGCCGGCATCACGAACAGGCTGCCGCCACCGGGCAGCGCCTGGATCAGCCGCTCCGGCACCTGAACCGAGGCGTCGGACAGCAATTCGCGCAGCTGCGCCACCAGGTTTTCATAGGGCAGGCGGGCGGCGGTTTCGTCGGCTGACAAAAGTTGCTTCATGGCGCGATTTTGTCCTACACCATCACAGGGCAAAAACGGCCCCCGGGGCGGCCGCGGATTTCTAGCATTGAACCAACACGAAGGAGACGACCATGCTGCCCCACCTGCTCGCCAAGAGTGCCCAAACGTCCCCGGGGAAGTTGTTCTGGTCGGTCATCGTGGCCCTCATGCTGGGGCAGATCGTTGCCTTCTGGATGCTGTGCAGCCACCAGGTCCGCAAGGCGCAGGTGCGCGACGCCACCTTGCAGGTGGAACGCATGGCGATGTCCGACTGCCTGCGCTATATCCCCAAGTCCACGCTCAACAGTTGCGCGTCGCGCGTGGTGCAAAACCGCGAACCCGGCCCGGCGCTGGCAGCGGGCGGTGCGCCGGCCGCGAGCCCGGCAAAGCCCGTCAAGGTCGCGTTCCAGGGAGCGGCTGCGCAAGGCATGAAAAGGGAGTGAGCGATGAACAACGACGTTGCTTCTGCCAGACTGCCCTGGAGCGATCCGGGACAGACCTCACTGGATGCGTCCGACGACTTCGAGCTGCCGGATACCACGCGCTATTGCCCCACCCGGCTGCTGTCGGCCTTCGCGTTGCTCATGGCCGGCCATGGCCGGTGCATCAACACATCCATGATGCTCGGCGATCGCGAGTATGCGATGTGGCAGCTGGCCCGTGCGCACACCCTGGGAGACGCGCAAGTGCGCGTGCTGGCCGCCAAGCTGTTCGCCTATTTCGACGATGACCGCGCGCCCGTTCCCGTCGGGCTGCATGCCTGAACTTTCGGACCCGCCAGGCCTAGCCTAGCGCCCGTTTTCCAGCCTTTACGAGGGGATCCTCAATGACGACTCCCCTCTGAATCGGGCTTGCGACGATAGTTGCCACTTTTTTAGGCAGAAAAATTGTCCGGAAGAGTCGAACCGCGATCTAGCTGTGACGTTTCAATAGGTTGTTCACCCGGAAGAGTCTGGGAGACTTCTTGACCGCCCCGTGCCAGAGAGTTCTTGAATCAGGGAGTTCGACACGGAACGTCAGCGGTGAACCTAAGGGTAGTCACCTCCACGTTCCAGAAGGTGAACTGCTTACCGGGGCCGTTCGCGGAAGTGACTGTGGTTTCGATGTACAGCCGCCCCGTGCTTGGCTCTATCCGGCCCGCGGTGATCGCCACAACGCCCTCGCTGGGCGAAGTCGCAGTGTTCGTGAACGTGACGGCGGGCCCCGAACGGGTTATCGGAAGCCGCTCCGGGCCTACCGCCCAGCCATCCAAGCTAATCCATCCTGCGGCCTCATCAAGCTCAACACTAATGATGGCTGGTGACGGCGTCTTGTCCGTGTCCACTTCCATGGTGCCAGCGCCCTTGCACAGCAGCTTTACCGGCGCAGCGTCAACGGACGAAACAAGGCCGAAAAGCGCGCTAAGCGCCAAGACAAAGGCGAGGTTGGTTTTGGACGTCATAGCGATATTGTGAGGAATGCGCAAAGGATTCATAGGGGAGCTTTGTCCTGCCCCAATGGGAGAACCGAAAAGTCCCTAAGCGACTGGAGGTGATAAACGGTGACGCGCGGGAAACGGCAACCCGCACGGTTTGACTGGGCGAACGAAGTCCGTCTTGAAAAACGCCGGTCGCGCAACTCGCAACGCCACCGGCGGTCGATTTACTGCACGGCTCGACGGGCCGGTGGAGAGGGGACCATCAACCCCCGCAGTTCTTTCGGCCAGCGCGGGGGGCTTGCCGAGTCAGCTTCCGGCCGTGCTCGCGAGTTGCGATGCGCGAGCGATGAAGTCCCCCGGACTGCCGATATGCGCCGTCGGAAGCGACTGGTTCAACGCCAGCGCGCTGCCGACTGCTTCCAAGGTGGACAGCCACACGGCAGGATTTTGAGCCGTACGTCGGCGACTCGCTGATCCGACTTGAGCCAAGGGACTTCCTAGAACTCCGCGCCTTCCACCAGGAACCGCACCCGCCTCACGCCTTGCCATTCGTCGGCGTCGAGCCGGAACGCGAGCTTGACGCGCGTTGGCAGCGGCTCGGTGTGGCCGAACCAGATGCCGTCCACCGGCTGCCCCTGGTGCCGCAGCTTGATCTGCAGGTGCTTTTCGCCGACCAGCCTCTGGGAAATGATCTCCACCTCCTCGCTGAACACCGGAGGGGCAAAGCCCTGGCCCCAGACTTCGTGGTGCAAGGTGTCCACCAGGTCGGGCCGGCGGTACTCCGCTGCCAGCGGACCATCGGTATCCAAGCGGCGCAGCAGCGTGGGTGCGTCCAGCCACTCGTGCGCCACCTGGGCAAGGGCCTGCTCGAAGACGTCGAGGTGCTCCTCGGCGACGGTGCAACCCGCCGCCATGGCATGGCCGCCGAATCGCAGCAGCACGCCCGGATGCCGCTTGGCCACCAGGTCGAGCGCATCGCGCAGGTGAAACCCGGGGATGGAGCGGCCAGACCCCTTGAGTTCGTGTTCCTTGCCGGGCGCCTGGCTGGCCGCGAAGACGAAGGTCGGGCGGTGCAGCTTGTCCTTGATGCGGGAAGCCACGATGCCTACCACGCCCTCGTGAAAATCGGGGTCGAACACGCAGATGGCGGGCGGCGGCTCCTCGCTTTCGTCGAACAGCGAGTCCACGATCAGCATCGCCTGCTCGCGCATGCCGCCTTCGATATCGCGGCGCTCGCGATTGATGGTGTCGAGCGCCCGAGCCAGTTCGTCGGCGCGCGCGGCGTCGTCGGTGAGCAGGCATTCGATGCCCAGCGTCATGTCTGCCAGCCGGCCCGCGGCATTGATGCGCGGCCCCAGCGCAAAGCCGAAGTCGAAGGTGGTGGCGACTTTCGAGTCGCGCGCCGCCGCGGTGAACAGGCCCGCCAGCCCGCAGGGCAGGGCGCCGGCGCGGATCCGCTTCAGGCCCTGGGCCACCAGGCGCCGGTTGTTGGAGTCTAGCTTCACGACGTCGGCCACGGTGCCCAGCGCCACCAGCGGCAGCAGCGCATCCAGCTTGGGTTGGCTCTGGGCATCGAAGACGCCGCGCTGGCGCAATTCCGAGCGCAGCGCCAGCAGCACGTAGAACATCACGCCGACACCGGCGATGGACTTGCTCTCGAAGCCACAACCGGGCTGGTTGGGATTCACGATCACGGCGGCGTCGGGCAGCTGCGGCCCGGGCAGGTGATGGTCGGTCACGAGCACTTGCAGCCCCAGCGCATTCGCCGCGGCAACGCCTTCCACGCTGGCGATGCCGTTGTCCACGGTGATCAGCAGGTCGGCGCCACGTTGTTTCACGCGCTCGGAGATCGGCGGCGTCAGGCCATAGCCATCGACCACGCGGTCGGGCACCAGGTAGTCCAGGTGCCGCGCGCCCAGCAACTTCAGGCCGCGGATCGCAACCGCACAGGCGGTGGCGCCATCGCAGTCGTAGTCGGCGACGATGCAAAGCTTCTTGCCTGCTGCGATGCTGTCGGCCAGCAGCACGGCCGCTTCCTGCAGGCCTTTCATGCCGCTGGGCGGCAGCAGGCGCGCGAGCCCGTCGTCGAGTTCGTCCTTGGCCAGGATGCCGCGCGCCGCGTACAGGCGCGCCAGCAGGGGGTGGACGCCGGCCTGCTCCAGCGCCCAGGCGGCGCGCGGGGGAATATCGCGGGTGATGATTTTCATAGGTTGTGAAGCAGCGCGGATGCGCTCTTGCGCCCGAACAGGCTACCCATTCGGCTGAAGATGTTGTTGTCGCCACTGGCCCAGGTTTGCGCATTGCGCTCGCCGCACAGTGTCAGTGAAACGGCCTCGCCGGCGTCGAGCGCCTTGGACAGGCGCGCGCAATCTTTCGAATCCAGCTGCTGCCAGGCGGCGGCCCAGCCGCGCCAGTCCGCCAGCAGCGCGGCGTCGCGCAGGTAGTGGGTGATCTGCAGTCCGGGCGCCGCCGGCTGCCGGGGCGAGTCGGGCAGGGCGCCGGTGCCGCTGACCCAGAATGAATTGACCGGCAGCAGCCCGCCACGGATGCGCGCCTCGTTGACTTCGTGGGTGTACAGCAGCATCTGCATCTCCTGCTGCAAGCGGCGCACGGTCTTGGCCGCCTCGGCGCGCGGCATCCAGTCGTCGATGGTGCGGCCGACCACGCGGTCCAGCGAGGCCGTGGCGAGGCCGCGGAACACCTCGCCCCGGGCCAGCCACAGCGTGGGCGCGTCGTACTCCAGCGCGATGCCGTCCTGCTCGAAGAAGGGTTGCATCGCCGCCAGCAGGGCCTGCGAGTCGCGCGGATCGAGCTGCAGCTCCTGCGGATGCCCCATCGCGATATGGTCGGTTTCAACGCGCCAATGGCAGGGTGTGATGCGGGCCCAGGCCGCGCCCTGAACGTCCCGGCCCGCCTGCTGCACTTGGCAGGCGGCCCAGGGAATGCAGCCGTCGGCCGCGGAAATGCCGAATTCGCGGGCCAGCACGCGCTCGTGCGGCATGGAAAGAGATGAGTCTTCGCCGCCGTCGGTGCCGGCGAGCTTCAGGCGGGCGACCAGCCTTTCCAGCTGCGGCAGGGCCAGGTCCTGCAGCGCGCGCGAACAGCCTTCGTTGCTGCTGTAAGCGAAAGGAATCAACAAGTGGACGCCGTCTGACATGCCCCTATTGTCAGTGATGCCACAATGCCCACCACAACAATACCCCTCAATGAGACTCCCCTACGAACTGGTCCTGGGCTGGCGCTACACGCGCGCCGGCCGCGCCACCCGGCGCAACGGCTTTATTTCCTTCATCTCCGGCGTGTCCATGCTGGGAATTTCCCTGGGTGTCGCCGCCTTGATCATCGTGCTCTCGGTGATGAACGGCTTCCAGAAGGAAGTGCGCGACCGCATGCTCGGCGTGGTTTCGCACATCGAGATCTACGGGCCCGGCGGCGGCATATTGACCGACGTGAACCGCACCATGACCGAGGCGCGGCGCAACCCTCAGGTGATCGGCGTGGCGCCTTTCGTTGCGGCGCAGGCGCTGCTGGCGCGCGGCGAGGACATGCGCGGAGCCATCGTCCGCGGCATCGACCCGGCGCGGGAAGGCGAGGTCACGGACCTGGCTGCCAGCATGCAGCCCGTGCTCGCGCGGCTCGTTCCCGGCCAGTTCGGCGTGGTGCTCGGGGCTGAGCTGGCGCGCCAGCTGGGCGTGCGCGAGGGCGACCCGCTGACCCTGATCGCCCCGAGCGGGCAAGTCACGCCGGCAGGCGTGGTGCCACGGCTGAAGCAGATGACCGTGGTCGGCACCTTCGACTCGGGCCATTTCGAATACGACAGCGGCCTCGTTCTGCTGCACCAGGACGACGCGGCGCGCATTTTCCGCCTGGAAGGCCCGACGGGCATCCGGCTCAAACTCAAGGATCTGCACCAGGCCCGCGAGGTCGCCTCGGAGCTGGCCACCTCAATCAGCGAGCCCGTCCTGATCCGCGACTGGACGCGCCAGAACCGCACCTGGTTCGCCGCCGTGCAGCTGGAAAAACGCATGATGTTCATCATCCTCACGCTGATCGTCGCCGTGGCCGCCTTCAACCTGGTGAGCACCCTGGTGATGACCGTCACCGACAAGCGCGCCGACATCGCCATCCTGCGGACCTTGGGCGCGAGCCCGGGCAGCATCATGGGAATCTTCGTGGTGCAAGGCGCCGCCGTCGGCGTCATCGGCACGCTGGCGGGGCTGCTCCTGGGCCTGGGCATCGCCTTGAACATCGACGTGATCGTGCCGGCCATGGAGCAGGCGCTCAACGCCAGTTTCCTGCCCAAGGACATCTACCTCATCAGCAAGATGCCCAGCGACCCGCAACGAGAAGACATCATGCCGATCGCCCTGATTTCACTCGCGCTGTCGTTCGTCGCGACGATCTATCCGAGCTGGCGCGCCAGCCGCGTCAATCCGGCGGAGGCGCTGCGCTATGAATGACGTGGTATTGAAGGCAGAGGGCATCACCAAGCGCTTCAGCGAGGGTGGCCTGGACGTGGAAGTGCTGCGCGGCGTTGACCTGCAGGTCCACGCGGGTGAAACCGTCGCCATCGTCGGCGCCTCGGGCTCGGGCAAGAGCACCTTGCTGCACTTGCTGGGCGGATTGGACGCGCCGACCGGCGGCACCGTACAGCTCATGGGCCAGGAGTTCACGAAGCTGGATGCGGCCGCCCAAGGCAAGGTGCGCAACCAGCACCTGGGCTTCGTCTACCAGTTCCACCACCTGCTGCCCGAGTTCAGCGCGCTGGACAACGTGGGCATGCCCCTGCGCATACGGCGCGAGTCGCTGGAGGAGTGCACAGCCCAGGCCACCGACACGCTGGCGGCGGTGGGCCTGGCCGAGCGGCTGCGCCATCGGCCGGCCGAACTTTCAGGGGGAGAGCGTCAGCGTGTGGCCATCGCGCGGGCACTGGTCACGCGCCCGGCCTGCGTGATGGCGGACGAGCCCACCGGCAACCTGGACCGCAGCACCGCCGACGTGGTGTTCGACCTCATGCTGAAGCTCGCGCACGAACGCGGAACGGCGTTCATTCTGGTGACGCACGATGAGTCGCTGGCCGCGCGCTGCGGCAGGCAGCTGCGGCTGACGTCCGGCCACCTGACGTGAACTGGCTGTCATCCCGGACTTGATCCGGGATCCAGGAAGTCATGGATGCCGGGTCAGGCCCGGCATGACAGATATCAAAGAATCCGGTTGAACCAGAGCAGCGAGAGGCCGGCCGACAAGAGGGCGAGGGCCGCGGCTGCCAGGGCCATCAATGCCGAAACTTCGGTTTCCTTCTTCTCGACCGTCAGCCGCGAGCTCAGCGTCTCATAGACCTTCTTCAGGTCGGCGGCCGTGCCGGCGTAATAGTATTCGGCGCTCGTCTTGTTGGCGATGGCCTTGAGGGTTTCCTCGTCCAGGCGCACGCGCATGGACCAGCCCTCGAAACCGATGGTCTCGCCGTCCACCGTGCCGATGCCCACCGTGTACACGCGCACGCCGCGGTCCGCGGCCATCTTGGCGGCTTCCAGCGGGTCCACGCCCGTGGTGCGCTGGCCGTCCGTCAACATGATGATGGCCGCCGATGCGTAGGAGCCCGGCGCGACCGGCGTGAAGTCCTTCTTCTCCTTTTTCTCGCCATCGATCGAGAAGCCGCGCTGGCGCTCGCGCCCGCTTTGCAAGGACTGCAAGTCGATGCCGGCATCGGGGAACAGCGTGGCCAGCGAAATCACGATCGCGTTGCCGGTGGCCGTAGCGCGCTGCAGCTGGAAGCGGTCGATCGCGGTGACCAGGTCTTCGCGGTTCACGGTCGGCAGCTGCGCCACCTGGGCCGACCCGGCGAACGCCACGATGCCCACCTTCACGTGGCGCGGCAGTTCGGCCAGGAAGGACTTGGCCGCGTTCTGCGCCGCGACCAGGCGGTTGGGCTGCACGTCGGTGGCGCGCATGCTGCCCGAGACGTCCATGGCCAGGATGATGGTCTGCTGGTTGGAGGGCAGGGTGACCACCGCCACCGGCCGTGCCGCCGCCAGCAGCATGGCGGCCAGGGCCAGCAGGAACAGGAACGGCGGGATATGCCGGCGTATCGTCTGGCCCGCTCCCATGGCTTCCTTCACGATGGACAGCGAGGCATAGCGCAGCGCCATCTTCTTCTTGCGCCGCATCAGCCAGACGTACAAAAGCACCAGCAGCGGCAGAGCCGCCATCAGCCATAGGAATTCGGGCCAAAGAAAGTGCATGATCTCTCTCCTCTACGCCGCCCGCCTCAGGTGCGCGGGCAGGCCGCCGCCGGCCGCCAGCCGGGCGCGCCGCTTGCGCATTTCCGTGAAACGCACCACGGCATCGACCAGGTCGCCGTCGGTGGACAGTTCCAGCGCATCGACGCCGGCGCGCACGAAGCCCTGGCGCAGCTCGGCTTCGCGTTGCGCCGCAATGCGCGCGAAGCGCTTGCGAAAACCGGCGTCGTGCGTGTCCACCAGCAATTGCTCGCCGGTTTCCGAATCGCGGATGGTCAAGAGGCCCAGGTCGGGCAAGTCCAGCTCCAATGGATCGAGCAGCCGCACGGCGACCACTTCATGGCGCTGGGCCAACAGGGCCAGGGGCCGGTCCCAACCGGGTTCGCTGATGAAATCGGAAACGACGAATAGGGTGGAGCGGCGCTTGATGAGGCCGGCCGCGGCTTCCAGCAGATCGCGCAGCTTGGTGGTGCCCGATTCGGTCGGGGCCGGGCGTTGCTGCATGCTGTGCAGCAGATGCAGCACATGGCGGCGGCCGCCGCGGGTGGGGATGACGGTGTCCACGCCCGTGCCGTAAAGCATGGCGCCGACCCGGTTGCCGTGCCGCGTGAGCAGGCGCGCGAGCACGCCCACGAAATCCGCCGACACGTTGCGCTTGCGCTGCTCGCCCGATCCGAAATCGACGGAAGGGCTCAGGTCCAGCAGGAACCAGGCCGCCATCTCGCGGTCCTCGGTGAACACCCGCACATGTGGTATCTGCAGCCGCGCCGTCACGTTCCAGTCGATGTGGCGCACGTCGTCGTGGTGCTGGTATTCGCGCAGGTCCGCCAGGTCCAGCCCGGCCCCGCGCATCAAGGTGCGGTAATTGCCTTGCAGCAGGCCATCGAGCCTGCGGATCGCAGTCCACTCCAGCCGGCGCAGCACATGCTCCGCGCCTTCGTGCGTGCCGGCGCTCGCGGCGCCCTGCGCCGCGTTCCGGTCCTGCTTAAGCTGCGAGCTTTTCATGTTCCAGGGGCCTGGGCGGAGACTGGATCTTGGTCATGATCTTGCCGACCAGGGCGTCGGCCGACAGGCCTTCGGACAGCGCCTCGTACGAGAGCACCAGCCGGTGCCGCAGCACGTCGGGTACCAGGTCGGTCATGTCCTCGGGCAGGGCGTAGGTGCGACCGCGCAGCATGGCCAGGGCCCTGGCGCCTTCGGTCAGGTTGATCGTGGCGCGCGGGCTGGCGCCGAAGGTGATGTATTTGCCCACGTCCTTGAGCCCATGCTTCTCGGGCGTGCGCGTGGCCGACACCAGCCGCACCGCGTACTGCACCAGCGAGGGGTCGACATAGACACGCCGGCACTCGCGCTGCAGCGCGGCCAATTGCTCGGTGGTGGCCACCGACGAGACGGCGACGGCCGGGCCGGTGACGCGCTCGACGATGACGAATTCTTCCTCGTCGGTAGGGTAATCGACCAGCACCTTCATCATGAAGCGGTCGACTTGCGCCTCGGGCAGCGGGTAGGTGCCTTCGGTCTCGATCGGGTTCTGTGTCGCCATCACCAGGAACGGGCTGGGCACCTTGTGCGTTTCACCGGCAATGGTGACCTGGCGCTCCTGCATCACTTCCAGCAGTGCGCTTTGCACCTTGGCCGGGGCCCGGTTGATTTCGTCGGCCAGCAACAGGTTGGTGAACACCGGGCCCAACGCGGTGCTGAACTCGCCGGTCTTCTGGTTGTAGATGCGGGTGCCCACCAGGTCGGCCGGCACCAGGTCGGGCGTGAACTGGATGCGCTTGAACTGGCCGCGAATGGTGTCGGCCAGCGTCCTGACGGTCAGCGTCTTGGCCAGGCCCGGCACTCCTTCCACCAGCAGGTGGCCCTGGGCCAGGATGGCGACCATCACCCGCTCGAGGAAACGGTCCTGGCCGACGACGACCCGCTTGACCTCGTAGAGGATCTGTTCCATCAACTGGGCGGTGTCGCTGTCCTGTCGTGTCGTTGAATCCATGAGTGGTAGGTCCCGTTCAAAAGGCAAAGTTCATCAGAAAGGCGGCAGGCCGGCCGCGGATGCCGCGTTCTCGATCGGCACCGCGAATGCGATGCCCAGGAAGGTGCGCGCCGGCGTGGGGTTGAGGATGGCAGTGACGATGCCCACCACCTCGCCGTCCATGGTGACCAGGGGACCACCGGAATTGCCGGGGTTGGCGGCGGCATCGAACTGGATCAGGTTGCTCATCTCCTGCTTGCCTTCCGGTGAACGGAAGGCTCGCTTCAGCCCGGAAACGACGCCGCCAGAAGCGGAGGGGCCGATGCCGAACGGGAAGCCCACCGCCAGCACCTTGTCGCCGGTGCCCAGGTCGCTGGTGGAACGCATGGTGGCCGCGATCATGTCGTCCGGGATCTTGCTGGCCTGCAGCACGGCGAGGTCGTTCTCGGCCTGCACGCCGGTGATGGAAGCCTGCGCCTCCAGCCCGTCGGAAAAAGTGACCATGATCCGGTCGGCGCCGGACACCACGTGCAGGTTGGTGAGGATGATGCCCTTGTCGACGATCACCACGCCCGTGCCCACGCCATGCTCCACTTCGTCATCGGGCCCGGCCTTGTCGGCTTCGCCATTGGCAGGACCGAGCGGCTTGGGCTTGGCACCGCCTTTGGGCAGGCTGGGCGATTCTTCCTTCAGCCGGCTTTTCTTGACGTAGCTCACGACCCGGACCACCGAGGGCCGGATCTTGTCGTAGGCCTTGGCGTATTCCGAAGGAATGTTCTGGGTTTCCAGGGTCTTCAACACCGCGGCATTGATATCGGCCTGGGTCAGTTTGCGCGGGGTGGGCCGCAGGCCCAGGCTGATGCTGAACACCAGCAGCGCCGCCAGCATCAGGATGGCCGCCCATAGGAGCTTGGGACTGGTTAAGGAGAATCTGGATGGGGTGGCGGCCTTGGCAGGCGCAGGCGGAGTGACCTCGGGAGTGGCGGCCTGGGGAGGGTTCTGCCCCGGCCGGCCCGAGCGGCTTGAGCTGTAAAGGGCTTGCCTGCGCATTCGTTCACCTATCAAAACTGCGGGGAAAACGAAGAAAGAAAACCGGTAAAACACACGGTATCACGGTTTGCGCTGCCATGCACGGGCTTGCGGCATCATCGGCGCATGATGTGGATCGATACGCACTGCCACCTTGATGCGCTGGAATTCGCGGGCGATACTGCCAACGTCCGCGCCCGAGCGGCGGCTGCGGGCGTATTGCACTGCGTTGTGCCGGCGGTGGAGGCCGGCAATTTCGCGGCGGTGCGGGATCTGGCGCACCGCCATGGCGACAGTTATGCACTGGGCATCCACCCCCTGTGCACCGGCCGCGCGCATGAGGATGACCTGGCGACGTTGGACCGCGCGCTCATCGAGGCGCGCGACGATCCGCGCTTGGTGGCCGTGGGCGAGATCGGCCTGGACTATTTCGTCCCCGGCCTCGACCCGGAACGCCAGGAACTTTTTTATAGAGAGCAGCTCTCGCTGGCGCGGCGCCACGGCCTGCCGGTGATCCTGCATGTGCGGCGCTCCGCCGACCGCCTACTCAAGCACTTGCGCCAGGCCGGGGTGAGCGGCATCGCCCATGCCTTCAACGGCAGCGCGCAACAGGCCGATGAATTCGTCAAGCTCGGCTTCAAGCTGGGGTTCGGCGGCGCCGTGACTTTCGATCGCGCGCTGCAGATCCGGCGGCTGGCGCAATCGCTGCCGCTGTCGGCCATCGTCATGGAAACCGACTCACCGGACATTCCGCCGCATTGGCTGTACCTTACGGCCGAGCAGCGCGCGAAAGGCCGGCCACAGGGGCGCAACGAACCTGCGGAGTTGCCGCGCATCGCGCAGGTGATGGCACAGCTGCGTGGCATCAGCCTGGATGAGCTGGCGATGGCAACCACGCAAAACGCCGTGGCGGCGCTGCCCAGGCTGGCCGGCATTCTGGCATCCGCTCTCAGGTAGCCGGGCCCACACGGTCGGGCAAAGGCGTACCATGGGTCCTTTCCATGCTCCCAGGGTAGGCCACAGAATGTTCAGGCGGAGTTGATGGTGGTGCCCCTCGACATTCGGTCGCGCGACGGTGCAAACAGTGCGAGGCTCGCGGATGCGGCCGTGTCGCAATGGCGGGCTATCGACGCGGCGCTTGCCCCCATCATCGGCAACCTTGGGGTTGCCGCGCTGTACCACCGCAGCCTTTTCCTTAGCAAGAAAGCCCACCCGTGGCTGGACCATGAGCGCAGCCCGGATGTGCCGGGCATGGATTTGCCGGCTCTCAGGGCTTTACTGGCCGGCCGGGACCCCGCCGAAGTTTCCGAGGCCAGCGCTACCTTGCTTCGCACTTTCATGGGACTGCTCGCCAGCCTGGTGGGTGCTCCGCTCGCCGAGCGCCTGCTCGGCCCCCTCTGGATCCCATCGCCAGCCGGTACCTCTGGACAGGACACATCATCATGACGCCCAAAGTAACCATTAATTGCCTGGCAACGGGCGTGCCCGGCCTGGACGAAGTCCTGGGCGGCGGCCTGCCCGAGTTTTCGTTCAATCTCATCGCCGGCCTGCCCGGTTGCGGCAAGACCACCCTGGCGCACCAGATGATGTTCGCGCTGGCCACGCCCGAGCGCCCGGCGCTCTACCTCACGGTGCTGGGCGAGCCGCCCCTGAAGATGCTGCGCTACCAGCAGCAATTCGACTTTTTCGACCTGGAGCAGGTCAACCGCTGCATTCACTTCGTGAACCTTGGCCCGGACACCATGACAGGCAACCTCGACAAGGTGCTCGAGCGCATTGCCGCCGAGGTCGAGTCCCATGCACCTGCATTCGTCTTCGTGGACTCGTTCCGCTCGGTGGCGCTGGCCGGCGGCACGGACAGCAGCTTGCAGCAGTTCATGCAGAAGCTGGGCGTGCTGATGACGAGCTGGCAGGCCACCACCTTCCTCATTGGCGAATACGCCGCCGACACCGCCACCAATCCCGTGTTCACCGTGTCCGATGGCTTGATCTGGCTGCACCAGAGCGTTCAGCGCAACTCCATGGTCCGCAAGATCGAGGTCATGAAGATGCGCGGCCAGCCCACCCTGGCGGGCATGCACACCTTCCGCCTGAGCAGTGCCGGCGTCCAGGTTTTCCCGCCGGCCAGTGCGGCGGCGCCCCGACCGGGCAGCCAAGCGCGTCCGCAGGCCTCCGGCCGTGTGCTCATGGGGGTGGATCGCCTGGACGAGATGCTGGGCGGCGGTCTGCCGCGGGGCTACTCGCTGCTGGTGGCCGGCCCCTCCGGGTCGGGCAAGAGCATCCTGGCGGCCAGCTTCCTGCAAGAGGGCGCACGCAAAGGTGAAACCGGCGTGATCGCGGTTTTCGAACAACGCGCCAACCGGTCGCGCAACCCGGTTCTGGAAGAGCTGATAAAGAGCGGGCGGGTCAGCCTGGTCGACAGCCGGGCGCCCGACCTGTCGATCGACGAAATCGTGATGCTGCTCATCAAGGAAATCCGGCGCCTGAACGCGACGCGGGTGGTGATCGATTCACTCTCCGCGTTCGAGGTGGCACTGGCGCCGACCTTCCGCGAAGACTTCCGGGAATCCATGCTCCGCCTGGTGGGCGCGCTGGCCCAGGAGGGGGTGACGGTGTTGCTGACGTCGGAGCTGGAGGACCGGTACACCGACCTGCGTTTCAGCCCCTACGGCACGGCTTTCCTCACCGACGCGATCATCGTGCAGCGCTACATCGAGGTGGATAGTCGCCTGCGCCGCGTCATGGCCGTGATCAAGGTGCGTGACAGCGCGCATTCGGACGAACTGCGGGCCTACACCATCGATGCCGAAGGCATCCGCATCGGCGGGATGCTGCCCGGCGAAGAGGGCCTGCTGGGCGGCCGACCAACCCGTAAGAGCGGGCTCGCTGCGCCCGCCGGCTAGCAGGATGGACGCCGCCCGCGCCGCTCACCTCCTGGAGGCCAACCAACAGTTGGTGCTGGCCGTTATTCGTGCGCAGGATGAAGCCGCGGCGGCGGCGCAGGCCCTGCGGGACCTTTCGCGGTCCTCGCGCATCGAGGCCTTGACCGAGCAGCCCGACGGCGCGCTGTTGTTCGACCGCCTCGCCCATGCGCTGGCAGTCGCACGGCGAAAGGGCGACCGGCTGGGCCTGCTGTTCGTGAGCGTGGACAACCTCAAGGATATCAACGACACACTGGGCCACGCCCGCGGCGACCAGGTGCTCAAGCTGGCGGCCCAGCGGCTCGCGGCGGCGGTGCGTGGGTCGGATACGGTCAGCCGGCACGGGGGGCATGAATTCCTGATCCTGCTGACGGACCTGGCGCACGCGCGCGATGCCATCACGGTGGCCGATTCGATCGTCGCCGCCATGAGATTGCCGGGCCAGGTGGGCGGCCAGAAAGTGAGCCTGAGAGCAAGCATAGGCATCAGCGTCTTTCCGGACGATGGAAGCGACGGCGACGGACTGATCGACCGTGCCACCGCGGCCATGTACAACGCCAGGCGGCGCGGCCTGGGCAGCTATTTCTTCAGGGGCGAAGCGGCCACCAAGGAGCGCAGCCTGGAGCTTCGGACGGCCGAGTCGCTGCAGCAACTCGATGTGCCTGCAGCCGAGGAGGGCGACCCCGGCACCGCGTCCCACCGCAGGGAGGTCAATGAACAGCTGCTGCTGGCCGCGCTGCATACGCAGGAATTGCTGGACGCCGCCGAGCTGGCGTATCGCCGCCAGTCGGAACTCATGGGCGTGGTCGCCCATGAGCTGCGTGGGCCGCTGGGGCCTATGACCATGGCCGCGTCTTTGCTGGGGCTGGCGAAGACGCAAGAGCCGGTGCTGCCGATGGTCAAGGGCGTGATCGAGCGTCAGGTGGCCCTGATGGCGAAGCTGGTGGGCGATCTGCTCGACATGACACGAATCAACACCGGCAAGCTGAGGCTGGATATCCAGCGCATGGATATGGCCCGGGTGATCGATGACGTGGTTTCGGACCTGCGCCCTGCCGTGGAGGCCCGCTTGCAACAGTTGTGTATCGAGCGTCCACCCGGCGAGTTCATTGTCAATGGCGACCGGCTGCGCTTGGCCCAGGTGGTCAACAACCTGCTGGGCAACGCGTCCAAATACACCCAGCACGGCGGCATCCTCACGATCTCCCTCGCCGCCAGCGAGGCGCTGCTGACCATCAGCGTCACCGATAACGGCATCGGAATCAGTGCCAAAGCGCTGCCGCACATCTTCGATCCGTTCGTGCAGGAAAAGCACGCGACTTCGTTCGACGGTTCCGGCCTGGGGATCGGCCTCAGCCTGGTGCGCGAACTGGTGCAGGCACACGGCGGGCACGTGACCGCCGAAAGTGCCGGCCTGGGCCAGGGCAGCTCGTTCACCGTGACGTTGCCCTTGCTGCGCGGTGGCGATAATGCTGCCCAGTGAAAGCACGCCCCACCCCCCAACTCCCCGAAGTCAATTTCTCCGATCAAGGCGACGTCCGCTATCTGCACCTGGGCACCGAATGGATCCAGGGCTCGATGCTGATGGACAAGCCATTCGACATCGAACTGGAGTATGTCCAGCGCATGATGGTCTGGCTGCTGTTCGTGGATCCGGCCAGTGTGGCCAAGCGGCATGCCATGCAGCTGGGACTGGGCGCCGCATCGCTGACCAAGTTCTGCCACAAGAGGCTGCGGATGAGGACCACGGCCATCGAGCTCAACCCGCAGGTGGTCGCGGCCTGTCGCCTGTGGTTCAAGCTGCCGGGCGATGATTCGCGGCTTTCAGTCATCCTGGGCGATGCGGCCGAGGTGGCTGCGCATGAGCATTGGCGGGGCGCCGTGGATGCGCTGCAGGTGGACCTGTACGACCATGAAGCCGCCGCGCCCGTGCTGGACAGCGAAGCCTTCTATGCCGATTGCCGCAAGCTCCTGACCGATGACGGCTGCATGACGGTCAACCTGTTCGGCCGCTCGTCCAGCTATGCCCAAAGCCTGGAGAAGATCCAGGCTGCCTTCGGCGCCGGATCGGTCTGGGCGTTCAAGCCGACGCGTGAGGGCAACACCGTCGTATTGGCTCTGCGCGCGCCCCAGCAGCCCAACCGGGCCACGCTTGCCGAACGGGCCGAAACCATTGAAACTCGCTGGGGCCTGCCGGCCCGCAAATGGTTGCGGGTGTTTAAACCCGTAGCCTGACCCAACAATGAGCGCCGTCGCCAAACCCAAGCCGCCCGCCAAGAATACCCACCGCGGGCCGCTGGATTGGCGTCTCCTGGTCGAATGGCTGAGCCAGGACGGCGTCATATCCGCAGATGAGGCCCGCCGGACCGTCGCGCGCTGCTCCCAGGCCGAGAGCGCCCAGCATCCCCTGGTGCGGCTCGCCGCCGTGGCCATGGCGCGAGCCAGCGACGGCAAGCCGCTCGACATCGAATCGCTCACGCAGTGGCTGGCCACGCGCGCCGGGCTGGACTACCTGCGCATCGACCCGTTGAAAGTGGACGTCGGCAAGGTCGCCGACACCATGAGCGCCGGCTATGCCGAGCGCCATCGCGTGCTGCCGGTGCAGGTCACGGGCAGCGAGGTGGTGATCGCCACGGCCGAGCCTTTCCTCACCGACTGGGTCGATGAGGTCGAGCGGCAATCGCGCCGCACCGTGCGCCGGGTGGTGGCCAGCCCGCTGGACATCCATCGCTACACGGCCGAATTCTTTTCCTTGGCCAAATCCGTGCGGGCGGCGCAAAAGGCCGGAGGCAACGCCGGCGCGGCCAGCTTCGAGCAGCTGGTCGAGCTGGGCAAGAGCAACAAACAGCTGGACGCCAACGACCAGGGCGTGGTGCAGGTGGTCGATTGGCTCTGGACCTACGCCTTCGACCAGCGCGCCAGCGACATCCACCTGGAGCCGCGGCGCGAGCAGGGCGTCATCCGCTTCCGCATCGACGGCGTGCTGCATCCCGTGTACCAGATGCCCATTGGCGTGCTCAACGCCATGACGGCCCGCATCAAGCTGCTGGGCCGCATGGACGTGGTGGAAAAGCGCCGGCCGCAGGATGGCCGCATCAAGACCCGCAATCCGCGCGGCGACGAGATCGAGATGCGGCTGTCCACGCTGCCCACGGCCTTCGGCGAGAAGATGGTGATGCGCATCTTCGACCCGGATACGGCCGTGAAGGACCTGGATGCGCTGGGCTTTGCCCCGCATGACTCGCAGCGCTGGGAGGCGCTGGTCAAGCGCCCTTACGGCATCATCCTGGTGACCGGGCCGACCGGCTCAGGCAAGACCAGCACGCTCTACTCCACGCTCAAGCGCATCGCCACGGAAGAGGTCAACGTGAGCACGGTGGAGGACCCGATCGAAATGATCGAGCCTTCCTTCAACCAGACCCAGGTGCAGGTGCAGCTCGATTTCGGCTTCGCCGAAGGGCTGCGCGCCCTGATGCGGCAAGACCCGGACATCATCATGGTCGGCGAGATCCGCGACCTGCAGACTGCCGAGATGGCGGTTCAGGCCGCGTTGACCGGCCACCTGGTGTTCTCGACCCTGCACACCAACGACGCGCCCTCGGCCATCACGCGGCTGATGGAGCTGGGCGTGCCCGGCTATCTCATCAACGCGACCATGCTGGGCGTTCTGGCGCAGCGCCTGGTGCGAACCTTGTGCAAACAGTGCCGCCAGGAGGACGAGGGCGCCTCGCGCGAGGCGCTGGATGCCATCGTGAAGCCCTGGAAGATCAGCGGCGGCTACAAGCCGTACAAGCCGGTCGGCTGTGTCGATTGCCGCATGACGGGCTTCATGGGCCGAATGGGCCTGTACGAACTGCTGACCGTGAGCGAGGCCTTCAAGGAGAAGGTGACCCAGGCTCCCTCCATCGATGTGCTGCGCCGCCAGGCCGTCGCCGACGGCATGCGGCCGCTGCGGCTGGCCGGGGCGCTGCGGGTGGCGGAGGGGCTGACCACGCTTGAGGAAGTGCTCACTGCCACACCGCCGCTCGACTGAGATTGCCGTCGCCGCGGCGATAGTAGGTGAAACCCACAACGGACAGCGGTGCTATTGCCACCACAATCGCGCCATCGGAATGGTTTCGAGGAGACAACTCGTGAAGATCAAAAGTCAAAAGGACTTTTACTCCGGCCTCATGTTCATGAGCGTCGGCGTTGCCTTTGCCTGGGGTGCGAGCACCTACAACATCGGCGAGGGCTCCCGCATGGGGCCGGGCTACTTTCCGCTGGTGCTTGGCATCCTGCTGGCGGCCATAGGCGCATTCACCATCTTTGAATCGATGGTCGTGGAGACGGAAGACGGCGAGCCTATCGGCAAGTTCGCCTGGAAGCCGCTGGCCTTCATCATCGGCTCCAACGTGGTTTTCGGCATCCTGCTGGGTGGCGTGCCGCGATTGGGCATCCCCTCATTCGGCCTGATCGTGGGCATCTATGCGCTGGTCTTCATCGCCTCAATGGCCGGCGAAGAGCACAAATGGAAGGAAGTGATCGTGCTGGCGACGATCCTGGCGGCAGGCAGTTACCTAGCCTTCATATTGCTGCTGAAGCTCCAGTTCCCGGTCTGGCCCAGTTTCATCACCGGCTGAAGGATAAAAAATGGACTTGATTTCCAACCTTTCGATCGGCTTCGGCGTCGCCTTCACGCCGATCAACCTGCTGTACTGTTTCATCGGCTGCTTGCTGGGCACCCTGGTCGGCGTGCTCCCCGGCATCGGACCGGTCGCCACCATCGCCATGCTGCTGCCGGCAACCTACGCGTTGCCGCCGGTTTCGGCCCTCATCATGCTGGCCGGCATCTATTACGGAGCCCAATACGGCGGCTCCACCACCGCCATCCTGGTGAACCTGCCAGGGGAATCCTCCTCGGTCGTCACAGTGATCGACGGCTACCAGATGGCAAGGCAGGGCCGCGCGGGCCCCGCGCTTGCGGCTGCGGGCCTGGGTTCGTTCTTCGCCGGCTGCGTCGGCACCCTGATCCTGGCCGCGTTCGCCGCGCCCCTGACCGAGGTGGCTTTCAAGTTCGGCCCGGCCGAATACTTCTCGCTCATGATCCTGGGCCTGATCGGCGCCGTGGTGCTGGCCTCCGGCTCGCTGATCAAGGCCATCGGCATGATCGTGCTAGGCCTGTTGCTCGGCCTGATCGGCACTGACGTGAATTCGGGCGTGGCTCGCTTCTCCTTCGACGTGCCTGAACTCACCGACGGCATCGGCTTCATCGTGATCGCCATGGGCGTGTTCGGTTACGGCGAAATCATCAGCAACCTGGGCAAGCACGCCGATGAGCGCGAGGTGTTCACGGCCAAGGTGACTGGCCTGTTCCCGACCAAGGAAGACTTCAAGAACATGATCCCCGCGGTGCTGCGCGGCACCGCGCTGGGATCGGCATTGGGCATCTTGCCCGGCGGCGGCGCGCTGCTGTCTGCCTTCGCGGCCTACACCATCGAGAAGAAAACCAAGCTGCGCCCGGGCGAAGTGGCATTCGGCAAGGGCAACATCCGCGGCGTCGCGGCGCCCGAGTCGGCCAACAACGCCGGTTCGCAGACCTCCTTCATCCCGCTGCTGACGCTGGGTATTCCGCCCAACGCCGTGATGGCGCTGATGGTGGGCGCGATGACCATCCACAACATCCAGCCGGGCCCGCAGGTGATGACCAGCAACCCGCAGCTCTTCTGGGGCCTGATCGCCTCGATGTGGCTCGGCAATGCCATGCTGGTGATCCTGAACCTGCCGCTGATCGGCATCTGGATCAAGCTGCTCACCGTGCCCTACCGCTGGTTGTTCCCCGCCATCGTGCTGTTCTGTGCCATCGGCGTGTACTCCACCAACAACAACACCTGGGACATCTGGATGGTGGCGATCTTCGGTGTGATCGGCTACATGTTCATCAAGCTGGGGGCCGAGCCGGCGCCGCTGCTGCTGGGCTTCATCCTGGGGCCCATGATGGAAGAGAACCTGCGGCGGGCGATGCTGCTGTCACGCGGCGACTGGAGCGTGTTCATCACCCGGCCTCTGTCCGCCGGCCTGCTGGCTGCAGCCGTGCTGCTGATAGTGATAGTGGCGCTGCCCGCGGTGAAGCACAAGCGCGAGGAAGCCTTCGTCGAAGCCGACTGAAGACGCGCGGCCACCCATCGCGAAAAGGCACCTCCGGGTGCCTTTTTCGTTGCCCCCGCGCTGGGCGACAATGGCGGGCTTCGAGGGAACGCATGCAAATGAAGAGAAGCCGGCCGACGCCGCATCCGCAGCGCGTGGCGCTGCACAACGAAATCCACGCCCGACCGCCCGAGGCCATGAGCGCACCGCTGGCGATCTCGCACATGGTGATGGTGGGCGATGCCCAGGAGCGGGAGGCCAGCCGGGCCCATGTGGCCGCACTGCTGCGCGACCACCACCTGCCGCAGCCCGATGCGCAATCGACGCACATCCGCATGGACCTGGGCGCGTTTCGCGTTCGCTGGGAACTGCACACCGAATTCGTCACCTGGAGCTTCTCGCGGCCGATCGAGGCCGACGGCTTCGGCGAGCGCGAGCCCGTCACGGCGCTGGATGCCGTGCCGAACGAGTGGCTCGGGCAGCTGCCGGGCCAGTGCCTGGCCAGCATGCACCTGTGGGTGCTGCCCACCCAGGCCTTGGGCAGCAACTCCCTGGTCAAGCATGTGTTGAACGAGGAGACCCTGGTCGCCTCCACGGTGGCCGATGGCCACGGCGAGGTCTACACCGACTTTGCAATCCACGCAGACGGCTTCTCGCGCATGGTGTTGCTGGCCGGCAGCATCGCGCCGAGGCGCCTCGGCCGGCTGGTGCAGCGGCTGCTGGAGATCGACACTTATCGCATGGCGGCGCTGCTCGGGTTGCCGGCGGCGCGCGAAGCGGCCTCGGTGCTGGCTTTTGCCGAGCGCGAACTGGCGGAGCTGGCGGGCGCTATCCGCGTCGCCGGGCGCCACGAGGAGCCGCAGCTGCTGGACCGCCTGACCAAGCTGGCCGGCCAGGTGGAGAGCCAGTACGCAGGCACGCACTCGCGCTTTTCGGCAAGCTCCGCCTATTTCGAACTGGTGGATCGCCGCATCGCCGACATCGCCGAGTCGCGTTTGGCGGGCCTGCAGACCATCGGCGAATTCATGGATCGACGGCTGTCGCCCGCCCGCGCCACCTGCGAATGGGCCACCCGGCGCCAGGATGCGCTGTCGCAGCGCGTCTCGCGCATCAGCAACCTGCTGCGCACGCGCGTCGAGATCGAGCAGCAGCAAAGCAGCCAGGCACTGTTGGCAGCGATGAACACGCGCCAGGGCCTGCAGCTCAAGCTGCAGGCGACGGTGGAGGGCCTGTCCGTGGCGGCCATCACCTACTACACCGTGGGGCTGGTCAGCTACCTCGCCAAAGGTGCGCAGGGCCTGGGCTGGCCCTGGAGCGCGGAGAGCACCGCCGCCGTCGCGATTCCCGTGGTCGCGTTCGCCGTGTGGTGGTCGCTGCGCCGGCTGCATTCCAAGGTATTCAACGATTGAGCCAGCTGCCCGAACGAAGCCTCGTGCCCGGCCTGGCACTGGCCGTGTTCGGCGCTATCGCGTTCAGCGGCAAGGCGATCATCGTCAAGCTGGCCTACCGCTATGGCGTGGATGCGGTCACGCTGATCATGTACCGCATGCTGTTCGCGCTGCCCATCTTCCTGGTGATGGCGTGGTGGGCCAGCCGCGGCAAGCCGCCGCTGTCGGGGCGGGACTGGCTGGGTGTGATCGGCCTGGGCTTCACCGGCTACTACCTCTCCAGCTTTCTCGACTTCCTGGGCCTGCAGTACATCACCGCATCGCTCGAGCGCCTGATCCTCTACATCAATCCCACGCTGGTGCTGCTCCTGGGCTGGCTGCTGTACCGCAAGACTTTCCGGCCTATGCAGTTCGTTGGCATGGCTATCAGCTATTGCGGCGTGATCGTGGTGTTCGGCCACGAGGTCCAGTTGCAAGGCGGCCAGGCGGCGCTGGGCACGCTGCTGGTGCTCGCCAGCGCTGTCACCTACGCCATCTACCTGGTGTACAGCGGTGAATTGGTGCAGCGGCTGGGGTCTTTGCGACTGGTGGGATTGGCGACCTCGGTGGCTTGCCTGTGCTGCCTGCTGCAGTTCGCGGTACTGCGCCCGCTCGGGGCGGCCCTGGAGGTCGCGCCGCAGGTGATATGGCTGTCGGTGCTCAACGCCACGTTGTGCACGGCCGCGCCGGTGTTGATGGTCATGATGGCCATAGAGCGCATCGGTCCCGCCTTGTCGGCGCAGACCGGAATGATCGGCCCGCTTACGACCATCCTCTTGGGCGTGCTGATACTGGGCGAGCCGTTCACGGCTTGGGTGGCCGTGGGAACGGTGCTGGTGATTGCCGGGATCTTCGTGTTCAGCCGCAGCCGCAGCCGCTGAACGTCAGCGCCTTCCGCCCAGCCGATGGGCCACGCTCACGGCCGGTTTGCCGGAGTAGGCATCCAGTCGGCTCCCCATGGCACCGGCCAACTGGTCCAGGCGCTGCTGCGCCGGCGGGTGCGTGCTGAGGGACAGGCTGAATAGCGGATCCTCGGGCGCGGCGGTGCGCAACTGCTGCAGTACCGAGGCCAGGCCGTAGGGATCGAAACCGGCGCGCGTGGCCAGGGCTACGCCGTTGCGGTCGGCATCGAACTCGTCGCCTTGATCCAGGCCGCTGGAATACAGGTTGCGCCCCAGCGCCAGCATCTGGGCCGACACCGCGCCGCCCATGTTGTTCTTCAACTGCGCCGCCAGCAATTGGGTGACCAGGCCGGCGCGCGCCTTGACGCGCAAGGCGTTGAGGTGGTGCCGGTCAACGACGTGCGTGATCTCGTGTGCCAGGATGCCGGCGAGTTCGGCTTCGTCCATGCGATCCACCAGGCCCTTGGTGACGAAGATGTAGCCCCCCGGCGCGGCGAAGGCATTGAAGCCGGGGTCGTCCAGGACGGCGAAGCTCCAGGGCAGCTGCGGACGCGACGACTGCAGGCTGATCCAGCGGCCCAGCCGATTGACATAGCGCTGCAGCGCCATGTCCGGGTGCAGCGGCTTGCTTCCGAGCAGAACGGCAGCGAGTTGCCGGCCGATCTCGATCTCCTTGGCCTCGTCGATCTGGCCCTGGCTTTGCGACAGCAGCTGGAGCAAGTCGCCGCCGGCCGCTGCGCCGTTGGTCGGCAACGGCGCAGCGGGCGCCGTCGGAAGCTGGCCGCCCACCAGCGAGTTCAGCATACTGAGCGCCTTGTTCTGCGCAAAGGCGCCAGGGATGGCAATGATCAATACGGCGGCTGCGTATGCGCGCATCTGGGTTTTCATTGGGCTTGCTCCGGGTTGCCCGGCGCGGCGTGGCCGGTGGATGCCGGCCGGGGCGCGGCGGGCAGCGCGGGCACGTCGACGGTGGCCAGCGCGGCTTCGCGTGCGAATTCGCGGGCTTGCCGCTCGCCTTGGCGCAGGGCTTCCATCTGGCCCACGGCCTGCATGTTGGGTGTGGCCTGGGCCAGGTCTTCCGCCCCGAGCCCGCGAATGCCGATGGTCGCCGTGGGCGTCACCACGCGCTGGTTACCGCTTTTGCTGAACAGGTTGGTGAGGCCCCGCAATGCTCCCGTGGCTGCATTGCCGCCGGAGGCGGAACCGTCGGCAGGTCCGACGTCGAACATGTGAACCCAGCCGGTCGCGCCCGCGCCGCTGCGTACCTCGATCCAGGGGCCGCGGCGCTCGCCCAGCCGGGTGACCGGCGACTGCGCCGCCAGCGCTGCCACGGCGCGTGCCGATTCCGCCGGCGCTTCGCGCAAGTCCGCAGCGCGTTTCATGATGGCGGCCTCGCCCTGCGCCTGGGCAGCCCCGGCCAAAAGCACCAGCAGCCCGCAGGCCCAATACCCCATCTTCCTCGCCGATGTCGATCCTGCACTTATCATGGTTCTGGGTCTTTCTGATCAGTAAGGAATTGTATGGACTTTGGTATCGCAGGCAAATGGGCGCTGGTGTGCGGGGCCAGCAAGGGGTTGGGCTTTGGCTGCGCGCAGGCGCTGGTGCGCGAGGGCGTGCACGTGGTGTTGGTGGCGCGGGGTGCGGAAGCGCTGGAGGCCGCCGTCATGAAACTCCTCGCCGACCCGGGAAGGCCCACCGATACCGCGGTACAACACGTGGCCGCGGACATCACCACCGCCGAAGGGCGGGCCAAGGTGTTCGAGAAGCACCGCGAGTTCGACATCGTGGTGACCAATGCCGGCGGGCCGCCCCCGGGCGACTTCCGCGAATGGGACCGCGACGTCTGGCTCAAGGCCGTCGACGCCAACATGCTCACGCCGATCGAGCTGATCAAGGCGACGGTGGACGGCATGGCGGCTCGCGGCTTCGGGCGCGTCGTCAACATCACCTCGAGTTCGGTGAAGGCTCCGATCGACGTCCTGGGGCTGTCGAACGGCGCCCGCAGCGGCCTGACGGGCTTCGTGGCCGGGGTGGCCCGCACTTCGAAGCTGGCTTCGGCCAACGTGACGATCAACAACCTGCTGCCCGGCTCGTTCGAGACCGACCGGCTGAAGGTGACGATGGCGGGCGCGGCCCAGAAGGCCGGCCAGTCCCTGGAGGTGGTGATGGACGCGCGGCGCGGCAATATACCGGCTCGCCGCTTCGGCACCGCCGAGGAGTTCGGCGCGGCCTGTGCATTCCTGTGCAGCCAGCATGCGGGCTACATCACCGGCCAGAACATCCTGACCGACGGCGGCGCCTACCCCGGGACTTACTGAGCTACCGGCGCGACGACACCACGATCCCGCCCACGATCAGCACGAAGGCGACGGCGTGGTACAGGTGGGGCAACTCGCCGAGAAACGCCGCCGACAGCACGGCCGCGAACAGGGGTGTGAGGTTGACGAAGAAGCCGGCGATGTTGGGCCCCACACGCTGCACGCCGATGCCCCAGCAGCGATAGGCCAGGATGGCCGGGCCTATGGCGACATAGACCAGCGCGGCGGCCAGCGGCCAGCCCCACTGGATGTGGGTGTCACCCGTCGCCCATTCCCCCGCGGCGAACAGCCCGGACCAGCCCAGCCCCAGCACCACCTGCGCCATGAGGAAGGCGGCCCAGTCACCACGGATCTGGGACGGATCGCCCGGGCGGATCAGCAGCCAGCTGTAGAACGCCCAGGCGGCGGTGGCCAGCAGCACGTACAAGTCGCCGGGAACCAGCCGCATTTGCAGCAACAGCTGCCAGTCGCCGCGGCCAAGCACCAACAGCACGCCGGCAATGGACAGCACGGCGCCCGTCATTTGGCGCGAGGTGATGCGCTGGCGGAAGAAAAGTGCGCCTATGCCCAGCATCCATACCGGCGAACTGGCGGCGACCAGGGTCACGTTCAGCGGCGTGGAGGTCTTGAGCGCCAGATACAGCAGCGCGTTGTAGCAGCCCACACCCAGCAGGCCGAGCAGCGCGAAGCGGCGCCAGTTCTGCCACAGGCCGCTGCCCCGCCGCAGCACCCAGCCGGCGAGCGGCAGCAGCAGCACGAAGGCAAGTGCCCAGCGCAGGAAGTTCAGCGTGACCGGCGGCACCAGTTCAGTGACCAGGCGCCCCACGACGGCATTGCCCGCCCACAGCAGCGGCGGAATGGTCAGCACGAAGGCGGTTCTGAGGTTGAGGCGTTGGTCCATGGGGAACCCGGCACTGTATAGCCTTACCGATGGATTGGCTGAGGCAAGGCTTGCAGTTTCATGGCAGGATGCGCGCCTGACCTTCGCGAGGAAATCATGAGCAAAGCAGTCCAAATCGAGCAGCACGGCGGCCCCGAGCAATTGAAGATCGTCGACGTGAAAGTGGGCGATCCCGGGCCCGGCGAAATCCGCATCCGGCATCACGCGATCGGCCTGAACTTCATCGACGTCTATCACCGCACCGGCCTGTACCAGCTGCCGATGCCGGCATCGCTGGGCATGGAAGCCGCGGGTGTGGTCGAAGCGGTGGGCGCTGGTGTCACCCACCTCAAGCCCGGTGACCGCGCCGCCTACGCCAGCCAGCCGCCCGGCAGCTATTGCGAGCTGCGTGTGATGCCCGCCAAGTGCGTGTGCAAGCTGCCCGACGGCATCGATTTCGACACCGGCGCGGCCATGATGCTCAAGGGCCTGACGGCGCAATACCTTCTCAAGAGAACCCTGCCCCAGGGCGGCCTGAAGGAAGGCGACTTCGTGCTGTTCCACGCCGCCGCGGGCGGTGTCGGCCTGATCGCCTGCCAGTGGGCACGCGCGATGGGGCTGCAACTGATTGGCACCGCGGGCTCCGACGCCAAATGCGCGCTGGCCAAGGAGCATGGCGCGGCGCACGTCATCAACTACGCCAAGGAAGACTTCCTGGCCCGCGTCAAGGACATCACCGGCGGGCGCGGCGTGAAGGTGGTGTACGACTCGGTCGGCAAGGACACCTGGGACAAGTCGCTGGACTGCCTGCAGCCGTTCGGCCTGATGGCCAGCTTCGGCGCCGCCTCCGGCCCGCCTGCGCCGTTTTCGGTGGGGCTGCTGGCCGCCAAGGGCTCGATCTACGTGACGCGCCAGACGCTGTTCTCCCACATTGTCACGCGCGAGATCACGCAGGCCATGGCCGACGATTTGTTCGAAGCCGTGGGCAGCGGCAAGGTCAAGATCCGCATCGACCAGCGCCATCCGCTGGAGCAGGTGCAACAAGCCCACCGTGACCTGGAAGCGCGCAAGACCACCGGTTCCACCATCCTCACGCTGTGAGCCTGGTGGTTCCCGCCGGCTGGCTGGCGGCACAGCGCGCCCGCGCCGACCAGCCGCCGCGCAAGCCGCGCGTGCCGCTGTGGACCGGCGATGCCCGCATCGGCTCCGTGGAGCCCGACTTTCTTGCCGCTGTGCCGATGGGCGCAGGCCTGGTCGAACCGGCGGTGAATGGCGGCGAACAGGGCTGGCGGATCCAGGGCGAACTCACGGCCAGCCTGCGGCAAGTCGCCCTGGCCATGCGCGAGGCGGGCGTCGCGCATGTCTGGCGCGACGAGCAGCTAGCGGTAACCGACGGCGAAGGGCGCAAGCTCGGCACCGTCGAACGCGCCGTCGTCAGACCTCTCGGAATCACGACCTTCGCCGTGCACCTTGCAGGCATCTCGCCGGATGGCGGGCATTGGTTGCAGCAACGCTCGCTCACCAAGCCGAACGACCCGGGCCTGTGGGACACGCTGATGGGTGGAATGATCCCGGCATCGGATTCGATGGAACAGGCGCTGGAGCGGGAGACCTGGGAAGAGGCCGGCCTGCGTCTTTCCCAGATCGAGCAGCTGCGATACCGGGGCCGCATGCTGACCCGCAGGCCCAGCGATGAAAGCAGTGCGGGCTATATCGTCGAATACCTGGACTGGTATAGCTGCGTGGTCCCCAGCGGTGTGGCGCCCACCAACCAGGATGGCGAGGTCGCCCAGTTCAGGCTCATGCGGCCCGAGGAGGTCGCACGACGGATGCAGCGTGACGAATTCACGCTGGAAGCCGCGCTGATCCTCAGCACTTGAACTCAGGATGAGCGAACTCTCCTACAGGTGCTTGGCCTAGGGGCTTGCACCTTGGGCGAAGGGGCGGCGGTAGATTGTCTCCAATGAGCAAAGACCTGTGACACGGCGTAAGCTGGGCGGGTCATCAAATGGAGAATGCATGACGTTTCGAGCCTATATCGTCGAGGACAGTCCGACGATTCGCGAGAACCTCATCGAGACTCTGCAGGAACTGGCGCTGATCGAAGCCGTGGGAACGGCCGAGACCGAGCATGAAGGAAAGAAGTGGCTGGCCCAGAACGATGCGTACTGGGACTTGGCCATCATCGACCTTTTCCTCAAGGAGGGCAGTGGGCTGAACATCCTCGAAGCCTGCCGCCTCCGGCGCCCGACGCAGAAGATGGTGGTTCTGAGCAATCACGCGACCAGCGATGTCCGTTGGCGCTGCGCCCAGCTGGGCGCCGATGCGGTATTCGACAAGTCCACCGAGATCGACGCGCTGGTGGATTACTGCGTGAGAGAGCGCGTCAAGACCGAGCCTGAGACACACTAGGCGGTCCTTCGGACAGCGATTGCTGCCGCAGCCTGTTGGGTGCCAGCGCACCGGCGGAGTCGAGGATCGGGTAGGCGATCGAGCAGATGTGCGAGTTGATGCGCTTGAGGTCGCTGATCAGGTCGATGTGCAGCGAGCTGGTTTCTATGCTCTGCATGGTGTTGCCCGACAGCCGCGTCAGGTGCGTTGAGGCATAGGCGCGCTCCAGGTCGCGAAAGCGCGCCTTCTCCTCGAGCAGCTTTTGCGCGTCGCGCACCGAGCCGTTGAGGAACACGCTCATGCCCAGCCGCAGGTTGTCGATCAGCCGCGCATGCAGCTCGCAGATTTCGGCCATGCCCGCGGCCGAGAAACTGCGGCCCTTCTTGATCTTCTTGTCTTCGATGTCGATCAGGATGCGCTCGATGATGTCGCCGATCTGCTCCATGTTGATGGTGAAGCTGATGATGTCGGTCCAGCGCCGGCTTTCCTCCTCGCCCAGGGCCTCGCGCGAGATCTTGGTCAGGTAGTACTTGATCGCGGAGTAGAGCTCGTCGACGTCGTCATCGAGCTGGCGCAGCTTCTGCGCCAGGGCCAGGTCGTTGTTCTTGATCACCGTCAGCATGCCGACCATCATGGTCTCGACCACGTCGGCCTGATGCAAGGCTTCGCGCGCCGCGCAGGAGATCGCGAGCGAGGGGGTGGCCAGGGCGGAAGGATCGAGATGGTGCGGGCGGCCGGCCACCAGGGTCTTGTCCGGTTTGGGCAGCCATTGGGTCACCACGCGGGCCACGAAGCTGGTGAGCCCGATGAACAGCACGGCGACCATCAGGTTGAAACTGAGGTGGAACAGCACGACCACCGTCGCGCGGTCCTGCACGTAGGGCCGGGCATAACGCAGCCACAAGCCGACCAGGGGAATCGCGATTACGACGCCCACGGCCTTGAAGACGAAATTGCCCAGGGGCACCTGCCGCACTTCGACCGCCGACTTGGCGGTGGTCAGCACGGCCAGCAGGCCGCTTCCGAGGTTGGCGCCCAGCACCAGCCCCAGCGCCGGTTCCAGCGGTATCAAGCCGGAAGCCGCCATCGTCGCCGTCAGCAGCACGATCGCCAGGCTCGAATAGGCGACCACGGACAGGAAGGCGCCGACCGTGATCTCCAGCAGCAGCTCGCTGGTGATGGAGCCCAGGAGCGCCTTCACGGCCGGCGACTGGGTCATGATTTCGGTAGATGCGGCCACCAGCCGCAGCGCCAGCAGCATCAGGCCCAGGCCGATCAGGATGCGGCCGATGCGGCCCACCGGGTTGGTCTGGCGTGAGAGAAACAGCACCACACCCACGAAGATGAAGAGGGGCGACAGCCAGGACAGGTCGAACGAGAACACCACGGCCATCAGGCTGGTGCCCACGTCGGCGCCCAGCATCACCGCCAGGGCCAGGGGCAGGCTGGCCAGCCCCTGGCCGACGAAGGAGGAAACGATGAGGGCGGTGGCGGTGCTTGACTGCACCAGGGCCGTGACGCCCAGGCCGGAGATGGCCGCGGTCCAACGATTGGCGGCGCTGTGCGCCAGTACGTTGCGCAGGTTCGTGCCGAACACCCTCAGGATGCCGGTTCGAACTAGATGGGTTCCCCAGACCAGCAGCGCGATGGCCGCCAGAAGATTCAACAAATGCTTCATTGCTTGTGTTTCAACTATACGCCTTGGTGCGGCGCAGCATTGAAAACGGCAGGCAAAGAATCAATTCGTCTTGCGAACTCGAAGCAACTCGTCGAGGATCAGGCAGGCCGCACCGACGGTGATCGCGCTATCGGCCACGTTGAATGCGGGAAAGTACCAGCCGCGCCAATGCAACTGCACGAAGTCCACCACGTAGCCGTGCATCAGGCGGTCCACCACGTTGCCGATGGCGCCGCCCAGGATGCAGGCCAGCGCGAAGGAGAACAGCCGCTGCCCCGCGTGCGAGCGCAGCATCCAGATGATGAAGACGGCCGCGGCGACACCGATGGCCGTGAAGAACCATCGCTGCCAGCCCGAGGCGCCGGCCAGGAACGAGAAGGCCGCGCCCGTGTTGTGGGCGCGCACCACGTTGAAGAAACTGGTGACGTAGGTGGAATCGCCTAACTGGTAGTAGCCCAGGATCAGCACCTTGGTGAACTGGTCGGCGATGATGATGGCCAGGGCCAGCCCCAGCCAGGGCAGCCAGCTGCCCGGGTTGCTGCGATCGGCCATCAGGCGAATTTCCTGTCTTCGCCTGCGCCGAACAGGTTGCTGGTGCAACGGCCGCAAAGGGTGGGATGCGCCGGATCGTTGCCGACGTCGTCGCGCCAATGCCAGCAGCGTTCGCACTTCACGGCTTCGGAGGGGGTCACCTTCACGGCCATCGTGTCGCCCGCGGCCAGGCTGGCGGCGGACGTGATGAACACGAACTTGAGGTCGTCCTCCAGGCTGGCAAGGGACGCCCACAGGTCGCCGTGGGTGGCCATCGGCAGCGTCAGTTCCACGTTCGCCTGCAGGGACGAGCCGACCTTGCCGGCTTCACGCAGCGACTCGATTTCCTTGTTGACCAGCTCGCGGGCGGCGCGGATGCGGGTCCACTTCTCCAGCAGGGCGGCGTCGGGCCCGCCGATCTCGGCGTAGGTCTCGAAGAAGATCGATTCCGACGTGCCGAACAGCTTCCAGGCTTCTTCCGCGGTGAAGCTGAGGAACGGCGCCATCCAGCGCAGCATGGCGTGGGTGATGTTCCAGAGCGCGGTCTGCGCGCTGCGCCGGGCCAGCGATTTCGGCGCGGTGGTGTAGAGGCGGTCCTTCAGGATGTCGAGATAGAACGCGCCCAGGTCCTCCGAGCAATAGACCTGCAGCTTGGCAACCACCGGGTGGAATTCATAGACCTCGTAGTGCGCGAGCACTTCGGCCTGGAACTGCGCCGCGCGCGACAGGGCGTAGCGGTCGATCTCCAGCATCTGGTCGAGCGGCACCGCGTCCTTGGCCGGATCGAAGTCGCTCACGTTGGCCAGCAGGAAACGCAGCGTGTTGCGGATGCGCCGGTAGGCGTCCACCACGCGCGCCAGGATCTTGTCGTCGCCTGCGATGTCGCCCGAATAGTCGGAAGCGGCCACCCACAGGCGGATGATCTCGGCGCCCAGCTTCTTGGTGGTCTCCTGCGGGTCCACCCCATTGCCCATCGACTTGCTCATCTTGCGGCCCTGGCTGTCCACCGTGAAGCCGTGGGTGAGCAGGCCGCGATAGGGGGCGCGCCCGTACATTGCGCAGGCGGTGAGCAGCGAGGAGTGGAACCAGCCGCGATGCTGGTCGTGGCCTTCCAGGTACAGGTCGGCTTCGGGCCCGCTCTCGTGCGCGGCGCCGGCGTGCGAGTGCCGCAGCACCGTGGTGTGGGTGGTGCCGGAATCGAACCAGACTTCCAGGATGTCGGTGCTCTTGGTGTAGTGCTGCGCGTCTTCCGCGCCCAGGACCGACTCCGTCGTGGCCTTGCTCCAGGCCTCGATGCCGCCCTTTTCGACCATGTCGGCGGCGAGGTCCAGGATTTCCATGGTGCGCGGATGCAGCTCGCCCGAATCCTTGTGCAGGAAGAAGGGCAGGGGCACACCCCAGCTGCGCTGGCGGCTGATGCACCAGTCGGGCCGGCCCGCGATCATGTCACGCAGCCGCGTCTTGCCGTTCTCGGGGAAGAAGCTGGTTTCCTCGATGGCTTCCAGCGCCATCTGGCGCAAGCTCTTGGGCGCCTTGTCCTTGGTGAACACGCCCTGGCCTTCGTCCATGCGGATGAACCATTGGGCCGCGGCGCGGTAGATCACCGGGCTCTTGTGGCGCCAGCAGTGCGGATAGCTGTGGGTGATGCCCTCGGTGGCGAACAGGCGGTCCGACTCGGCCAGCACCTCGATGATGCGCGGCACGGCCTTCCAGATGTTGAGGCCGCCGAACAGCGGGAAGTCGGGCGCATAGGCGCCGTTGCCCTGCACCGGGTTCAGGATGTCGTCGTAGGCTAGGCCGTGCGACACGCAGGAGTTGAAGTCGTCCAGGCCGTAGGCGGGCGAGGAATGGACGATGCCGGTGCCGTCTTCGGCCGTGGCGTAGTCGGCCAGGTACACCGGCGAGAGCCGGCGGTAGCCCGGGTCGACGTCGTACAGCGGATGCTGGAAGTTCAGCCCGGCCAGCTTCTCGCCCTTCGCCGTGGCCAGCACGGTGCCGGTGAGCTTGTAGCGTTCCATGCACTTGCCCACCAGCGAGGCCGCCAGTACCAGGAGGCCGCGCTCGGTATCGACCAGCGAATACTCCAGCTCGGGGTTGAGGTTGAGCGCCTGGTTGGCCGGGATGGTCCAGGCGGTGGTGGTCCAGATGACGATGTAGGCGGGCTTGGTCAAAGCCGCCACGCCGAAAGCGGCCGCCAGCTTGTCCGGCTCGTCCGCCTTGAACCCGACATCCAGGGTCTGCGACTTCTTGTCCGCGTATTCGATCTCGAATTCGGCCAGCGAAGAGCCGCAGTCGAAGCACCAGTACACGGGCTTGAGGCCGCGATAGACGAAGCCGCGCTCCACCACCCGCTTGAACGCGCGGATTTCCTCGGCCTCGTTGACGAAATCCATGGTGCGATAGGGATGGTCCCAGTCGCCCAGCACGCCCAGCCGCTTGAAGTCGGCCATCTGGATGGCGATCTGCTCGGTCGCGAAAGCCCGGCTCTTGGCCTGCATTTCGTCGCGCGGCAGGTTGCGGCCGTGCTTCTTCTCGATGGCGTTCTCGATCGGCAGGCCGTGGCAGTCCCAGCCGGGGATGTAGGCCGCGTCCAGTCCCTTGAGCTGGCGGGCCTTGACGATCATGTCCTTCAGGATCTTGTTGACGGCGTGGCCCATGTGGATCTGGCCGTTGGCATAGGGCGGGCCGTCGTGCAGGACGAATTTCTCGTGGCCGCAGCGGGCGGCGCGCAGCTTCTTGTACAGGCCCTGGTCTTCCCACTCCTTCACCCAGCCGGGCTCGCGCTTGGGCAAGTCCCCGCGCATCGGGAAGGGCGTGTCGGGCAGGTTGAGCGTGGCGCGGTAATCGGTTTTTTCGGTCATGGTTGTCATTCCGGGCTTGACCCGGAATCCAGGAGGTTTGATGGGCAGCAAATGGATTGCGGATCAGGCCCGCAATGACAGCCTCAAATTCGGTCGCGCGTGGTCTGGCGACGGGTGGACGCAAAGTACGCACGAGCGTCGTCGCAGTCCTTGCGGATGCCTTGCGTCAAGGCGTCCAGACCGTCGTACTTGAGCTCGTCGTGCAGTTTGTGCAGCAGTTCCACGTGGATGATTTTACCGTAGCCCCCCTCGTCGCCGAGGCCGGCGGGCCATTCCAGGCAGTGGGTCTCCAGTAGCACCCGTCCGCCGTTGACGTCGTTCGGGTCCAGCGAGGGCCGGATGCCCAGGTTGGCCACGCCCGGCAGGGGCTCCTCGCTCAGGCCGTTCACCAGCACCGCGAAGATGCCGCTGGCGGCGGGTTTCCAGTGGGAAAAGCGCAAATTCAGGGTCTTGAAGCCCAGCTCGCGCCCGAGCTTGCGCCCGTGCACCACATGGCCGCTGATGCTGTAGGGCCGGCCCAGCAGCGCGGCGACCGCATCCATGTCGCCGCGCCCGAGCGCTTCGCGCACGGCGGAACTGGACACCCGCATACCGTGGACCTCGTAGCTGTTCATGCGCGCGACGTCGAAGCCCTTGGCGTTGCCCGCGCCATCCAGCATCGCGTAGTCGCCCGCCCGTTTCGCCCCAAACCGGAAGTCGTCGCCGACCAGGACGTATTGGGCACCGAGGCCTCGGACCAGCACGTTGTCGATGAAGGCCTCGGGAACTTGCGAGGACAGCCGAGCATCAAACGGAAGTACCACGCATTGATCCACTCCGCAGCGATGCAGTTCGGTCAGCTTGTCGCGCAAGGTCGCGATGCGAGCCGGCGCCAGTTCGGGCTTGCGGGCCAACCGGGCGAAGTAATCGCGCGGATGCGGCTCGAAGCTCAGCACGCAGCTGGGTATGCCGCGATGCCGGGCCTCGTTGTTCAGCAGCGCGAGCATGGCCTGGTGGCCGCGGTGCACACCGTCGAAATTCCCGATGGTCAGGGCGCAGGCTGGCGCGATGCCCGGGTGGTGGAAACCTCTGAATATCTGCATCGCGGCGTATGTGGATCTTTGCGGTATCTTTTTGATAGCAACTCGTGCCCGCCCGCCAAGCACCGCAAGGCATTTCCCTAACGAGGACGGTCACGAAAACAGGGTATATTGTGCTGTACAGCGCTGCAAGGCGCTGTACCTGACCTCTGCGTGGTTTCCTGTCGTTCGAAGGAGGCGTGTTTTGAAGGTTTTGAAGCTGTCCGCCCAAGGGCTGCCCCAGTCGTGGATCTCGCTGGAGCAGGCCGTGCTGCACTACGCGGCCGATGAGGTGCGCTGGGAAGTGGGCGCGCGGGTGGCGTTGTTCCGCGGTGGCCACAACGCCATGACCGGTGAGCAGTCGCAGATCGCGGTGAACAGCATCATCGGCACCAAGGGCGTGCCCAACATCAACCCCTTCGACCTCAAGCCCGGCCTTACCAACAGCAAGCTCTTCGCCCGCGACCGCAACGTCTGCGCGTATTGCGGCGGCCTGCACCATGAGGAAGAACTCACGCGCGAACACATCATCCCCTTTGCCCAAAATGGCAAGGACCACTGGATGAACGTGGTGACGGCCTGCCGGGCCTGCAACCACCGCAAGAGCAACCGCACGCCCGAACAGGCTCGCATGCCTCTGCTGTACGCGCCCTACGTCCCCAGCCTGTGGGAAGACTTCATCCTGCGCAACCGCCGCATCCTGGCGGACCAGATGGAGTTCCTGATGGCGCACCTGCCCAAGACCTCACGCCTGCACCTGCTTCAGTAGGTCAATTCCAGGATAGCCACATGGTTCTCGGCCGCCGGCCAGGTGCGGCCGATCACGCGTTCGCCATTGAACTCCGCGACGACCGGGCGTGCCGCTGCGGCCGGCTTGATTTTCGAGCTGGCCACGCCCGCACCCGGCAGCGCGCCTGGAGGCGGCGACTGCCCGTCGAATGACATCTTGTCGCGGGCCGGGTCGAAGTAGCCGCGCGGACGGATCATCGTCACGATGGCGGAGGCGGTCTTGTCGGCATCGGCAATGCGCTCGGCGCGCAGGTGCACGATGTTGCTGGAGCGCGCGAACGGGCTGCGATAGATATGCGTCGTGGCATAGCCGGGCGCCGCCACCACGAACTCGTAGCGCGTGCCCGGCTGGGCGGTGAACGGACCCCACGCGCCATCGTTGCCGACGGTCTTGCTGTACGCCGGGGCGCCGCGGCGCTCGCCGCTGGCCGGATCGAGGGCGAACACCTCCAGCCGCGCGCCCGGCAAGGGCAGGTTGTTGGCGAAGTTGCCCGATGCCGGATCGGTGGACGAAACGCCCATGCCGCTGACCTTGCCGCCGAGCACCAGGCGGTCTTCGGGCCGGATCTCCACCGCGGCCGGCATGCGCCCCGTGACGAAGCGATAGGTGGCCTCGAAGGCCGCCGGCGCGTACGAGGTCTCGCGATGGTCGATGCGCGGGATTACGACGTTGGTTGCGCCCTTGAGCTCCGGCCCCGCGAAGGTGATGTTGGTGGCCGTGCCCTTGGCGCCGATCCACAAGCCGTCGGGCTGGGCGAACTTGTCGTTGTTGTCGGAACGGATCGTGAGCCACTTGACCGGCCCCGTGACCTCGTCGCCGGCGGCGTTCTTGGACGCGTTCAGCGAGACCAGGAATGAGCCGGTGCCGGCGAATTCGTTGCCTTCGCGAAAGCCCTTGACGGCCCAGACGCCGTGGTTGGGCGTCCCGCCCAGCACTGCGTGGCTGACGGTCTTGGCGCCGCCGCCGTTCTGGATGTAGTTGCGGATGGCATTGCCGCCGCGCGAGTTGCCTACCAGCACCACTTGCCGCGCACCGGTGGCCTGGAGCACCTTGTCGACCTCGGCCTTCAGGAAAGCCATGTGCTCCGCGGCGGAGGTGCGGCCCGGCTGGGGCTTGCTGTCGTCGTCGCGCGCCAGCGGATAGGGAACGTCGATGGCATGCAGCCGCTCGCGCGGCCAGCCGTTGGACTCGAACCGCCAGATCGTCGTCTGCCACAAGGCGGCGGTGTCGCCGTTGCCATGGACGAAGACGATGGGCGGCGCTTGTTCGAGCGATGGGCCGGTGGCGCAGCCGGCAGCCAGCGCGGCTGCGGCCAGGCCGAGAAAAAGACGGCGTGAGGTCATGCGTGTTGTCTCCGGAAGTTGTCATGCCGGGCCTGACCCGGCATCCATGCCTCCGCGGACGCGTCCCAGGACAACGCGACGTGGATTGCGGATCAAGTCCGCAATGACATCACGCGAACACGCCCGCGGTGTCCTGCATTCTTTCCGAGACTTCGCCCAAGTGGTGCAGGGTATCCCCGAAGCTCAGCTCCAGCTGGGTGAGCTTCTTGAAGTAGTGGCTGCCGATGTATTCGTCCGTCACGCCGATGCCGCCGTGCAGCTGCACCGAGTTCTGCCCGATGAAACGCATGGCCACGCCGGCCTGGTACTTGGCGCGGGCCATGGCGTGACGCCTTTCCGCGGCCGGCGCGTTCAGCTTGAGCGCGGCGTAGTAGCTCATCGAGCGTGCCAGCTCCAGCTGCATCTTCATGTCGGCGACGCGGTGGCGCAGGGCCTGGAACGTCGACAGGGTCACGCCGAACTGCTTGCGCGTGTTCATGTACTCCACCGTCACGGCCATGGTCTTGTCCAGAACGCCCACGGCCTCCGCGCAGCTCGCGGCGATGCCGATGTCCACCGCATGTTCGAGCGCCGTGAGGCCATCCAGCGTCACCAGCGTGGCGGGCGCGGACTTGAACGTGACCTCGGCCGCGCGGCCGCCTTCTTGCGTGCCGTAGCCGCGCGTCGTAACGCCGTTGGCCTTGCGCTCCACCAGGAACAGGGCGATCTTGCCCTTCACGGTGGCCGGCACCAGGAAGGCGTCGGCCTGGTCGCCCGCCGGGACAACGCTCTTGGCGCCGCTCACGGTCCAGGCGTCACCCGATCCGCTGGCCTGCGTTTCGCAGACGTCCAGGCGGTAGCGCGCCTTGCGTTCCTGCTGCGCCAGCACCACCAGGGCCTCGCCACCCGCGATCTTGGGCAGCCAGGCGGCTTTGACGGCTTGCGGCGCATAGCCGCCCAGGATGCCGCCGGCAATCAGCGTCTGGCCCAGCGGCTCCAGCACGATGCCGCGTCCCAGTTCCTCCATCACCACCATGCCTTCGACCGGGCCCATGCCCATGCCGCCGTGCTCCTCGGCGATGTACAGGCCCGCCAGGCCGAGGTCAGCGAGTTCGCCGTAGGCGCCGCGGTCGAAACCTCCGGCCTTGACGATGGCGCGGCGGCGCTCGAAGTCATAACCCTTGTCGACCCACTTGCGGACCGCGTCGCGCAGCTGTTCCTGGTCGTCTGAAAAATCGAAATCCATGTCTGTCCCCTTAGCCGAGTACCGTCTGCGCGACGATGTTGCGTTGAACTTCGTTGCTGCCGCCGTAGATGGTGGTCTTGCGCATGTTGAAGTAGGTGGAGGCCAGCGGCGCGCAGTGGGCGGCGCCCACGTGCTCGCCCTGCCAGCCCGCTTCCATGGCTTCCTGGATGAAGGGCAGGGCGAAGGGGCCGGCGGCCAGCATCATCAGCTCGCTATAGCGCTGCTGGATCTCGCTGCCCTTGATCTTGAGCAGGCCGGCGATGTCCAATGAGTTCTTGCCCGATTTCTCGGCCGACAGCACGCGCAGCACCAGCATTTCCAGGGCCACCACGTCGACATCGAGCTTGGCAATCTCGTCGCGGAAGCGCTGGTCGTTGTACACGCCCTCGGCCTTGGCGATGCGCTTCAGGCGCTCGAGTTCGCGCTTGGCGCGGTTCACGTCGGCGATGTTGGTGCGCTCGTGCGAGAGCAGGTGCTTGGCGTAGGTCCAGCCTTTGTTCTCTTCGCCGATCAGGTTCTCGGCCGGCACTTCGACGTTGTCGAAGAACACCTCGTTCACTTCGTGCTCGCCGTCCAGCATGGTGATGGGGCGCACGGTGACGCCGGGAGACTTCATGTCGATCAGCAGGAAGGAGATGCCGGTCTGCGGCTTGCCTTCGGTGCTGGTGCGCACCAGGCAGAAGATCCAGTCGCCGTATTGCGCAAGCGTGGTCCAGGTCTTCTGGCCGTTCACGATGTACTTGTCGCCCTTGCGTTCCGCGCGGGTCTTGACCGAGGCCAGGTCCGAGCCCGATCCTGGTTCGCTGTAGCCCTGGCTCCACCAGACTTCGCCGCTGGCGATGCCGGGCAGGAAGCGCTGCTGCTGTTCGGGGTTGCCGAAGGCCATGATCACCGGCGCCACCATCACCGGCCCGAAGGGCACGACGCGCGGCGCACCGGCCAGCGCGCATTCTTCCTCGAACAGGTGTTTCTGGATGGCGGTCCAGCCCGGGCCGCCGAACTGCTTGGGCCAGCCGTAGCCTAGCCAGCCCTTCTTGCCCAGGATGCGCGCCCAGCGCTGCAGGTCGTCGCGCGTCAGGCGCAAGGCGTTGTGGACCTTGTGCGAAATCTCCGCCGGCAGGTTGGCGCGCACCCAGGCGCGCACTTCTTCGCGGAACTGCTGTTCTTCAGGGGTAAAAGCTAAATCCATGACAGGTATCTCCAGTGCTGCGACATTATCAGCACGGTCGTTCTATTCGTCGTGTCCGGGTTGTGACATGCCGAGTTGCTCGTAGATGTTTTGCACAGCGGAACGCAGCATCGCGACTTCGTTTTCCAGCGCCTCGACCCGGCCTTCCAGGTGTAACTGGGCCCCGGTCAACGGCGCCTGAGATTGAGTGTCACCCGGCTCCACCGGACCGCAGAGCAAATGCGCCCAGCGCTGCTCGCGCATGCCCGGCGCCCGCGCCAGCTTGATCACCAGCGGCCCGCCCTTTTCGGGCGCCCGGTCCTGCAGCTCGTCGAGAAATGCCTCGACCGAGGAAATATCGGCAAAGCGATACCAGCGCTCGCTGTTGATCCGCAGCTCGCCGGCGGTTTGCGGCCCGCGCAGCATCAAAAGGCCCAGCAGCACGGCTGACTGCTCCGGCACGCCGACGCCGCGCTGGAAGTTGTGCTCCCAGCGCGCCACCCGGCTGCCGCTGGACTCGAACACCAGGCTGAGCAGTTTGAGGGAATCCAGCGCCTCCTGGGCCTGGGCATCGCTGACGTTCATCAGCGGCTCGCGGCTGGTCTTCTGGTTGCACCCCGCCACCAGCGAATTCAGCGTCAGCGGATAGCTGTCCGGCACGGTACGGGCTTTTTCCATCAGCGTGGCCAGCACGCGGGCTTCAACGGGGTTCAGGGGACGCAGCTGCATGGCAGGGATAATTCTTTTAAATGAAGAACATCGTGATTCTGATCTCCGGCGGCGGTTCGAACATGGGAGCCATCGTCCGGTGTGCCCAGCGCGACGACTGGCGCAAGACCCGTGGTGCCCAGGTGGCAGCCGTCATCAGCAACCGCGCCGACGCCGGCGGCTTGGCCCTGGCGCGCGAGCACCAGATCGCCACCGACGTGGTCGACCATAAGCGCTTCGCGACACGTGAGGAGTTCGAGGCCGAGCTGGCAGCCGTGATCGACCGCCACCAGCCGTCGCTGCTGGTGCTGGCCGGTTTCATGCGCATCCTCACGCCCGGTTTCGTGCAGCGCTACCAGGGACGGCTGCTCAATATCCACCCGTCCCTGCTGCCTGCCTTCCCGGGCTTGCACACCCATCAGCGGGCCATTGATGCCGGCTGCAAATTCGCCGGCGCGACGGTGCACCAGGTCACTGCCGAGCTGGACCATGGGCCCATCCTGGACCAGGCGGTGGTGCCGGTGCTGCCGGACGACACAGCCGAGACCCTGGCCGCCCGCGTGCTGACGCAGGAGCACTTGATCTATCCGCGCGCGATCGCTGCTCTGCTGCCGCGCCTATAGCCTGGTAAAGCGCGGCTGCCGCACCCCGTCGATCACGACCTCTTCGTTGAACATCGCCGCCGGGCGTACCCAAAGCCCCTGTTCGCCGTAGAGCGCGCGGTACAAGGTCATGGGCTCCAGCGTCTCGCTGTGGCGCACGGTGTCCAGCACCTCGTAGAGCAGGCCCTTGTAGTGGCGATATCGGCCGGGTGGCGTGGTAATCAGTGGCGGCAGGGGATGGTCGGGCATGGGCGGAAGGGCGAATGGGACAATAGGCCCATGCATCCTAAAGCCCTGCTCGACGCCTGTGCCGAACTCGTCAAGCTCACCCTGAAATTCGATCACCCGGCCGACGCCGTGGTGTCCCGCTACTTCCGCGACAACCGATCCCTGGGCCCGCGCGAGCGCGCGACACTGGCCGAAACCGTGTTCAACGTGCTGCGCAAGAAGCTGCTGTTCGACCACCTCTCGCCTTCGGGCAGCGGGCCGAAGGAGCGGCGCATGGCGATCCTGGGCTTCCACGGGCCGCGCGATTTCCTCAAGAGCGCCTTGACCGACCAGGAGAAGAACTGGCTCGACCAGTGCGACTCCATCAACCCCTCGGACCTGCTGGAGCGCCATCGTCACAACCTGCCCGAATGGCTGGTGCAACCCCTGAAGGACCAGCTGGGCAAGGATTTCATGGCGCTCGCCGAGAGCCTGAACCAGCCCGCGCCACTGGACCTGCGGGTGAACATGCTCACCGACAAGCGCCCCGAGGTGCAGAAAGAACTCAAGTTAGCCGGGATCAATTCCGTGCCGACGCCGTATTCGCCCTGGGGCCTGCGCCTGGACAGCAAGCCGGCCTTGACCAAGGTCGATGCATTCGCCCGCGGTGCCATCGAAGTGCAGGACGAAGGCTCGCAGCTGCTGGCCCTGCTGCTGGACGCCAAGCGCGGCGAGATGGTGGTCGATTTCTGTGCCGGCGCCGGCGGCAAGACCCTGGCGATAGGCGCGGCCATGCGCAGCACCGGGCGCCTCTACGCCTTCGACACCTCCGCCCACCGGCTGGATGCCCTCAAGCCCCGCCTGGCCCGCAGCAAGCTTTCGAACGTGCATCCGGCGGCGATCGCGCACGAGCGCGACGAACGCATCAAGCGCCTGGCCGGCAAGATCGACCGCGTGATCGTGGACGCGCCGTGCTCCGGCCTGGGCACGCTGCGCCGCAATCCCGACCTGAAGTGGCGCCAGTCGCCGCAGTCCGTGCTGGAGATGACGGCCAAGCAGGCCGCCATCCTGCAAAGTGCGTCGCGGCTGCTCAAGCCGGGCGGCCGGCTGGTCTACGCGACTTGCAGCCTGCTGCCGCAGGAAAACGAACAGATCGCGCTGGCCTTCACCGAGGCCAATAGGGAGTTCAGCCCACTTCCGGCCGTGGAAGTGCTGTCCAATCTGAAGGTCGATGGCGCCGCCGGCCTGTGCACCGGTGGCGAGGGCGGCGGGGATTTCCTGCGGCTCTGGCCCCATCGGCACGCGACGGACGGATTTTTCGCGGCCCTATGGGTGAAAAATTGACAATAGAGCACTGCTATTTGGCCCGACTGTATCTATCTACAGTCCAGTTTTGAACCTCGCATCGTAAAATGGGTCTATAAGCAGGCCCCCTTGGGCCGACGTCGTTTTTAAGAGAGAGACCTCCCATCTATGTTGCTTCCCGATTGGGCCGTGCTGAACGCGGCTGTTGACTGGCTGGCCCACGGCTTGCTAAATCTGTCCTGGTGGCAGGTCCTTCTGTACACGCTGGTGACTACCCACATCACCATTGCCGCCGTCACCATCTTCCTGCACCGCGCCCAGGCGCACCGGGCGATGGATCTGCACGCCATCCCGTCGCATTTCTTCCGCTTCTGGCTCTGGCTGGGTACCGGCATGGTGACCAAGGAATGGGTCGCCATCCACCGCAAGCACCACGCGAAATGCGAAACCGTGGACGATCCGCACAGCCCGCAGACCCGCGGCATCGAAACCGTGCTGTGGCGCGGCGCCGAGCTCTACCGCGCGGAAGCCAAGAACCTGGAGACCGTGAGCAAGTTCGGCCACGGCACGCCCAACGACTGGATCGAGCGCAATCTGTACACCCGCTATAGCTGGCAGGGCGTCGGCCTGATGCTCATCATCAACGTGGCCCTGTTCGGTGTCATCGGCCTGTCCGTCTGGGCCGTGCAAATGGCCTGGATCCCGATCACCGCCGCCGGCGTGATCAACGGCATCGGCCACTACTGGGGTTACCGCAACTTCGAGGCGCCGGACGCCAGCACCAACATCTCGCCATGGGGCCTGCTCATCGGTGGCGAAGAACTGCACAACAACCACCACACCTACCCGACGTCAGCCAAGTTCTCGGTCAAGAAGTACGAGTTCGATATCGGCTGGCTCTACATCACGCTGATGAGCAAGATCGGCTGGGCCACGGTCAAGAAGATCCCGCCCAAGCTGCAGCTCGGCGCCATCAAGCCGGTCGCGGACGAAAAGACGCTGGAAGCGCTGATCACCAACCGCTACGAGGTCATGGCCGGCTACGCGCGCGAAATGCGGCGCGTCTGCAAGACAGAGATCGCCGTGCTGAAGGAAAAGCAGGCCGACCTGGCGCTGCTGAAGGCCGCCAAGCGCTGGCTGCACCGCGACGACGACAAGGTGCCGGCCGCCGCCAGGCCGCATCTGGCTCAGGTACGCGCTGCCCACCCGGTTCTGGACAAGATGGTCACCATGCGCGAGGAACTGCGCCAGATGTGGCTGAACACCTCGCAGTCGCGCGAGCAATTGGCCCTCGACCTGCAGGCCTGGTGCCGCCGCGCCGAGGAAAGCGGGATCGTGGCCTTGCAGCAGTTCTCGAGGAAGCTGCGCGCGGCGCACGCGTAGGCGCAGGCGCTTCCTGACGGTACGTTCGGTAACCGTCCGACACCGATTGGGCGTTTGCCCGACATGTTGCCGATACCCAAGAGGTATTCAATGGCGACATGCGGGCCAACATGCCCGCCGCAAGGAGTCGACATGAAAAAGCTCATTCTTTCCGTTCTCGGCGCGGCCAGCCTCTGCGCCGGGCCGGCGTTCTCGCAGGAGGCGGGGAACGTGAACGACAACCTTCCGGGACCGCAGTTCGGCACGATGGAATGGGTCCACCGTTACGGCCCGAACGCCGTTCCGCCTCCCTACTCCCAGGACGGCAGGCTGCAGCAGCCGCACTACCCCTATGTGGTGCCGGCGCCCAGGATATTGGGCCGCGATAGCGCCACCCTGCGCCGTGAGCGCGAGATCGCCGCGCTGCGGGAACGCGAGATGGCGCTGCAGCGCGAGCGCGAGATCGCCCTCCAACGCGAACGTGAGCGCGACATCGCCGCGCGGCGCGATCGCCAGGGGGATCGCACCATGGGCGGACCGCGGGAGCGGGACCGGGACGGCGACGGAGTTGGCAATCGCCGTGACCGCTACCCGGACGATCCGTACCGCAACTAGCGCCTGCGACCAGGCGAAAAAAAGCCCCGCGATGCGGGGCTTTTTTGTGTCATCCCGGATCCGGAATCCATGGATTTACTTGAGCTTGGTCTCTTTGTATTCCACGTGCTTGCGAGCCTTCGGGTCGAACTTCATGATCGACATTTTCTCGGGCATCGTTTTCTTGTTCTTGCTCGTGGTGTAGAAGTGGCCGGTACCCGCGGTGGATTCCAGCTTGATTTTTTCGCGTCCGCCTTTGCTTGCCATGATGGTGCTCCTTAGGCTTTAAGCTTGACCACGCGCACGCAGGTCTGCGAGCACGGCGTCGATGCCATTCTTGTCGATGAGGCGCAGCGCGGCGCCGGAAACGCGCAGGCGAACCCAGCGGTTTTCGGTCTCGACCCAGAAACGGCGGTATTGCAGGTTCGGCATGAACCGGCGCTTGGTTTTGTTGTTGGCGTGGGAAACATTGTTCCCGACCATCGGGCCTTTGCCCGTTACGTCGCAGACGCGTGCCATTGAGATATTCCTATCACCGACCGTCACATCACGTGAGGGTCTCACCTCGCCCTGACGGGGGCGGTAACCGGCTGAATCCAGAAAGCTGAATTCAGCAGAGCCCGCAATTATAGCCTTTTTCAGCTTTCGGACTGCTCGAGGAAGCGTTGGGCGTCCAGCGCCGCCATGCAGCCGGTGCCGGCGCTGGTGATCGCCTGGCGATAGACGTGGTCCTGCACGTCGCCGGCGGCGAACACGCCCGGCACGCTGGTCATGGTGGCAAAGCCCTGCAGGCCCGACTTCGTGAAGATGTAACCGTCCTTCATCTCCAGCTGGCCTTTGAAGATGTCGGTGTTGGGCTGGTGGCCGATCGCGATGAAGCATCCCTGCAGCATCAGGTCTTCGGTTTCCCCGCTCTTGGCGTCCTTGAGGCGCACGCCGGTCACCCCGCTCGAGTCGCCGAGCACCTCGTCCAGGGTCTTGAACAGTTTCAGTTCGATCTTGCCGGCCTTCACTTTTTCCATCAGCTTGTCCACCAGGATGGGTTCGGCCTTGAACTTGTCGCGGCGGTGGACGAGGTACACCTTGCTCGCGATGTTCGACAGGTACAGGGCTTCTTCGACGGCGGTGTTGCCGCCGCCGATCACGCAAGTGACCTGGCCCTTGTAGAAGAAGCCGTCGCAGGTTGCGCAGCCCGACACGCCGCGGCCCATGAACGCCTGTTCCGAGGGCAGGCCCAGGTATTTGGCCGACGCGCCCGTGGCGATGATCAGGGAGTCGCAGGTGTATTCGCCGCTGTCGCCCTTGAGGGTGAAAGGACGCTTGCTGAAATCGACGGTGTTGATGTGGTCGAACACGATCTCGGTCTTGAAGCGTTCCGCGTGCTCGAGAAAGCGTTGCATCAACTCCGGGCCTTGCACGCCGTGCACATCGGCGGGCCAGTTGTCCACATCGGTGGTCGTCATCAGCTGGCCGCCTTGTGCGATGCCGGTGACGAGCACCGGGTCGAGGTTGGCGCGTGCTGCGTAGACTGCGGCGGTATAGCCCGCGGGGCCGGAACCGAGGATCAGGACTTTGGCGTGTTTGGTATTTGACATGGTAGAAACCTGTGTGGAAAACGCCACACCTGGGTGTACATTTTGGGGCCTTGCGGCAAGTATCAACACTTGCCAATTCAATCGGCCCGATTGTAAGAACCCATCGCGTGGCACGCACCGGAAGGGATTAAAGAATGTCGATGTTGTCCAATCTGGAACTGATTCGCCGGGTACCGCTGTTCGCGTTATTGACAGCAGCCCAGGCGGAGGCGGTTGCGGACGCCGTCGTCAAACGTCGCTTCAAGCGCGGCGAGATCATCGTGGAGCAGGGCGAGAAATCCAACACCCTGTTCATCATTCTCACCGGCAGGGTGCGAGTGGTGACCTCCGACAAGCGCGGCCGCGAGGTGATCCTGGCCACGCTGCAGCCCGGTGACTACATCGGCGAAATGAGCCTTATCGACAACGAGGCGCATTCGGCCACCGTGCGCGCCGAGGTGCAGACCGACATGCTCGCGCTGGGCCGCGCCGAGTTTGCGCGTTGCCTGCCCGAGAACAGTTCCATGGCTTACGCCATCATGAAGGGCCTGGTCCAGCGCCTGCGCCAGGCAGACCGCAAGATCGAGTCGCTGGCGCTGATGGACGTGTATGGCCGGGTAGCACGCGCCTTGCTCGAATTCGCCGCTCCCGACCGCGAAGGCCTCATGACCATCCGTGAGCGCATCTCGCGGCAGGACATCGCCAAAATGGTCGGTGCTTCGCGCGAGATGGTCAGCCGGGTCATGAAAGACCTGGAAGACCGCGGCTTCATCGAAACGCGCGAGGACGGCTCGATGCTGATCAAGGATCGGTTGACGACGCTGGGTTGATAAGAGGGCTGTCATTGCGGGCCTGACCCGCAATCCATGGCCGCCATGGATGCCGGATCAAGTCCGGCATGACAGCCGTTAAGCGTTAAGCTTTGCCCTGTTCCATGACTTACTCCCTCAATACCCTGAACAACCCGGGCGCCGCCGGATCCGCGCCGCGCGCCGGCGTCGGCCGCTTCGCCCATGAATTCGTGCTGGTGCTGGGGCTCGTGGCCCTGGTCTTCTGGTTGCTCGCCCTGGTGAGCTATTCGGCGCAGGACCCTGCTTTTTCCACCTCCGGTACGGGCGTTGCTATCCGCAACTGGGGCGGGCGCCTGGGCGCCTGGCTGGCGGACGCGAGCTACTTTCTCCTTGGTTTCTCGGTCTGGTGGTGTTTCGCCGCCGCCATACGCGCCTGGCTGGCAACGCTGGCGCGCTGGATGCGCGGCGAGCCGCTGCCCCAGCCCGAAGTGGGCAGGTTCTCCCGCACGCGCCTGGCTTTCTGGATCGCCCTGGCGGTGCTGCTCTGCGCCAGCACCGCGCTGGAGTGGTCGCGGCTGTACCGCTTCGAAACGCGGCTGCCCGATCACGCGGGCGGCGCGCTGGGCTACCTGATCGGGCCGCTGGGCGTGAAGTGGCTGGGTTTCACGGGCTCGGGCCTGGTGTTCGTGGCGCTGGTCGTGCTCGGCGCGGCCGTCGTCTTCCGATTCTCCTGGAGCCATGTCGCCGAGCGGCTGGGCGCGCGTATCGACGGCTTCATCGAGTCGCGCCGCGAGAAGCGCGAGATTGCGCAGGACCTGGCGTTTGGCCAGAAGGCCGCTCGCCAGCGCGAGGAAGTCCTGATCGAGGAACGCATCGAGATCGAGGAACACCATCCCACGCCGGTGCTGATCGAGCCGCTCGTGGTGGAGGTGCCCAAGAGCGAGCGCGTCGCCAAGGAGCGGCAAAAGCCGCTGTTCATCGAAATGCCCGACTCCAAGCTGCCGCAGGTGGACCTGCTCGATGGCGCGCAGACCCGCCAGGAGACCGTGGCGCCGGAAACGCTGGAAATGACCAGCCGGATGATCGAGAAGAAGCTCAAGGACTTCGGCGTGGAAGTGCGGGTGGTGCTAGCGCAGCCGGGCCCCGTAATCACGCGCTACGAGATCGAGCCGGCCACGGGCGTCAAGGGTTCGCAGATCGTCAACCTGGCGAAGGATCTGGCGCGATCGCTCAGCCTGATATCCATCCGGGTGGTCGAAACCATTCCGGGCAAGAACTACATGGCGCTGGAACTGCCCAACGCCAAGCGCCAGTCGATCCGCCTTTCCGAGATCCTGGGCTCGCAGGTTTACAACGAAGCCAAGTCCATGCTGACTATGGGCCTGGGCAAGGACATCATCGGCAACCCCATCGTCGCCGACCTGGCCAAGATGCCGCACGTGCTGGTGGCCGGCACCACCGGCTCGGGCAAGTCGGTGGGCATCAACTCGATGATCCTGTCGCTCTTGTACAAGGCCGAGGCGCGCGACGTGCGCCTCCTGATGATCGACCCGAAGATGCTGGAGATGTCGGTCTACGAGGGCATCCCGCACCTGCTGGCGCCGGTGGTGACCGACATGCGGCAGGCTGCGCATGGCCTGAACTGGTGCGTGGGCGAAATGGAGCGGCGCTACAAGCTCATGAGCAAACTGGGCGTGCGCAACCTCGCCGGATACAACCATAAGATCGACGAAGCCAAGGCCAAAGAGCAGTTCATCTACAACCCCTTCAGCCTGACGCCCGACAGCCCGGAGCCGCTGGAGCGCCTGCCGCATATCGTGGTGGTGATCGACGAGCTGGCCGACCTGATGATGGTGGTGGGCAAGAAGATCGAAGAGCTGATCGCCCGCCTGGCGCAGAAGGCCCGCGCCGCGGGCATCCACCTGATCCTGGCCACCCAGCGCCCCAGCGTGGACGTGATCACCGGCCTGATCAAGGCGAACATCCCGACCCGCATCTCGTTCCAGGTTTCGAGCAAGATCGACAGCCGCACCATCCTCGATCAGATGGGCGCCGAGGCGTTGCTGGGTATGGGCGACATGCTCTACATGCCCAGCGGCACCGGCTTCCCGATCCGTGTGCACGGCGCCTTCGTCAGCGACGAGGAAGTGCATCGCGTCGTGGCCTACCTGAAGGAGCAGGGCGGTGAGCCCAATTACATCGAGGGCGTGCTCGAGGGTGGCACGGTCGATGAGGACGGCGATATCCTGGGCGAGGGCGGACCTGCGGGGGAAAAGGACCCGATGTACGACCAGGCCGTGGAAGTGGTGCTGAAGAACCGCAAGGCCAGTATTTCCCTTGTGCAAAGACACCTGAAGATTGGTTACAACCGCGCCGCGCGGCTGGTGGAAGATATGGAAAAGGCTGGCTTGGTGAGCGCCATGAGCGGCAGCGGCCAGCGCGAGATCCTGGTGCCCAATCGCGCCGAATAGCGATCGGTTGCGAACTTCCGGCCGCGGGACGAACCCAACGGCATGTCATTGCGGGCTTGACCCGCAATCCATCGCGGCGCGCCAAAATGGATGCCGGATCGAGTCCGGCATGACAGCCACACACAAGGGAGTTTCATGAAAAAGTTAGTCGCGACATTGCTGGTTTCAGCCTTCGCGCTGTCGGCGCAGGCCTCGGGCCTGGACAGCCTGGAGAACTTCGTCAAGTCGGCCAAGAGCGGCCGCGCCGAATTCACGCAGATCGTCACGTCGCCCGCCCGCGAGGGCCAGACGGCGCGCAGCAAGACATCGTCGGGAACCTTCGAGTTCGCGCGGCCCAACCGGTTTCGCTTCAACTACAAGAAACCGTTCGAGCAGACCATCGTCGCCGACGGCCAGACACTGTGGCTGTACGACGCCGACCTCCGCCAGGTGACCTCGCGCAAACAGGCCGAGGCGTTGGGCTCCACGCCGGCCGCGCTCATCGCCGCGGCGCCCGACCTGACTGCGCTGCGCAAGGACTTCAACCTGGAGGCCGCCGGCACCAAGGACGGCCTGCAATGGGTCCAGGCCACGCCCAAGGCGAAGGAGGGGCAGTTGCACCTGGTGAAGATCGGATTCCGCGGCAACGACCTGGCGGCGCTGGAAATCCTCGACAGCTTCGGCCAGCGTTCCATGCTGACCTTCAACAAGATGGAACTGAACGTGGCGGTGTCGCCCGATGTCTTCAACTTCAAGCCGCCGCAGGGCGCGGACGTGGTGAAGCAGTAGGCAAGTGTGCGGCCAAGGCCGCAATGACAAGTGTGCGGGGCCTTGCCCCGCAAGGAAAGGCTGTCATGCCATGGATTGCGGGTCGAGCCCGCAATGACAACTGTACGGCCAAGGCCGCAATGACAAGTGTGCGGCCAAGCCGCAAGAAGGGCTGTCATGCCGGACTTGATCCGGCATCCATGCCTCGCTAGAGAATGCTTTCGTAAAGATCCAGCCACTGCGGATTGTTCTTCTCGATCAGAGCAATCTTCCACTCCCGCTTCCAGTTCTTAATCTGCTTTTCCTTGTGGATCGCGGCCTCGACCGACGGCGTGGACTCGAACCAGACGAGTTGATGCACCCCGTAGCGATCCGTGAAGCCCTCCACCAAACCGTTTTTGTGCTCGTACGCGCGCCTCACGAGGTTATTGGTCACTCCAACGTACAGCGTGCCGTTCTTTTGGCTGGCCATGAGGTAGACGAAGTAGTCCATGAGCAACTGTCGAGAGTCCTGGATTGCGGGTCGAGCCCGCAATGACAAGTGTGCGGGGCCTTGCCCCGCAAGAAAAGGCTGTCAGGCCCGCACTGACAAGTGTGCGGCCAAGGCCGCAAGAGAAATCTCAGATCTCGCGCGTCACCTTCTCCAGCGTCTTGCGCTCGATGAATTCGTCCATGCGCGAGAGCAGGCGCCACCACTCGGTGCCGTCCTCGCGGTAGATGCGCATGGCGCCGGCGCGCACCAGGATCTTGCGCAGCTCGTCATCCTCGAAACCACCGAGGTGGTTGCGCAAGGTGTCGAACGACCGGTCCGTGAAGCCCTTGTGACTGAGGAACGCTCGCGCGGTCTCCTCGGCCATGAATTCGGTGCGATGCTGCTCCTGCGACAAGCGCAGCTGGTTGGCAAATTGCTGGCGATTGAGCAGGTAGCTGATGCCGCCGCCGACGAGCGCGCCGAACAAGGCGGAAAAGGTTGACCAGAGTGAAGCATCCATGGGCCGGGACTATAAACGGAGCGGGATCCATAATTCCACCCGTGCCCAAGACCGTCGCCACCGCCCACCAGCCCCTGGCCGAGCGCCTGCGTCCCAAGACGCTGGGCGAGGTGATCGGCCAGCAGCACCTGCTGGGCGAAGGCATGCCTTTGCGCATCGCGTTCGAATCGGGCCAGCCGCACAGCTGCATCCTCTGGGGCCCGCCGGGCACCGGCAAGACCACCATCGCGCGGCTCATGGCCGATGCGTTCGATGCGCAGTTCATCACCATCAGCGCCGTGCTCGGTGGCGTCAAGGACATCCGCGATGCCGTGGAAGCTGCACAAATTGCGCAAGGCACGGAACTGGAAAACGCCTCCGGCGTGGGCGGCGGCGGCCGGCGCACCATCGTCTTCGTCGATGAAGTGCACCGCTTCAACAAGAGCCAGCAGGACGCTTTCCTGCCCCACGTCGAGTCGGGGCTGTTCACCTTCATCGGCGCCACCACCGAGAACCCTTCGTTCGAAGTGAACTCCGCCTTGCTTTCGCGTGCGGCGGTGTACGTACTGCAGCCGCTGGCCGAGGCCGACCTGCAGCAGATCGTGGCCAAGGCCCAGGGCATCGGCGCGGTGCCCGCGATCGAACAGGCGGCACTGGATCGCCTGATCGCTTACGCCGACGGCGATGCCCGGCGGCTGCTCAACACGCTCGAAACCCTGGCAGTCGCCGCCGGCAAGGAGAAGATCGAGGAGATCACGGACACCTGGCTGCTCAAGGTGCTGGGCGAGCGCATGCGCCGCTACGACAAGGGCGGCGAGCAGTTCTACGACACCATCAGCGCCCTGCACAAATCGGTGCGCGGCTCCGACCCCGACGCCTCGCTGTACTGGTTCATGCGCATGCTCGATGGTGGTGCAGATCCACGCTACATGGCGCGGCGCCTGATCCGCATGGCGGCGGAAGACATCGGCCTGGCCGACCCGCGCGCGCTGCGCCTGGCGCTGGACGCGGCCGAAGTCTATGAGCGGCTGGGCACGCCCGAGGGCGAGCTGGCGCTGGCCGAGTGCGTGATCTACCTGGCGATGGCGCCCAAATCCAACGCGGTCTACAACGCCTTCAACGAAGCCAAGGCCCTGATCAAGAAGGAAGGCACCCGGCCCGTGCCCCTGCATCTGCGCAACGCGCCGACGAAGTTGATGAAGGACCTCGACTACGGCCGTGACTACCGTTACGCGCACGACGAAGAGGGGGGCTTTGCCGCCGGGGAGAACTATTTTCCCGAGGGCATGCGGGCGCCGGAGTTTTACCGTCCGGTCGAACGTGGCCTGGAAATCCGCATTGCGGATAAGCTGCGTGAGCTGAAAAAGCTCAACAATCAGAAAAACTAATCGGAGCGCAACGTCCCTAACGGGACATTCTCTTCCAGGGTAAACCCCGGTCGCAGCCTGTTCTTGTAGTAAGAACGCTTGGCTACAATCGCTCACCACAAACCCGCCCATGCGTATCCTGGCGGGTTTTTTGCTAGATGGATGCGGGCTCACGAGGCCGGCGGCCGTCAGAAAAACAAACGGAGTAACCTAATATGGAAATCCTGCTGCAGCAGATCATCAACGGTCTGGTTCTCGGCAGCATGTATGCCTTGGTGGCCTTGGGCTACACCATGGTGTACGGCATCATCAACCTGATCAACTTTGCGCACGGCGAGGTCCTGATGGTCGGTGCGCTCACCAGCTGGGCCATCATCACCACGATGCAGGAGTCGTTGCCCTGGATGCCCGGCTGGGTGATCCTGATCATCGCCTTGATCATTTCCTGCGTGGTCGCCGCCGCCCTGAACTTCACCATCGAAAAGGTGGCGTACCGGCCGCTGCGAAACAGCCCCAAGCTGGCGCCCCTGATCACCGCCATCGGCATGTCGATCCTGCTGCAGACGCTGGCCATGATCATCTTCAAGCCGAACTACAAGCCCTATCCCACACTGCTGCCGGCCGTTCCCTTCCAGGTGGGCGGCGCCGTGATCACGGCCACGCAGATCATGATCCTGGGCCTCACGGCCGTGTCGCTGGCCGTGCTGATGTACCTGGTCAACTACACCAAGCTGGGCCGCGCGATGCGCGCCACGGCAGAGAACCCGCGGGTCGCCGCGCTCATGGGCGTCAAGCCCGACGTGGTGATCTCGGCCACCTTCGTCATCGGCGCCGTCCTGGCGACCATCGCCGGCGTGATGTACGCCTCCAACTACGGCACGGTGCAGCACACCATGGGCTTCCTGCCCGGCCTCAAGGCCTTCACCGCGGCGGTGTTCGGCGGCATCGGCAACCTGGCCGGTGCGGTGGTGGGCGGCATCCTGCTGGGCTTGATCGAATCGATCGGCTCCGGCTACATCGGCGCGCTCACAGGCGGCGTGCTGGGCAGCCACTACTCCGACATCTTCGCTTTCATCGTGCTGATCATCATGCTGACGCTGCGGCCCTCGGGCCTGCTGGGCGAACGCGTGGCGGATCGGGCCTAAGAGGAGAACACCAACATGATGAACTTCATCAACAAGCAGAACAGATACGTGGTGTTCCTGGTCGCGGCCGCGGCGCTGCTGATCCTGCCGCTGCTGCTGCAAACCCAGGGCAATGCCTGGGTGCGCATCGCCGACACCGCGCTGCTGTACGTACTGCTGGCCCTGGGCCTGAACATCGTGGTCGGCTATGCCGGCCTGCTCGACCTGGGCTTCGTCGCGTTCTACGCCATCGGCGCCTACATGTTCGGCCTGCTGGCCTCGCCGCACCTCACCGACAACTTCCCCTGGATCGCAGCCATGTTTCCGCAGGGCCTGCACCTGCCCCTGTGGATCGTGATTCCCGCGGGCGCGGCCCTGGCCGGCATGTTCGGCATCCTGCTGGGCGCGCCCACCCTGAAGCTGCGCGGGGACTACCTGGCTATCGTGACCCTGGGGTTCGGCGAGATCATCCGGGTGTTCATGAACAACCTGGACCACCCGGTCAACATCACCAACGGGCCCAAGGGGCTGAACCAGATCGACCCGATCCACTTCTGGGCCGTCAACCTGGGCAAGCCGTTCGACATCCTGGGCTATGAGATCGCCTCGGTCACGCTCTACTACTACCTGTTCCTGGCACTCGTTATAGCCAGCGTGGTGATCTGCCACCGGCTGGAGCTGTCTCGCATCGGCCGCGCCTGGATGGCGATCCGCGAGGACGAGATTGCCGCCAAGGCCATGGGCATCAATACCCGCAACATGAAGCTGCTGGCCTTCGGCATGGGCGCCACCTTCGGCGGCGTCTCCGGTTCCATGTTCGCCGCCTTCCAGCAGTTCATCTCGCCCGAGTCGTTCAGCCTGATGGAGTCGGTGATGATCGTCGCGATGGTCGTGCTGGGGGGCATCGGCTACCTGCCGGGGGTGATCCTGGGCGCGGTGCTGCTGTCGGCCTTGCCGGAAGTGTTGCGCTACGTCGCCGGCCCGCTGCAGGCCATGACCGAGGGCCGCCTCGACGCCGCCATCCTGCGCCAGTTGCTGATCGCGCTGGCCATGATCATCGTGATGCTGATGCGTCCGCGCGGCCTCTGGCCCGCGCCGGAACACGGCAAGTCGCTACAGAACACTCCCAAATAAGAGGGCGACATGGCAGAAACAGTACTTCGCGTCGCCGGCATTTCCAAGCGGTTCGGCGGCTTGCAAGCCCTCAGCGATGTGGGCATCACCATCGAACGCGGCCAGGTTTACGGCCTGATCGGCCCCAATGGCGCCGGCAAGACCACGTTCTTCAACGTCATCACCGGCTTGTATACGCCGGACAGCGGCAGCTTCGAACTGGCGGGCAAGCCCTATGTGCCCAGCGCGGTGCACGAGGTCGCCAAGGCGGGCATCGCGCGCACCTTCCAGAACATCCGCCTGTTCGCCGAAATGACGGCGCTGGAGAACGTGATGGTGGGCCGCCATATCCGCACCCACTCCGGGCTGATTGGCGCCATCTTGCGCACACCCGGCTTCAAGGCCGAAGAGAAGGCCATTGCCAAGCGCGCGAAGGAACTGCTCGAGTACGTGGGCATCGCCAAGTTCGCCGACTACAAGGCCCGCACGCTGTCCTATGGCGACCAGCGCCGCCTGGAGATCGCGCGGGCCCTGGCCACCGATCCCCAGCTGATCGCGCTCGACGAGCCCGCCGCCGGCATGAACGCCACGGAAAAGGTGATGCTGCGCCAGCTGATCGACCAGATCCGCAAGGACAACCGCACCATCCTGCTGATCGAGCACGACGTGAAGCTGGTCATGGGCTTGTGCGACCGTGTGACGGTGCTCGACTATGGCAAGCAGATCGCCGAAGGCACGCCGGCCGAGGTACAGAAGAACGAGAAGGTGATCGAGGCTTACCTCGGCACCGGAGGACACTGAGATGGCACAAACACTGCTGAAAGTCACCGGCCTCAAGGTGGCCTATGGCGGCATCCAGGCCGTCAAGGGCGTGGATTTCGAGGTGCGCGAGGGCGAACTGGTCTCACTGATCGGCTCCAACGGCGCGGGCAAGACCACCACCATGAAGGCGATCACCGGCACCTTGCCGCTGAACGCCGGCGATATCGAATACCTGGGCAAGAGCATCAAGGGCAAGGGCGCCTGGGACCTGGTCAAGCAGGGCCTGGCCATGGTGCCCGAGGGCCGCGGCGTGTTCACGCGCATGACCATCATAGAGAACCTGCAGATGGGCGCGCACATTCGCACCGACACGCCGGAGATCGCGGCCGACATGGACAAGGTCTTCACCATCTTCCCGCGGCTCAAGGAGCGCAGGGACCAGCTGGCCGGCACCATGTCCGGCGGCGAGCAGCAGATGCTCGCCATGGGCCGCGCGCTCATGAGCCGGCCCAAGGTGCTGCTGCTGGACGAGCCGTCGATGGGCTTGTCGCCCATCATGGTCGACAAGATCTTCGAGGTTGTGCGCGAGGTGTATGCGCAGGGCGTCACCGTGCTGCTGGTGGAGCAAAACGCCAGCCGGGCGCTGCAGATCGCCGACCGCGGTTATGTGATGGAGTCGGGCCTCATCACCATGAGCGGCGAGGCCAAGGGCTTGCTCAACGACCCCAAGGTGCGCGCCGCCTACCTGGGCGAGTAAGCCACACTAATACCGGAACTGCAGTCCGAGGCTGGTCGAGCGCACCGGGTCGCGCGCGCCACCCGGGAAGCGGAAATCGTTGCTGTCCCATTCAAGCGTGGCCGAGAGCCGGGGCGTGAAGTCGAAGCTCACGCCGGCGCCGTAGGACAGGCCAAAGCCCTGCTCGGACCCAGTGACGATGCTGCTGGCGGCGAGCGCGGAGGTTTCCGAGCGGCCGTAGGTGGTGCCGACCTTGCCGAACAAGCGAAGCGAAGGTGTCAGTTGGGTTTTGCCCACCAGGCTTAGGTTCAGCCCCTGCGACCGGGTTTCGCCGCCCGCGCGGGCGATCCGCCCCATATTGAGGTAGCCGAGTTCGACCCCCCAGAAGTTGCCGATCATGGTGCCGGTGTAGAGCTGGACCGAGCGCTCGCTGTCGTCGCACAGCAGGGCCGTGGTGCCGCAGGAAATGTTGTAGCGGGAGCGGCCCAGATTCAAGCCCAGATAACTTCGGCCGCCGGGCAGCCAGGCCCCGCGTGGAGCAGGGCCGACAGCGGTGCCGTCCGGTCCCACAGCCACTTGGGCAGCCACGGGCGCAGCGAGCGCCGAGGCAATGAAAAGAAGCCAGAGAAGGGTGCGCAGCACTACCATGACTCCACTCCTGCTTATCGTTCTGGAAGAGTCAATGTACCCACCGGTAACGAAAAGGCGTGTAGGAGAAACCTCACACGGGGCGTAGGACGCCCTTTTACGACACAAGGACTTTCCCTGAGTCCGTGGTCTTTAGTCCACCTTTGCGCCCGAAAGCCTTACTAGTTTTTCGTACTTGGTCAATTCGGCCTTCATGAATCGGCCGAACTCTTCCGGGCTGCTTGTCACGGGTTCCGCCATCAGTGCTGCGAAACGTGTCTTCGCTTCGGGCGATTGCAAAGCAGCGACGAAGGCGCTGTTGAGTTTGGCCACCACGTCTCTGGGAGTGCCCGCGGGCGCAACGAGCCCCCACCACGTGTCGATGGCGAAACCCTTGAGCGTGTCCGCCACCGGCGGCACGTCCGGCAGCGCCGGCGAACGGCCCAGCGTGGTGACGGCGAGCGCCTTGAGCTTGCCGGCGCGGATGTTAGGAGCGGCGGTGGCCAGGTTGTCGAAGTTGAAATCGACCTGGCCCGAAAGCAGCGCCAGTTGGGCCGGGCTGCCGCCGTTGTAGGGGATGTGCACCGCGAAAATGCCCGCGCCCTGCTTGAACATCTCGCCGGCGAGATGGCCGGCGCTGCCGTTACCGCCGCTGCCGTAGTTGAGCCGGCCGGGGTTGGCCTTGCCATAGGCGATGAGATCGGCCAGGGTGTTGATCTTCAGCCGTGCAGCGGTGTCCGCGTTCATCACCAGCACGTTGGGCACGCGAACCATCTGCGTGATGGGCGCGAAATCCTTGCCGGCGTCGTAGGGCATCTTGGCAAAGAGCCAGGGGTTGATGGCATGCGTTGCCACGGCGGAAATGCCGATGGTCAGGCCGTCGGGGGCAGCCTTGGCCACCGCGTCGGCGCCGATGTTGCCGCCGCCACCCGGCCTGTTGTCGATGATGACGGTGCCCAGCGAATCCTTCACCCGCTCGGCCATCAAACGGGCGGTGACATCGATCGGTCCGCCCGCGGCATAGGGAACGATCAGGCGGATAGGCCGGGCCTGCGCCAGGGCCAGCGGTGACGAAACGGCCGCTGCTGCGGCCATGGCGGAGAGGACGAGGGATCTGCGTTTCATGCCTCGTATTGTGCAGAACTTGCGGCCCGTCCCATCACCGTGCTAGATTCAGTGCTGAGCTATGCATCATCCAAGAGCCACGGGCGGAACTGACTGGGACATGATGCTGTCCGGCGTGTACGACGCGGCCTTGCACCCGAGCCAATGGGGCGATGCACTGGGCCGGATTGCGAGCCACATCGACGCCAGCTCGGCTTTCCTTTTCAGCTCGCACAGCCATACCGAGCCGGAAGCCTTCGTGCATGTGCACAACCAGCCGGCCGAGATGCTGCACGGTTTCGGCTCCTACTGGCATACGCAGGACGAATGGGCACTGGCCGCACGCCGCACGGGCCAGATGCGTCGTGGCACCTGGGTGGTGGGATCCGAACTGCTGCCCCCTGAGCGCCTTGTCAAGACCGCGTTCTTCAACGAGTTTTGCAAGCCCCACGGCATCGAGAGCCTGGTCGGCGGTGTGCTGTTCGATGGCAGCGAAGCAGACCGGATGCCCTTCACCAATGTGTCCTGGTACAGGCCCCCGGGAGCCCTGCCTTTTCAAGGCGCCGAGAAGGAGCGCCTGAAAAAGCTCGTGCCCCATTTGCAACGGGCATTACGGATCCAGCGCAACGTGCGGTCGTTGGCGGATGAACGGATGGATAAAGCCTTGGGCGCTACACGCGTCGCCAGCCTGGTGCTCGATCGCCAAGGCCGCTTGCACCATCACAACCAGCTTGCCGCATCTTTCCTGCGAAGCCTGCCCGAGGGCTGCGTGCGTTTTGGCCAACTGCGTGGCATCGGCGCCAGTTGCTCTCCATCGGTGCCTGAGGCTTTGGCCGCATGCAGCGCCAGCAACCCGGTCCGCATTGTTGCTGTGCTGCCTGGCAGCCCGCCCCAGGTCATTGGCGGCACGCTGATGCAGCTGCCATCCGAAGAGGTGCCCTCGTTGGGTGTCCATGGGCCTGAGAGATTTCTGTTCCTGATCGAGTTGCCCCGCACCGATGGCCATGGCGCCGCGGCCGCCGTGGCCGAGCTTTTCGGCCTGTCGGCGGCAGAGGTCCGGGTGCTGGGTGGGCTTCTGGAAGGCAGCTCGCCGGCAGAAATAGCCACCGCGTCAGGCACGGCAGTGGCCACCGTTCGCAGTCAGATCAAGAGCCTGTTCATCAAGACAAATACCAGCGCTCAGACCGAGCTCTTGCTGCTGATGCGCGGCATGAGGTTTTGAGCGGCTCAAGCATACCGGGTAAGCAGCGCCGATTGACAATTCGACAGGTTGTAGCTATATTTGGCTCTGATTACGGAGCCCAAATGGAAGCTATTCTCGCAGACATCGCGGTGAGCATGTCCGAGTTCAAGAAGAACCCGGCGGCTGTGCTGCGGGGAGCGAACAATCGGCCCGTGGCCGTTCTGAACCACAACCGCCCAGCCTTTTACATGGTCGAGCCATTGCTGTTCGAAGCGTTCATGGAGGAGTTGGCTGACCAGGAGCTGCATCGAAAAGTCCTTCGGCGCATGGCTGACAAGTCCAAGGCGGTCGAGGTAGGCATTGACGACCTCTAAGCAGGCTCCCAAACACAAATATCGGCTCTTCTTCCTGCCGGACGCACTCGAAGAGTGGCGCGACCTAGACGGCTCTATCCGCCAAAACCTGAAGAAGCTGCTGGCAAAGCGCCTTGACAATCCTCACGTGCCAGGCGGCGAACTGCACGGGCCTCTTTCCAGCTGCTACAAGATCAAGCTCAACAAGCAGGGCGTGCGGTTGGTCTACGAGGTCGAAGACGACAAACTCATTGTGATGGTGCTGGCGGTGGACCGGCGAGAGGACAGCGCGGCGTATAAGGCTGCTGTTGACCGACTGTCCGCCTCTGCTACGGCATTGTCGAAAGCCGGGACCCCTAAGCCCACAGCGCGGTCGCCGGGGCGATCGGGGAAGAAATGAAGAACACAGGCCTGTCGCTGCATCACTGTTTTGCGAGCGAACTGCCCTCGTCGAGCGTGTTGGGGTAGCCTTCGGAATCTTCGGTGAAGCCCGGCTGGTCGCGCTCGATGCTGAAGAAGAGGCGGCTGTTCCTGATCACTGCAAGCATCTTTTGCGTCTGGCCGTTCTCGGTGGTGATCCACTTGTCGACGATTTCGGTTCCCACGAGCTTGGTGCCGGTGACTGCCACCGTGCCCGTGCCTTCGCCGATCACCGTCGCCGTGCCGGTACAACCAGACGCAGTGTGGGTGCGGAACGTGAACGTATAGGACAGAGCCGCATCGCCCGTCTTCGCGAAAACCAGGGTCTGGGATGTGGAGCCAACGCCGGTGGACAAGCAAAGCAGCCAGGTGCCTACGTATTTGTCCACGGCCGACGCCGCGGAAACGGTAGTCGTGGTCGTCGTCGTGGTCCCCCCGGACCCTGACGTGGCCCCGGGGTTTCCGCCGCCTCCGCCGCAAGCTGCCAGCACCGCCGCCGCCGCGGTGGCAATCACCAGGTTGCGAATTCTCTTCTCCGTCATCGTGAGTCCTTTCGTTGAGGGCTTGCTAGTCTTTGTGTTTATCGGCTTCGGTGGTGAATGCGTCGGCGTGGAATTCGTCGGGTGGAAGGTTCGCGATGGCGCTGTACTCGGTGCGCGCCGAGTCCACCACGATCGGGGCGCCGCAGGCGTAGACCTGGTAGCCCGACAGGTCGGGAAAGTCTTCCAGCACCGCCTTGTGGACGAAGCCCGTGCGGCCGGTCCAGTTGTCCTCGGGCAAGGCATTGGAGATGACCGGCACGTACTTCAGGTTGGGCATCTCGGCCAGTTTTTGCTTCACCCAGTCGTCCAGGTACAAGTCGGCGGGGCGGCGGCCACCCCAATACAAGGTGGTGGGGCGGGTGATGCCCTTGAACTGCATGTGCTCCATGACGGCTTTGATAGGCGCAAAGCCGGTGCCAGACGCCAGCAGCACCATCGGCTTGTCGGAATCCTCACGCAGGTAGAAGCTGCCGTACGGCCCCTCGACCCGCAGGATTTCCTTTTCCTTCATTGCGGTGAACACATGGTCGGTGAACTTGCCGCCGGGCATGTGGCGGATGTGCAGTTCGATCGCGGGGGCGCCGGGCACCGCGGCGTCGGCCTTGACCATGGTGTGGGGCGCGTTGGCCATGGAGTAGCTGCGCCGTGCGCCGTCGCGCAGGATGAACTCGACGTACTGGCCCGCGTGGTAGCGCATGGTGTCGTTGGCGGGAAGCTGCAGCTTGACCACCATCACATCGGGCGATTTCTTTTCGAGCGACATCACGCGCGAGGGCATCTTCCTGATGGGGAAGGCGCTCTCGTCGGTGACCTGGCGCGACTCGATCACCACGTCGGTCTGCGGCACGCCGCAGCAGGTAAGGATGTAACCGGCCGCTTCTTCTTCGGCGCTCAGGGCTTTGCTCTGGTGCGGGCCATGCACCACGATGCCTTCAAGCTTCTTGCATTTGCATGAGCCGCAGGCGCCGTCCTTGCAGCCATAGGGCATGCCGATGCCCTGGCGAATGGCGGCCGGCAGGATGGCTTCGTCGGGATTGACGCCGAAAGCGCGTCCGCTGGGCTGGACCGTAACCTGGAAAGAACCCGCTGGGGCCTGGGCGGTGGTCATGTATTGAGTATCCTCGGGCTCTTTTGTTGTCAAACATACGATTTTGCCTTCATTCCAAAGTCCCCTCGGCGCATTGCCCGCGCGCTTCCGCCGCGAGCGCGTGCTGATCATCGGTTGCGGTGATGTGGGCGTGCGCGCGGCCCGCGGGCTGCAGGGCAGGGTGCGGCTGCTGGCGCTGACTTCATCGGCCGATCGGATGGGCCACTTGCGGGCGGCCGGAATCACGCCGCTGCTGGGAAACCTCGATGAACCGGCGACGCTGTCGCGGCTCGCCGGCCTGGCCACGCGCATCGTGCACCTGGCGCCGCCGCCGGGCGAAGGCAACCTGCAGTGGTGGCGCGATCTGCGCACCGCCGCCCTGCTGCAGGCCCTGAGGCGGCGCAGCCCGCCTGCATCCCTGGTGTATGGCTCGACCAGCGGCGTGTATGGCGACTGTGGCGGCGAGAAGGTCGCCGAAAGCCGGCCGCCCCGCCCGCGCACGCCCCGCGCCCAGCGCCGCGCCGATGCCGAGATGGCCATCCGCCATTACGGCCGTGCGGCGCACGTGCAGGCCAGCATCCTGCGCATCCCCGGCATCTATGCGCCCGATCGCGAAGGCGGCACGCCCCGCGAGCGCTTGCAAAAGGGGACGGCCGTGCTCGAGGCCAGCGACGACGTCTATACCAACCATATCCATGCGGACGACCTGGCGCGCGCCGTCGTCGCAGCCCTGTGGCGCGGCAAGCCGCAGCGTATCTACAACGTCAGTGACGACACCGAACTGAAGATGGGCGACTACTTCGACCTGGCCGCCGACCTTTATGGCTTGCCACGCCCACCCCGCGTGCCGCGCAGCACCGCCCAGGACGAGTTGCCGCTGATGTTGCTGAGCTTCATGTCGGAATCGCGGCGGCTGGACAACCGCCGGCTCAAGCGGGAACTGAAGCTCGCTTTGAAATACCCGACGGTGGTCACCGGACTGCTTTAGTACTCGCCCTCTTTCATGCTCTTTACGAAAATTTCCTAACTGAAATTCCTTAAGCTGTTATATTTCAGCTAGAAATAGTTGTAAAAGAGTGTGTATGAGGAATTTGGGCTCAATTGGTGTTTGCGTGGCCGTTTTTGTCTCGGGCTGCGCCAGCGTGGTACCTCAAGAGGTAACCCGCTCGCAACTCGCCACGCAGGCGGGCGAGGACAGGCAGTCCGCTCTGGCCGATATCGAGCCGGTCCGCGGGCCGGTCAGCCTGGAAGAGGCGATCGCACGGGCGCTCAAATACAACCTGGAGCGCCGCACTCGCATGATGGAAGAGGCGCTGGCGCTCAACCAGCTGGACGTCAGCAAGTACGACATGCTTCCGCGCATGGTGGCCGCAGCCGGCTATAGCGAGCGCAGCGAATTCCTGACCACGCGCTCCATCGATTCGGTCACGGGCGCCCCCTCACTGGCGAACCCCTCGATCTCCAGCGACAAGAAGCACACCGTGGGGGACCTGGGCCTGACCTGGAGCTTGCTCGACTTCGGCTTGTCTTACTACACCGCCAAGCAGAACGCCGACCGCGTGCTGATCGCCACCGAGCGCCGTCGCAAGGCCATGCACCTGTTGATTCAGGACGTGCGCACCGCCTTCTGGCGTACCGCCGGGGCGCAGAAACTGCGGGCCGATGTGCGCAAGGCCATCGAGTTGGCCGAGGATGCCCTGGTCGATGCACGCAAGGCAGAGGCGGAGCGGGTGCGCTCGCCGCTGGACAGCCTGCGCTACCAGCGCCAGCTGCTCGAAAACGTCCGGCTGCTCGAGGCGATCGAGCATGACCTGTCCACCGCCCGCGTTGAATTGGCCCACCTGATCAATGCACCGCTGGCGCTCGATCTGAAGGTGGCCGAACCCAGGGAATCCGTCAATCGCCGCCTGCTGGACCTGCCCTTGCCGGAAATGGAAGAGACCGCGATTCTGCGCAACGCGGACCTGCGCGAACAGTTCTACAGCGCCAAGATCGCCCGCGACGAGAGCCACAAAGTGCTGCTGCGGCTTTTCCCCAACCTGTCGTTCAACTTGAACTTGAAGCATGACGACGACCGTTTCCTGGTTCACAACCGGTGGAACGAGGCCGGCGCCCTGCTGTCATTCAACCTGCTGAACCTGTTGTCGGCGCCGGCGCAGAAGCGCCTGGCGGATGCCGGTGTCGCGGTCGCCGACCAGCGCCGTGTGGCGACGCAGATGGCGGTGCTGGCGCAAGTCCATGTGGCAAGGCTGCAGTACGCAAGCGCCCACCAGCAATTCACGCGCGCCGACGCCATCTACACGGTGGACGAGCGGATCAATCGCATCATCGGCGCGGGCGAACGGGCCGAAACACAGAGCAAGCTCGATCGCGTCTCCAGCAACACGACCACCATCCTGAGCCTGCTGCGGCGCTACCAGGCGCTGGCATTGCTGCATGCCGCGGCGAGCAAGCTGCAGGCCACGATGGGCGTGGAACCCACACTGCCCAGCGTGCGCGAGAGCTCGCTGGATGAACTCAAACTCGTCGCGGCGGAGTTTCTGCGGCAGACCCAAGGTGAGCCCTAAAAAGGCGAGTCGAAAAATGCACGCAGTACCCCGATACGCTTTTCTGTTGTCCGGCCTTCTGGCGATGCCCGCCGCCTTCGCCGCCGATGGACCGCGCGCGCCCGCCGCGGTGATGGCCTCGCCCATCGCCGCCCAAGCCGCGCCGGCCCCCAATAACGATCGGCGCGAAATCCGGGCACAGCTCTCGCCCCGGCGGTTCACGACATTGGCCGCGGAGATCGGCGCCAAGGTCAATCGCCTCCCCGTGCAAGAGGGCGGGGCCTTCCGCGCCGGCCAGACGCTGGTGCAGTTCGATTGCGCCCTGCAGCACGCGCAATTGGACAAGGCCCGCGCCGTGCTGAGCGGCGCCGACAAGACCTGGACCGCCAACAAGCGATTGGCCGAACTCAACTCCATCGGCAAGGTGGAAGTTGATCTGTCGGAGGCCGAAGTCATCAAGAACCGCGCCGAGGTCAGTGGTTCGGCTGCAGTTCTCGGCAAGTGCGCCATCGCCGCGCCGTTCGCCGGCCGCATTGCCGAGCAGAAGGTGCGGGAGCAGCAGTATGTGCAGCCCGGCCAGGCGTTGCTGGAAATCATCGACGACAGCGTGCTCGAACTCGAGTTCATCGTTCCGTCACGCTGGCTGGCATGGTTGAAGCCCGGACACGTGTTCCAGGTCGCCATCGACGAAGTTGGCAAGTCGTTTCCTGCCAAGGTGCAGCGCATCGGCGCCCGCGTGGACCCGGTGAGCCAATCCGTCAAGCTCGTGGCCGCCATCGACGGCAAGTTTCCCCAGCTGATCGCCGGTATGAGCGGGCGCGTGACGATGGCGCCGCCGGCCGGCCATTGAGGCGCCCCATGAAGAAGAATCGCACCAGCGGTATCCAGCGGCGCAAGCCGCAGCTGATGGCTCTCGAGCCGCGGCTCATGTTCGACGGTGCGGCCGTGGCGGCGGCTGAAGCGGCCGCGCTTCCCGGCGACGGATCAGGACACGCGACGGAGGCGCCAGCGTTGCCGCCAGTCGAGGCGGCGCCGGCGGTAGCCCCGGCCGTGGACGCGCCCGCAGTCAACCGGCACGAGATCGTTTTCGTCGACACCAGCATCACCGGCTGGGAAGCTTTGGTCGCCGATACGCACCCTGGCGTCGAAGTGGTGCTGCTCGACCCTGCGCGCGACCCTTTTGCGCAGATGGCGCAGCGGCTGGAAGGCACGCGCGACCTGGACGCTATCCACGTGCTGAGCCACGGCTCTGACGGCGCGCTCATCATCGGGGGCCACGCGTACGACGCATCCACACTTGACCAACACCGCGCCGAGTTGGCCACCGTGGGCCGCGCGCTCACCAGCGGCGGAGACATCCTGCTGTATGGCTGCGACATCGCGAATGGAGGCAGCGGCGCGGCCTTCGTTGGCGAGATCGCCAGGCTCACGCAGTCCGACGTCGCCGCCAGCACCGACACCACGGGCGCGGCCAACCCCTGGGGCGGCGACTGGACGCTGGAGGCGACATCGGGGGATGTCGAAGCCAGTCTCTTCGCGTCACCGGATTCGCTGGCGGACTACTCCGGCAAGTTGAGCACGGTCAACCTGAGCGGCAATACAGGCTGGACCGCGATCATGTTCGGCAGCGCCCAGGATCCGCATGGCGACAGCCAGGCCGGCGCCGCCGATACCGACATCATTGCGGACCTGACGCACGGTTCTCTCTACACCGCCTACGACGACGGCGGCACCACCACGACGGCCGACGACTACCTGGTCTTTCGCCTGCGGGTGGACAACCCGACGAGTCCCACGGAGTTCGGCGGTGTCGCAGTCATCGGCATGGACGCCGACCTGGATGGCCGGATCGACCTGTTCATGACCGTCGACGGGCGCAACAACGGCCAGGTCGTGCGGCTCATGGACCCCGGCACCGGCGCCAACATCTCGCCGAGCACCACCACCACGACGCCGCTGCCGGCGGGTTGGCTGCCGAACAACGGCGTCTATCCCATGGCCGCCAGCAATTACTCGGTGGTGGCCGTTGGCGCGACCACCGATCCTCATTGGAACGGTGATACGGACCTGGGCAACGACGGGGTCGGCGACGCTTTCGTCAATTTCCGCATTCCGATCGCCGACCTGGCCACTGTGCTGGCCAAGCCATCGCCGGTGGGCCGTGACGGAACCTATGGGCCGCGCGGAGCCACCGGCATCAGCGGCTTCGACAAGGACACCGTGGTCCAGTATGTGTCCTTCACGCAAACCCAGTCCGGCCCGATCAACGGCGACCTGAACGGCGTCGGAAAGAACTACGACAGCAACGCCACCTTCGCCTCCCTGGGCGCGATGACGGCGCCGATGTCGCCGAGCAACCCCGTTTCCGCGGGGCCGGCGATCACCGTCTCGGAGCCCATCAGCGGCGGCATGCTCAATGACGCGGAAGACAATTCCGTCGCGATATCGGGCACCAGCACCTATCTGGCCAATCGCCTTCTGACCCTCACGGTGAACGACGGCATCAGCACCGTGACGGGCACGACCACCACAGCGGGCAACGGTACCTGGACCGTGAGCGGCCTGGATCTCTCCGCGTTGAACAACGGCACGCTCACCGTGTCCGCCACTGCGACAGATGACGCCGGCAACGCCATCTTGGACCTCGGGTCGGTCTCGCACGACAAGACGGCGCCTGTCGTGACCATCGACCAGCTTGCCACGGGCACTAGCGGGCAGCCGACCATCTCCGGCACGAGCGACCAGCCCGATGGTTCGATGCTGACGGTCACCATCGACCACGACAACAATGCCTTGACGGCCAACCTGGTCTACCAGGTGGTTGTTTCGGGGGGCTTGTGGACCCTGAATACCGGCACCGTATCGCCGGTTTCCGGCACGATGCCGAGCAGCGGCCTGACGTCGTCCGCCAAGATCACGGCCAGCGCGACCGACGCGGCGGGCAACAGCGCTTCCACCATCGCTTTGACGCGCCCGACGGTCAATACCGTGTCCAGCAACCTGGCCGCGCCCATTGTTTCCGGCACATGGACCAACATCGGCGGCGATACGCTGACCGTTTCGGTGAGCGGCGCCACCTACACGCTCAGCCCGTCCGGCAACACCTGGACGCTCGACCTGGCCACCGCCACGCCCGCGAGCGGCACGTTCACGCCCCTGGTGCCCGGCAACAGCTACGAGGTCGTCGCCACCGTCACCCGTGCCAGCACCAGTGTGTCCGACACCACCTCGGCCGAAGTCACCGCCACCAACGACCCGGTGGTGGCGATCGACATCACCGGCGGCGCCACTGACTCGGGCCTGGACACCACGCCTGTCGTGACCGGCACGTCCTCGAATGCCGGGGGCTTCGTCATCGTGCGGCTCGACCCGGGCGATGATGGCGACCTGGCTGATGCGGTCACTTATTCGGTGACGCCCGGCGCCGGCGGAAGCTGGTCTCTCGACGTCGGCAGCGCGTCGCCCATCTCCGGCTCGCTACCGAGCGGGGGCCTCGTCGGCGCCATCGGCATAACCGCCACCGACAGCACGGGGGCGGTTTCGGACACCCAGGTGCTCACGATCACCACGCCCACCGTGTCGATCGGCGGCATCACCTCGGCGGCCAGCACCAACACATTCGCTCAGGTCAGCAATAGTGGCGGCGGCGCGGCCTACCTGAACATGACGGAAGACGACTCCGTCACCATCTCGGGCACTGCCACCAGTGGCTTCACGGTGGATATCGTCGTACGGGATTCCAACGGAAATTCGGTCACCGCCAGCAACGTCGCCGTCACCGGTGGCAACTGGAGCGCCAGCGGGCTGAATCTCTCGAGCCTGGACAATTCAACCCTCACCGTCACCGCGACGCTGTCCGGCACGAGCATCAGCGCCACCGACTCGTCCGTCACGCACGACAAGACGGCGCTCAGCATCATCAACACGACGCAAAGCCCGATTCGCGCGACCTCAGGCGCGACGATCAAGGGTGTGACGGACCTGCCGGCCAACACGACGCTGACCGTCCAGATCTATACGGCGTCCGACTATTCGGGTTCACCGGTTCAAACGCTCAGCCCGGTCGTACAGGCCGACGGCTCATGGAGCGCGGCCACGACATCGAACCTGAGCAACAACACCACGTACTATTTCCGCGTCAGCGCTCCGGCGAACACGGTGGATGCCGCCGGGAATCTGGTGCAGAAGGTCGATTTTTCGCGCCAGGCGCAGAACTCCATCGGCAACTCCGCCCGGTCAATCGACATGAAGTCCGTATCGGGCGACAACCTCGTCACCGTCGGCGACATCACCAGCGGCCTGGTGCTGCAAGGCGAGACGAACCAGACGAGCAGCACCGTGACCGTGGTGGTAAGCCAAGGGGGAACGACCCTTTACACCAAGACGGCGACGAGCGGCGCCACCTACACGGCCGGCACCAACAACTGGTCGGTCACGTTGACGGCTGCGGAAGTCCAGGCCATGGCCAATGGCCAGTTCCAGGTGTCGGCCACGGTTCTCGACACCGGGATATCACTGACCGACGTGGAATTGCCGACGCTCGATCTCGACACGCCGGTACTCACCATCACCGACGATACGGCAGGCACGATCGCCACCGGGCCAGTCACCTTTACGTTCACGTTCACCGAAGCATTGAAGGCCGGCACGTTCACCGCGAGTGACATCACGGTTACCAACGGAACGAAGGGCGCCTTCTCGGGTAGCGGCACGACTTATACCCTGGTGGTCACGCCTACCGCCAGCGCGAGCGGCACCATCACCGCCACGGTCGCCGCCGGTGCCGCAACTGGCGATTTGACGGGCCGCGGCAATGCAGCAGCCACGACGACCCAAGCGTTCAACACCACGACAGCGGCGGCCGCTCCCACGGTGACCGTCGACACCAGCGCGCTGGCGACGGACAGCACCCCCTCGATCACGGGCACGAGCAGCCTTGCGGCGGGCTCGCCGATCGTCGTCGAGATCGACACGGACAACGACGGCGATACCGACGTCGCTTACTCCGCCACCATGCAGAGCAACGGAACATGGAGTGTGGACCTGGGCAGCGCGACGCCCACACTTGGCGCGCTTCCCGCGGCGGGATTGGATCCATCGGCAAAAGTCACCGCGACCGCCACCAATGCCTTCGGCGGCAGCTCGTCGGCCACCGGGCTGAACAAGCCCACCGTCGTCAGCCAACTCAGCTCCGACAACACGCCTACCGTGACCGGCACCTGGACGCAGACTGGCAGCGATACGCTCTCGGTGGTCGTCAATGGCGTTACCTATTCCGCGGCCAACGGAAATCTCACTGTCACGGCGACGGGATGGTCGCTCACACCGGCCTCGGCCATGGCGGACGCCAGCTATTCGGTCAACGCCACGGTGACGCGAGGCGCCAGCAGCGTGGTCGATCCGACGAGCAGCGAAATCGTGATCGATACGTTGGCGACCGTGACCATTGGCGGCGGCGCCACGACGGAAACAACCGGCGACTCCACGCCTGTCATCTCGGGCAGCTCCACCGGCTTGCCCGCCGGGACGGTGCTCACGCTCAGCCTGGACACGGACAACAACGGCGCATCCGACCTGGTTTACAAGACCGTCGTGGCAGCCGATGGTTCCTGGTCGGTCAACACGGCGACGGCTGTTGCTTTCTCCGGCAGCTTCCCCGCGACGGGTCTCACCGGGCCGGCGCCCATCACTGCCACTGCCACCGATCCGGCTGGCAACACGGGCACGGACGTGCAGACGCTCACGGTGGATGTGACGCCTCCCGTGATCGCGATCACTTCCAATGCGCGCACGCCCGACACCACACCAGTCCTTGGTGGCACAACCGATCTGGCCGTCGGAAGCACGGTGACGGTGGTGGTGGATCCGGACATCACTTCCGGTGCCACGACCCACACCTACACGGCCATCGTTCGGGCGGGTGGCATTTGGGATGTAGATACCGGCAATCCGACGGCAAACGGTGGAACCGGACCATCGGTCACCTATACCAGCGGCAACACGCTGGGTGTCACCGCGAGTGGCGCCGACGCCGTGGGCAACGCCACGAGCACGACGCGGAACGTGGAGATTGGAGCGGCGCCGACCGTCGCCGTGACGGAGCCGCTCGACGGCGCGGGCGGCAACGGCACACTGACCGCCGCCGAGGACGATAGCGTCGTGATCCAGGGTACGGCTACATCGGTGCCCGACGGCAGCGTCGTGTACGTGAGCATCACCGATGGCAGCACCACGATCAGCGACACCGCTGTGGTGACCGGCGGGGTGTGGACTTTGTTGCCCCTCAACCTCAGCGGCATGGCCAACGGTGTGCTGTCGGTCAGCGCCACCTACGTGGACGGTTCCGGCGATTCCTATGGCGACACGGGCACGGTGTTGCACGACAAGTCGGGCGTTGTCAGCATCGACCAGATCAGCAACGACACCGGCACCGTATCGGACTTCATCACCAGCGACAAGACGCTGAGCTTCAGCGGCACCGCAGCGGCCAATGCAACCGTTACTCTGACGCTCACCGACTCGTCTGCGGGAACGGTGTTCAACATTTCCGTCGTAGCCAACTCGACTGGTACGTGGACCTATGACTTCACGGGCACGACCCTCAGCGATGGCGGCTATACCTTGCTGGCCGCCAGTGGCGGCAGTGCCACGCAAGCGATAGTCATCGACAGCACCGCGCCATTGGGCCCCGTGACTGTGACCAGCCAGACAACGGTGGACACGACGCCGACCATCACCGGTACCGCGACGCTGGGCACCGGTGAGTCTCTGAGCGTGACGGTCAACGGCGTCACCTATACGCCGGGGGACGGGAACCTGGTGCATGTCGGCGCCGCCTGGACATTGACAATTCCCGCCGCCGATGCGCTGCAGACCGCCGTGGGTGGTGCGTTCAATGGCGTCTACAACGTCTCCGCAACGGTGCGGGACAGCGCGGGCAATGTGCTGAGTGACAGCACGTCGGGAGAGCTCACGGTCAGGGACACGACCGCGCCCGTCCTCGACCTCGACCCCAGCGACGGTGGCACCATCAACCGCAGCGTCACGAGCCTCAATGGCGCGGCTGTCAGCCTGGACGATGACGCGGACGCTGCGACGCTGGTGGAACTCTCGGACAAGCTCGGCGCCGTCACGGTCACCGTGGCGGGGCTGGCGAACGGCACGAACGAACGGCTGGTCTTCGGCAGCACTGACCTGGCGGCGAACGGAAGCAACGGCGACCAAGCCGATGTGCTTGTGGGAGGCGTACGCGTCAATGTGAGCCATGCGGGCGGTGTCTTCACCATCCAGCGCTTCGATGGCGCGAACCTGACCGCCGCCGAAGCGCGGGCCATCATCGGCGATGTCACGTACCAAAATACCGCTGCAACGCCTACGGGCGGCAATCGCACGTTCACGGTAGTCGCGACGGACGAGGCGGGCAACAACTCGGCCGCGGCAACAACGACCGTAACCGTGTCCGTCGACACCACGGCTCCGAGCATCACCGGCCCCTCCGGCGCAACGGGAGCTACCAGCGCCAAGAGCATCGACGAGAACGGCACGGCCGTGCACACCTTCACGGCCAACGAGGCCGTGACCTGGAGCCTGGCGGCAGGCGAGGACCAGGGTAAATTCAGCATCAATGCGAGCACGGGCGCGTTGACCTTCGCCGCTGCCCCGAACTACGAGGGCCCGACGGACGGCGCCACCACGGGAAGCAACACATATATCGTGCAGGTGCGCGCTACTGATGGTGCTGGCAACGCCAGCATCCAGACCGTGACGGTGACCATCAACAACGTGGACGAGGTGGCGCCCACCATCACGTCGGGCACGACTGCGACGGCGATCAATGAAAACTCCGGCGCAAACCAGCTGGTCTACACGGCAACGGCCACGGACGCCGGCGATATCAGCGCCGGCATCACCTACAGCCTGGGCGGAGCAGACGCCGCCGCCTTCACGATAAATGCGTCAGGCCAGGTCAGCCTGACGGGGGACCCCGATCACGAGACCAAGTCCAGCTACAGCTTCACGGTGGTGGCGGACGACGGCGTCACCACGCCCGCCCAGCAGGCCGTTACTCTGGCGATCAACGACTTGGACGAAGCCGATCCCTCCATTACTTCGGGTGCAACCGCCACGGCCATTGACGAGAACAGCGGCGCGGGCCCAGTGATCTACACCGCGACCGCCACCGACACGGACGACATCAGTGCGGGCGTGACCTTCAGCTTGGCGGGCACGGATGCCGCTGCTTTCACGATCAATGCCGGTACCGGCGCGGTGACCCTGACGGGCAACGCCAACCACGAAGTCAAGAGCAGCTACAGCTTTTCGGTAGTGGCTACCGACGGAGTCGGGCGCACCGATACCCAGGTCGTCACGCTGGCAATCAACGACTTGGACGAAGCAGACCCGACAGTTACCTCAGGCGCCACAGCCACGGCCATCGACGAGAACTCCGGCGCAGGCCAAGTCGTTTACACCGCCACTGCGACCGACGCGGACGACATCAGCACAGGCGTGACCTTCAGCCTGGCGGGAACGGATGCGGCGGCGTTCACCATCAACGCCAGCACAGGCGCAGTGACGCTTACCGGCAACCCCAACCACGAGGCCAAGTCAAGCTACAGCTTCACTGTGGTGGCCACTGACGGAGTGGGCCGCAGCGACAGCCAGGCAGTTTCCCTTGCCGTTAACGACCTGGACGAAGCCGACCCCACGATCACGTCCGGTGCCACAGCCACGGCGATTGACGAGAACAGCGGCGCAGGTCAAGTGGTCTACACGGCCAGCGCCACCGATACCGGCGACATCAGCGCCGGCGTCACATTCAGCCTGGCGGGCACAGATGCCGCTGCGTTCACCATCAACGCCAGCACTGGCGCGGTGACCCTGACGGGCAATCCGGACCACGAAGCCAAGAGCAGCTATAGCTTCAGTGTGGTCGCTACTGATGGAGTGGGGCGCACCGATACCCAAGCCGTTACTTTGGCGATCAACGACCTGGACGAGGCCGATCCCACGATCACTTCGGGTGCAGCCGCGACGGCCATCGATGAGAACTCCGGCGCAGGCCAAGTGATCTACACGGCGAGCGCCACCGATACTGACGACATCAGCGCTGGGGTGACTTTCAGCCTGGCCGGTACCGACGCGGTCGCGTTCACCATCAACGCCGGCACCGGCGCGGTGACCCTGACGGGTAACCCGAACCACGAAGCCAAGAGCAGCTACAGCTTCAGCGTAGTGGCCACGGACGGAGTCGGACGTACCGACAGTCAAGCTGTCACGCTGGCGATCAACGACCTGGATGAGGCCGACCCAACAATTACCTCTGGCGGCACAGCCACGGCCATCGACGAGAACTCTGGCGCTGGCCAGGTGGTGTACACCGCGAGCGCCACCGATACTGACGACGTCAGCGACGGCCTGACCTTCAGCCTGGCGGGCACGGACGCCGCTGCCTTCACGATCAACGCGAGCACTGGCGCGGTGACCCTGACGGGCAACCCGAACCACGAAGCCAAGAGCGACTACAGCTTCACGGTGGTTGCCACCGACGGAGGGGGCCGCACCGACAGCCAGGCTGTGACTCTGGCGATCAACGACCTCGACGAAGCAGATCCCACGATCACCTCGGGCGCCACGGCCACGGCCATCGACGAGAACTCCGGCGCAGGACAGGTGATCTACACGGTGACCGCCACCGACACGGACGATGTCAGTGCTGGCGTTACGTTTAGTCTGGCAGGCACGGACGCGGCTGCGTTCACCATCAATGCCGGCAACGGCGCGGTGACACTCACCGGCAATCCGAACTACGAAGGCAAGTCCAGCTATAGCTTTAGTGTGGTCGCCACGGATGGAGTCGGACGCACCGACAGCCAAGCCGTGACGCTTGCCATCAGCAATGTCATTGATCTCGACGACGACACCACCGCTCCGCAGATCACCGGCCCTTCGGGCGCAACTGGAGCTACCAGCGCCAAGAGCGTCGATGAGAACGGCACGGCCGTTCATACCTTCACCGCCAACGAGAGCGTGACGTGGAGCGTGGTGGGTGGGCAAGACCAGGCCAAGTTCAGCATTGACGCTGCGACCGGGGCGCTGAGCTTCCAGGCCGCACCTGACTACGAGAGCCCGACCGACGGGGCTACCTCGGGGGCCAACACGTATATCGTGCAGCTGCGCGCGGCCGATGCATCCGGCAACTCCAGCACGCAGACCGTGACGGTGAGCATCAACAACGTCGATGAAGCCGATCCGACGATCACGTCCGGCGCCACAGCGACTGCGATCGACGAGAACAGCGGCACAGGCCAAGTCGTTTACACCGCCACTGCGACTGACACGGACGACGTCAGTGCGGGTGTTACGTTCAGTTTGTCGGGTACAGACGCGGCTGCGTTCACCATCAATGCCGGCACCGGCGCAGTGACGCTCACCGGCAATCCGGATCACGAGACGAAGAGCAGCTACAGCTTCAGCGTGGTAGCCACCGATGGGGTTGGGCGGACCGATACCCAGGCCGTCACGTTGGCGATCAACGATCTGGACGAAGCGGATCCCTCGATTACTTCGGGTACAACCGCTACCACCATTGACGAAAACAGCGGCGGTGGCCAAGTGATCTATACGGCCATTGCGACCGACACGGACGACATCAGCGCCGGCGTGACCTTCAGCTTGGCCGGCACGGATGCCGCGGCGTTCAACATTAACGCCAGCACTGGCGCGGTGACCTTGACCGGCAACCCCAACCACGAGACGAAGAGCAGTTACAGCTTCAGCGTGGTGGCTACTGATGGAGTGGGCCGCACCGACAGCCAGGCTGTGACCTTGGCGATCAACGACTTGGACGAGGCAGATCCCACGATCACTTCCGCCGCCGCAGCCACCGCGATCGACGAGAACTCAGGCGCAGGCCAAGTGATCTATACCGCCACAGCGACCGACACGGACGACATCAGCACAGGCGTGACCTTCAGCCTGGCGGGCACGGATGCGGCCGCCTTCACCATTAGCGCCAGCACTGGCGCGGTGACCTTGACCGGGAACCCCAACCACGAGACGAAAAGCAGTTACAGCTTCGGCGTGGTGGCTACCGATGGAGTCGGGCGCACTGACAGCCAAGCTGTGACTTTGGCCATCAACGACCTGGACGAGGCTGATCCGACACTTACCTCAGGCGCCACAGCCACTGCGATCAACGAGAACTCGGGCGCTGGCCAAGTGGTTTACACCGCGACGGCCACCGATACTGACGACGTTAGCGCCGGTCTGACTTTCAGCCTCTCAGGCGCGGATGCCGCTGCGTTCACCATTGATGGAGCCACCGGCGTAGTAACGCTGACCGGCAATCCGAACCACGAGAGCAAATCAAGCTACAGCTTCACCGTAGTAGCCGCCGACGGAGTCGGTCGCACCGACAGCCAGGTAGTGACTTTGGTCATCAACGACTTGGACGAAGCCGATCCCACGATCACTTCGGGTGCAACTTCCACGGCGATCGACGAAAACAGCGGCACAGGTCAAGTGGTCTACTCCGCCACTGCGACCGACACCGACGACATCAGCGCGGGTGTCACATTCAGCCTGGCGGGCACTGACGCGGCTGCCTTCAGCATTGATGCGAGCACTGGTGCGGTAACACTCACGGGCAACCCGAATCACGAGGCGAAGTCGAGCTACAGCTTCACCGTAGTAGCCACCGACGGAGTCGGGCGCACTGACAGCCAAGCTGTGACTCTGGCGATCAACGACCTGGACGAAGCAGACCCGACAGTTACCTCAGGCGCCACGGCTACGGCGATCGACGAAAATTCGGGCGC